>DUDS01000023.1 GCA_004769085.1 Candidatus Melainabacteria bacterium SSGW_16
TGTGAATTATTAAATTATTTCCAGTATAGTTCCCCGGAAATTAAAATTGGCTTTGGTAAAATTACATCCATTTTATTTATCTCTTCATTACAAAATGTGATTTCAGGGCTCTTATTTTATTTTTTTATGACATTTATATCAAAGAAGCTTAAACTTAGGTAGATTTTTTTACAACGCTCAGTGACTGCTATGCAGATCACTTCGCTATTTCGTGGCAGATCCTTAACGACATTCGAGTTTGTCGGTAGACAAACTCTCACTTGTAATATAATTTATATCGTTGTGTGTGCTTATATATAAAAATCATCACATGAAATACCAATCACCAAGAGGAACACAGGATATTTTGCCAAAGGATTCTCAAAAATGGCAAAAAATAATTGATGTTTTCAGAAAACATCTGGAATATTATTCATTCCAGTTTATGGAAATCCCCATATTTGAAAATACAGAACTCTTCCAAAGAAGTGTGGGCGAAAGTTCTGACATAGTAAACAAAGAAATGTACACTTTCCTGGATAGGTCTGAAAGATCGCTTACCCTAAGACCTGAAGCAACAGCAGGAATTATCAGAGCCTATATTGAAAATGGTCTTAGCAGGGAACCAAAACCAGTAAAACTCTGGACTCATGGACCAATGTTCAGATATGAAAGACCACAAGCCGGACGATACAGACAATTTCACCAAATAGACGTTGAAGTGCTCGGGGAAAATTCTGTTTCATGCGAAGTTGAATCCATTTTTATGCTTTATCATATATTTATCGAGCTAGGAATTGATTTCAGGATAGAAATAAATTCGCTTGGAGATTTAGATTCAAGGAAAAGATATAAAGAATATTTCCAGAAATATACAAAAGGATTTTTAGACGATCTTTGTAATGACTGCAAAACAAGATATGAACAAAATCCTCTCAGAATGCTTGACTGTAAAGTAAAGGCAGATCAGGAAATCTATGCAGGGGCAAAAAAACCATATGAATTTTTATCAGATCCTTCACTTAAAAGGTGGGAGGAAATAAAAACACTATTTGGTTTATATAAGACAAAAGAACAAAGAGAAATTCAAAATATTGTCACAAATCCTAATCTGGTAAGAGGACTTGATTATTATAATGATTTTGTTTTTGAAATTATTTCAAATGATGAAATTTTAAAAGGGCAATCTACAATATGTGCAGGTGGAAGATATGATGATCTTGTTGAACATTTAGGGGGACCACAAACTCCCGGTTATGGCTTTGCAGCAGGATTAGAAAGACTAGTACTTGTAACGAAAGGAGCAATTTCTAGAAAAATCTCATTAACGCTTTTAAGCAATCAGTCTGAAGTTTTTATCCTTGAAAGTGATTTACACAAAGAATCATATGAAAAAGGTTTTAAATTAAATATTGAACTGAATTATAATCCTGCAAACATCTCTAAACAAATAGAATCTGCATTAAAGAAAAATATGGACTATGTACTTTTTTATCTGGATGATGAAAGGCAAAATCAGAAAATTACAATAAAAAACCTGCGCACAAAAACAGAAACCAAATGTTCGCTTAACCCAAAAGATATAATTGATTCCATAATTAAAAATCATGAAAACATAAAGGCATAAAATGTCCACACAAATCCCTGATATAAAAGAAAAAATCGGTGCAGCTTTAACATACCTGACACTTGGCTTGTGGGGATTACTATGGTTATTACTTTCAAAAATGCCCGCATATTCACAAAAAGACTTTGTCAGGTTTCATTGCTACCAGTCTATTTTAATAGGATTGCTGTTTATGTTTATTCCATCAGGCATTTCAATCCTTTTTACACTATTAAGTCAGATTATTGGAATTATTCCCGGTGGGTCAATAATTGTTCAATGGATACATCTTATTCACTCAATATTCCAGCAACTTTTTAGTTATTCTGGAATTGCTCTTATTGTTTATTGTTCTGTAATGGGACTTATTGGAAAATATACAAACATTCCATGGGTTTCACAGATAGTAAACAGAATGCTCCGCTAAGCTGGTATCAAAGTTTTTTCTTTAATTTCTTCGACAAGTTTTTTATTATATTCATCCACTACTCTGTTTATATGCATAGAACAAAACTTTGGTCCACACATTGAACAAAACTCTGCAGATTTAAAATATTCATGAGGCAACGTTTCATCATGGTATTCACGTGCTTTATCTGGATCCAGTGCAAGTTCAAACTGTCTTTTCCAGTCAAAATTATAACGAGCTTTTGAAAGTTCATTATCTCTGTCAGTTACACCTGGTCTGTGTCTGGCAATATCTGCTGCATGTGCTGCAATTTTATATGCAATTATTCCTGCTCTGACATCTTCAGGTTCAGGGAGTCCAAGATGTTCTTTAGGAGTTACATAACAGAGCATTGCTGCACCTGACCAGCCAGCCAAAGCTGCACCAATAGCAGATGTAATATGATCATAACCAGGTGCAATATCAGTTACCAATGGACCCAAAACATAAAAAGGTGCTCCATAGCATTCTTCTATTTGCTTTTTAACATTCATGTCAATTTGATCCATTGGAACATGTCCAGGTCCTTCTATCATTACCTGAACATCCTCTTCCCATGCTTTTAATGTAAGCTCACCTAATGTTTTAAGTTCTGCAAACTGTGCTTTATCACTTGCATCATGAGTACAACCAGGTCTTAGACCATCACCCAATGATATCGTGACATCATATTTCTTACATATTTCAAGTATTCTGTCATAGTGTGTGTATAAAGGATTTTGTTTGCCTTTCTTTATCATCCATTCAGCCATAATAGAACCACCACGGCTTACAATTCCTGTAATTCTTCCTGATACAAGAGGAATATATTCCTGAAGCACGCCACAATGAAGAGTCATATAATCTACACCTTGTTTTGCCTGTAGTTCTATTACATCAAGGATGTCATCTATAGATAAGTCGCTTACATCTTTTACTTTTTGAACAACCTGATAAATAGGCACTGTTCCAATGGGTATTGGGCTTTTTTTAATAATTTCTGTTCTAATTTCATCCAGATTGCCGCCTGTTGAAAGATCCATTGCTGTATCAGCACCATATTTAATACACATTTCAAGTTTTTTTAATTCACCTTCGAGATTCGAAGTAACAGCAGAGTTTCCAATGTTTGCATTGATTTTACATTTGGAATTAATTCCAATACACATTGGTTCAAGACTAATATGATTTATATTTGCAGGAATAATCATTCTGCCTTTTGCAATTTCATACCTAATGAATTCAGGCTCAAGCTTTTCAAGCTTTCCAACATATTCCATTTCTTCTGTAATAATGCCTTTTCTTGCATAATGCATTTGTGATTTATTTAAATCATTTTTTCTTTTTTCAAGCCATTTTGAACGCATTTTATTTTCTCCTATTTCCCTACAACTCCACCGATTGGGCTGGAAGCACTTGCATATTCTTTTACAGGTATTCTCCCTGCAATATATGCTTTTCTACCTGCCTCTACACCAAGCTTAAATGCCTCTGCCATTTGTAAAGGATCACCAGCGCATGCAATTGCAGTATTAATCAGAACTGCATCAGCACCCATCTCCATAACCTGACTTGCCTCAGATGGAACGCCTATACCTGCATCCACAACCACAGGAATACTTGATTGTTTAATAATTAGTTCAATATTTGCAGAACACTTTATCCCCTGTCCTGTACCTATTGGTGAACCAAGCGGCATAACAGTAGCACAACCAATCTCTTCAAGTCTCTTTGCAAGAACAGGATCTGCATTAATATAAGGAAGTACTATAAAGCCTTCATTCACTAGTTCTCTTGCTGCTTCAAGTGTACTAATAGGATCAGGCAAAAGATATTTAGGATCAGGAATTACTTCAAGTTTTACCCAGTTATTAATTCCCATTGCTTTACCAAGTCTTGCCACTCTTACAGCCTCTTCTTTTGTCTGGCAGCCAGCTGTATTTGGAAGTATCCAGTATTTTTTTGTATCAATTTCGTTTAAAAGTCCTGTATGTCCCGGAGCATTTAAATCAATTCTTCTTACAGCAACAGTTACAATTTCAGCACCGGATTTTGCATGTGCTTCTTTCATTGCATTAAAATTAGAAAACTTCCCTGTACCAACCATTAGCCTGGAAGTAAAAGTTTTTCCACCAATTATCAACTCATCTTTTTTTAAATTTGGTTCTAATACTGCTTTCATGATTTCCTCCGCCAGCATTACCTGGATCAGGTTCAGGGATTAGTCGTTTGACTTCTCAGCTCTTTTATATAGCACTCCGCGATTTCAAGAAATCGCTTCGCTTTTTGTGGCTTTGTTTAACGTCGTTCAGATTTTCGCCTGGGGAAAATCTTCACTTGAATTAATCAATAAGTAGTATATAAAATCGCACTCCAAAGGCCTATACTAACACAAAAAAGTTACTCTTTTAAAGAAGTATTAAAAGCTAGGATTGAAGCCTAAACTACACACATGCTACCCCCACATTTTTCGATATTTTAACGAGATCTTAAAGGTTTTAATAAAGAATATTGCAATTAAAGAAGGATTAAACAAATCTGAAATGTTTGTACTAAACTTTAGAGTAAATCCAAGATCTGTTTCTTACATGCCTCAAATTAGATCTTTTGGCATGTACAATTATTCTCCTTATCAGAATTATTTTTATAACTATTCTTATTCCCAGCCAAGGTCATATGGCTGGAACGGAGGAGGCAACAACAGCTATAACTATTATTGGAATTATAATTATTCTCCTGCTAGAAACAGCTACCCTTATTACTACAATTATTCCTGGCAGAATTCCCCGGGTAATTCTTACTACAACTACAGGTATAACTATCCAGGAGGAAATAACTGGGGCTGGAATAATTATTATGGAAACAATGGATCGAACTACGGTAACTACGGATACGGTTTAAATCAGTTAGCAGGCATAATGGATGGTATAAATACAGGACTACCATACTACAATACCGGAGGCTATTCACAAATTGACTCTATGGTAAATATAATGCTAAACCCAAGCATGTTTGCATCACCCTACATGAGGTTCAATGGTGGCCCTGGCATAGCAGCTTCAAATATTTTTCAAAGAAGAGGCAGATTTGCAGGCGGTGGTGGTATATTCCCGGCATTTCTAGGCTCTGGATAATAGTTTAAGTCTGGTTATGGAGGAGGAAGAAAACCTTCTCCATTATTTTCCTGGTAAGATACTTCTTCCTGTTTTGGAACAATTATATTTATTGGCTGGCCAGGAACAGGTACAAAAGATGGTGCTGTTGCTGTCTGAGCTGGTGCAGTAAGTTGCGGTGGCTGGTTCATAACAGGTGCATTTGGACCAGTAATGTATAAGCCACGGCTCAATGCAGTCTGATTAGCTTTGTTTACAAGGATGTCTGCTTTAGTTTGAAGTTTCTCTGCTTTTGCCCTGAGTTCTGCAGCTCGCAGACTTAATTTCGTTGCTTTTTTCATTGACTCAATAGCATCTTCCTGAGCCTTTATTGTTTTGTAGTTTCCTTTTGCATGAAGTAATTTTTCCTGAGCATCTACCATTGGATCACCTGATCCCTGCGGCGAATCATTTTCAGCATTTACAGGAAATGCGATAAAAACCAAAAGGAAAATTAATGCTAAATAATTCATTTTGATAGTCCTTTAAATTATTTTACACCTCTTTACTCTTAATACAGCTAACGAAATTCTGAAAATGTTCCCAAGCTTTACCCGATTGTATATGTAGTAACGCATGCTTATAACCATCTTTCATATTTTTAACCTTAGAGCTAATAAATAAGGCGGCTCCAGCATTAAGGGCTACTATATCCATCCTGGAGTATTTTAACTTTTTCCCATTTATTTTTCCTTTTAAAATCTCTTCAAATAATATCTTATTTTCATCACTATTTTTAACCATTAGTTCAGTCACATTCACCTGACTCATCCCTATATCATCAGGGAAGAACTTTTCTTCCTTAATACCTTCTTCTGAAACTTCCCATATATAATTTTCTCCACAAAAACTTAATTCATCCATATGCTTATCCTCACTAACATTACCGCATACGACAAAAGATTTTTTAGTACCGAGAAGTTTTAATGTTTCAGCTATTAATTTCCCCCATCTGGGTGATGAAACACCTAAAAGATGATAATTGGTTTTATATGGATTTGTCAGCGGACCAAGTAAATTTACAAAGCCTGGAATGCCAAGCTGTTTGCAAATAATTTTTACATCTCCAAACACTTCCCTTAAAATTCTGGAAGTAACAAACATAAGATGGTTACATTTAAAACAGTTTTCAAGAAGCTGTGGGGAAAAATCAGTGGTAATTCCAAAACTATTAAGTACATCTACACTTCCCTGAATGCTTGTAGTGGATCGTCCCGAGTGCTTTATAATTTTTAAACCACAGGATGAAGCAACAATCGCAGAAACAGTCGATATATTAAATGTGTTAAGTTTATCTCCACCGGTACCACACATATCAATTGCATCTTCAGCCAAAATATGTTGATTTTGCCTATTATTTATTAATGAAGCCAGGTAAAACAATTCCATAGGAGTTTCACCTTTCTTATTCCATAAAACAACAAATTCTTTTATATCGTTATGATTTGTTTCTTTTCTTTCAAAAGAGTTAAAGATCTGATAAATATCTTCTTTATCAAGCTCCTTGCTATTCTTTAATTTACTTATAACAGAATTCAGAGACATGAGAAAAACCAAAACAATTTATTTTGCATCCTCAAATAAGGATAAACTAAAAGAAATAAAAAGTATATGGCCCTTGAAGAATATCCATATTAAAGGAGCACCAAAAAATTTCACAGTAAAAGAAAACGGTAAAAGCTTTATAGAGAATGCATACAAAAAAGCATCTGCACTGTCACAAAAACTAAAATGCATTTCATTCTCGGATGATTCAGGAATAGAAATATTTACACTTGGGATGAAACCTGGTATCAGATCCTCACGTTTTTTCCGGGGAGGAAAAGGAATGCTTGAAATTGTTAGAAAGGTAAGGAAGAAAAAAAATAAAAAGTGTTGCTTTACCTGTGCCATAGTAGCCACAAATCCAAAAGGAGAACTAATTTTTAAGACACAAAAATCCTGGCATGGAAAAGTTGCTGAAAATCCTGTAGGAAATAATGGTTTTGGTTACGATCCGATATTTATAATCCCAGGGATAAATAAAACTTCTGCTCAGATTAGTTCAAAACTAAAAAATAAAATCAGTCATAGGGCTATGGCATTAAAAGAATTTATAAAATGGCTAAAAAAAGCTAGGACCGATGTGTCTTGGTCTCATCATCTTTTTCATTAGGACATATAGCATAGATTTTAAACTGAATATCAACAACATCCACACCTTTTTCCTCTGCAATTCTGTAACCTACCTGATTAATAAGATCATCTTCAAACTCCATAGTTTTATTACAATTCAGGCAGATTATGTGGTGATGGGGTCTTTTATCTTTATTTAATTCATAGTGTTTGTGGCCTTCAGCAAAGTCAAGTTCTCTTAAATACCCAAACTGGGACAGAATCTTTAAAGTACGATATGTTGTTGCAAGGCTTATATTCTCATTTTTCTTCTCAAGGACTTTAAAAAGATCTTCTGCTGAAAGATGGTTACCATCCTGAAGATCCATAAATATCTGAAGGATCTTTTCTCTTTGTGGTGTAACACGAAGCCCCTTACTTCTAAGGTTCTGAAAAACATTTTCTACGGTTGTATCTTTTGACATTTAGAGTACATTATACGACCCGAATACTCATATTACTGATTCATTCATCGTTAAAGCCCTAGTAAAGCTAGGTTTAAAGGTTAAATTCCTATCATTTTAGAATGAGATTGCTCAAGGTTAACAAATTCTTGTTTATAGAATAAAATTAATATGCTTCTTTTCTAAGTGAATCAGGGAAAAATCTCAAATGGTAAAAATTCAAACAGAAGGTACTCCAAATCCAAATGCTTTAAAATTTGTTCTTGACAAGGAGCTTGTCAGCAAAGGAACATTTAATTTTACAGGTAAAGAAACCTGTGCTAACTCACCACTTGCATCAAGATTATTCAATATCAGCTCTATAAAAGAAATACTCATAGCAAAGAACTTTATCACAGTATCTAAGGATCCTTATACTGACTGGAATGAATTATATGACAAAGTTATAGAAACAATAAACAAACATTTTGATTCAGGCGAAGTAGCTATTTCAAAGATTGAAGAGTCAGATGTTAAACTTGAAAACAATTCTGAAAACAATATAGAACAAAAAATCAAGGACATATTAGATAGTCAGGTAAGACCAGCAGTTGCAAGTGATGGCGGTGACATAATATTTGACAGCTATCAAGATGGAATTCTAAGGCTTCACTTACAGGGTGCCTGCAGCAGTTGTCCAAGTTCAATAATGACTTTAAAGTCTGGCATTGAAGCAATGCTAAAAAGACAAATCCCGGAATTAAAAGAAGTAATCTCAGTTTAATTTGTCATCAAGTTTACGTAAGCACCATAAACCGGTGCTAAATCATTCAGTAAAGAAGGAAGGATTTCAATTTCATCACCAATCTCTTCCTTGGCAATATCAATTGCTTCTTCTGCAACAACCTCAAAATTCTGAACCAGCCCTCCATTTAATACAATAAGATCAGGACCAAACAAATAAAAAAGATTAATAAGCCAGGAAGCAAGCTGAAGCTGTGATTTTGAAATTACATCAATTGCTTTAACATTACCATTTTTATATTCATCAAAAAGTGTTTCAACAGACTGAAATCCTGAAATTTCACCAAGCATTCCACCCGAAATAAGATCAACAGCCGGAAACAGTTCATCATCATACGGATAAAGAAGCTTCTGTAGCCTTAGCCCGGGACTTTTTGAAGGTTTAAAAGGTTGCCCATTTTGATCAATATATGCAGCACCTATACCAGTGCCAAGATTTAAATAAAGCATTGATTTACCTTTACATCCTCTGGAATAGTATTCTCCAAGAGCACCACATATTACATCTGTTTCAAAAATATATTTTTTAATTCCAATAGAACTTACAAGATTTTTAATAAATGGATAGTCAATCCAGCTTTTTAAAAAATAACTTTCATTTAAAACTCCTTCTGAATTCCATTTACCAGGAAGAGATAATGTAAGACAATCTGTATTTTTGCAGGTTAAATATATTTCATTTATTTTCTTTATTTCATCAACAGGATTTGAAAATGTTGAAAAGGATGTCTTATTAAGAACCTTAATATCACTGTTTACCTTACCCACTAAGGCAGCTGTGGTTTTTGTACCACCAATATCAACTACAAATGCTTCAGTCATGCTAATTACTGTCCTTTATATTATATTTTAACCCATCAGTAACTAATGTAACAGTACCACTCATGCTTAAATAATATTTTTCCCAGGGCTGTTTATTAATCCATTTAATATTTTCAATAGATCTTTTTGACAGTTTCTTATAATCATTTATTATTAAAATCTCAGGAGTAGATTTAATAACAGTTCTTAAAGCAGGATCTTTTTTCATTAAAATAGGCAGCCTTATACAAGTATCAGAAGATGTTATTGGTTCCTTATAGTTCTTAATTATACGCATGGAAAACTTTTTGTATTTAAGACTGATCATTGTTTCATCAGACTCAAAATAATTAGTATTTAAAGAACAACTCTTGTTTTTTAGAATACAAGTGGTAAAAGCTGGTGATATATTATTTATTTTAAAAAACTGTTTTACAAAATTAATATTTTTAGCACTTTCCAATGATAAAAACACTACAGGTTTTGAGTCTGGCAGAAGAATAAGAATTAATTCATGATTATATCTGGGAATAAAAAATATCTTCAGATCTTTATTAAGATTAAAAGATCCTGAAAATACTATTATTAAAAAAATATTTAAACAAATAAGAAAAGTAATCTTTTTGTTAAATTTGCAAAAAAACAAAATATATAGAATTGAAATTGTCAGAATATAAATCCAAAGGAGAATCCAAAAATTAATAGCAGGAAGATAAAACACCTTTAAAGGAAATTTATAAAGCCAGTCAACCCAGAAAAGAAATAGATCAGAAGCACACTGAATCATAAAACAAATTATTTTACTTAAAATATCACAGTGAATCACTGTATCTAAAAAAACTGATGTAATGCCAACAATTAAAAGAAATCCAGCTAGCGGAACTGCAACAATATTTGCAGGAACTGCCAAAAGCTGAATATTATGAAAATAAAAAACAACCAGGGGTATAATTACGATTTGTATTATTGCTGACTGAAAAACCAGATCAATAAAGTAAAAACAGAATTTATTTTTTAAGCCTGAAAGAAGATCTCTTATTTTACTTCCATAGAATACTAATGCAAGAAATGCAACAATTGATAACTGTAACCCTACGTCAAGTACCTGAAAAGGGCTAAATACAAAAAACATAAGAAAAATAGCAGATGTTACAGACAGGATTTTTATTTTCTTATTAAAAAGATTACCCAAAAAAAGAAAAATTAAAAAGATGGCTGCTCTAATGACAGAAGAAGAAAAATCTGCAAGCATAGTATAAAACAAAATGAAAACAACAGAAATTAAAGTCAAATATATCTTTGGCATTCTGAGAATATTAAACAGGTAAAAAACTGCCCCTGCAAGAATAGCCACATTAAAGCCTGAAGCACTTGTAATATGGTTCAAACCTAAATCCTGGATTTTATTTTTCAATTCATCTTTTAATTTACTTGCTTTAGAACCAAATACAATACCTCTCATGAGTATTTGATTTTCCGGAGATAAATATTTAAATGATGAATTAATTATATAATTCCGGATTTTATAGATATAGCGGTTAAAAATTCCACCGGGAGGTTCATCAAGAAAAACATGAGAACCTTTATCAGCTTTTATAATATAAAACACTTCCTTTGAATATAAATATTTTTTCTCACTGAATAGCCCTGGTAAAACTGCATCTTTTGGTTTAACAAGTACACCACTAATCTGGATTAAATCACCAGGCATGGAAATCTCATAATAAGGGGCTTTTACAAGCAGCACTGGAGATTTATAAAATTTAAACTTATGACCAATTACTCTCTCTAATTTCAAATAATATCTTTTTTCATACAAACTATTGGTTTCTATATCACTTATAACTTCACCAAGAAAAATATTTTTCTTTCCTATAAAAGCATTCAAATCTGAAATAAAACAGCTGGAATATAAGACACAATATATATATCCTGCCAAAGAACCAATTAAAATCATTAACAGAAATTTTTTCTTGGACAACATATAAACCAAAATCAGTAAAAATACAGTTACAAGAAAATAACTAATGCTTATCTGTCTGAAATAAAAAACCAGTGCTGATAAAACACCAACACATATAAGAAAAATAGGCTCACCCTGCATTATTTTTCTTATTACTTAACAGAACAATGTTGTTTAAATACGAAACCTTCTTTTTTCATTCTTTGGAATGCTTCTTCTATTCGTTTCTTATCCACCGTAAGTGCAATACGAAAGTATCCTTCGCCATATTCACCATAACCAACGCCAGGAGGAACTACAATTCCACACTTATCAAGCATGCCGGAAGCAAAATCAGTTGATGTTTTAAAAGAAGGGGGAATAGGTAACCATAAATAAAATGTTCCTTTTATTGGCTCTTTAATCTCCCATCCTAATTCTATTAATCCTTTTACTGCAACATCTCTTCTTTCACAGTAAATAGAATTATTTTTTTTAATAACTTCTTTAGGAGTATTAAATGCAGCAAGAGCTGCTCTTTGAATAGCTTTAAACACTCCACTGTCAATATTTGTTTTAACAGTGCTAAGTGCCTTAACAACTTTCTCATTCCCTACTGCAAAACCAACCCGCCAGCCTGTCATATTATATGTTTTACTCAGACTGTGAAACTCCAGTGCAACATCTCTGGCTCCTTTAGCCTGAAATATTGATGGCGCGACATACCCATCAAAAGTTATTTCTGAATATGCATTATCAGAAAGAACAATAATGTCATATTTTTTTGCAAAAGCAATAACTTCATCATAAAACGCAAGCGGTGCAACAGAACCAGTAGGATTATTTGGATAACCAACCATAATGATGTTAGCTTTTTGGGCAATATCATTAGGAATCTTTGTAAGATCTGGAATCCAGTTATTCTTTTCCAGCAATGGTGTCACATAAGGCACACCTCCTGAAAGCAAAGTAGAAGTTTTATAAACAGGATATGCAGGATCAGGTAAAAGAGCTACATCACCTTTATCTATCGTTGCAAAAATGCAGTTGTGAATAGCTTCTTTTGAACCTATTAAAGAAACACACTCTTTATCAGCATCAAATTTCTGACTAAATCTTTCATCAAACCATTTTGTAACTGCTTCACGGAATTCTTTTAATCCATGATATGGAGGATAATTATGCGTGGTTGGATCATCAATAGCAGTGTGCATTGCATCAACAATATGCTTAAACGTTGGCTGGTCAGGATCACCAATTCCCATGTTTATAATATCTACGCCTCTTGCTATTGCTGCCTGTCTTTTTTTATCAATTTCAGCAAATAAATAAGGTGGCAGGGTTTCAACTCTTTTTGCAAATTTCATTTAATCCTCCTCGGTTACAGAATTAAAATTATATCCTATTTCAACACTACAAAGAACATTCAAACATTTTAAGCATAATTGTTTTACAAAAACTGATAACAATTGTTTCATGTTCTAAAGCAGAGTCAATACACGTGAAGGCTTGCTCTAGTTATAGACAGATATAAAATTCAATCCTGTTAATTCTTTTAATCTTTTTTCAATATTCTCAGCTTCATCTCTTGTTAATTGTTTTAATGGTTTTGTTGGATATTTGATTTTTTTAGCATCCTCGCCATGAGCCCCTCTTGTAATAATGTCAAAGCCGCCGGGATATGGCCTTGTAGGCGTATTCAGGGCAACTTCATCCGGCATTATTTCATTTAATAGTTTTGCCAAATCATCAACATGGTTTTTATTCTGAGGCATAAACATTATTTGGACTTGTAATTTGGGTTTGCCATGGCAAACCCCTACAGAAATATCTTCTTTCAATTTTTTAATGCCTGATTGAATTGTATTTAAATTTATTCCCTCTGCCGGACGATTGATTGATTGAAGTGTTTTATCATCATAAGC
>DUDS01000025.1 GCA_004769085.1 Candidatus Melainabacteria bacterium SSGW_16
TGGAGCCTCGCTCTTTTTAGTCCTCCTTGTACCTGCTACCGGAGGGGCTACTTTATCAACGACACTAGACATTATCTTTCCGCCTTTGGAAGAACAGAAATTACTAAATCCAATTTTTTATCTCTTACGCAACATGGTACATTATCTTTCACTCTATTACTTGAATGTAATTAATTGCTTTGGTAAAGAGTGAGTAATGTTCCTCTTACTTCAATCTTTTTACACACAGCACTTAGCATCAGTATAAAAAAAATAACCTCAAAATTCTGAAAGATACCACACTAGAAAGTTCATTTTATTTTTTAAGTTAATGTATTAAATCTGTTTAATACAAATGAAGATTTTGCTGTATCAAAGGTTTACAAAGTTATCACTTGATAATGTATGTAAAAATATTCTTACCAGGATCATTTCAAAACCATAATTATCTTACAAGCGCTTCTTTTGTGTATCTTTTTGTAAGATCAACTCCGGGCTGATCAAAAGGATTTATACCAAGAAGAAAACCACAGACTGCTGTGGCAACTTCAAATATATACATGGTTTGTGCAAGGTAGTATTCATTTAGTTCTGGAAGTGTAATCAGAAAATTTGGCTTCCCGCTTTCAGCAAGCGCTTTTCTTGTTGCTTCTAGCTCAATGTTAAGTATCTGCCCGACTTTATAATCCGCGTACTGGGCAAAAGATGCATGATCTGCAGAATAATCACAAATTGTCAGATCTCTTTTATGTTTATTTATTTTAAGAAACCCTATAAGCTTGTCGTCAGGTCCTTCACTAAACATTTGAAGTTGGGAGTGTTGATCGGTTGCACCTATTGCAATTGCAGGAGTCGAGCCTTTCTTAGCTTTTCCAATAGACTCTGCCCACAACTGGACAAACCACTCTACAAATTTCCTCAGACATGACGAGTATGGCATCAACACGAAAATATTTTTCCCTGCTACATAAGAAAAATAAGCACAAAGCGCGACAGAAACAGCAGTATTAATCTTTATATCTTTTTCCTGGCAGAGTTTTTCTGCATAAAGAAGCCCTTCTCTTATCTCACCTATATCAAGTCCACATAATGCTGCAGGTAAAAGTCCAACTGAAGAAAATATTGAGTATCTGCCACCCACATTTTCAGGTATTGGATACAAAGGTGCTGAGTATTTTTTTGAAAGTTCAAACAAAAGCCCTTTCTGCTCGCTTGTAACAAATATACACTGCCTGTAAAAATTCTCGCCAAACCACTCTCTTGCAACAAGTATTGGGACTATAGTTTCAAGGGTCCCGCCTGTTTTTGAAACAACAAGAAACAGTGTCTTTTCAAACTTAAGTCTGTTATAAACATTTCTTATAACACTAGGATCAAGATTATCAATAAAATCAACAGTGAGAAATCCCTTTCTTTTAGCTCTCGAAAGTCTGTTCCATAAGGGTGAATTTATACTTTCAATTAATGCCTGGGAGCCAAGGCTTGAACCACCGATCCCAATCACTACAAGGTGCTCATATCTTTCTTCTTCTTTTACTTTATCTGCAAAGCCCTTTATCTTTTCATACAGACTGGTGTCATGAGGAAGGTTAATCCACCCTGTCATGGCAGAAATATCATTCCTGGAGTTATATAGATCTGAAACAATATCAAATGCCTTACTATAAAAACTCCTAAAATCAGCTTGCGGTTCTGCATTGAAATAGTTCGATAAATCTGTTTTAATTTTTTGCCTGTCCATATAAATATTCAACCACTTTATCAAGACCCGCTACATGTGATCCTTTTATAACAAATACAGTGCCCGGGCTGAAGAGATTCTTTAAGATATCACGGCACTCTTCAATATTTTTTACATTTCTCCCGTTTGTTATCTCCGACAGATTGCTGCCAACAGTAATAACACTATATAGATCTTTTGAGCCAAGCCACTTGTTTAAATCTGAGAGTAATCTTCCTCTGTGATTCCCAAGCTCTGCAAGTTCACCAAGCACAAGCACTTTTTTATAGCTTTTATCCCAAGTGTTAATCACGTTTTCCACAGCAGCTTTTACTGATTCAGGGTTTGCATTATATGATTCATCAATTAAAAATATATTGCCTTTTAATGGAATAACATTTCCTCGTCCCTGTGGTATCTGAAAAGACATCAGTCCTTCTCTTATCTGAGATATATTCAGTCCAAGCTGGTATGCAACAAGAATCGCACATATGGAGTTAACTGCGTGAATCTCTCCTTGTGCCCTTATTACAAACTTTTCGCCCTTATAAACAAATGATGTGATTCCTTCTGAATATGATAATTGCTCCAGTATGCCAAGTCCAAAAGTCAAAAGATTTCCACTCCAGATCTTCTTTGCATAACCAAGCAATTCTTTATCATCAAACAAAACAGCAATACCGTCTTTTTTTAATTCTGAGAGTAACTCACACTTTGCTTTTATTATTAATTCTTTACTGCCCAGTATTCCTATATGTGCACTTCCAACATTTGTTATTATTCCTATGTCAGGTTCTGCCGTTTTTGCCAGATATTTAATTTGTCCTTCTCCTCTCATAGCAAGTTCAAGTATCAAAACTTCTGTATTCTGAGGCATTTCAAGTATTGTTCTTGGCACACCAAACTCATTATTGTAATTTGCCTGAGTCCTGTGTATTTTGAATTTTTTCTCCAGGACTGATGCTATAAGCTCCTTTACCGTGGTTTTCCCGGAACTCCCGGTGATTGCGATTACTTTTGGATTTACCTTCTTGAGATACTGCTTTGCAAGCCTATGATAAGCGTCAAGGGAATTTTCAACTACTATCAATTTTTCCCGGTGAGCTTTATTTCTAATCTTCTGAAGTTTACTCTTTTCACAAAAGGAATAAGATCCACTTTTATCAAGCACTTCATCAATAAAATCATGTCCGTCAAATTTCTCTCCAACAAGAGGTAAGAAAACTTGGCTTGGTTTAATATTTCTGGAATCAGTGGATATGCAAAAAGATATTTCTGAATCAGATTTAAAATTAAAAAGTTCGTATAAATCACGTGACTTGAATATTGCTTCCTGGTTTATGCTTTGAATTGTCACCTTTTTCACTGCAAGATACTATCTGATTTGGACTGGCATTATCAGATAAGTATAATCATAATCAACCTTTTCATTTATCTTAAGCAAGATTGGTGATAATGGGTTCTCAAGTTCCAATAATACCTTTTCTGTATCGAGGTTTCTTAGCGCCTCGGAAAGATATCTGTAATTAAATGCTGTTTCCAGATTGTCTCCTTTATATTCAACATCTATTTCATCGTCTGCATTTCCATAATCCGGTGAGTTGGCAGTAATTCTTGCTGTTTGTCCGTCTTTCTTAAATGAAAGTTTTACAACGTTTGTTCTTTCATTTGCAAGAATTGAAACTCTTTCCAGTGACCCGAGTAAATCACTTCTCTTGAAAACAGCCCTATAAGAAAGCTTATCCGGAATTAGTTTGTCATAGGACGGAAATGTGCCTGATATGAGCCTGGTGCTTAGTGAAAAATCAGGACTCTGAAAAATTATTTGCCCTGGCATAAAGTAGAATGAAACTTCACTGTTACCAGAGTTAAATGTGGTTATTAATCTTTCAAGCTCAGATAATGCCCTTCCCGGGATAACAACACTACTTTTTAATTTTGATGATTTTTTATCTGATTTTAATTTTCCAATGTACCTTGCTAGCCTACTACCATCTGTAGCACCAATTTCAAAACTTCCATTATCTACCTCAAAATTTACACCTGACAATATACTATTTGTTTCAAATTTTGATGTTGCAAAAGAAGTAAGCATTATACCTTTCAATAACTCGTCAGATGATATTTTATATTCTTCTTCGTTTTCCTTATTACTTATTACCTGCGGAAATTCTTCAGGGGATACACCATTTATCTGAAATTTTGATTTATTACTTTTTATATATGCCAGATTCCCTTTTTCTATTAAAATTCTCACATCTTCACCAGGTGCTTTACTTACAATTTCATCTAATTTCTTTGCAGGAAGAGTTATTCTGCCAGACTTTGAAATTTCTGCCGGGAGTTTGCATTCAATAGCAAGATCTAGATCAGTTGCTGAAATGGTTATTGAACCACTATTACTGGATATGAGTATATTATTTAATATTGGTTGTATAGATTTATTTGAGGTTGCTCTGGACGTACAGGAAACAACTTTCTTTAAAATTTCTTTCTGAACCAAAACTTCCATTTTATAAATTCCTCCAACATCTTCTAAAGTCTTTGTTTAATTATCTCTTATATTATTATTTAAATTTATATATTGATAGTAGTAAACCTTATTTCTTGTAAATAAGTTAAATTGCTTAGTAATAATCGGATTTTTACTTGTTAGTAAGGTGTAAAAAATAATTTAGTAGATTTACATGTATTTATTCTTTAATGAGGTTATGAAATAAATCCTTCAATTAACATTCTTGTTTTTGACAAGGTTTTAATAAATAGAAGTTTATCTGTCATAATAATTAGTAAGGAGAAAAGAGAAGTGAAAAAGGTATTAGTGATAGGAAGTGGCCCTGGAGGTTATCAGGCTGCTGTAAGACTGGCAAAAAATGGAATATCTGTTGACATAGTAGAAAAAGAAAATGCCGGGGGCACGTGTCTTAATGTCGGATGTATACCGACAAAAGCATTACTTGATCATGTAAGCCTATTTGAAAGTGTATCTGAGAAGACAAAGAAAGGTATTTTTAAAATAGAAAAGCTGGGCATAGATATCGACGGGCTAAGAAAATATCAGTCTGAAATAATTAGCCAATTAAGACAAGGACTTGAAAAGAACTTTAGTAAAAATAAAATCAACTTTATTAAAGGAAATGCAAAACTTCTTTCCAGTAATACCGTGGAAGTTAACTCTTCAGAAGGCTCAAAAACTATTGGTGCAGATGAAATTATAATAGCCACAGGATCAAAACCACGGTCGGTGCCAACATTTGAGTTTGATAATAATCTCATAGTATCAAGTGACAATATATGGAATGTCCCAAGTCTCCCTGAAAGACTCCTTATAGTTGGCTCTGGGCCAATTGGAATTGAATTTGCAAGGGTATTTAATGCCCTTGGATCAAAAGTAGTGGTTTCTGAAATTCAGCAGAGAATTTGTCCTTTGCTGGATGTAGAGATTTCAGAATTTCTTGTCAGAAGTTTAAAAAAAAGAGGAATAACTGTAAAACCAAATTTTGCTTCGAAACTTCTGAAGAAAGAAAATAACCTTGCTGTGGCTGAGTTTATCAGTACCGTAGAAAATCTGAAGGAACAGGGAGAATTTAACCAGGTGCTTATTGCTGTTGGAAGGAAACCAAACACTGAAAATATAGGACTAGAAAATGCGGGGGTCCAGCTGGATTCAGCTAGTTTCATACAAGTGGATAAAAACATGAGGACAAATGTAAAAAACATATGGGCTATCGGGGATGTAACTAATTTTCCCCAGCTTGCACATACTGCAAGCACACAGGCAAAAGTGGTTGCTGAAAATATACTTGGTAAGAACAATGTGTTTATTCCTGATTTTATACCTTCCTGTATTTTCGGATATCCAGAAGTTGCTTTTGTTGGAAAGACAGAAGAAGAACTTAAGGAGAATAATATTTCCTACAAGAGCGGAAAGTTTCTCTTTATTGCCAGCGGAAAAGCAAAAGCCAGTGGTCATACAGAAGGTGTTGTTAAAATTTTAATGGATGTGGCTTCTCATAAAATCCTCGGGGGACATATAATCGGTCCGGAAGCATCAAATTTAATACAGGAAATTGTTGTAGCAATGACAAATAATTTAACCGTTTATGATCTTATAGACTCAATCCACATACATCCGACATATTCTGAAGTAGTGCTTGAAGCCCTTGAAGACTGTATTGGAGAAGCGATTCATGTGTGATTTGTATTTAATTTTGTAGGATGAATTTAAACGAAATAAAAAAAATACTTATAATCAGATATCGCTTTGTAGGGGATACTGTTATTTCAATTCCTTTCATTAAAAGTGTAAAAGAGCATTTCCCGAACTCCGTAATTGATGTTCTTGTTTCACCAAAGAGTGGTGAACTTATACTGAATAACCCTGCTGTAAACAATGTTTTTTTTCTAGACACTACAAAGAAGCACAAATACGAAAAATCTGCAGATATAAAATACCAGGAAGGTGGATGCTATAGCTCAATTATAGAGTGTGGAAATGAACTTAGGAAAAGAAAATATGATCTTGTCTTCGTACTAAAAAGATCGTTTTCAAGTGCAGTATTGTCATTTTTAACAGGTGCAAAATATAGAGTAGGATTTAATACAGAACTAAGATCTTTTCTTCTTACACACCCTGTTAAATATGATATGCAAAAACATGAACTAGAGAATTTTTTAAGTTGTCTT
>DUDS01000035.1 GCA_004769085.1 Candidatus Melainabacteria bacterium SSGW_16
ACTCTTGCACCTCCACCTCCACCAGATGAAGAACTGCTTGAACTTGACGACGATGAACTACTGCCTGATGAGCTGCTTGAACTTGACGAGCTACTCGTTGTATTTCCTATTCCTCCACTCGATGAAGAACTGCTTGAACTTGATGACGATGAACTACTACCTGATGAGCTGCTTGAACTTGACGAGCTGCTCGTTGTATTTCCACCTCCGCTCGATGAAGAACTGCTTGAGCTAGATGAACTACTCGTTGTATTTCCTATTCCTCCACTCGATGAAGAACTGCTTGAACTTGACGACGATGAACTACTGCCTGATGAGCTGCTTGAACTTGAGGAACTACTCGTTGTATTTCCACCTCCGCTCGATGAAGAACTGCTTGAACTTGATGACGATGAACTACTGCCTGATGAGCTGCTTGAACTTGACGAGCTACTCGTTGTATTTCCACCTCCGCTCGATGAAGAACTGCTTGAACTTGAGGAACTAAGCTGCGCGTATACAGGATTTATTAAATTAACCTCTTTTGAGAATGAAGGTATATAAAATAGATTTTTGAAATTTATATTTAGTGTTACAAGTATGGGAGTATTTACAAGAAATACAAGACATATACTTAGCAATATTCTTACAATTTTAGTATTAAGTTCCCGCTTCATATAATGCGAATAAAATATAATTTCTCTAAAAAGTTTCTAGAAAAATATTCCTTAAATAAACTAATGAAAAGCTGGTTTTCCTGTTTCTTTTAAGCTCAAGCTAATATTCTATTACCTAGTGACATAAATCCAAATCGAGGGCTGGTTAAAAAAAAATGAATTCTAAAAATAATATTAAACCATGCTGTAATGTCTTACTGGTTCTAAGATTCTCTTAATCATTCAACCTCCCCATATCAGAAGAATTTTAATTGATTGGCTGTATTTTTAAAATCTATGCAAAGTCCTGGAAAATACATATCAGTAATTAATAATCCACATTAAAAACTTCTAATCAGAGAATAATTTAGATTAACGTTTTCTCAGGAAATAAAAAACTTTAAACTTGAAAAATAAACTTAATGCCAGCTAATAAAAATTTCATTTTAAGTCTTGATCAGGGTACAACCAGCTCAAGGGCCATTCTTTTTAATGATAAAGGCCAAATAATTGGAAAATCTCAGAAAGAATTCAGACAGATATTCCCTAAACCTTCCTGGGTAGAACATGACCCTGTTGAAATATGGAATTCACAGCTGGAAACCGCAAAAAAGACCATATTCGAAAGTAAAATCAATACAGAAGATATAGCAGGGATCGGGATAACAAATCAAAGAGAAACTGTTGTTGCATTTGATTCTATAACAGGGAAACCAGTTCACAATGCAATTGTATGGCAGTGCAGAAGAACTACAGAATACTGCAATGAATTAAAAACAAAACATAAAAAGCAAATTAAAGAAAAAACAGGACTTGAAATCGATGCATATTTTTCAGCTTCTAAAATGAAGTGGGTTATTGATCATGTACCTGAAGCAAAAGAATTAATTAAAACTAAAAGACTGAGATTTGGGACAATTGATTCATGGATTATATGGAATCTGACAAAAGGAAAATCATATTTTACAGATCCATCTAATGCTTCAAGAACAATGCTCTTCAATATTTCAACAGGAAAGTATGATTCTGAACTGTTAAAAATATTTGATATTGAAGAATGGATGTTACCGGAAGTTATAAGCTCTGATGGAGACTTTGGTTCCACCGATGAAAGTATATTTGGAAGAAGGATTCCAATAAGTGGAGTTTTAGGGGATCAACAGGCTGCACTTTTTGGTCAGTGCTGCTTTAAAGAAGGAGATCTCAAGGTAACATACGGTACCGGGGGCTTTTTGCTCATTAACACAGGTACAAAACTTAAAATAACTGATAATTTTTTAACTACAATTGCATGGGGACTTAAAAAAAATCAAAACTCTTTTGTATATGCCTTGGAAGGAAGTACATTTATTTCAGGGGCTGCTATCCAGTGGCTAAGAGATGAGCTGGGAATTATAAAAGATTCATCTGAAACAGAAAAAATAGCTATAAGCATAAAAAGCAACGACAGTGTTTATTTTGTACCTGCTTTTGTTGGTCTTGGCAGCCCTTACTGGGATCAAAACGCTAGAGGAACCATAATAGGAATTACCAGGGGTACAACAAAAGCTCATTTGGTAAGAGCTGCACTTGAATCAATGGCATATCAGATAGCCGACTTGGTTATTCCGGTAAAAAATCTTTTACCAAAAGATATTTTTTTAAAAGCTGATGGAGGAGGAGCAAAAAACAATTTCTTACTACAATTCCAGGCAGATCTTCTAGAAATGCCGGTTACACGATCAAAACAAATAGAAGCAACTGCAGCAGGAGTAGCTTATCTTGTAGGATTAAATCTCGGTATATGGAATTCAACAGAAGAAATACAAAAAATGTGGCACCCAGAAGAACTTTTTTTACCGAAAACTAATAGAGAAAAGGAATATAAGAAATGGGGAGATGCCGTTAAGAGAGCTCTCAATTGGACTTAAAGCTAGAAGAAAATAATCCTATACAGAGACCTTGCATTCTCTCATTGCTTTTGCCGCCTGTACCATAGCCTTAAGAGCCATAGTTGTTTCCTCCCACCCTCTTGTTTTTAATCCACAGTCAGGATTAACCCAGATATTTTCGCGGGGAAGAACTTTAACAGCTTTCTTAAGCAGATTTTCCATGTCTTCCTGTGTTGGCACACTTGGTGAATGAACATCATAAACACCAGGACCAATTTCATTTGGATACTTAAATGCTTTAAAAGCATCCAGTAATTCCATCTGCGAACGTGATGCCTCAATGGAAATAACATCAGCATCCATTTCTGCTATTGCTTCAATAATGTCATTAAACTCTGAATAGCACATATGGGTATGAATTTGTGTTTCATCTTTTACACCTGATGATGTCAGCCTGAAACACTCTACAGCCCACTTAAGATATGTTTGCCATTCAGATTTCTGTACAGGAAGTCCTTCTCTTATTGCAGGCTCATCAATCTGAATCATTTTTATACCAGCTGCTTCAAGATCCTGCACTTCATCCCTCAATACAAGGGCAATTTGTCTGGCTGTCAGGGATCTATCCTGATCATTTCTGACAAACGACCATTGAAGAATAGTAATTGGTCCGGTAAGCATTCCTTTCACTGGTTTTTCAGTCAGGCTTTGAGCATATTTAATCCATTCGACTGTCATTTTTCTTGGTCTTTGTACATCTCCAAAAATTATTGGTGGTTTTACGTAACGTGAACCATATGACTGAACCCATCCATTTTTAGTAAAAGCAAAGCCATCAAGCATTTCTCCAAAGTACTCAACCATATCATTTCTTTCAGGCTCACCATGAACAAGTACATCAATTCCTATCTCATTTTGTCTATTAATTGCATCCTTAATTTTTTCTTTCATTAATTTTTCATACATATCCTTTGCCAGTTCACCGGATTTATATTTTGCCCGTGCAGCTCGTACATCTGGTGTCTGAGGAAAGGAACCTATTGTAGTGGTAGGAAAGGAAGGCAGTTTTAGTTTTTCTCTCTGGAGTTTTT
The DNA here is from genome assembly GCA_004769085.1 of Candidatus Melainabacteria bacterium SSGW_16. Taxonomy (GTDB): domain Bacteria; phylum Cyanobacteriota; class Vampirovibrionia; order 2-02-FULL-35-15; family 2-02-FULL-35-15; genus SSGW-16. Next base: position 3,598 of record DUDS01000035.1, read on the forward strand.
GCCTTATCCTAAATAGGCTTTTTCTTGAATAATCAGCAGGAGAAATATTTTTCAATCTTTCCCTTACAGACTGAACAAATACTTTTTTACTTTCTCTCCTGGTTTTAAAGACTGTTTCGTTTTCTGCCAGTTCTTTTAATACAGACTGCCTTCCATGTTCAACAGCCTTCTGAAGAGTTACTATTTCTCTAAGTTTTTGTTTTGCAAAAGAAAGCCAGCTTTTTAGATCTGGCTCCATATTTGTTTCAAGATCCAAATCAAGAGGTACATGAAGAAGCGAACAAGAGGATGAAACAATTAGGTTCTCCTTACCTCTGGATTTAACTATCACCTCAAGGACCTCTAAGGCTTTACTGAATTCTGACTTCCATATGTTTCTGCCATCAACTACCCCTGCAGACAGAACAGTACTCTTAGGAAGTAATGAAAGTGCTTTGCTAAGCTGCTCCGGAGCTCTAACAAAATCAAGATGTAATCCGGGAACAGGAAGCTGTGAAATAAGTGAAATATTATCAGACAAAGGACCAAAATAAGTAGTAAGCATAATTTTTAATCCAGGCACTTTCTCTGAAAAATACCTGTATGCATCCAGGAATGCCTGTTTTGCTTCACTGTTTAAGTTCATTATCAAAGCAGGCTCATCTATCTGGACCCACTCCACGTCAAGCTGTTTAAACTTAAACAGTACTTCCTTATAGACCTCAAGCAAAGGTTCAAGAAGACTGAATCTAGAAAAACCTGATTCCTTTAACTTTCCAAGCAAAAGATAAGTAAGTGGTCCGATTATAACTGGTCTTGTTTTTATACCAGCAGCTTTTGCTTCTTCATATTCAGAAAATGGTTTGTTTGAGGAAATTCTAAATTTCTGATTTTTATAAAATTCAGGAACGATATAGTGATAATTTGTATCAAACCACTTTGTCATTTCCATTGCAGGCACTGACTGAAGTCCGCGAGCCATTAAAAAATATTTGTGTAAATCTATACTTTTTCCATCCGCAGCAAATCTGGGAGGGATTGCACCAAGCAATACTGACATATCAAGCATCTGATCATAAAAACTAAAATCATTTGATGAAATTATGCTTATACCAGCATTCTTTTGAGTATTCCAGTTTAAAAGTCTGATTTCTCTTGCTTTCTGCTCAAGATCAGATTCTTTTATTTCACCCTTCCAGAATGATTCTGTAGCCTTTTTTAATTCCCTGTTAGGGCCAATTCTTGGATAACCTAATACTGATGACTGTGCCATTATTAATCCTTCCTAAAATATCACAATTATTTTTTCTACCCACCGCCCTCCTCGCTCATTCTTCGCTTGTCGGGCTTTGCAATGTGTATTTGGAACAATTCCTTATCACATTGCTCAGATTTTACCGAATAAATCGGATAAAATCTTACCTTTTAAATAGCTTATTCAAAAATGTTACCCTAGCTAGGTAGTAACAAATTATTCATAAGCAATTATAACTGAAGAGAAATTATATAAAAAACCTCTTCAATTTAGCAATGGAATTTTGTTTCAGTATTAACCATTAGTTCTATGCACTCAGAGGAGGGAGATATTTCATTAAGAATTTCTGTTAATTGATCTTTGTAGTAGTATTCCAGTTCCTTTTCATTTCGATACCTATACTCCATATTGTTATACTCTAATCTAGATTTTCTTGCATCCGATTCAATATTTGTACGGTTGACTCCTGCTCTTTTAGAAACACGGTTAACCAACATGTTGTGAAAAGACATATTAAGTTGCATTTCTTCAAGTTTTTTTGACAGTACATTAACCGAACTTTTTTTTATCCAGTATTTCTTACAATTTTCCCTTATAAGTTTTTCATCATTTTTTCTTTCTTCGCATAGCTTTTTACATCTGATTCTTTCATCTCTTTCCTCTTCTTCTTTTCTCTCCTCAAATAATTCCTTGATAGAATTAAAAATAAAATTTGAGTATTCTTCCAGCATTTCAGAAATGTCACTAATACATGAAGAACACTCAGGATCATTTATCAATCCCTGAACCTGGTTATGAGATTCCATGAAATTTCCCTGAATCCTAATCCTTTGTTGCTGAGTATAATTTGCATCCCCTCCAGCTTGTTGGTGTATGTGCATATTTTCAATAACAGGACTTACTACAGTTTGATTAAACTGCTGAATTGCTTGTTGGGTTTGAGCATTTTGTGGTTGATTTTCAAGTCCTTCCAGAGCATTACCTAGAGACTCAAGCGATCTTATAAAAGCTTCTTGTAGCCTCCTGTTTCTAAAAGGAGCGCATTGTCCCTGTCTTATACTCTGTGCCATTTGAAGCAGCACTGCACTGTTTGGATCTCTCCTCCATTCTGCAATCAATTGACTAATATCCATATTTTTCAAATCTTGTCTTTGGCTTAATTTTTCAATTTTTAAATAAAATTCACTAATAGCTTTTTTTGCTTCCGGTGACATTGATTTATTTAATTCCTCATTTTCTCTTACATCTCTCACAGCACGTTCTAAAGCAATCGTCACATCTTTTACAATCACTTTTTTATCTTCCTGTGATTGGGGTCCATCACTTGTCGGAGTTGCTCCATTAATCAAATTAATAAAAGGAGAAAAAGCATTAAACATTGAACTGACAGTATCTGATATTTTTTTAACTTTACAAGCTACTTTACCTATCAGATCAGGAAATGCTGAAGTAGAAAATGCTCCACCATCTTGTTTAAAAGCAATACCTACTGCTTTATGAGTAGTACTTCCATCCTCAGCTACTGCCTGTTTGACTATTTGCGATACAGTATCAGAAGCAATCCTTTTAACTGAGCCAACAAGACCATTAAGTGTTGAATAAGAATCTTCATTATTTCCTTCAGGTTGTTTACCCTTATTCTCTATTTGAGGTGGAGGATTTTGTGAAGCAACATTTTCAACGCTTATATTATGGTTTTTGCTCCTACGATTACACGAGCATGGATTTTGGCCAATATTACCAATCTGAAATTCTGGCATGATTTTATATATTACTTAAATAAATAAAGTAGAAACTTTGTCCTGTCGATATATAAAACCAAGTATAGAAAACACTTTTGATAGCGTAATTGTATGGTTAGGGAAAAAAGTTAATTAAGAGTGGGTTAAATAAACTATTTATTAACATGCTATCCCTAGAAAATGTTGCCTGGAGCCATAATTCCAGATGGATCCAAGGACATTTTCAAAGCTTTCATGGCATCAATAATAGGTTCTGGGTACTGATATTTAACAAAATCTTTTTTTATTTTTCCTATTCCATGTTCTGCTGCAATTGTACCTCCCAGTGATACAACCTTTTTACAGGTTTTGTGTACGACATCAAGAATTTGTTTTTTCTCAGAAGAATTTTTTGCAATAAAATTATAATGCGGATGTCCGTTACCTATATGACCATAAATTACAGGTTCTTCTATTTTGGCTTCCAATGCAAGATTGTGCGCATAATTAATAATTTCATGGATTTTATTTACTGGAACTGACCAGTCAGTAGAAACTTTCCCGCCACCATCATTTACAAACCGTGCACCTTCTTCAAATAAATGGCTTGGCACCATATGTCTAAGCCTTCTAAGTTCCTCCTGCTGTTTTATATTTCCAGCTATAACAGTATCATCTGACAGAGACCTGGATTTCCCCATAAATGACAACCACTGATCCAGGATATTTTCAAAACTTACATTAGAATCATATTCCTGCTCAAAAAATATTGCTGCCTTACTACTTTCCGGTATTTTAAAAGAAGAGTCGTTTTTTATAATTGATAATCCATGATGATCAAAAAGTTCAACTGCTCTGGGCATGATTAAAGGGGTAACTTTCTTTAATTCTTCACGTACAGCAACAACAAAATCAAGCGCATCATTTAAAGAACCAAAAAATACCATGCCACCAAAAAAATTTTCAGGTTTTTCAATTAATCCTACCTCTGCTTTTGTTATAACACCTAATGTTCCTTCTGAACCTACAAATATATCAACCATATTCTGAAATGGTAAATAACCAAATGTATTTTTTTCAATCTGCGGTCTTCGTACATTCAGCACTTTGCCTGTTGAAAGAACCACTTCTAATGCTCTAACATATTTTCTCGTGGAGCCATATTTAAATGTTCTTGAGCCTGAAGCATTTGTAGCAATTGAACCGCCAAAAAAACATTCCTTTTCACTTGTAGGATCAGGAGCATAAAACAAACCTTCATCAAAAACAGTTTTTTTAAAATCCGAAAGCATTATTCCAGGCTCTGAAACTGCAAATTTTTCTTTATGATTTATTTCTGTAATTTTTGCCATCTGGCTTGTATCCAGAATCCAGCCACCTTCAGGCGAGGCAGATCCTGTTAAACTGCTTCTATTACCTATTGTTGTTATAGGTATTTTTTTTGAATTTGCTTCTTTTACAATTTCTATAACATCCTGTAGTGACTTTGGTCTTATCAGAGCTTCAGCATGACCAGGATAGTTTGATGCATCTGAAAAATATCCTTTTAAAATATCTTTGTCAGTTATTAATTCAATATTTGCCATAAGAATCTAGAACTATCTTATAATACACCTATACATCAGCTTAATTAGTTTTTCTCCATCATATTTTTTCAACACATTTTTATGGTAACAAGCCAAGGATCAAATTTAAAAGAATTACTGGCCAAAGATGAGCAGTTTTTGTCTAGTGCTTTATACAGGGTTTTTCATATAGTTACAGAAAAGGGTGAAGGTCCTTATTTATACACAACAGAGGGTGTAAAGTACCTTGATCTTACCTCTGGTATTGGAGTAACCCAGCTGGGACACTGTCATCCAGAAGTAGTAAAAGCAGCTCAGGAACAATTATCACAGCTTATACATATAAGCTGTGTAACTCATCATCCAGGAAATATAAAACTTGCTGAAAAGATTGCAGATATATTACCCGGAGATCTGGATAACACATTTTTCTGTAACAGCGGTGCAGAAGCTGTTGATGGTTCAATAAAACTAAGCAGATATGTTAATCCTGGAAGACCAAACATTGTTGCTTTCAGGGGTTCATTTCATGGCAGAACACTTGGAAGTACAGCTTTGTCATCTTCAAAATCACTACATAGAATAAATTATGATCCACTTCTTGCCGGAATAAATTTTGTTGATTTTCCTAATTGCTGGAAATGTCCTGTATTTAAAGATCCTTCTTCCTGTGAACTTGAATGTATGGATTTACTAACCAGAATGTTCAAATTAAACCTGCCACCAGAATCTATTTCAGCAATTATTATTGAACCAATAGTCGGTGAAGGCGGTTATGTACCTTCGCCCAACCACAGGTTTAATTACCTGAAAGAGCTAAGGAAAATTTGTGACGAGTACAATATACTTTTAATTTTTGACGAAGTACAGTCCGGTATAGGAAGAACAGGTAAGTGGTTTGCCTGCGAACATTATGGTGTAGTACCTGATGTAATAACTATTGCAAAAGGAATTGCAAATGGTCTGCCAATGGGCGCGTTTTCAACGCGGAAGAAATTAATGTCCCTTATGCCGCCAGCTTCTCATGGAAGTACATTCGGGGGAAATCCAGTTAGCTGTGCTGCAGCACAAAAAACACTTGAAATTATTCAAAGAGACAGACTGCTTGATTATGTATTTAAAACAGGTTCTGAACTAATGAAACATTTTCAGTCTGAACTTGAGAAAAAAGTAAAAGTAAGAGGCTATGGTCTTATGATAGGACTGGAATTCACTGACAAAGAAAAAGTAGAAAAAGTAATTGATCTATGCTTTAAGGAAAAAATGCTTCTTTTATCTGCGGGTACAGAGCAGAAAGTAATAAGGTTTATTCCACCATTAAACATTGAGAAGAATATTTTATTTGATGCAGCAGATAAAATAATAAACATAATTAAAAAAACTTAGGAGATTTATTAATTATGCCTACAGCAACATTAACCTATAAAAACAATATTGGCGGCAACCTTTCAGAGAGTTCATCAAAAGACTTTTTTGAAAAATACAATCCTGCTGATAAATCAGAACTACTTGGAAAATTCCCAAAATCAAATCAAAAAGATCTCGATAATGCTGTAAGTATTGCAAAAAAAGCCTTTGAGATATGGCGTTATACACCTGCGCCAAAAAGAGCTGAGATACTTTATCGTGCAGCAGAAATAACAAAGGATCAAAAAGAAGAACTTTCAAGAATTCTTACCAAAGAAACAGGTAAACCTATTGTAGAAGCCAGAGGAGAAATCCAGGAAGTAATTGATACTTATTTATTTTTTGCTGGTGAAGGCAGAAGAATTTATGGGCTTACAGGTCAAAGTGAATTACAAAACAAATCAATAATTACAATCAGGCAGCCAATTGGAATATGCGGATTAATAAGTGCCTGGAACTTCCCTGCTGCAGTTCCAAGCTGGAAAGTTGCTCCTGCACTTATTTCAGGAAATGTAGTGATTTTAAAACCATCAAAAGATGCACCAATGTCTGGTTATATGCTCATAGAAAACTTATATAAAGCGGGTCTTCCGAAAGGTTGTGCAAGTATACTATTTGGCACAGGAGAATTTGGGGATCTTATTGTCAGACATCCTGACATAAAAGTTATAAGCCTCACAGGCTCCGTTGAAGTAGGGAAAATGGTTTATGAAACTTGTGGGAGAATGCTTAAAAAATGTGCTCTTGAGCTTGGTGGAAAAAATGCAATTATAGCCCTTGAAGATGCAAATCAGGATTTGCTTCTGGAGGGAGTATTATGGGGGGCATTTGGCACCACTGGTCAAAGATGCACTTCAACAAGCAGACTCATATTGCAAAAATCTTCCTGGAGCAATTCTTTTTTAGAAAAGTTTGTAAATGCTGCAAAAAAATTAACCGTTGGAAACGGACTAAATGAAAAAACCCAGGTCGGACCATTAATTACAAGCTCACATAGAGACAATGTTCATGATTTTGTAGAAAGAACAGTTAAAGAAGGTGGTAAAGTTCTTTGTGGCGGGAAATCCCTGACTGGTGGCGAATATGACAAAGGTAATTTTTATGAACCCACCATTGTTTCAAATATAAAACCAAATATGGAACTTGCCTGCAAAGAAGTTTTTGGTCCTGTTTTAGCAGTAATAGAAGTTAATGATATTAATGAAGCTGTAAAAGTTGCAAATAATGTTGAGTACGGTTTATCACTTTCCATTTACACAAAAGATATAAATTTAGCCATGAAAGCAGGAAATGAATTTGAATCCGGCATTGTTTATATTAATGCTCCTACAATTGGTGCTGAATGCGGTGGTGCTGCAGCATTTGGCGGGTGGAAAAATACCGGAAACGGAACCCGCGAAGGTGGGGTAATGGCACTGGATACTTACACACAGTACAAAACTATTTATATTGATTATTCAGACAGACTGCAAAGAGCACAGATTGATTAATTAAAATCGGATTTATCTTTCCATTACTACTTAACAAGATTTAATTAAACCTATACCTCTTAACATATTAAAACAAACTTGTGATACAATAAATTCATAGTTAAAAACAGGGTGATTTTTAATCCGGAGGGTGACTCAAAACTAGCTCCTGAGCTAGTTTAGTCATGTTTTGCCAATGGAAGGCAGATGGGTACGTGAAATTAATTTTGAAGAAAATCTTTTAGATAATCATGTTAATTACAGTAAAAATAAAAAGCTAAAAGAACAACTTGAAGTTATCACCGATGAAATTATTACTATTTGCTATCAGATAGAAAAGGAAGTGCTTACAAAAGGTTATATTTCTAATGAATTACTAACTCGTTTTGAAGCACTTAATGAATTAAACTCAGTTTATAAAAAAGCACTGGGCTATGAAAGTCCTTATATAGTAGATTTTCCAAAAGAACTAATAATAGAGTATAAAATTTTAAAAGAAAAAACAGAAAAAATTATTGATAATACAAAGAAACAAATAGAGATTATTGGTGGTGTAGAAGAAAGTGAAGTGCTGGTAGAAATTCTAAATTACAGATTTAAATCACTTTGCATACTTTGTCTTCATTATCAGAGAATTCTTGCTGTAAGCAATAGTTCTCATAGCCTAAGTGCAGAAGAAGTTATGAGCTAAACCTTGCGGGACTTATATTGCTTGATTTCACCTTAAAAGTTACATCAACCATTTCAAGTGCTGCTAAAGCTGCTTCAGAGCCTTTATTCCCAGCCTTTCCACCTGCTCTGTCCAAAGCCTGATCAATAGTATTTGTAGTAATTATTCCAAAAATTACAGGCATTCCACTAATAGCAGAAAGGCTGCCAATTTGATTGCTTACAGAACTACAAATGTAATCAAAGTGAGGAGTTTCACCACGGATTACAGCTCCAAGACAAATAACAGAAGAATATTTCTTAATATCAAGAAGGTTTTTTACAATAGCTGGTATTTCAAATGCCCCTGGCACTTTAACAATATCAATGTCTCTATCTTTAACCCCATATTCCTTCAGTGTTTTTAAACAACCTTCCAAGAGTTTTTCAGTAACAAATCCATTAAATTTACTTACAACAACTGCAAATTTATTGTTTTGTCCAGGTTCTGGTTTTCCTTCAATAATATCTGTCATAGAAATTTAATTTTCTTTCTTCTTAAGACTTATTACATGACCCATTTTTTCATTTTTTGTCTTTAAATAGTTTTCATTGTGTTCAGTACAGATTTCAATTGGAACTCTACCTGTAACTGTCAGTCCATAACCTTCAATTCCTACAATTTTTCTTGGATTATTGGTCATAAGTCTTATAGTGGTTAGTCCTAAATCAGTCAGGATCTGTGCACCAACTCCGTATTCTCTTAAATCTGCTTTAAAACCAAGCTTTTCATTAGCTTCTACAGTATCATAGCCCTCATCCTGAAGTTCATATGCTTTTATTTTATTTATAAGACCAATTCCTCTACCTTCCTGTTTTAAGTAAACCACCACACCAAGTCCTTCCTTTGCAATTTTTTCAAGCGCAAAATGGAGCTGATCATTACAGTCACAGCGGAGGCTTCCAAAAGTGTCTCCAGTAAGACACTCACTGTGCACTCTTACAAGCACATTTTCTTTATCTTTTATATCTCCACAGACAAGAGCAATGTGCTCTTTATTATTTAAAGTATCCCTGTATGCAAATATTGTGAATTCTTTTTCGTGTTTTTCCGCGATTTTGTTTGGCAGTTTTGCTCTTGCTTCACGAATTACAAATCTTTCCTTGTTTAATCTATAGGAAATAAGCTGTGCAACAGTAATCAGTTTCAGATTATGCTTTCTGGAAAAGCGAAAGAGATCAGGTCTTCTAGCCATAGTTCCATCTTCATTTAAGATTTCACAAATAACACCGGCTGATTTAAATCCTGCAAGTCTTGCAAGATCAACAGATGCTTCTGTCTGACCCACTCTCTTCAGTACTCCACCCTTCCTTGCTCGTATAGGGAAAATATGTCCGGGTCTTGCCAGATCAGATGGAACAGACTGATCATTTATAGCAACCTGAATGGTCTTTGCCCTGTCACTGGCTGAAATCCCTGTGGTAGTGCCGAATTTTTTATCTGCATCAACACTTACTGTAAAGGCTGTCCCGAAACTGCTTGAATTTTTGTTTACCATTTCATGAAGTTCAAGCCTGTTTGCAATATCTTCCTGCAAAGAAAGACAAATAAGTCCACGTCCCTCTTTTGCCATAAAATTAATAATTTCAGGTGTTATTTTTTCAGCAGCACAGACAAGATCACCTTCATTTTCCCTGTCCTCATCGTCAGCAACAATTATTATTTTGCCAGCACGAACATCTTCTATAGCATCTTCTACAGAATCAAATAACTGTTCTTTTAAACCAAGCCCCTGAGTATCTGCTTTCATTTATTACCTCTTGCTCCGGAAAGTTTTAACGTGTCAGAATGTTTTAAACAGTTAACTATATATCTGCTGATTAAATCCACTTCTAAGTTTACTAAATCAGCAGTTTTTAGCAAGCCCAGATTAGTATTATCTCTTGTAAAAGGGATTAAAGTAAAGCTAAAAGAATTAATATCAGAATCAATCACTGTAAGGCTTACACCATTTACAGAAATACTGCCCTTTGGTGCAATAAAATATTTGTATTCTTCAGGAAATAAAATTTTAACAATAATATTGTCATCATCTGAATTTACAGCCAGAACTCTGCCAGTACAATCAATATGGCCTGTTACAATATGTCCATCAATTTTTCCATCAAAATTTAATGACGGTTCCAGATTAACAAATATACCTTCTTTTAATCCATAAAAATTGGTTTTGTTTATTGTTTCTTCTGTTAGCTGAACTATAAAACTTGAAGCTGAGGAATCAAGGCTTGTTATGGTAAGACAACAACCATTTACTGATACACTATCCCCTACATTCAGGCTCTTAAAAATCTCCTGACACGAGATATTAAATTCAATAATATTGCCAGATGATTTAATGGCTTTTATGATGCCTTGTTCCTTTATAATGCCTGTAAACATATGAATAGATTGTAGTTCAAAAGGCAAACTTTTTCAGTTGTTTTACCGATTAAAAAATTCTTAATTAAGGAAATTACTTGCCAATGAAGCTCGAGATGACACTTCGTGTCACTTCATAGGATTAAAGCCTTTATAGATAACATCCATTGCACCTTTTTTATAAGCTGTTCCACCTGTAAAAAAGTTAACAATAACCATTCTTTCTGCTTTTAAATAAGTGTCTCTTCTCCTGATTAACTCTTCCTGCTCAGGTGTTAAGCTGCTCTTTTTCTCAAAAAGGTGTCTGCTGTCAATAACATTGAAATTACTATCAGGAGGTTTAACCCTTTCTTCCTGCTGCATCTTAGAAAAAGGAATCAGACTCCTGTTGAATGAATAAGTATCATTCTGGTGTTTTGCTAATGTTGCTGTTCTGGCTGACATAAATAAAAAATATAAGGTCCTTTCAGACCTCGATGGTACTATTACAGAACATTGTTAAAACAAGGTTAAAACAGGGATTAATAATCTAAAGTTAATGCCTACCTAGGGCAACACTTCCGAGTAAACTACTTATAAAGTAAGATTGTATCCGATTCATTCGGTACAATCTGAATAATGCGACAAGAAGCTGTTCTAAGTGGACATTGCAAAGCCCGACAAGCGAAGAATGAGCAAGGAGGGCGGTTAGCTAATTACAACCAAATCAACCTTTACATCCCACTCATCCTGAGGAAGTTCATCATATAAAGATTCTCTTGAGCAACAACCAATTTTTTTACTGTCCGGATTAAGCTTTAAGAACTTATCATAATAACCGCCACCATACCCAATTCTTGCACCCTTTTTATCAAAATAAAGACCAGGTACAAGAATTAAATCAATTGGAATTTTTCTTTGGATTTGATCAAAGCATTCGCTCATTTCTGCTACAGGCTCCATTATTCCGAATGCACCTTTACTAAGCATTGTTTTTCCATCCTCATATGAAGTCAGAACAAGGGAAGAATCTTTCACTAAAGGTACAAACCAGTGTTTAGTTTTATCATTGAAAAGACTGTTCAAAGATACCTCACTATCTTTTGCAAGATATGACATAACAGTCTTAGCAGATTTGAACTCTTCTAGCCTGGATATCTTCTCAGAAATAACAAGGCTTATTTCTTTAAAATCAAGTTTGGTCTTTGCTGCTCTTGCAAGCACTCTGTACTTTTCTTTTTCAGTAAATTTATTCATATCTTTCTTATACAAAAAATAAACTAATACTCTATACTATTACATGTATTTTTTTGTAGCAAGCAGGAGAAGATAATGGCAAATACTTCGACCATAACCATGCAAAGATCAGCAAAAAATAAAAGCACTAATGAGATGGCATACAGATTTGTCTATATTGTTGTTTTCACATGCTTTCTGTTTTCCGGCATAAGCGGACTTATATATGAAGTGGTCTGGACCAGAATGCTTACTTATGTTTTTGGCGGTACTACCCTTGCGGTCACCACAGTATTAACTGCATTTCTTGGCGGATTGGCTATAGGAAGTTACTTTGGTGGAAAATTTATTGATCATTTTAAAAAACCTTTGCTTGCTTACGGTTTACTTGAACTTGCTATCGGAATTTATGGTCTTCTTGTCCCTATAATCTTTAGCAACAATTTTCTTGCCCCAATATGGCAGACCGTGGTACAGATGTTTGAAAATGTTCAGTTTATTTCTTATCTTGTCAGATTTGTAATTTCAGTGGTTCTCCTTGCAATTCCTACTGTTCTCATGGGTGCAACCTTACCAGTTCTAAGTAGGTACCTCACTAATGTAAGATCCGACATATTAACTTTTAATGTTGGCGCACTGTACACAATAAATACTGTTGGTGCAGTAATCGGGACATTTCTTGCAGGATTTATTTTCCTGCCAGCTGTAGGAGTAAATCTTACAGTTTATATTGCAGCCTTTTTAAATTTGCTGCTTGCTTCTGCAGTAATATTCCTTGCATCAGCCAACAAAAAAGTCCAGGCTGACACTGTTATTAGTGATGATGAAGATCATTCAAACCTAGAAACTCTTATTAGTGAATCCGAAGATGAAATCCCTCTTCATCTGATTAAACTCTCAATGCTAGCTATTATAGTAAGCGGATTTGTAGCTCTTACTTTTGAGGTAGTCTGGACCAGAACACTGACTCTCGTCTTTGGTTCTTCAACATATGCATTTTCAACCATGCTTGTTACTTTTCTTACAGGGCTTGCTCTTGGCACTGCAATTATGACAAAGTATGTTGAGAAAATCGGCAGACCGGTACTGTGGGTAGGATTAATTTTATGTGGTATAGGAATTGCTGGTTTTGTAACCGCATGTTTTTTTAATGAACTACCATGGGCATTTCTTTCATTGGCACAAAAACTCCCTGACGATCCTGCCCTAGGCTGGTTTCTTATGACACTTCATAAGTTATTTCTGTCAAGCATGATAATGTTTCCACCAACAATTCTTTCAGGAATGCTGTTCCCGCTGGTAATAAGAATTTATTCTGCAAGACCTGATCATGTTGGTGAGACAGTAGGAAAACTGTATTCGTTAAATACATTAGGTGCCATTCTTGGATCATTTTTTACTGGTTTTATTTTTATACCATTCTTTGGAATGTTTGGAAGCGGGATTCATACAACAACAAAGCTGGTAATTCTGTTTGCAGTTGCTTTTGGGTTATATCTTATTTATGCAGATGTAATAAACAATGACAAACTAAATGAGAAGCAGAGAAAAATATCCACCTCCTGGGTTTATATCTCCAGTGCCGTTGCTCTAATTTCAACTTTAATACTCATGCCGTCATGGGACAAATCTCTCATGACAACAGGTGTTGCAATCTATCATTCACTTTCCTATAAAACACTTTCAAAAGAGCAGTTTTTTAAGATTTTTAAATTTGATAACACAAAAGAAAAAATAAAATTCTACAAAGAAGGACTTACTACTGTCGTATCAATTAATGTAGATGAAAGCGGAAACACTACTCTTTTAAAAAATAATGGTAAAGTCGATGCAGGCGTTCCGACAGATGGAGATGGACCGTCACAGGCAGACATGGTTACACAGGTATTGCTTGGACAATTACCCCTTATCCTTCACAAAGGTGAACCTGAGAATGCACTGGTTGTAGGGCTTGGAAGTGGATGTACCACGGGTTCAGTCCTGAGGTACCCATCATTAAAAAGTGTAAAAGTATGTGAAATTGAGAAAGCAGTAATAGACGGAAATAAGTTTTTTGAACCTCCAGCTGAAAAAAGTCCTTTTGACGGGAATGGCTCTCCGTTAAATAAAGCAAGGAATCCCTTAGCCAGTAAAGTAAAAGCAATACATACAGATGGCAGAAATTACTTGCTCACTACGAAGGAAAAATTCGACATTATCATCTCACAGCCAGCTGATCCATGGGTAAGCGGTGCTTCCCAGCTTTTTACAAAAGAGTTCTGGGAACTCGGTTCAAAACATCTAAAGAAAAACGGGTTGTTCTGTGAATGGATTCAGCTTTATTCAATTACGCCTGAATATCTGGGAGTTTTAATCAATACATTCAAACAGGCATTTGGCAAATATGAAAACGGAAAAAAAGTTAAAGACGGTTATGTATATTTATTCAGACCCGGGAATGCAGGAGAAATTATTTTAATTGGTTCAAATGAGCCTCTAAAGCTTGATATAGGGAAAATTGAGGAAAGAATCAAAACAAGCTTTAAGGCAAAGAATAAAGAAGGAAAAGAAGTAGAAGTAACCACCCTTGATGACTTATCAAGGATTTCAATTCATAATGCCGTTGATTTTGTGGCAGAATTCCTTTTAGGAAACAAGGAAATCGCAAAACTTGCAAAGTCAGCCACCAGCAGTGTTTCCCGTTTAAAATCTCTGCCTCTTGAAAAAAGGGTAAACACAGACGATAACGTAATTATTGAATTTGAAGCACCAAAGAAGCTTCATTTATTCTATGCACCAATTGGAGATAACCTTATCTCCATTGGAAAAGCAACTGACGGAAATATAGAAAAATATTTGACTAATTACGGGAATACTGACCGTGAAAAAGCAGGTTTTCTGGCAAAGCTGGCAATTGTACATGCTAAAAAAGCAAGTTTCCAGGATGCTAAAAAAACAGAACAGGATCCTAATTTAAGAACTGCGGAATATCTTGCAAACAGAGCTCTTGTTCTCTCTCCTACAGTCGAATCATATATTGCAAAATATACAGTTCTATCCAGAATGGGGAATGATCTTGAAGCAAAAAATTATTTCAACAAAGCAAAAAACGTGCCCGCAATATCTCTTGATGACTGGATTAGTCTGGGACAAATAAGAGCTACAGAAGACAATTTGGATGGTGCAATTGCAGCGTTCAGAACTGCTACACAGCTAAATTCTAAATCCGACAAAGCATGGGCAAAACTTGCTGAAGCAATATTTAACAAGGCACAAGCTGTAAATAACAAATCACTTTTTGATCAAAGTCTTGAGTATTTTAAAACAAGTCGTGATCTTTTTAAATATAATGTTGAAGCATGGTCAGGGGAAGGAAATGTTTATTTCAGTTATGCAAGCAGATTTAAAGATTTCGACTATATACCACTTGCCGAACAGGCATATAAAAAATCCTTTAAGGCTGATCTTAATTATTGGCCAAGCCGTTTAAATTATGCAAAGATTCTTTACGGTCAGGGAAACAGTCGTTTTGACGATGCAAAAAAAGAATTTAATCACGTTATCTCGAGGCTTAATCCACAGAACTCGGAATCCCGCTATCTTGTTGCAAAAATATACCAGGAGCAGGGGGATTTAATCGCAGCCTATCAGCTGTACCAGACAGCCATTCAGGTTGGGCTTGGAGAAAACCAGCAGGCGGATGCCCAGGAACAGCTGACAATTATTCAACAAAGACTTCAAAACCCACAAGCATCACAACCTGCACCTCAACCACAAGAACAAAAAAAAGAAGAACTAAAAAATCAGGACAATGAGCAAATGACGGAAGAGGAAAAGCCAGATGATATTTCAAAAACAATTGAAGAGGATATAACCGGGAAAAACCTAACAAAGGATAAACCCAAGACAGAAGAACAGATTAATGGAAATGAAATACAACCTGCAAATGATAAACAAGGAATGACAGTAACTGTCCGTACAAATCCTCCGATAAAGAAAAAAAGAGGATTGTTCTCAAGATAAAAATAGTACTATGTATAAAGCAGGAATCGTTGGGCTTCCAAATGTAGGAAAATCAACCTTATTTAATGCACTAATCAAAAACCACCAGGCAGAAGCAAGCAATTATCCATTTTGTACAATTGAACCAAATGTAGGAATAGTAAACCTTCCTGATGAAAAATTAATTAAACTTGCAGCAATTGTAAAAACAAACAAAATAGTCCCTGCTGCTTTTGAATTTATAGATATTGCAGGGCTTGTAAAGGGTGCAAGCAAAGGAGAAGGGCTTGGAAACCAGTTTCTGAGTCATATAAGAGAAGTTGATGCAATCGTTCATGTTGTCAGATGCTTTAGCGATCCAAACATCACACACACAGAAAATACTGTGGATCCATTAAGAGACATTGAAATAATAAACATTGAGCTTGCATTAAGTGACTTACAGTCTATCGAAAAGAGAATCGATAATGTATCAAAAAAAGTAAAAGGAAACGATAAAGAAAGCAAAAGACAGCTTGAAGTTCTTGAAATAATAAAGAATACACTGAGCAGCGAAAAGCCTCTTAGTTCAATACAACTTGAGAAAGAAGATATTGATTTTTACAATTCATTATTTCTGTTATCAGCAAAGCCAGTTATTTATGCAGCCAATGTATCGGAAGAAGATTTTGCAGATACAAGAAAAAATAAATACTTTGAAGAAGTAAAAAAACATGCTGCAAAGTTTAATGCAAAATGTGTCCCAATCTGTGCAAGGCTTGAAGAAGATTTAATTACTTTCAGCAACGAGGAAAAAGCTGAGTTCTTAAATAAAAATGGTTCGATTCAGGTTTCAAGCGGTGTAGATAACCTTATAAGAGAAACTTTTGATTTACTTGGATTAATGACATTTTATACTGCAGGTGAAAAGGAAGCCAGAGCCTGGACAATTCTAAAAAACACAAAAGCCCCACAGGCAGCAGGTGTTATTCATACAGATTTTGAAAAGGGTTTTATAAAAGCAGAGGTAATAAAATATGATACTCTGCTTAAACTTGGATCAAAAACCGCGGCGAGAGAAGAAGGATTAGTTAGACTTGAGGGTAAAGAATATACAGTTCATGCAGATGATGTAATTGAATTTAAATTTAACGTTTAAAGTTGTTATTGCTAAAACGGTATCTCTTCAGTACTATTAACAATTTCGTCCAGCTCTGAAATCTTCCCAACATCTGAATTATCAGTTTTCTGAACTTCGGTACTTTTCACATTCACAGAAGAAAGTAAATCATTTAACAAGGTAATTGAGGTTGCATCAATTTCTACTTCCTTTTTTTTCTTTCCTTCATTACTAGTATATGCATTAATCTGAACTCTGCCTGTAATAAGAATTTTGTCACCTGTTTTCAGCTTCTTTTCACAAAGCTCTGCAAGCTCACGCCAGGCATTAACACGAATAGTCTGGGTAGGTAAACTATCCTGATTATTTTGAGATCCACGCGGCACATATGAGACTTCAACTAATAAATTAGTAACCGGAATATTTGTAGGAGTAAATCTTTTTTCTGGATCTTTTTTGAGTGTCCCGCTGATGGTTATGGAACTCAGGCTCATTTGAGGTTCTCTTTCTTGCTATCTTTTCTTACAAGAATGTAACGAAGCACATCATCTGCTATCGACAGGGTTCTTTTCAGCACATTTGGCAATTCAGGAGGAGAATTAAATACTACCGAAACATAGTAACCTTCTTTTACTCCTTTAATTCTGTGGGTAAAAGTCCTTCTCAAAGGCTCTCCAATTTTAATGATGTTTCCACCATAGTTCTTAATAGCTGTTTCAACCTGGGAAATATTTTTCTCAAGTTCATCATCATCAATGTTTGCCTTAAATACTACAAATACTTCGTAAAGATTTTTTGCTTGTGTACTAACTGCCATGAAACTCTCCTGATTTAAGAACATTTAGTATAACATAGGGCTAATAAAGGGATTTACACATCATCATAAATACCAGATTCAATAATAATTTTCCTTTTATTTGCTGAATTATCCCCTCCATTTTCATTTAAATATTGAATATACACTCTTATATCTGTTTCTAATTTTTCATTAAACGCAATTGAATAATTTTCAAACCACTCTATTAAAATAACTGCACCATTTCTGAAAAAGTTTTTAATTATTTTTAAAGGAGTTACTTTTTTATAAAAATCCATATGAACAAATGACATCCTGCCTGAGTAATATTCACTTACGCCCAGAAATGTAGGACTTGTAATAAGTTCTTTTACTCCAAGTCCATGAGCAAAACCTTTTGTAAAAACTGTTTTGCCTGTACCCATTTCACCTGAAAGACCTACAATAACAGGAGAAGATAATTTTACCCCTAGCTCTCTTCCGATATCCTGAGTTTCACTGGCAGATTCTGATATTTTAAGAAGGTGTTTCATGAAATGGTCAGAAACTAATTCATCATGGCTGAAGACCTTCAGTTTTTTCAAATTTCTGAGTATAGTCATTAATCTTTGTCAGGGGTTGTGTTACCTCCAGGCCTTCTCCGCCAATGGTTTTAACCGGCTTACCATCAACCAGGAGATAGACTTCCTTAAATGGTGCAATTTTTTTTAGTGTTTTATAGATTTGAAGATATCTCAACTGCATAGTAGCTGAGCCACCTCCAGCTATATATTGGGATGAAATATTCAGATGGATTTCATCGCCACTTTCTTCTATATTTATCAGGCGAGTGCCAAGAGGTATTTCAGTCATTATTTTTTTTAGCTCTTCAGATTTTGTAGGTCCAAGAAACAGCTCTTTTACAGAAGCATAAACCAAACTGTCATCCTTAGAGATTTTCCGGGCTACAGGCACTAATGCTATTTCTCCAGGACCTTTTGACTTTGTGAAGTAAACTTTTATTTCCTGGCTATTACTATCAAATATGCCACCTTTTTTTCCACCTTTACCAGTCTTTGTACTATCAGATGGACCCAGGCTACAACCAAAAAATAAAACTGCTGGAGCTAGCAAGATACACAAAATATAAAGTATTTTTATAATATGATTTCTCATTTAACTTACAACTTCCGGTAAAAGTCTGCTTTCAATTTCAAATATAATATTGTTTGATTCAAATAACAGCCTCACAGTATCTATTGTATGGCCATTCTTTTCATATTTGCCAAAATTAAAAATCGGATTTATTAAATCTTCTAAAAATTCGCTGAATGCTATACCTATATCAGAGTCTTTTGTAAATATATCTTTAATTTCAGTTTCAAGATTATTTGCAATTAGTTTCTTACCATCAAGCGCAAGGTTACCCGTAAACTGCAACTGCAGTGGTTCAGATTCAGGATTTACAGTACTCCTTACCTCAGCAAATGCATCGATTCTCCCATTTTCATCAATTTTAATACTTATATTATTAATTGAGATTTCTGTTTCTCCAAATGGCGGAATCGGAAGTTCAAGCCGGGAAAATATTTTTCTCCACTTAGGTAGATTATTAATAATTTCATTTACTTTGCTCAGATCAACCTTAACCGAAGAAATAACTCTTACCACTGATAAAACTCTTTTTTTCCTAAAGCAAACAGGATCATTAACGGATATTTTTATATTTTCTATCGGAATATTACGTATAAATAATTTTTCAGCATTAATATTTAAAGACTTTGCTTTTTTCAAAATCAGATCAAGTGCACTATAAATCTTTAAATCAACATTAATTCTTTCAGGCTGTGTTTTTATTTTAATTACACCCTTAATCAAAGACTCGCTTAAAAAATCTGTTATCAAATTCAAGCCCAGATATTTTTGGATATTAACTGATATTTTCCCGGAAGACTTGCAGTTGTTTTGTATTACCTCTATATCCTCTGCTAAAGCATTACAAGTACAAACAGAAAAAATAAAGAATAAACAAATGTGTTTCCAGGTATGCTTTGTCTTCATTTTATATAAATTATTTACCTTGATAAAAAACTCTTTTACCAAATTCCCTGAATGCAAGCCAAGTAAAAAATACAACAATCAGGAATAAAATCCACGCCATCGCTGATGCATAGCCAAATTTAAAATCTTCAAATGCATTCTGGTATGCATATAATGAGTAAAAGGTGGTTGCATACTGGGGTCCACCTGAAGTCATAACATATGCAGGAACAAAGTACTGAAAAATAGATATTATACCAACAACAAGATTAAAAAATATTGTAGGAGTAAGCATTGGAATTGTAATAAAAAATAATTTCCCGAAAAAAGTTGCTCCATCCAGATCTGCTGCTTCATATAAAGTGTGAGGAATGTCCTGTAATCCGGCAAGGTAAATTAACACAGAGTTGCCAACCGACCATAAACCCATAATTATTAGTGCTGCAAGTGCCCATTTTGAATCACTAAGCCATAAGGGACCTGTAATATTCATCTTATTTAAAAAGTAATTAATTAGTCCTCCCTCATCTCCCCTGAATATCCAGAGCCATATTATTGAACTTGCAACAAGCGGGATAATGCTGGGCAGATAAAAACAGGTTCTATACACAGAGATTCCGGCAATTTTTTGATTTAAAAGAAGTGCAAGAGAAATACCTGCAATTACAGACAAAGGCAGAAAAAAGAATGCATAAATAAAAGTTACACTTAACGATTTCCAGAATATAGGGTCCTGAAATAAAAGAGTATAATTATCAAAGCCTGTCCATACTGGCTTTCGTAAAATATCATATTCGGTAAAACTCAGGTAAAATGATGCACTTATAGGACCCAGCAAGAAAACAAAAAAACCAAAAAGCCACGGAAGCAGAAATCCAAGTACTAAAATAGATCTGGAAAAATTAAACATGAAGAAACAACAAAATTTGTTTATAAGAACTTTTGTTTACTCATCAATAATTATATTGATATCTATCTGTTCTTTCTTTGGTAATCTTCCTTTAATAAGCAATTATTTACATGATATTGAAAATAAAACTTATGACTTGTTCTTTATTGCAAGAGACAAACTTAATTTAAATCCCAAGCCACCAGATAACATTGTAATCGTAGGAATAGATGCTACATCAATTGATAAAGTTGGCATACCTTGGCCATGGCCAAGACAGTTTCATGCATCGCTTGTAGATGCACTGGTATCAGCAGGGGCAAAACTAATAGTATTTGACATTATATTTGATACAATTTCTCCACTAAGTTTACAGACAGAAGACATATCAGGCAAAGACGTCATTGCAAAAACATCTTTTGATGCAGGCAAGGAAGATGACGAAATTTTTGCATCTTCATTAAAAAAAGCAATGAACCTGATATTAGCCTGTGAAGCTGAACCATTATCAAAGAATGATTATTACCCAGTCACTCCAATCAAAGTATTTATTAATGCATTAAATAACGATATTAGCTCCCTGGGAAATACCAGTGTTAAATATGACAGGGATAATTTTGTAAGAACTGCTGAGATAGTTTACCCGGAATTTTATAAAGATCCTGCAATAAGCAGCTCAATTACATTAAGAGCATTACAAAAATATCTCAATATAAGAGCCCAGATACAGCCAGATAATTCAGCCTTACTCGGGAAGAAAAAAATTCCTGCCCACTTTTTAATAAATTATCACGGACCTGCTGAAACAATAACCACTATTCCATTCTGGAAAGCACTTGAATTAATTTACAAAGGTAAAAGTTCCATATTTAAAGACAAAATAGTTTTTATTGGAAGAACAAAGCTAAAGGCATCAATAGATCCATTTAGCGTCCGTTCACCTGATTCTTTTGCAACACCATTTGCAAGCATTACTCCTAACTTTTCCGGGGTAGAGATCCAGGCAACTATATTTTCAAATCTGCTAAACAGCTCATTTATAGTAAAAATGAGTAATCAACTGTTCCTGCCGATAACATTATTTATTTCACTGATTGTAATACTAATAGTCTGGAGGTTCAGACAGAGACTAATTGCCTGTTTCTATCTGTGTACATTTTTTTCATTAATATATTTATTTCTATCATTTGAACTGTTTATATTTTCAAGAATTTCTATTCCACCAACATATCCAATATATGGAATTATATTGCCTATTTTCTTTATAAATTTCCTGGATCAGTATTTGTTTGTTGACAGAGCTAGAAGAAGGCAGGCAAAAATTTTCAGGCAACTAGTACCAGCACAGGTTGCCGATGAAATAGAAGGAATGGATTTTGATCAACTTGCACTGGGAGGAAAAAGAAGAGAAATTACTATTTTATTTACTGATATAAAAAACTTCACGAGACTTTGCGAAAGATGCTCTCCTGAGCAGGTTGTAAACATACTGAACCAGTTCTTTACTGAAATGGTTAAGGTAATTCATAAACATAATGGGCTTGTAGACAAATTTATAGGTGATGCCATAATGGCAATCTGGGGCACACCAAAGTCACTCGAAAAGGAATTTCAGGCAGAACTTGCTGCAAAATGTGCTCTTGCAATGAATGATGAACTTAAAAAACTCAATCAACAATGGAATAATCAGGGCTTTAACGAAAGGATAAGCACAAGGATTGGAATTAATACAGATGAAGCAATAACCGGAAATATAGGATCACTTGAAAGAATTCAATATAGTGCAATTGGGGATGCTGTAAACATAGCAAGCAGACTTGAATCCGCAAACAAAATTTACGGAACAAACATTTTATTATCAGAGAATACTGCTTCACTCATAAAAAATAAATTTCAGATGAGAGAGATAGATACCGTTATCCTGCCCGGAAAGGATAAGCCGATAAAGATTTTTGAATTGATAAATCAGGAACAATTTATAAGCGACCTTGTTAATCATTACTCCATAGGACTTGAAAGTTACAGAAACAGGGATTTTGAAGGATCAATAAGAGAATGGCAAAAATGCCTGGAAATTAATCCTCAGGATGAACCTTCAAATGTTATGTTAAACAGAACAATAAAATTTAAAGGACTAAAAGAAAATACTAACTGGTCACCGATATGGGAAATTGAAAATAAGTAATCAAAAAGCTTTATGTTTCGCCTTCATCATGATGCGACAATGTTCCAATAAGATAAACAGTTAAAACAACCCCTCCAAACAGTAAAAGTGATAATGAAACTGAAAGTACAACATCCATAGTTAATTAACCCTTATTCCTTAAAAGCATTAGTCCCCGAAATATACAGCTACTAACAGACTATTACAAAGTTAGTATAAATTATATAAGACAGCATGGATATCCCCTTACTTAAAACCTTTATAAAATACTGGGATCTTCTATTTAGAAACCATCCTTGGGTAGAAGCCTTTATGCTTTCTGTTTTTATCCATATAGTTTTTCTTTCTTTTTTATGGCTATGTTGTGAAATTCACTCAGTTATATTCCCTCAAAAAGTTATACAAAAAATGATTCAGATAGAATTTATTAAATAAATTTAGTATTTATAGTAGTATAGGCAGTAAATGAAGGCAGAAATTATTTCAATTGGAACTGAACTTCTTCTTGGTGAAATACTAAACTCTAATTCACATTTTATTGCAAATGAATTAAAAGAAATTGGAATAGATTCATTTTTTCAGACTACTGTGGGAGATAATACAAAAAGAATTCATGAGGTCTTAGAACAGGCACTAAGAAGATCAGACATCATAATTACAACTGGTGGACTTGGACCAACTGATGATGATTTAACACATGAAGCAATTAGTTCATTTTTTAATGAAAAGCTTTTAAAAGATACAAAAACTATTAAAGAATTAGAGAAAAAATTTTACTTAAAAGGCTATAAAAAAATCCCCACAAGTAATTATAGGCAGGCATACAAACCAAAACAAGCAAACTGGATAGCAAATGCAGCAGGTACTGCTAAAGGAATAATTTGGAAAATTAAAACTGGTTTGTCAAAAGATTCAAAATTAATCCTTACATTTCCCGGCGTACCAAGCGAGATGAAAGATATGTGGGGTAAAACTGCAAAACCATATTTAAAAAAGCTCTCAGGAGGCAATGTACTTTACAGCAGAATCCTCAAATTCACAGGGATAGGAGAATCAGCTCTTGCAGAAAGAATAAAAAGTTGTTTTAAATTAAAGAATCCAACTGTTGCCCCCTATGCTGCCCTAGGTGAGGTACGAATCAGGGTAGCTGCAACAGCAAATAATATAAAACTTGCAAAAAAAATTGCAGAGCCTGTTATAAAAAAAATACTCTCAAAAACAAAACAATATTACTTTGGCACAGACAATGAGACACTTGAAAGTCTTATAGGTACACTGCTTACCAAAAGAAATATTTCAATATCAACAGCAGAATCATGCACAGGCGGATTAATTTCAAAAAGGCTTACAGATATTTCAGGCAGTTCAAAATACATAAAGTTTAATGCAGTAACTTACTCAAATAAAGCTAAAGAAAAGATATTAAATATAAAAAGTAAAACAATAAAAAAATATGGCGCTGTCAGCAGTCAGACTGCTAAAGAAATGGCTGAAGAGATAAGAAAAATTGCAAACACAGAAATTGGTTTATCCGTAACCGGAATAGCAGGACCAACAGGTGGAAGTAAAGAAAAGCCAGTAGGACTTGTTTACTTTGGGTTGTCCAAAGGAACTAGGGTAAAAACACAAAAAGTAAACTTTGGTTCAAACTCAAGCCGTGCTGATATAAGATGGCTAGCTTCTCAGTTTGCATTAAAATGGTTGTTAGATGAACTTAAAAATTAAACTACCTGCTGAAAAGGTTATTTAGTTTTTTTGCAAGTTCAACATTAAGTTCATGCCCGCTTTTAAAGCCAATTACATGCATATTTATACTAAGAGGATTAACCCCGCTAAGACTAAGATCTCCTACTATATCCAAAATTTTATGATAGAGAGGTTCAAGAGGTTCATGTAATGATTTATTAAAGCTCTTTTCCTGCAAAGTTAGCAGCCTGTTACTTGCACCAAAATAATCATTTTCTTCTTTTGTAGCAAATGATCTTGCTCTAAGCAGTTTTTTAATATCATCACCAAGTTTCCAGCTTGCAAATAATTTCCCCAATGAAGGATGATCCCAGTCCATAAAATAACTGACCTTGAAGCCTTTATGAGGTATGGCAACAATTTGTTTATTTTCTTTTTTACAAAAAATTGTTTCTATAAGGGCATGTCTGTTTTTAGTGAAATCACCTTTTATTTCCAGAAAACTATCTGCTTCCTGAAAAGCTTCATACCAGTGCATTGCACTACCATCACCAAAAACAAGCTCAGATTTATCAACTTCAACAGTCAATCCATCTAAACCATTTAAAGAACATGCAGCAAGAAAATGTTCAACAAGACATATATTCTGACTTCCTGAAGAAAGTACAGTATTCCTGTTTGAGTTAGATACATTATGAACAAGAGCCGGAATAATCTGATTATTTAGCCTGAATTGTATACCAGGTCCTTTTAATTCTTTATTAATTAAAACAGTAACTTCATCTTTCGAGAATAATCCTTTACCATGAATCTGTAGTACACCGTTTTTTATTTTCCACTTAGTAGCAGTCATGTTAGTTAAAGAATATCATAAAAGCCCAAGCAGCCTTCCAGAAAACATACCACCGGTTAAAAACCAGTTCAGTGTAATAGGCCTGAGTTTAATTTTATTAACAAAAAGCTATTTTTCGATTTTTTTATTTAAAGTTCCATTTAAACAAATAATTGAACAGATAGTAATCATTGGTTTTAATACATTACCAATGGTAATTTTAATGACAGGATTTTCAGGTATGGTCATCTCACTTGAAACATCAGACTGGCTTCAAAAATATGGTGCCAGAGATACTGTGGGAGCACTAATATGCTTAAGCTCTGTTGTTGAAATTGCACCTGTTTTTGTAAGCTTTGCTATAGGTGCACAAGCAGGCACTGCTATTACTGCAGAACTTGCTCATATGCAAATCACTGAACAAATATCTGCTATGAGGCTTTCAAAAGTCAGCCCAGTAAATTATCTTATAGCACCAAGACTGGTTGCCATGATCTATGCTCTCCCAATTGCAATTATTATAGGAGCATTCTGTTCAATTATTGGTGGGATGTTTATTGCATCTCTTCATGCACAGATTGAATACAGTGTTTACATTGATTCTGTCTGGAGAAGTCTGAGGGTAAAGGATATGTGGTACTCACTGATTAAAGGATTTATACTTGCAAATTACTTAATTGCCATACACACTGCATTTGGATTGGGTACTCGTGGAGGTGCAAAAGAGCTTGGTTCAATGACATCAAAAAGTACAATCTGGGTTGCAGTTGGTGTAGTTCTTATAGATACAATTCTGGATTATTTTATGTATATTGATTAAGTTGCTTTTGCTGCTGCTAGAGGTTTCTTGGTTTGAATTTTTGGAATTAAATGATTTTTCAAAAAGAGTTTTTCCAAACCTAAGTTAATAAAAAGTTGTTCTCCAAATCTGGTTGCAAAACCAACAACAGGATTTGCAGATAATGGTCTTATAACTCTTCCTAGTGACCTGCTGAAAAACTCATCAGGAGTATCAGCAATATCAACATCAGCAGGATCAACTACATTTAATACTACAAGTGCTATCCTTGCGCCAAATCTGACAGCCATATTTAAAAACCCTACTCCAACTCTTGCTACTGTGTTTGAATATTTATTTGGTTCAAACACAGTAGTTGCTATAGCATTCTCCAGTGTCCTGCGAACAACACCAAGTTTTACACTTTTGGTCATCTGTTTATTATCCATTACACTTTGTACTGAGGCTGTTGCTCCATTTCTAACAAACTCAGTTGCAATTCTGAATGGTACTCTTACGAACTGGTTGTCAGAAACTACATCGAACATTACTTCAGCCTGCCGACTAGCAGCACGAAATCCTGAATCAACAATATTTCTTATCCATCCCTTGTCTTCATTACTCATTTTTGATACAAAGCCACCGGGCTGATTTGCAGGCATATTGATTTTTTTAGGGCCAGCATTTCCCAGAATTGGTGGTCTTGCATTTACTCTTGTTAAAGGTGCTTCTTGACCAACTCTCATTTTTTGAACTAACTCCCCTATAGCCTGTGGATTGTGATAACTACATCAGGAAACTTATCTTTCATTTAAAGGCACTTGCTTTATTCTGCTGAACACTATAAGCAGTACCTAAGGTGTTAATTTATCAAAGCAAGACACTAAAAAAGTGAAATATACATGCGAGGATTAAAAATTTTAAGGATTAAGATAAAACATTAAATTCATCTAAATTACATATATGTATATATGTTATGTATCATGAAAAGATATTCAGGTAATTAATTAAATCTCATATTAATACGCGTAATAGCTAATTAATAAAAGCTGCTTTTATTAAACTTTCTTCTCCGCGACCACCTGAAACTACACTTTTTACTTTTTCATAAGCACTTGCAACTGTAGATAGATAAGGTATTTCACTTTGTCCACCTGGTTTTGGCGCACTAATTTCTCTTGCTCTTTCATCAAATTCAGCATCGCTAATTCCTGCATAATCTTCAGCCTTTATTTCCCTTGATCCATAAATATGCGAGGCTGCCATTAAATTAAGATTTTCAATTCTGCCCATACATTCTCTTCTTCTGGAGAATAATCTAACCAGTCCATTATCGTTAAATTTTATGAGTATATTAAATAAAAACTTTGCAAATCTGTTTTCTTGAAAACCTCCACCGAAAAGATGGAGAAATGGTTCTAAAATATTGCCTGCTGCAACAGACATACCAAATAAACCATTTGCATATCTTGCTCTCAATGCAGAATGTAATTCCCTTAAAGCCTTATTTGGTGCCTGACCATTAGGATTTGAATCCATAAATCTCTCAAGTGAAACATGCCTGCCGCCTTGTTTCATTTCTTCCCATATAAATCTGTAAATGTAATTCACCATTGAAAGTGATTTTCTTGAGGCTGATAAAGCACTTATCAAATTCTTTCCAGTTTCTATACCAGCAACATTCCATAGAACCCTTAATGGTTCAAAAACAAAAGAACCAACTAAACCAAGCCCACCACAGATTGGACCAGTAAGATCCGTCATTGAACGCATCCACTGGTGATTAACATCCTCTTTAGAATCTTCAAGATCCTCTTTAGACTTTGTAGAATTTAGATTTACATATCCCTTGCCAAAAGTTTTATTCCTGTCAGCATCTTTTTCGGCTTTTGTTACTGATTCTAAATAACCATCTTTTACTTTTTTCTCAAGGACTGCCCTTGGATTTACAACTCCCTGCCAGTGTTCTTTCATCCTGTCAAATAGCATTGAAAAATATACACCAAGACCTGACTTGCCATTTAAGTTATGCGTACCATTATATTTATTCTTAAAATAAGTTTGCGCCAGGTTTTGTGCTTCTCCTACTTTATTTCTATATTCTGCTGCTCGCTCCCCACCAAAGATTGACATAACCTTTAGTTTTAAAAGATCCCAGACAGTCGTAACAAAGTTTGCATGCAGCGCTCCGGGATTAAATCTTAAACGCCATAAGGCTCTGCTTGGGGTTTCTTCAGCAGTTTCAATTGCTGTTTTCCATTTATCCGGAAGAAATGAGGTAACCATGAACAGGAATGGCTTAATACCAGCCATAGTAGTTGCCCAGCTCCAGAATTTAGAAATAATTCTTTCCCCTCGTTGTACCCGAAGTAATTCATTTTCCATAAAGTCATCCCTGAATGAATTAGGGTTATTATGTTCCTGATTTGCCACCTGTGAATCAGAGATTTTTCCTTTGGCAACATCAGTTAAACCTTCAGCATAAACTTCTTCATACATTCTTTTATCTCTGAAGCCATCTAGAAAACCAGAGAATGCTCCAAGAAGTTTCGAAGTAACTGATGAAAAAATATTGTTTTCAGGATCAAGAAAACAGGTAAAATAATTTCTTAAAATATCAGTAAAAAACGACAGCTCCAGATAGTTTGAACTTTCACCACCTGCTCTTATATTTGCTCTTGTCCATTCTCTGCCAGTATGGGCACTACTATGCAAAGGTTCTTCTTCACCAGGAGCATTGTAGTTCTGGTTATGATAAACACGGTGAGGCTTTATTCGGCCACTGTCAATTGGATAAACCATTTTATATTTGCCTTAAATTGACTTTTATTATAAAAATGTAAGCTGGATAATTTTGAAAACAAGAATTTTCAAAGCAATAATCTAGCAAGACACTTAACTTGATTATTTACAGTTTTATAACCCTAAGTCAATCTTTTCTTAATAATTTAATTGGGATTTAAATAGGTATATTCTCTTTCTTAACCTAAGTAAGCATAGCAAGCTCCTGACACTTTTGTCATGTTCATTTTAAGATTTTTTTTATATTTCAGGAAGTCCCATAAACCAGTCTTCAGTAAAAGCCTGGTAATTACTCACCGCCCTCCTCGCTCATCCTTTCCGCCATAGGCAGACCCGTCCTTTGGCGGGCGCGGGCTTTGCAATGTACATTTGGAGCATCTTCTTACTACATTGCTCAGATTTTAAATAGCTCGTTCAGAGATGTTCTAGCTAGGTAAGTAAGAAATTAAGATAAATCAAGCTAAAATAAAAAGCCTATGAAATTATTTGAATATGAAGCAAAAACAATAATGGGTTCAGTAGGAATTCCAGTTCCTAAAGGTCAAATTATTAAAGTAGCAGAGGAAGTCTTAACCCTTAAACTAATTTACCCAATAGTACTAAAGTGCCAGGTTCAGACAGGTGGCAGAGGAAAAGCAGGTGGAGTTAAGTTTGCAAATAATGTGGATGAAGCATATGAGATTTCAAGAAATCTTTTAAATCTTGAAATCAATGGAATAAAAACCAGTTCAGTATTAATTGAACCAAAGACAGAAATTGAGAAAGAACTTTATGTTGCAATTACCCTGGACAGAGGGAAAAAGTGTCACATACTTCTTGGATCCTCAGAGGGCGGAGTTGAAATTGAATCATCATCAAGCATAAAGATTGTTTCTGTAAAAGATGGTTACAAGCCTTATCTTGGAAGAAAATTATCCAAATTAATGAATTTGAGTCAAAACAAACTTCAAATGGTAAGTGAAGTTATTAATAAATTATATTTTCTTTATGAGGCACATGATTTGGACCTGGCAGAAATAAATCCTCTTGTTTTTACAAAAGATGGAAATATTCTTGCCCTGGATGGAAAAATGACAGTAAATGATGATGCAATAGGCAGACAAAATTTCTTCCAGGGATGGGAAATAAACCATATGACTGATCTTAGTGAAAGAGAATTAAAAGCAAAAGTTGCAGGACTAAATCTGGTTGAACTAAACGGAAAAATTGGAATTATTTGTAACGGTGCAGGGCTTACAATGGCTACAATGGATCTTGTTAAAAAGCATGGGGGAGAACCGGCTAATTTTCTGGATGTTGGTGGTGGTGCAGATGAAGCCCGTGTGAAAAGAGCTTTAAAACTTGTTGCAAACAACCCAAATGTAAAAATTATGCTTATGAATATTCTGGGCGGTATTACAGCTTGTGATGAGGTTGCAAAAGCACTTAAAGCATTTTCAGAAAATAATCCTGACAGAAAAATTGTAGTGAGACTTCTCGGTAACAACCAGGACAAAGCCAGGGAAATCATGAAAGGGACAGGAATAAAATCCATAGATGATCTGGATACAGCAGTTAAAGAAGCAGTTGCTTTGTGTAAATAAGGGAAAATTATGGCAGTACTTGTAAACAAAGAAACAAAAATAATAGTACAGGGCATTACTGGTAACATGGGCAAGACTCATACAGGACACATGCTTAAATATGGAACAAAAATTGTTGCAGGTGTCACCCCGGGTAAATCAGGACAGGAAATTCATGGCGTAAAAGTATATGACACAGTTCTTGAAGCAAAAGAAAAAACAGGAGCAACAGTAAGCTGTATTTTTGTGCCTGCATACTCAGTGCTTGATGCTGCTTACGAAGCATTTGATGCAGGAATGGAATTGGTTGTAATTATTACAGAAGGTATCCCACCACATGATGAGGTAAAAATAATAAGAAAAGCTGAGGAATTAAAAATAAAAGTAATAGGACCTAACTGTCCCGGAATAATTACACCTGGAGAATGTCTAATTGGGATACACCCAGGAATCATCTACAAACAGGGTAAAGTAGGGATGATAAGCAGAAGTGGAACACTTACCTATGAAATTGCACTTGCACTTACAAATAACAACATTGGTCAGTCTACTTGTATAGGAATTGGCGGAGACCCCGTAATAGGGCTTGGATTTATAGAATGCCTGAAACTATTTAATAATGATAAGGATACAGAAGCAATTGTTTTAATAGGTGAAATTGGCGGCACTGCAGAAGAAGAAGCTGCAGAATTTATAAAGAAAGAAATCAAGAAACCTGTTATTGCATATATAGCAGGGCGCACAGCACCTCCAGGAAAAAGAATGGGACATGCAGGTGCAATTATTTCAGGCGGAAAAGGAACTGCTGACTCAAAAGTAAAAGCATTTGAAACTGCAAAGGTAGAAGTAGCTGACATTCCAAGTCAGGTTGTGGACCTTATAAAAAAAATAATTAAAGTGCCAGCTAAGGTTTAATTAAAAATTATTAGCTCAAATAACCAGATGCCTCTTTCATCTTCATAGAAAGTTTACTGGGTGGAGATGTTTCATGAAGTTCTACAGGTACTTTTTTAGTTAAAAATAAATACCATTTATGGAGTGAATCTAATAAAACAATTACAGCCAAGCCTAAAATTGTAGACAGTAAAATAATATTTACCGTGCTGCTTGAGACCAAATCCTGTGACGATGCAGGATTTATAATTTTTGCCACCATACCAAAATCAGAGTGAAAAATCTGCTCAAGTGTACATGTAATCGTTACAACAAACATAAAAACCATTGGAATTAGTGATACCCAAAGGTATTTAGCTTTTCCCATCTTAATTAAAATGGTTGAACCAATTGCAAGAGCTATTGCAGAAAGCAATTGATTTGCTACTCCAAAGACAGGCCATATAGTTGCTACATTTCCGTAGTAAATTAAATATCCCCAACAAATTACAACTAAGAGACTGCCAAGAACATTAGTTACTTTGTTTTTATAATCTGCTAATGATGGATTAATAATTTTTAGTGATTCCTGAAATAAAAATCTTGAAACTCTTGTACCAGCATCAATTGTAGTAAGAATAAATAAAGCTTCAAACATAATTGCAAAGTGATACCAGATAGCAGCAATAGATCCCATAAAAGGCAAGCTGCTAAATACTTTTGTCATACCTACAGCAAGACTCACTGCACCTCCAGTTCGTCCTATAAGGTTTTCTTCACCTACCATTTTTGTTAGTGAATCCAATTCAACAGGCATAACCCATGCTGGCATTATATTGGAATTAATTGCATAATAATCATTAGGATATAAAATACATGCTGCAATCAATGCCATAATTGCAACAAATCCCTCCATAAGCATTCCACCATAACCAATAAACAAACACTCAGATTCTTTTTTTATCATTTTTGGTGTAGTGCCAGAACCTATTACAGAGTGAAATCCTGATATAGCACCACAAGCTATTGTTATAAATAAAAACGGAAAAAGTTTTCCGGGTAAAACAGGTCCACCGCCATGAATAAACTCAGTAACTTTTGGCATTTCCAAATTTGGTGCTACACAAATTACACCAATTGCAAGTAAAAAAATTACACCGATTTTTAAAAACGAGCTTAAATAATCCCTTGGCGCAAGTAAAAGCCAGACAGGAAGAGACGCTGCAAAAAAACCATAAACTGCAAGCATAATAGTAAGGGTTTTTCCATCATATATAAAATATTTTGCAATTGCTTCATTCTCCTGAACCCATTGCCCCCCTATCACTCCAAAAATCAAAAGCACAAATCCAATTATCGAAGCTTCAGTTGTCTTTTCAGGTCTTAAAAACTTCATATAAATGCCTATAAATATTGCAATTGGAATTGTTGCACTAATAGTAAATAACCCCCATGCACTATCTTTAAGAGCATTGACTACAGCCAGCCCAAGACCTGCCATTGCAACAATCATAATGATAAATATTGCAATGCCGCTGGCTATTCCACATACAGGTCCAATTTCTTCAGATGCAAACTGGGATATAGATTTTCCATCTCTTCTAATTGACATAACCAAAATAATCAGGTCATGCACAGCACCTGCAAAAACCGATCCAACCAATATCCACAAAAAACCTGGCAGATATCCAAACTGTGCTGCAAGTACTGGCCCCATAAGTGGTCCAGCTCCAGCTATTGCAGCAAAATGATGACCAAAAACCACATATTTATTTGTAGGGACATAGTCATGTCCATTATTTAAACGATTACTTGGAGTAGTTCTTGTGTCATCAAGGTTTAAAATTTTACTTGCAATAAATGTTCCATAGAACCTGTAACCAAGAACCAGAAAACAAACTGAAGCAATAGTAAGCCATAAAGCATTAATTTTTTCATGTGGATTAAATATTCCAGCTACGACAGCAAAAGAATAAGCACATAAAATTGACACAGAAAGCCAAAACATTGGCTTAAAGAGAAATATGTTTTTTAAAATAGATACCATAAAGAATTATGTCTTCTTAACACATATATCCAGGGTTTAATACTATTTAACAAGCAATATATAATAATGTGCTTTTTTAGTTAAGTTTAAACTAATCTTATCAAAATAATACTAATCTTAACCTGGTATCCCTTTTTAATTTATCTTGGGAATAAAGCTATATGATAATATCTTTATCTATCAAATACACAAGGATTTTAGCCTCTACTTGAACCATAAAAGCACAATCAAATCACCTGAAATTCAAACTAAGCAGATCCTCTCAACCGTTGTTTTAACAGGCTTCTGAACATATGGACATTTATTTAGGAATACTTTTAGGCTTTATTTTAATTCTCTTAAATGGATTCTTTGTAGCAATTGAATTTGCACTTGCCAGGGTTAACAAAACAAGAATTGAACAAAAAGTAAAAGAAGGAAGTAGAACTGCGCAGTTAATATTAAGTGCACTAAATAAAATTGATAGCTACATTTCAGCAGCACAGGTTGGAATAACAATTTCAAGCCTCATGCTTGGTGCAGTTGGCGAAATTACAATAGCAAAACACTTGACTCCTGTTATAGAAACCTATATTTCTCCTGAGCTTACAGACTTTGCTGCTCACAGTATTGCATTACCGCTGGCGCTGTTAATTGTTACTTATTTCCATGTTGTAATTGGGGAAATGATTCCAAAAACAGTAGCATTTGTAGATCCTGAAAAAACAGCTTCTCTGCTCATATGGCCACTTGAAATATTTAAATTTATAACAAGTCCCTTGGTTAATTTTTTGAATCTTTCAGCATCAAGTATTTTAAGACTTTTTGGGATTACAGATCTAAGAACCACTTTTGTTTATACTGAAGATGAATTAAAAATGCTTTTAAACGTAAGCCAGGAAGAAGGTGTTCTTGAAGAATCAGAGAAAGAAATGATTACAAACATTTTTGATTTTCCCGACACTGTAGCCAGAGAAATTATGACACCAAGAACAGATGTAATATGCATAGAGGCTAATGAGACAATTGAAAATGTGATCAAAACAATTATTGAATCAAAGCATTCACGTATCCCCATATATGAGGAAAATATTGACAACATAACGGGAGTAGTTACCACAAGGGATATTCTTGAACAATTCAATCTTGGAAATACAAAAAACCCTGTAAGAGATATTGCAAAACCAGTAATCAAAGTGCCAGAAAGTAAGCCAATCGACGATCTTTTAACTGAGTTAAAACGAAAATCATTGCAGCTTGCAATTATAATAGATGAATTTGGCGGCACATCAGGTCTTGTAACAATAGAAGATATAGTAGAAGAGATTGTAGGTGAAATTCCTGATGAATATGATACCGATATAGAAGCTGTTCAAGTTCTCCCTAATAAGGATATACTTGTGGACGGGAGACTATCAATAGATGAAATTAATGAAAAGCTTGGAACAAACTTCTCAAAAGAACATTATGACACCATAGGCGGGATCACCTTTGGTTTAATCGGAAAGGAGCCAAATATTGGTGATGAAGTGGAAACAAATGGTTATATACTAAAAGTAGAAGTAAAGGACAAACAAAGAATTAAGTTAGTCAGACTAAGAAAAATTCAGCAGCCAAAAGAAGAAAGTCCAAATAATAAAAAATCTAAAAATCTTAATAAAAATGAGACAAAGCAGGACATCGTAAAAGTAAAAAATTAAACAAATGAACATTGAAACAAAAGAAACAATTTATGTAATCGATATAGGAAACACCAGTATTCACACCTGTTACATAAATAACGGTGATTTATCTGACGAATATAAAAGATATAAACATGGGGAAATCAGTCTCCTGCCGTGGGAGGACATTAAAAAAAATAACTTTACATTAGTTATTGCTAGTCAGCTTGCTCATATGACTGATTCAGTTCTTAATACAGCAAAAGAATATAGAGTTAATACTGTTGAAGTTACAACTGAAAAACAAACAGTAATAAAAGACACATACCCAACGCTTGGCATTGACAGGATTTGCAATTTAACAGCAGCAATTAAATTACTTCAAAATAATACCTCTCCAATTGTAGTATTCGACTTTGGAACTGCTACTACAGTATCAGCCTGCAACAAGGATGGTAAATTCTTAGGCGGCATTATAACCACTGGCTGTGAAACAGAACTAAAAGCACTTTCAGGACACACATTTACATTGCCACATGTTGAGATTGCAAAAGAACAAAAAATAGAGAAGTTGAGTGTTCTTACAAAAAACACAGAAGATGCTATTTTACACGGAGCAATAGCAGGACAGGTTGCATTGACTGAATATTTTCTTACAAATTTTGAAAAGGAAATAAAACAAAAACCAAAGATAGTTTTTACAGGGGGTAATTGCCAGATTATTTCAAGATTTTATAAAGAAAAGGTTGATTTAATTGATCCATCTTTAACTGTAAAAGGGATTTATTACTGCTATAAATCTATATTTCAATCACTCAAAGCATGAGTAATTTATTCTTGTTATTTGCTGCAAGTTTGTATTTGTTAAAAACATACTTACTATATGCTAAAACCAGATCAAACCCTGTTTTGCCTTCCAGAAACCCCAGTCTGCAAATATATCTGTAAAAGAAGGCCCATAATGCCCTGATAAAAGGCATATAAACTTTCTTCTTTTTTATTTCTTTACTTGCAAGAACGGCATATTTATCAAGTGTTTTAGAATATTCTTCAATATTTTCATATGCATAATGCTCGATTGGATTTTTAAGATATCCGATTTGACCTTCCAGTGAAATGCTTTCATGAACCTCCCTATCATTAATATATGCCTTGCCATTATTTTTAAAAAGTCTTAGCTGGTAATCCGGGTAGTAACCACCATATCTTATACATCTGTTACCAATATAAAACCTCCTTTTGATTTTATATCCGTCAAAATCAGAACTATGTTTTATTGCCTCTTTTATTTCAGTACTTAATGGATTAGTGACTACTTCATCAGCATCCAGCATCAGAATCCACTTTCCACGACATTTTGAAATAGCAAAACTTCTTTGCTGAGAATAACCTTTCCATTTCTCCTCGTAAAGAACCACATTAAATATTTCAAGAAGACTCTTTGTATTATCCGTACTATATGAATCAACAACTACAATTTCATCAACCCAGTTATGAATAGCAGAAAGGGTTTTTTCAATGATTCTTTCCTCATTAAATGTAATTATAGCTACAGATAAATAAGGCTTATCTATCCCTGACTTTTGCATCTAGTTTTTGTTTTTCTTTTAATTCTGAGTGCAATTTAGGAGCTTCAAAAGGTATATGTGGATTAACCGGAAGAATTACATAGAACACACTTCCCAAATCAACTCCTGGTTCACACCATATGGAGCCATTATACAATTCCACAATTTTTTTACTTACAGCAAGTCCCAAACCTATACCAGGAAATTCTCTGGTTACAGAATTATCAGTTCTGTAAAATGGCTCAAACACTTGAGCTGTCTGTTCTTTTGTAAGTCCCACACCCTGATCACTTACAGATATTGTCACTCTCTCACCATCATTTAATATCTTTACAGAAATCTTTCCACCATTAGGACTGTACTTCAGTGAGTTATTAATCAGGTTTCCAAAAAGCTTTTTCACATTTTGTGCTTCAGTAATAACTATAGGTTCAAAACCCAGACAGTTTAATTCAAAGTCGAAATTATATGTATTAAAGTTTAATTTCTCTTCTTCATAAGCTACCCTAATCAAATCAGCAAGATTTACAGGCATTGTATAAAGTTTGTTGTTTGAAGACACACCAAACTGATTTGAGGCAACATCCAGATAGTCAGTAATAAGGCGATCAAGATTTTTTGCAGAATCATTGATTTGCTCTGCGTAATTTCTGGCTGATTCAGGATCAACTTCCCTATTAAGTATAAGCTCACTGAAACCAAGTATAGTTGAAACAGGTGTTTTAAGTTCATGACTTACAACAGAGAGAAGATCAGTTTTAATTCTGTCAGCCTCAAGAAGTCTTTTGTTTACTTCTGTAAGTTCTGTATTTCTTTCCCGAAGTTTGCAAATGAGCTGCTTATTAAGGTTATCAAGCTTTTTAAGCTCAGTTATATCCTTAAATGTGAAGACAAAACCGCTTGGCCTCTCAATCTCATCCTTAAACAAAGAAACATTGACCAGCAGTAACTGTGGTTTTTTACCAGCCAAATTCAGGCTAATTTCAGACTGCCACTTTGACTGCCTGGTAACTTCTGAAACTGCACTATTAAAGAGCTCATCCGTAAGTATTTCTCTCACAGAATTTTCTTTTAGCACAGATGCAAAATTTTTGTTAAAGCATCTGTTTGTTTCTTTTATATTTCCTGCCAAATCAGTAATTATTATTGATTCATCGGTAAAGGAAATTGCCTCAAGTATTTTTGACTGGTTAACCCTGTTGCTATCGTGCAGTGCATTAATAAGCAAAGCTTCCTGAAATCTGCTTATGCAGTTTGGATCTGTATTATATCCCTGAGCATTTTTAAGTTTTATCAGTAGTTTCTTTTCTTTAACAGACAAAACTCTGCAATAGTTCTTATAAAAATATCCAAAAACCGTATGTATTATAAAAGGATCAAATGTAAGGAAAAATCTCGATTGCTGAGTTGAAATGCCCTGTTCATGAGGTTCTGGCTCATCAAATAAAACCAAAAATGCCATAAGATCTGAAAGTCCTATATAAAGCTGTTCATTTGATGCTCTGTTTTGCAAAGGCACAGAGAGAAGAAATGATTTGTTTATTTTTTTAAGCGTTAAATTAGAAATTTGATTATTTGTCTGGAGTAAAAAGGCAGACTGATCAGAGCCTTTATAAAACTGTTTCAGAAGTTTTTCTAAAGTTTCAACAGGAAAACGAAAATTTAGTTCTCGAGATTTAAAATTTAATCTCTCAAGCAGGTTAAAAAATGATTTTGGTGTTGCCACTATTTTATACTCTGATTATCTTCTATGTACCTCAATCTTGGAGAAACAACTCAAAAATTAAATTGTTTTAAACCAACAGTAAACCTGATATCTCTTCTCATCCATTTGCTGTAGTCTTATCTACCGAGTTTTATAACACATATCCTAAGGAGTGATTAAGAAGAAAACTCAAGTAACAAAGCTAGACGAGGTGCGATTTTAGCTGTTCCATTTCCTGATAATATGCTCTTCAGACTACTATGCATTTCAGATAAAGATAAAGTACTCACTGTTTCAAGCACCTGTGGAAGCCAGTTTGAATCATATCTGTTTCCAATGGTTGCAGCCATATCCAGAAATCCTTTAGTACAGATAACTATTCTTGAAGCATGAGAAATATTTAACTCTGATTCTGTAAATATCGAATTTAGATTTACTCCAAGTGGGTTTCCTTTCTGAGATGAAGGATCGGCCAGCTTTGAAACATGCTGCTCTAGTGATATTACAAAAGGATCCGGGTGATTTGCATTTGAAAAACTTACTGTCTTTGCTGACACCTTTAAAACACCATACCAGGCATTAATAGTTATACCAGTGCCTTTAAAAACAAAATTCAATGAGGCATTTAAATATTTCATTACTTCAGAAGGTTTCCTGCACAAAACCGGATTGTTTTTCAATCCATTCAATTCTCCAAGTATATAACCACCTATTAGTGCAGATGGCAATCCCGCACAATGAACCTGTGCAATAAAAATAAGATTAATATCATCTTTAAGATTTGATGTCCACCATATATTTCCATTGAATACAGAATCCTCATCTTCAAGCACCATACACTTAAGTCCGCTTAAAGAATTTTCAGATACTGACTTTTGAAGTTTCACTGTAAGCTTCAAGTCTGATTTAATTTTCCCCCGGATATCTTTTAACAAACTTGTCCGATCATAAAGAACAATTTTCGTAAAAGCCATTGAAGCAAGCCTGGACAATATATTGAGTCTTAGATTTAATTCTTTTACCGCGCTAAAATCAGTTTCTTTTGCATTAATAACAACAGTTCCATGATTAAGTTTCCTGCCATTATAAAAATCAATAAGAGGAATAAAAATAAACTGTTCATTATTACTGACGTTGAGAAATGCAGGTTTGTTTTGTTCACAGACCCATGTAATAACCTCAGAAGACATAGCCATTTTTAAGGTTCTCGCCATAAAATTTTCATTTCCCAGTTGGCTTACTACTCTCAAATCATCTGGTTCTTTATCAACCATTAATACAAAATTTATTTGAAGAAGTTTACTAACCGTATTTAGTAGTAATTCAGCGATTTCATTCTTTGAAGATATCTTTTCCAGCGCT
Organism: Candidatus Melainabacteria bacterium SSGW_16; assembly: GCA_004769085.1. Classification (GTDB taxonomy): domain Bacteria; phylum Cyanobacteriota; class Vampirovibrionia; order 2-02-FULL-35-15; family 2-02-FULL-35-15; genus SSGW-16. The sequence continues at coordinate 43,079 of DUDS01000035.1, forward strand.
GTTGAGAAAAAATTGATTTCACCAAACCTATCAGTTGAAATATTTTTCTCTAACTCAGTGAAAATATTTAATCTGTTACTCATCAATATTTAAAGACTTAACTAAAAGCAAAATGTTACATAATTAAATCTGGTTTCGATTTATCTGTATTTTAGACAATACCAACAACTTGAAGCTATACTTAAAGTCCCTATGTTTTCAGAGTCTTTAAGACAAAGATATCCGCTACAAACAGATTTTTTCAAGAATGCCATTTTAAAGAACAAGCTGGCCAATTCATATATATTCATTTCCAGAAGCAAAGATGATTTATTTGAATTTTCACTTGAAATTGCAAAAATTCTAAACTGTAAAGAAAACGCTTCTAAAAAAAAAGAGCCCTGCAACATTTGCATAAACTGCAAATGGCTTAACAGCAATTCACACCCACATGCATTAATAACTATTCAGGTTGAAAAAGAAAGCAAAAAAGAACAAATAAAAATTGACAGTATAAGAGAACTGCTCGGTAATCTGCAAATCTCCTCAGATCATTACAAAGTTATTTTCTTTGAAGAATCAAATCTTAATATACTTTCTGCTGAAAGTTGTAATTTATTGCTAAAAAAAGTTGAGGAAACACCTCCAAAAATACTATTCATTTTTGGAAGTTCAACAAAGAATGATATTCTTCCTACAATACTAAGCAGATCTCAGATAATTTACCTGAACAAACAATACACATCACTGTTGGAGCCTGTTACAAGTAGTCATATCCCAGAAGATCTTTCCTTCCCTCCATCAAATATTAAAGAGGCTCTGGACAAAGCAAAAGCCACATTTGAACACATAAATGAGAATAACTTAAGTATGAAGGATTTTTTAATTTCACAGGCTTTTTCACTTTATTCAAAGGGGGGACATCCGGATGGAAAAGATTTTTTAAGATTGTATAAGAACTTAAATGAATCATATATGAAACATAGAGCATTTATTCAGAACAAGACAGTAATTGAAGATCTTTTTATTAACTCAGTAAAATAATTACTTTACAGAATTCTGGAGCAAGGATTCCTTAAAATTAACTTTCTTTTTAAATGAACCTCTTCCCGAATGAACAGAAAATTCCCTTGTAACTTTCTGTTCCGGTATATCAATCTGTGCAGATTCTTCTTTTAAAGTCTGAAGATTTGGTTCAAAAAACGGTGACTGTTGTATATTCTCTTTATGAATTTGATTGTTTGGGAGCTGGTTTAGTAAATTATATTTTTTCTGGCTTTGAAATTCTTCTGTTTGTTTGCCAGATAAAAGAGAAGCTTTACTTCCTACAGATTCATTTTTTGCTGTTAGATCCGCGAGAAACTGAACCCCGCCATATTGGGTCGCACCAAGTAAAAGTCTTTTACCATCAACTTCAACCAGATAAACATTCTGACCAGGGGCAAGTATAAGGCTTTGTTTCAAAGTTAAACCACCAAGTTGTGAGGCAAAAGCAGATAAATTACCACCAAATTTTTCTGCTATCCCTTCAAGAAACCCACCTCCTTGAATAACACCACGTCGTTTTGCAAATATTTTTACAGTTCCAAAGATTGCAAGCAAAATCAAAACAATCATAGAAACCTTGAATAAAAGTGCCTGGAAAGTGCTGCTTTCACTACTATTAAAAGTACTGTCATTAAGCTCAAGAGGATTTCTTTTTTGTAAATATTTTTTCCTTTTTACAGGTGGATTATAACTTTCTGTATCAGAGGAGTCACTCTCTTCAAATACAGAGTAATCATTACTACCTGAATCAGCAGCAATAACTTTGTATTCAAATAAAGTAAATAAAAGCAAAATCGAAATTAAAAGGAAAACATATTTCCTTAAAGATAAGAGATTCATATAATTGTATAGAAGTTGCTTTAAAAAAGAAGTTCCTTATCCTTCTTCCTCTTCAAGCCATTTATGTTTAATTCTGTTTGGAACCGAGGATAAAATCTCTTCATCCTGTTCTAAATCATGTTTCTGTCTCTCCAGTAGATCGTCTACCCAGTTTTCTTTCTTATCTTTATCTTTATCCATGGCTTTTCTCCATTTTTCTATAACCAAATGCCAAAAACAAATAAAGCCAGAGCAAACTTTGCCCTGGCTTAAAAGTCGATTTGAGGATCTTTAAAAATCAGTTTCTGGCCTTTTAAACTGACTATACTCTTTTTTATTTTAAGTCAGTTGTATTTATATACTTACCCAAAAAGTTAGAAAAATTTGCTTTTTCTCAACCTTTAATAGGATTTTCATATAGAAAAATTATCATTTGGTTAAAAGTAAACATAAAAATTCTTGGTTAATTCACAAAAATTCAGGGTTTTTGAAATAAAATAAATCAAAGACATTATGAAAAATATGGATTTTCCTAAAGAATTAAAATACTCAAAATCACACGAGTATTTAAAAGCCTTACCTGAAAACAAAGCCATTGTTGGAATTACAGCCTATGCAAGTTCTGAGCTTGGAGATGTTGTTTTCATAGAACTTCCAGAGGCAGGGAAAACCTTTAAAACAGGACAGAAATTCGGGGTAATTGAATCAGTTAAATCTGTTTCAGATCTCTACATGCCGCATGATGGGAAGATCCTGGAAATAAACACCGATCTAAGTGACCATCCTGAATATATTAATCAGGATACTTACGGAAAAGGCTGGATGTTAAAAATAGAACTTACATCAAATTTAAATCAAAACAAAGATCTAATTTCAGCAAATGAATATTCAACATTTGTGCTGGCTGAAGCTCATTAATAAAGAAATTAACTTGGAATTATTTTAGTAACAATGTCTAGCAAAGCCTTTGAACTCGGCTCATAAAGATTACTTAGTGAAAAAGGATAAACACCATAAAGAATTACTAAAGCCATAAGTATGCTAAGCACTGCAACTTCAGACAACCTCAGATCATTTAATTTTGACCACCTGGTATTTTCCGGCCCCATAAAAACCTTTTGAAGTAACCAGAGCATATATCCAGCTGTTAAAATTACACCCAGCGATGAAAATAAAACACATATTTGTCCATAATTAAAATAAAGTCTGGTTGGAAATTCAGCAAAATATTTTGAACTAAATGCACCATAAAAAACCAGACTTTCACCTACAAATCCTGATAAAGCTGGTAGCGCAAGATTTGCCATACTGGCAAGGGTAAAAAAGTAAAAGCACTTTGGCATATATTTTGTCATTCCGCCATAATCAGAAATAAGTCTGGTGTGAGTTCTTTCATATAAAGTCCCGACAAGCATGAAAAGTGCAGCACTGATTAACCCATGGCTGAACATCTGAAAAATGCCACCACTAAACCCTGCTGCAGTAAGAGATGCAACACCAAGAAGAACAAAACCCATATGTGAAACAGAAGAATAAGCTATGATTCTTTTCATATCATCCTGAACAAGACATGCTATTGCAGCTCCTACAATGTTTACTGCACCAAGAAGAGCAATCCACAAGCCAAATTCAGCCAAAATATCCGGGAAGAAACCAACACAAATTCTGTAAATGCCATATCCGCCCATTTTTAAAAGTATTCCAGCCAGTAACATTGATACAGGTGTTGGTGCCTCAACGTGAGCATCAGGCAGCCAGGTATGAAAAGGAAATGAAGGAAGTTTTATTATAAAGCAAACAAAAAACAGGAAAAAGCTTGCAACCTGAAATGTATAAGGAATGTTTTTTGAAAATTTTGACAGAACTTCCATATCAAATGTACCTGCACCGCTTGCAAAGAACATTACAAGAACAGCTGCAAACATACATATTCCTGCAGTAAAGGTATAAATTAAAAATTTCATTGCAGCATATTCCCTGTTAGGACCTCCCCAAATTGCAATGAGGAAGTACATTGGAATAAGCTCTAGTTCCCAAAACAGGAAAAATAAAAACAAATCCTGTGCAACAAATACGCCCAGCACGCTTGTTGTAAGAAGCATAAGCATTGAGTAATAAAGTTTTGGTTTTTCTTTTGCAATTGATTCACTTGCAATTATTGTTACAGGCAGCAGGATTGCCATAAGCAAAACCATTGCAATACTTAAGCCATCACAGCCAAGTTTTATTCTTATGGTATCTCCAAACCATCTGTAATTCTCTACACACTGAAGAGCAGGCAAAGATGGATCAAACTTTGTAAAAATCAAAATAAGGATATTAGCCAGGATGAAAAGAGAAAAAATAAGAGTGACTTTTCTACAAATATGTTCTTTTGAAGGCAAAAAAGAAATAACTACAGGTGCAACAATTGAGGCTATAAGAATTATGCTTAGTGAATGTTGTAAAAAGAAATTAAACATTTTTATTACCTACCGCCCTCCTTGCTCATTCTTCGCTTGTCGGGCTTTGCAAAGTGCACTAAGAAGTTCATCTTGTCACATTGCTCAGATTTTACCGAATAAATCGGATAAAATCCTACCTTGTTTAACAGTTTACTCGGAAAGGTTATCTTAGCTAGGCAGTAACTAAACATCTTCATTACCTCTATTTAAATTTTGTCAGCATAAACATGATAGAAAAAAGAACTGAACCAAAAATCACAAGGGCATAAAGCTGTCCTCTTCCTGTCTCTATAAGCCTTAAACCACCACCAACTATTGAAACAACTCTTGCTGATCCATTTACAAACACACCATCTACAATAACTTTATCTATAACATTCCAAAGTACTCTATATGCAGGAAGAATAACCTTATTAAGAATTCCAGAATAAATTTCATCGATATACCACTTATTAAAAGAAAGGTTATAAACAAAACTAAGATTCTTTTGGATATAAGTATTTAAAGCAAAACCTTTTCTATAAACAAGCCATGCCATAAAAGTACCTATAACAAATGCACCAAGAGGTACAAGTCCCTGCACAGACATAAGTTCATGAATAAAAACATTCATTCCCCATTCATGATGTAAATGAGTCTCTCCAAAATGTATAAAGGATGAGAATTTATCTCCCCCAGGAATAAGCGGAGAACCAATAAGCCCTATAAAAACAGAAGGCACTGCAAGGCAAACAAGAGGAATTGTTATTGAAGGGGTTGTTTCATGGGGATGAGCATGCCCTCTATATTTCCCGCTAAATGTCATGAAATAAAGTCTGAACATATAAAATGCTGTGAGCAGTGCAGTAAATGAACCCAGTATAAAAAGTGGTTTATTGTGCTCCCATGCACTTGCAAGAATCATATCTTTTGACCAGAACCCACTCATCAAGGGAAAACCAGATATTGCAAGCACGCCTATAAGACAAGTAAGAGAAGTAATCGGCATATGTTTTTTCAGCCCGCCCATTTCCCTCATATCCTGCTCATGGTGACATGCAACAATAACTGAACCTGAGCAAAGAAAAAGCATTGCTTTAAAAAATGCATGTGTCATTAGATGAAAAAGACCTGCAGAATATGCACCAAGACCAAGTGCCATAACCATATACCCAAGTTGAGAACACGTGGAATATGCAAGCGCTCTTTTAATATCAAACTGGCTTAAAGCAATTGTTGCAGCAAAGAGTGCGGTAATTCCACCAATCCATGCAACAGTACCCATTGCAACAGGACTACTAACATACAATGGATATGTTCTTGCAATTAAATAAACTCCAGCAGCCACCATTGTTGCAGCATGAATTAGTGCTGAAATAGGCGTCGGACCTTCCATTGCATCAGGAAGCCATATATGAAGAGGGAACTGTGCAGACTTTGCCATTGGTCCCATTAAAACAAAAATTGCAATGGTAGTAATGCTAATTACTCCAACGACAGGAAGAATCCCTGAATGAACAGAATAATCAATTGCATTTTTTAGTTCACTAAATGCAAGCGTGGTTTTATCTGACCAGAATTTCTGTGTTGAAAAATAAAACATCAGAAGTCCTATTAACAGACCTGCATCACCAATTCGGTTTACAACAAATGCTTTTGTACATGCATTTGCTGCAGTTTTCTTATACCACCAGAAACCAATAAGCAGATAGCTACAAACTCCCACAAGCTCCCAGAAAATATAGCTCTGGAAAAGATTTGTAGAAAGAACAAGACCAAGCATTGAAAAAGTAAATAAAGACAAATACGCATAAAACTTGCTGTAAGAGGGATCTTCTTTCATGTAACCATGGGTATAAACCTGCACAAAAAAGCTAACAGAACACACTACAACAAGCATCATTGCACAAAGCGGATCAATTAAATAGCCAACAAAAAGCTTAAAAGCCCCTGCACTTATCCAGGGAAAATTTACCTCAATTGTTTTCCCGGGATTTATATAAGTAAAATACAAAACGAGTAATGAATGAATTAAGCCATAAGCAACTGAACCAATTGATAAAAAAGCACTTAGTTTTTTTGATGAGTGAAAAAAGAAAATAATTAAAATAGCAGATATAAGGGGTACTGCTGCAATTAGCCAGGAACAATATAAAATCGAGTCTGACATTTACAGTGTGATTATATCTTTAAGGGAAAATTATTCCTAATGCATAACAAAAATAGTTATATTTACATTCCACCAACAAGAGCATTTTTAATTCTTATATGGGGTCCACCTACACCTACAGGAAGTCCATTCTGACCACACTTCCCACAACTACCGGTTGAAAAAGTTAAATCATCTCCTACAGCTTCAATATCTTTTAATGTCTGAAATACATTACCGCTTAACGTTACATCCGATACAGGTTCAGCAATTTTTCCATCTCTAATCATAAACGCTTCACCACTTGCAAAGGTAAAAAGCTCACCATTTGTCTGGCCACCAAGCATTCTTATTGCATAAATCCCTTCTTTTATATCAGATATCATTTCACTAAAACTTACTTTACCAGCATCTATATAAGTATTTGTCATTCTTGGAATAGGGGAGAATTCTGTTGTAAGAGCTCTTCCATTCCCTGTTACAGATTCAGACATCTTCGCGGCAGTTTCCCGGGAATGTAGTTTGTCTTTTAAGATCCCATTTTCAATTATTACTGTTTTCTTTCCAGGAACACCTTCATCATCAAATAAAAAAGTCCCTGGTTGATTTGGAACAAGAGAACTATCAATAACAGTTAGCCCAGAAACTGCAATTTGTTTTCCAGGTGTAAGAATCTGTCTCATCTTTTCATTTTCATATACATTATCACCTTCTGAAAGGTGTCCAAAAGCTTCATGAATAAAAACTCCTGTAAGTCTTGGATCTAATACAACAGTATATGAACCACCTGAAACACCCTTAGCACCAAGCTGCCTTATAGCACGATCAGCTGTTTCACTTATTACTTTATCCAGGTTCATAACTGCATCATAAGATTCTCTGCTTGAAATACTTTCAAAAGCCTGTTTTATAATTCCTCCTTCGCTGGCAATAACATTAAATCTCCCGATTACATCAAGCCTTTCCTGTTCAACATAAACTCCAAGCGAATTTATAAAATAGGTTGTTTTAATTTCATCTCTGTAACTTACCTGTGTGGATTTAATTTTTTCTGATTTAGACAAAAGTAGTGAATTATAATGCTCAAAAAGTTTTTTCTTCTCACTTAAGGATATTGTCCGCGGGTCCTTTTTAATTTCTGCTTTTACAGTTATATCTATTGGGCTTGTTTCTTTAAAAGATACTTCAGAGCTTCCTGCAATTTTTGCCTGTCTGATTGCAAGCAATACTTTTTCTTCAAAATTATCCAGACTATTAAAACTAACAAACCCCCAACCACCCTTATATAAAGCTCTTATGCAACCTCCAAAGTTTGTTAAATTTGTTAAATTATCAAGCAGCTTTCCCTGAAAAGAAATCAAAACTGATTCTTTTTTTTCAATTCTGATTTCAAGATAATGAATATGATTCTTAAACTTATTTAAGGTTGAAAATAAAAAGTCTTTCATTAATTATTTTGTATTCTTTTTAAATTGATATTGACAGTAAATTTGTAACTATTCATTATTAATTTAATAAATTTATACCTCAAAAATTATTAAATTAACATTATATTTCCTTGTTTATCCCAATAAAGTACTAAGCTTAACTGGCAGTTTAGGACATACAAAAATCATACGAAGAAAAATGTATTTACGAGAAGGTTATTATGGGCGCAGTTAGAAATTTAGCTAATTTACCGGGTCAACTTCCACCACTTAGAAGAACCAACCTAAAACTTTATTGGCCCGAAGATGAAATCTTACTAACAGGACCAGTTTCAGATCAACGAACTCCGACTCGATTAACTGGAAATGAAGCCGGGCTTGATAATACCCCTCTAAAAAGTAACAGGGATTCAGGAGGCAGCAATAACGATAGTGGTCCTCCAGGAGGTCCCCCATCAGGCCGTATACCAACAACTATTAAAATGCCGCAGGGTTCATCTCCAAGAAAAGAACATTCAAATCTGCCTATCACAATAACCTTCTTAGCAAGCACAGGACTAGCAATATTTACTCACCTTAAAGAAGATGTCTTTGGGAGCATGACAAAAGCTTCCAAAATACTTTTTACCTTTTTAGCAATGTTTACAGGTACTGTGGGATTTGCTTCAATGCTCCAGAACAATAGTCAACCAGAAGAACAAAGCTTTCAGATTGATTCTGCACACGGCTTACATTAATAACATTAAAAAGAATTGAGCAATTTATTTTTTTAATAAAGCTTTTATTGTATCTGTAGGAATTGCACCTTTTTTAATCCAAGCTTCAGCTTTTTCTTTATTTAAAATAAGCTGTTTTGTTTTAGGGTTATAAGTACCGATTTCTTCAATAGGTGCACAATTTCTTTTTTTTCTCATATCAGTTATAACTATCCTGTAAAAAGGGACCCCTTTTTTACCTTTTCTTGAAAGTCTGATTCTAACCATAATTTATTTATCCTTATTATCTAACAAGGTAACCATTATATCAACAATAAAATAATTTCAAAACATGTTTTTACTCAGGTGGCTCGCTCATAATTCGCTTCGCCACCTTTCCAGAGTGTACTAAATATCTGCTTCTTACTACGATGTCCAGGTTTTGCCGAACAAGTCGGACAAAACCTTCCCTGATAAATTGCTATTGTGGTCATTTTATGGATGGTAAGTAGTTACAAAAATATTAAAACTACTCATAAATCCAATTTTGTATATCCTGCTTCCAATCCACAATTTCACTTGATTCAAAGAAAAGATTGATTTCTTTTTCTGCACTCTGGGGTCCATCTGAACCATGTACCACATTTCGTCCTATATCAATTCCATAATCACCCCTTATAGTCCCATCCTCTGCATCAAACGGATTTGTCTTACCCATCATTTTTCTTACAGTGCTTATTGCATTTTTTCCTTCCCAAACCATTGCAACAACAGGGCCCGATGTAATAAATTCAACAAGATTTTTAAAGAAAGGTTTTTCCTTATGCTCACCATAATGCTTTTGGGCAAGTTCGTTAGTCACCAGAATAAATTTCATGGCAACAAGTTTAAGACCTTTTTTTTCAAACCTTGAAATAATTTTCCCAATAAGACCTCTCTGAACACCATCAGGTTTTATTGCAACAAAAGTTTTCTCCATAAAATCCCCTTTTAAACAATATTGTTATTCACATTTTTACATTACATCGTATAAGGTAGAATATTACTTGTATTATTCTTAATCAAAGATATTTGTAAATCTGAAGGAGAAAATAAAATGAAAATTACACATAAGAGAAATACTTACGGTTTTACACTTATTGAACTTTTAGTTGTAGTTGTAATTATAGGTATACTTATTACACTTGCAGTACCAAATCTTATAGGAGCACAGGACAGGGCTAAAAATGCAAGTGTTAATGCAAGCGTACAGGCACTTAGAGCTAATATTGCCATAGCAACAGTAGATATGAGTGGTATTGTCCCAGTAGATTCAGCAGAGATAGTTAGAGATGGTCTAACAAAAAGCCTGGTTAACCCATTTACAAATGAACAAACTGAAATTGTTGACGGGCTTGAAGCAGATAAAGCTGGTTCGATTTGCTACCTGCCTGATGTAACTCTTGCAGAACCATTTATACTTGGAAAAAGCAAAGAAGTCGTTACACAGGAAACCCTGGGAGGGTTTGTCTTGGCAGGTTACGGCATTGTAATGGGAATGCCAGGTGTTATCATAGCTTTGGACAATGGAGGAGCACAATAATTAGCTAAAAAATATGCCCATACTTAAATCAGCAATTAAAAGAGTAAAAGTTTCCGAGAGGAATGCATCAAGAAATCTTTTATATAAAACACAAATTAAGACACTTATTAAAAAAGTCAGTGATCTTGTTTCAAAAAAAGATTCAAAAGCAGCGCTTGATACAGCTAACGAAGCTTTTGCCATTATTGATCGAGCAACATTTAAAAATGTTATTCATATGAACAATGCTGCCAGAAAAAAGTCAAAAATATCCAAATGGTTAAAGAGTCTTGAACCTCAGACCAAACAAAAACAAACTAAAGGATAAAAAAATCCATTTTATAGGGATTGGGGGCATAGGAATGAGTGCCCTGGCAAGGTATTTTAATATCTATGGTTCACAAATATCAGGATCTGATAAAGAGAGTTCATTACTTATAGACCAACTCATAAATGAAGGGATTAAAAACATATGGATCCCTCACAATAAAAAAAAAGTTCAGGATCTGAACCCGGATTACATAATTTACTCTACAGCAGTTACAGATAAAAATGATGAATTAGCCTGGGCTAAAGAAAATAAAAAACAAATACTGCATCGATCTGATTTACTGGAAATTGCAATCTCAGATCAGAAACCAATTGCAATTTCTGGTACACACGGAAAAACAACAACAAGCACAATGATATTTGAAGTACTTAAAAAAGGAGGAAAGGATCCATCAGCATTTGTCGGTGGCATAATAAACGACTTAAACACAAATGTTGTTGCCGGAAACGGGGAATATTTTATTGTTGAAGCAGATGAAAGTGATAAAAGTTTCTTAAAGGTTAATCCTTATATTTCAGTAATAACTAACATAGAACCGGACCATCTTGAAAACTATCCAGGTGGTTTTCAGGAAATCAAGGATTCCTTTATTCAGTTTGCAAAAAATGGAGTTAAAGATAAAGGACTTATAGCCTGTATGCAGGACCCGGTCACTTATGAACTTATTTCATCAAACTTCAGCTTAAATGATGAAAAAATAATCACCTACAGCATAGACAATAATCCTATAAAAACCACAGTATTTGCCAGGGAGAACAAAAATAAAGAGACGTGGGACTTCTATTATAAAAATGAATTAATAACATCAATAAAGTTAAAGATCCCCGGTTTTCATAATGTTTTAAATGCGCTTGCAGCATTTTCAGCAGGCTCCCTGCTTGGAATTAATCCTGAAAAAATTAAAAAAGCTCTTGAAGAATATTCCGGCGTAAGAAGAAGATTTGAGATCATAGGAAAAATAAATAACATAACAATAGTTGATGATTATGCTCATCACCCTACTGAAATTGCATTTACAATAAAAGCAGCAAAAGAATTAAATCCAAAAAGACTTATTGTTGTAATACAGCCACACCAACCTTTACGATTAAAATTTCTATGGAATGAGTTTATAAAAACTCTAAGGAATGAAGACTGCCAGATATTTATTACTGAAACATATATTGCCAGGGGTAGCTATATTGATGGGGTTACCAGCATTAAACTTGCAGAAGAAATTAATAAATCAAATGTTAACTATCTTTCTGGTAACACTAATGAAATTGCAGAATCTCTTTTAAAACTTATAAAACCAGGTGATTTGGTACTTTTAATGGGTGCTGGTAATATAACAGATGTGGGATCAAAATTATTAAAATTACATGAAGGGCTTGCTTCAAAATTTGGGAAGAATTAACATTAAGCTGACCAGGAAGTACAATCATTGGGAACAAATTTATCTGCTATAAGGACTAATAAAAAACACGATAAGAAATGAAAATAATTGAAAAATCTGAAGTAGCATCACTGACAACAATGAAAATTGGTGGTGTTGCCGACAGAGTTTGTTTCCCTGCTTCCACTGAAGAACTTATTTGTTTAATGGATAGTGTTAGATCAGGAAATGAGCCATGGTCTCTGATTGGTGGTGGATCAAATGTACTTGTATCTTCGCATGATATACCAGGAACTGTAATTTGCACAACAGGTTTGAACTGGATAGAACAAATAGGTCGTGATTTACTTTTTGCCGGTGCAGGAGTAAGGCTGCCGAGGCTTTCTGCATATGCAGCAAAGCTTGGTCTTTCAGGTATGGAATTCTTTGAAGGTATTCCAGGCACTGTGGGCGGAGCTGTAGTAATGAATGCAGGTGCTCATGGGCATAGTACAAGCCAGATACTTGAATCTGTAACCATATTAAACTTAAAAACAGGAAAGATAGAGGTACTGACTCATAAGGACATTCAGTTTGGTTACAGAATGTCAAGTGTTAATCCTTCAGAACAAATTGTAATCTGCGGAAGGTTCAGGATGTTACCTGATACCGAGGCCTCAATTAAATCAAGGATGAAAGAGAACAATTTAGCCAGACAAAGAACACAGCCAATTAAAGATCCAAGTGCCGGCTGTACATTCAGCAATCCAATAGAAATAAATATTCCGGCAGGAAAACTCCTAGATTCAATAGGAGCAAAAAACTGGCGTATTGGTTCTGCACAGGTATCATCAATGCATGCAAACTTTATTATTAATCTTGGAAATGCAAGTTCACAGGACGTATGTAAACTGATAACTAAAATGCAGGAAGCGGCAAAAGAAAAATATAATATTCTTCTGAAACCTGAGATTAAACCTATTGGAGTATTTGACAAGTCTGAAGCAATTATTTGGACAAACTCTGATCAAACCGTCACAAGCTCATTTATAATTACAAGATAATTGTTTAAAGATCAGTAAAATATGAGAAAAAGTTTGATTTTATGTTATGTTATTGAGATCATGAGGTAAACAATCTTAATGAGAGCAAATTGAAATCTTAGATTTATGAAATCAGAAAAAAAATCAGGTAAATCACTTGTAATTGTTGAGTCACCAGGAAAAGTAAAAACAATCAGCAAGTTTCTTGGCAGTAATTACACGGTAAAAGCAAGTATTGGACATATACGTGACCTGCCGGGAAAAGGGCTTGGTATAGATATTAAGAAAAATTTTGAACCGGTTTATGAAATTCTAGAAGGTAAGGAAAAAATTGTAAAAGAACTGAAGGAACTGGCAAAAAGTGCAAATAAAATTTACCTTGCTCCAGATCCTGACAGAGAGGGAGAAGCAATTGCATGGCATTTGTCTGAGATTCTTGGCAAGCCTGATAAAACTCTTCGTATTGAATGTAATGAGATTACAAAAGAAGCAGTAAAAAATGCAATTAAACATCCAAGAAAAATAGACAAGGACCTTGTTGCAGCACAACAGGCAAGAAGAATTCTTGACAGGCTAGTAGGTTACAAAATCAGTCCTCTCCTCTGGAGAAAGGTAGGAGCAAAATCCGCTGGAAGAGTACAAAGCGTTGCATTAAGACTTGTTATTGAAAGAGAAAAAGAGATCAATGCATTTATAAAGGAAGAGTACTGGTCAGTTCATGCAGAAATAGAAAAGGACAAAGTTTCATTCCTGGCTAACTTATATAAATGGGATTCCAAAACAATAATAAGTCCAAAACAAAGAGAATCTAAATCATCTATGGTCATTAAGGATGAAGATACTACAAAAAATATCGTTAATGAACTTAAAAAATCAGATTTTATTGTCGATAATATAGAAGAGAAACAGAATCAAAAAAATCCTCTTCCTCCGTTCATTACAAGTACACTGCAGAGGTCATGTGCAAATGCTCTTGGCTTCACTGTAAAAAAAGTAATGAAAATTGCCCAGGAGCTATATGAAGGTATAGATATCGGTGAGGAAGGCCCTGTAGGTCTAATCACCTATATGAGAACTGACAGTACTAGGATTTCAAAAGAGGCTCAGGAAGAAGCAAAAGATTTCATATTAAAAACATTCGGGGATGAATATTATCCAGATGAACCAAGAGTTTTTAAATCAAAGAAAAAGAATGTTCAGGATGCTCACGAAGCTATAAGAGCTACGAGCATTACCAAGACTCCTTCATCAGTTAAACAATTTTTAAATGTTGATCAATACAAAGTTTACAAATTAATCTGGGAAAGATTTCTTGCAAGCCAGATGTCAGGAGCAAAGCTTCTAACAAAAACAGTTGAAATAAAAGCAGGTAAAGGAATATTTCATTCAAGTGCAACAGAGATACTCTTTGATGGATTCCTAAAAGCTTTTGAACCAGGAGATGAAGTAATTGAAGAAGAAGAGGACGATAAAGAGAAACAAAAAGATCAGATTCTTGATGAAGAAATAAAAGTACTCCCTGGTTTAAAAATCAAGGACAAACTTATCTTAATCGAACTTACACCAAAACAACACTTTACAGAGCCTCCAAGCAGATTCAATGAAGCTAGTTTAGTAAAAAAGCTTGAGGAGCTTGGTATTGGAAGACCAAGCACCTATGCCAGCACAATAAGCACCATACTGGACAGGAAGTATGTACACAAAATTGACAAAAAAGCTCTTGCACCAACAAAGCTTGGCGATATAGTCACAGAACTTTTAGTAAATCATTTCCCAAAATATGTGGACTATGATTTTACAGCTGAAATGGAACTTAATCTGGATAAAATTGAAGAAGCAAAACAAAAATGGGATAAAATGATTTCTTCATTTTATGAAGGTTTTAGCAAAAACCTGAAAAAAGCACAAATTGATCTTCAAAAAGTAGAAATCAAATCAGAACACAATTGTCCAAAATGCGGAAAACCTATGGTTTTAAAAGGTGGCAGGTTTGGTCCATTTTTAGGCTGCTCTGATTACCCTGCCTGTAAAACAGTTTTAAACCTTACAAAAGAAGGTACTCCATTCCCTGAAGACAGGGATTCAGATGAAAAATGCCCTAAATGCAGCGAAAAAATGATTATAAAACATGGTCCCTACGGGGAATATCTTCAGTGCAAAAACGAAGAATGCAAGCACAGAAAAACACTTTTAAAAACAATAGGAATTAAATGTCAGCGCGAAGGCTGTCCGGGTGAAGTAGTACAAAAAAGATCAAGGCACGGCAGGTTTTTTTATGGATGTTCATCCTGGTCAGAGACTAAATGCACCTCTGTTTTCTGGAACAAACCATTACCCATAAACTGCCCCGAGTGTAATTCTGTTCTCACTCTAAAAGAGACAGCAAAATCTACTTTAATATTATGCTCAAAGAAAGAGTGTCAGTTTAAGAGAGAACCAACTCCTGATGAACTAGTAAAATTTTCTTCTGGCAGACTAATAAAAGAAACTACACAAGCAGCAACTTAATACACAAATTTGTTTTAATATGCCTATTCTGGTTCCGGGGTTATTTCTGCAGGTTGAATTTCAAGATCATCTGGTAGAGTTTCTTTTCCAGCATTATCTATAAGCTCCTGAGGAGGAACATCTTTGGGCGGTTGTTTAACTTCTTCTACTACTGGTTCAATTGGAAAAGGTGCAATCGGTTCCCCTCTTTTTCTTTTTTTACTTTCAACAAGTTCATTTACTATTTTTATAAGCTCTTCTTTTTCAATTTCTCCAACCTGAATCTTAAAAACAGAACCGTCAGCTCTAATAAATGCCGTAGTTGGAATTCCTTTCACCTGAAACCTGTTTGTTATATTTGAGCCTTCTGTATCTTCAACATCAATATTTAAAAACAAAGCCTTATCTTTAAGTTCATCTTTAACTTCAAAGAATACAGGCTTGTATTGTCTGCAGTGAGGACACCATTCAGCAGTAAAGGAAATTGCCATAGGTGTTTTGTTTTCAATAGCTGTTTTTACTTCAGACACATATTTAGATTCAGGCAGACCATCAAAAACAGAAATTTTAAGTCCTTTTTCCCTGCACCCACCCGAAAAAATCAAAATTAAAAAACACCCTAAACAGTAAATGATTTTCTTAAAACAAAGACTATTCCCCATAAAACCTCTGGCTTTCCACTTAAAGGCAATTAAACATTAATAGTTTCTGTAACCGCCCTCCTTGCTCCTTCGTCGCTTGTCGGGCTTTGCAAAGTGTTCCTGAGCTACTTCCTATAACATTATACAGATTTTACTCCGCCCAAGGCGGATCAAAATCTTACCATATAAGTTGTTTGCTCGGGAATGTTACGTTAGGTAGACAGTAACCATTAATAGTTTACTAAGCAACGTATCATTTTTACTGTTTTGCTATATGCTATTAGCAACTATTTCTGGTTTCCTTAGCGAGATAATAATGGCTAAACTCTTAAAAAAAGGGCTTGAAATTGAACTCTTTGGTGGCACAAAAGACGGTGATGTATTACCTTTATCAAAAACTTTAAATGAAAATTTTCCGGAAATATCCCAGGAGCCAGATCAAAGAAATTTTGAATATATAACAAATCCAGTAACTGAATACGATGAACTTTTTAGTGAAATAATTAAACCAAGGATAAAATACAGGGATTTTTTAAAAAAAAATGGAGATCTCACATTAATTCCGGGTAGCACAATCCCTTTAAATATTGAAAAAAAGTTTTATCGGTCAAAACCTGATGATTCATATCATGAATACATAGAGAAAAATTATCAGACAAGGATTATTACAACGAGTCTTCATATTAATATAGGAATTGAAGATTATGAAAATTTGTTCCGGCTTATTTGTGCATTAAGACTCGATGTGCCTTTAATACTAGCTTTAAGTGCTTCATCCTGTTTCCACGATAGTCAGCTGACAAACTGTAACTCGTACAGATGGTACTCTTTCCCAAAAACACCTGCATTTGTACCATTTTTCACAGACCATAAAACATACATTGAATGGACTAATGCCCAGCTGAAAAATAATTCAATGCAGAATGTAAGACATTTATGGACCAGTATAAGACCAAATGGAATTGATCGACCATATGATCTGAATAGAATTGAAATAAGGATTTCCGATTTGGTTACTGATGTAAGAAAATGCATTGGTATTGTTGCCTTCATAGAATGTCTTGCTCAAAATTATTTATTAAACAATCAGTGGCCAAAAATATTAAACAAGGATAAGGCATCATTAGATAACCTGGTTAATCATTTAGAAAACCAGGAAGAGATTACAGCAAAAGACGGATTAAATGCAAAAATTTGGGACTGGCGTAATGATACAGAAGAAAAAGCTTTTAAAGTAATTGAAAGTTTGTATAAAGATTTAACAATTACTGCAAATAAGCTAAATATTGGTAACAATATAAAACCTATAACTGAAATCATCACCGAAGGAAATGAAGCAATGAGTTTTATTAAAATGTACAACAAAAACAATTCAATCAGAAAAACAGTACAATACTTTATTCAGGAGTATGAAGCTTCAGATTTAAAATACTATAATCTTATAAAAAATAAAATAAATATCTAATCAAAGTATGAGACAGATCTTAGAGCAAAATTTAAATATAAAAAAAATCGGTTGGCCTGATTTCTTCAGATGTATAAATGAAGAACTGGTTATTCTGGAAGATAATCTAAGGAACAAGCTTCCGACAAAAAGCAGTCTTTTAAAGGAAGTAATAAGTTACATTTTTAATGCTGGTGGGAAAAGACTCAGACCTGCTATATGCTTTCTAACCGCTAAAGGTACAGGAAGAATTACTGATAAACATATAATCCTTTCAGAACTAACAGAACTAATACACACAGCAAGCTTAATTCACGATGACATAATTGACTCAGCTAAACTAAGAAGAAAAAGAGAAACCATAAATAGTCTTTGGAACGATAAAATATCGGTTATTACTGGTGATTTTTTATTTGCACAGGCTTCGATTCGCCTAGGAAAACTGGAAAATACAGAAATCGTAAAGATCTACGCAAAGGTTCTAAGTGATTTGTGTGATGGTGAAATTGAACAATATTCATTGTTATTTAACATAAATATTTCATGGGAAGATTATATAAATAAATCCACAACAAAAACTGCAAGTTTATTTGCAGCATGTTGTAAATCTGCAGCTATACTGAATGAAATGGATACTGCAAGCATTACAATGGCTCATGAATATGGTAATTTTCTTGGAATTGCTTTTCAAATTGTTGATGATATTCTGGACTTTACAGGCAGTTCAGCTGAACTGGGTAAAGAAGCGGGTTCAGATTTAAAGCAAGGGATAATAACAGCACCAGCACTTTTTGCCCTGAAGAGCAATGATAACAGGGCAAGACAGCTGAAAACTATTATAGAAAATAAATTTGATGAAAGTACAGAAGATTTTAAAAAAGCTGTTCAGCTTATACATGAACTTGGTGGGTGTGAAAAGGCAAAACGTCTTGCTATGGAATATTCAGAGAAATCAAAGGAAACACTTTATTTTATAAGAGATCATGAAATTAAATCATTTATGTTACAAGCAACTGATTTTGTATTGGAAAGAATCAGCTAATCAATCATTATTCTTTTAAACTGTTGAACAGTTGTTTTATTATGGGTGATAGCAGCCCTTAATGGTATGGGTTTTACAACAATCTTTGAAGTTAAAACAGGCTTGGGTTTCGCTGTTCTCTGAATTTTCTGTATTTTTGGAGAAGAGCTTATTTTACTTACAGGTACATTTTTTGTTTTTGAAATATTGTGCAACGTTTCTTTCCTGGCTACCCCTGTAACCTCTTCTTCCTGCGCCCAGTTTTCAACCTCATTTAAATTTATATTTGTTTCAGGCTCTTTGAAGACAGGCTTTATATCTTTATCAACCAATACATGTGAAAACTTGTTCTGATCATTAGTTATTTTTCTAAACTCTTTAAAAACCACATACCCTGCAGTAGATAGAAGAAACAACAAAGCAAAAACATAAATATTCCCGAATGTTTTTTGCCTGGTTTTAATTTTTACTACCTTGCTATTAGTTCTATTTGAAAACAGTGAATCAAAACCATCTTCATTTTTTGTCCTAATATAAGAAGACAACTCATTAAAAATGAGCTCATCTTTCAAGTTAAGTGCTTTTGAATATTTTTTTATGAATCCAATTAGAAAAACATCCTCGGGCAAATGTTCTCTTCTGCCATTTTCAATACAGTCCAGATGCTGTACATGTATGCACGTCAAATCTCTAATATCATTTAGTGTTAAAAGTTTTTTCTCCCTGACTCCTTTTAAGAAACTTCCGAGCCTATAGAGAAGCTTTGAATCAATTATGTCTTCAGATTTATTTTTTGCTGTTGAAGATAGCATATGCTTCCTGTCTACTGATTTCCTTATAGTTACCTTTTTTTAAATCTCCAAGTGAAATTGATCCTATACTTGTTCGAAGTAATTTCACTACCGGATACCCAATTTGCTGAAACATTCTCCTTATTTGCCTGTTAAGTCCCTCATGTATGACGGTTTCAAAAAGCCTATGTTTCCTTTTGCTTCTTGTATCAAGCTGGATTTCTCTCGCATAATCAGCTTTTACAAGTCTGCCATCTAAAACAACACCGGATAATAGTTTATTTACAATGTTACTTGCTTCACTTACTGAGATATCACCATTAATCCATGTCATATATATTTTTTTAACATTACCACTCGGATGAATAACTTTATTTATATAGTCACCATCATTTGTTATCAGTAAAAGTCCCTCAGTATCTCTATCAAGTCTGCCAACTGGTTTTAAATGCCTCAATGAAGCAGGGAAATAATCAAGAACTGTTTTTCTTCCTGACTCATCTTTTACAGTAGTAATACAACCATCGGGCTTATAAAAAACAAAATACTGGTGTTTTAATTTTTTTATAATTTTGTTATTAACGGTAATAGCATCATCAGGAGAAACTTTATATCCTAAATCAAGAATTACTTTGCCGTTTACAGCAACCATTCCTAATTTTATTAACTCATCAGCTTTTCTTCTTGAGGCTATTCCACAGGATGAAATTGCTTTGTTTAGTCTTGTTCTGAATCCTTTTTCCATATTTAAAACTACATAATGTGTATAAAAATTAGATTATAATAAAACCATGAGTACCGGAGGATATATTTTTAAAAGGGTTTTTTCGGCTATTCCTTTGTTATTTATTGTATCAATAATAAGTTTTGGGATAATAAGACTAAATATCACTATTAATAGTATAAATCTCTTTTTACTCCTGTTCTGGATAATTGCACTTATAATATTTTATTTAATTTCAGGCAAAAAAAATCTTTTAATCTGGCTGAGTATAATCTCACTGGTTTGGTTCTCGCTTTATCTGTCAAAATTTAATTTGTTACCATTTGATTTTATTCTAAGAAATAAAGGACTATTACTATTTTTGAACTTTTTCTTTATTTTTCTATTTCTTTTTACTTACTGGTTACAAGCTTTTATTACCAAATCGTCTTTTTTGTCAAAATGCATTGTTCTAATTATGCTTCTTATCATGTCAGTAATTGCAGGTAATTATTTACATTACAATATTCCTGTTAAACAGATTGTTTTGAAGTCGGGAGATCCTCTTGCAGACCTAAAATTCAATCCGGCAATAAGTAAAGAAGTGCTTGAACTTGAAGTCAAAAGGCTGGGTCTTGATGAGCCTTTGCACATTCAGTACCTGTTCTGGTTAAAAGGATTGATGCATGGTGATTTAGGTATAACCCAGCAAAACCAGTCAGTAATAAAAGTAATTCAAAAACCTATTTTTAACACACTTATCCTAAGTCTATGCACACTAATATGCACATGGACCATAGCAATCCCTCTTGGAATCTGGGCAGCATTAAAACAAAATAAATTCATTGACAGGTTTTTTGCAATACTTACAACATGTGGTATGTCCACACCAACGTTCATACTTGCTGTTATTGGGTTACTATTTGCATTAAGCACACAGTTAATTCCAATCGGCGGTTTAACAAGCTTCGATTTCTCTGAGATGAACAGGATTGAAAGGTTTTTTGATATTTTAAAGCACCTGATATTGCCAACAGTAGTTCTTACTTTAGTTTCAATTGCTAGCCTTCAAAGACAGATGAGGGCTAATTTGCTTGATGTTTTAAGACAGGAATACATAAAAACTGCTATTGCAAAAGGGTTGCCGACCAACATGGTTATTTATAAACATGCTCTTAGAAATGCAATAAATCCCCTCATTACAATTTTTGGTTTTGAATTCGGATCCCTTCTCAGTGGGGCTGCCCTTACAGAAACAATCCTCTCTTACCCCGGACTTGGAGCTCTTACGTTAGAAGCAGCAAGAAAAGCAGATGTTAATTTAACTATGGTTACTCTCATATTAGGTGCACTTATGTTAATAACAGGAAACCTGGTTGCAGATTTACTGCTTAAATTTGCAGATCCAAGAATAAAATTTAGTGAGGCATGAACATACTTTCTAAAATCTGGGAAGATAATATTGCAAGAACTTGTCTTATATTTCTTTTAATTCTATATTTGCTTATAATTTTCAGTGATTTTATTACACCATATAATCCAAATTCAAGAGATCCTAAATCAAGTTACCTGCCACCATCAAAGATTCACTTTTTCAGCAATGGAAAACCAGTTATTCCTTATATAAACAAAACATTGCAAGAACTTGACAGCATCAACTTTTCAAAAAAAATAACTGAAGACAAAACTAAACAATATCCTTTAAAACTTTTTGTAATTGGAGATGGATATAAAATTCTGGGAATAATTCCCTGTAAAATTCATCTGTTTGGTACAGGCACAGAAGAAAGATTTTACCTCTTTGGTACTGACAGAAACGGAAGAGATATATTTTCAAGAATAATACACGGTGGGAGACCAAGCCTGACAATTGGTTTTATAGGACTTTTAATTGTAATCCCTCTTGGTGTTTTATACGGTGGTATATCAGGTTACTATGGTGGTACAACTGACAATATTATGATGAGAATTTCTGAAGCTCTCATGAGCATACCTTACTTCTATCTAATTGTGGTCCTAGCAAGTATACTCCCTGCAAACATATCTAATTCACAAAAATTTTTACTAATAACTATCATTCTGTCACTTGTAGGCTGGGCAGGCTTAAGCAGGGTAATCAGAGGTCAGGTTCTGTCAATTAAAGAAGAAGAATATGCACTTTCAGCAAAAGCAATTGGAATGAATGACTTAAAAATTATTATTAATCATATTATTCCGCAGACTACAAGCTACCTGATAATTGCAGCAACACTTTCAATCCCTGGTTTTATTATTGGTGAGAGTGCTCTAAGTTTTTTAGGGCTTGGAATAACACAGCCCGATCCAAGCTGGGGGAATATCCTTGCAGAAGGGAAAGAGCTTTCAAATATACTTGTTAGACCGTGGATACTTCTTTTACCTGCAACTTTTATATTTATTTCAATAATTTCTTTCAACGTTTTGGGGGATAAACTAAGAGATATTCTAGATCCAAAAAACTAAGAAACAATCAAGCTGGTTTGCGACCATGATACTTTGACACCGGCCAATATACTGAATAAAAAATTCCCAACAATATAACAATGTATAAAAACAACCTGGTTTGGTTCATAACAAGAAATAAAGATATAAGAAGATATTGCTCTCCTATGTGAAACTGTAGTATTGGAACAGTTTTATAAACCTTTTCACCAAAGCCAAAAACCGGATTTAGAAATTTTAAAATAACATTTTTCTTTCCATTATGTGCTTGCGTTTTCGGGGCAGGTTCTAGTTTTATATCCTGATTCACATAGTAATCAAAAAGATAAACAAAGAAAAATGCAGTTAATGTCAAAGGCCATATTTTCCAGTCTGCATAAACCCTGTAGTGTCCAAACGCTATCGAAAAATAAATCATAAAATCTTTTATTCTGTCAGTTATCCTGTCATACCAGGCACCAAAATTACTCGTTTGATTTCTATACCTGGCTAACTGTCCATCCATGCAGTCCAGGATAAAAACAAACTGAATCAAAACAGCTCCAATTATTAGAAACTGCGGGCTGCCATTTGCAATAAAACCACATGCAAGAATACATAAAAACAAAGAAGAGGTTGTTAAACAATTTGGTGTAATCCAGTTTATATCAGCAACATACCTTAGCATATGATTTGCAACAGGACCGCTGAAAAGAGAAGCCCACCAGCCATCTTTTATTTTTTTTGATTCTTTGATTTTCTGAATATCAGGCATTAAGTTATTTTAAATAAAATACTATGTGATTATTTTCTGATCTCGGTGAGTCTCTCAGCTTCAGCTTCTGACAGGTAAAAGCTTTCATTAATCTGGGGATATTTGCGGTTCTGAACATCATAAATAAAATTCCTTACAGCATTTCCTGTATCTTTACCAACTTCTGCATATCGCCTCACAAAGCTTGGTTTAAAATCAGTAAATTTCCCAACTAAATCATCAGTTACAAGTATCTGCCCATCACAGTCTGCTCCTGCTCCAATTCCTATCGTAGGAATGTCAAGAGATTCAGTAATTAGAGCTGCAACTTCTGACGGCACAAGTTCTATAACCAGCGCAAAGCACCCTGCACTTTGTAAATCCTTTGCCTGGCTCAATAATTTTTTAGCAGCTTCAGATGTTTTTCCTTGTACGCGGTTTCCACCAAGAGCATTTACAGATTGCGGTGTAAATCCAATATGTCCAAGCACTGGTATTCCACTAGTATTCATTTTTTCTATTGTTCTTATAATACTTCTTGATGCTCCTTCAAGCTTGACAGCATGGGCACCAAGCTGAAGAAACTTACCTGCATTTCTCATTGCTTCCTTAGTACTTACCTGATAACTCAAAAAAGGCATATCTGCAACAACAAGAGAACTTTTTACTCCTCTTAAAACTGCTTTTGCATGGTGCAGCATTTCTTCCATTGTTATTGAAAGGGTACTTTGGTAACCCAATGCAACCTGTGCAAGGCTATCTCCTACAAGAATAATATCCACACCAGCATCATCAAGAACCTTTGCAGTACTGTAATCATATGCAGTAAGAGCAACAATTTTTCTTTTGTTCTTTGAGTCTTTAATAGTATTTATAGTAACTGACATAAAAGTAGTAATATAATACAACAAAATTCACAACAAATAAATTTAGCCCGGAAATCAATTATCAAGAGCTGTTTAAGCAAGTTGTGTTAATTCATTGAGAGTCTTAATGACATTTATATCAGCAGGAAAGGTCATATTATCCCTGTTTATTAAATATGCATTTATATTTAAGTCATTTGCAGGGACATAATCGTTATCCAGACTATCCCCGATATATAAAGTTTCTTCAGGTAAACAATTTAGGTTCATAAGAGCATGTTGAAATATCCTGGGGTCAGGTTTTGAAAAACCAACTTTACCGGAATAACTGAGACAATTAAAATAATTAATAATTCCAAGCTCACTCAAAATCATTTCAAGTCTGCTGTCAAAATTTGAGACTAATCCTAGTTTAATATTTCTTCTTTTTAATTCATTAAATACAGGCACTACATCAGGATAGATTCCCCAGACATTAGCTTTTGAAAACTCTACAAAAACAGATTCAAATATACTGTTTAACTTATCACCTGGATTACAATTGCTCATTTCAAATGTTTCAGCAACAAGTGACTTCCACCATCTTTTTTCTTCAATCTCTCCTCCAGCAGGAGGAATTTTCTCTTTTATAAGCTTATGAAAATTCATTTCAAGTAATTCAGCACTACTAAATATTCCATAAGCTGAAGCTATATCAGAGTAAATTGAACCTACTGAGGTTTTCACAAATACAAGAGTTCCTACAAAATCAAATAAGGCTGCTTTAGAAGCTATCATAATGACTGACTAGCAAGAAGCGCTGCTCCAATCAATCCTGCATCATTTCCTAGTACACTTTTCTGAATAATAGCATTTTTGGAAAGAGCAGGAAGCAAAAGGGTACCCAGCTGTTTTCTTAATAAGTTAATGTTAACTTCCTGTGAAAGACCCCCAGACAGAATAACCTTTTCAGGATCTATTACCTGAACCAGATTACAAATGCCAAGAGCTATAAAATAATGCCAGTCTTCGACTGCTCTTACAGCAAGAATCTGGTTTTTATTTTTTGATTTGGCAAATTCAAAAAGTTTCCTTGTTGAAATATTTTTGTATCTATCAGGGAAGTAATGCCTGATCAACGCTAATAGTCCATTGCCTGATGCATATGCTTCAAAACAATCGTAGCGGGAACATGTACACCATCTTTGTTTTGTATAACCAAGTTTTATATGACCAATTTCACCGCCAGCAAAATGAGCACCGCGTACCAGCCTTCCATTTACTACAACCCCACCACCCACTCCTGTACCAAGAGTTATCATAAGAAGAGGATTTGCACCTTTTGCACTCCCTATGTGATATTCAGCATATGCTGCTGAATTTGCATCATTTTCTACAACAATAGGCAATCGGTATTTTTTCTGCAAAGTTTCTTTTACTTTTATCCCCTGCCAGCCAGGAATGTTTCCGGTAGAACCAACTATCCTTCCATCATCACTGACCATACCTGCAGTTGAAATACCAATGCCACTTATTAAATACTTTCCGGAAAACTGCTTATAAAAAGAATCAACTACCTTTAATATTTTTTTTCCATGCGGGGTTTTACTCGTATATATCTTTGTAAATAATTTTCCGCTTGATACAAGGGCTGCAGCAATCTTTGTACCACCCACATCTATTCCCATTATGACTTTTCTGGGATATTGTTTTCTCACTATTTTCTCCTCTTATATAAATACTTCAATTTATCATCCCAGGATATCATCAAGACAGCAATTACTATAAGAATAAAACTTATAACATGACCGCTTGCTAAATGGTCAAATATATACAAGCTATCTATCCTGATAAACTCAAGAAAGAATCTTACAGTTGAATAAAAAAGCAGGTAAGTCCAAAAAGTTTTACCTTCTGTTTTTCTCCACTTGTTGTATTTTTTGTACAAAATAATAAAAATCAAAAGATCCAGGACTGACTCATATAAAAATACAGGGTGAAAATATCCCTGGTTAATATATTTTAAGGGTCTGTATTCTTCCGGGATATAAAGTCTGATAAATGAAGAAATAGCAGGTTTGCCAAAAGCCTCATTATTAAAAAAATTCCCCCATCTTCCTATAGACTGTCCTAAAGGCACAACAATAGAAAACAAATCAAGAAAAATAAATGGAGAGATATTTTTAATTTTTGAGTATAGAAATATAGCTATAACAGCACCAAAAATACCTCCATGGATGGTTTGTCCTCCAAGCCAAATCATTGGAATCTCATTCAGATGCTCGGTAAAATAAGCACGGTTTAAAACCACATAATAAAGTCTTGCAAAAATAATGCCAGAAACTAAAACAAAAAAAATGAGATTGTTAAAATGAACTTCACTTATATTATGTTTTTTCACCAGTTTTTCAGTAATAAAGTAATAAAGTAAAAATGAAACAGCAATAAAAACCCCATACCATTTCACAGTCCAGCCACATAGACTAAAAGCTGCTGAGCCTGGAGAGATTAATGTTAATAAAGGAGGTGAAAAACTAAATATCTTATTTAGTATCATAAATACCTTCTTGTACAAAAATAGCAAATGGTGTTTTTAATAAAATTTTTAAATCCAGCAAGATATTCCAGTTTCTTGCATACCAGCAATCAAGCTCCATTCTTTCTTTATAAGGAATCGAATTTCTCCCATTTATTTGAGTCCACCCTGTAAGACCTGGTTTAACAAGAAGCTTGTCAAATTCTTTTTCAGTAAAATTTTTCACCTGAGATGGCAATGAAGGCCTTGGACCAACAATTGACATATGCCCTAATAAAACATTAATGAGTTGGGGAGTTTCATCCAGACTTGTTTTCCTTAAGAAACTGCCGATTTTTGTAAGCCTGGCATCATCTGGGTTATTCACAAGAGTTTTATCATCAGAGCCTTCATACATGGATCTGAATTTAAAACAGTTAAACTCAATTCTGTTTTTTCCTACCCTTTTATGTATATAAAAGACAGTCCCTACCGAATTAAGTTTGACAGCTATACCTATCAATATCCATATAGGAAGAAACAATATTATTCCTATCAGAGATATAAAAATATCAATTAATCTTTTTATAAAATATTTCATTAGGATTTGTTTACAAGCTTCATATTCTGAAGCATAATTCTTAATCCTTCCTCAATTGTATATTTAGGTTGCCAATTCAGGAACTCTTTTGCTTTTCCTATATCCAAATATAATCCCCTAATTTGTTTATCCGGATACAATTGATTTATCCTTAATTCAGATTTAGGAGCATCTTTAAAAGATTTATATAAAATATCAAGGATCTCTCTTAAGGTTGTGGGTTTACCAGAACCAATATTATAAATATGGTTTTTCTGTTTTGATTCAAATTTAACTGCACTGATAATAGCACTTGTTAAATCATCTACATATATAAAGTCTGAGTACAGATCAAAACTGTTAAAGACAACAGGACTGGTGTTATTTTTTAGTTTATCTATAAATTTAGCTATCACACCTGATTTATTAGGATCCTGTTTAGAACCATAAACACTTGAAACCCTTAGAATTATTGTGTTTATTCCGGACTCAAAGAGTATTTTTTCAGCCTGTAGTTTACAGTCACCATAAACAGTGACTGGCTTTGTAGCATGTTCTTCTGTTACAGGTAAAAACTGAGGAATACCATATACTGCCTGACTTGAAAGATAAATAATTTTATGTGGTTTAGTGTTAAGTTTATTCAGAATCCTGGTCAATGATTTTGTCGAAGCAACAGTATCATTAAATTCCTTTTCTTTATTTTCATTAGCACGGGTAATATTTGTCCCGCTTGCAAGGTGGCATACAATGTTGGGTTCAAAGTTATTTAAAAAATTTAAGAGACGATCTTCGTTTTGAAGGGTTGAATTTAGCTCTATTCTGTAATCTTCATTTGATGCTCTCCCGATAGAACATATATTAAAATCAGAATGCTCCAATAACTTTTTTAAGTTTAATCCTATAAAACCAGAACCACCAGTAATTAAGAGCCTATTTTTCAATTAGCTACCTGTTCTATCTTTCAAGATCCCTAATCTCCTGAATCCTTCTCTGGTGCCTGCCACCTTCAAAACCAGTATTAAGCCATGTTCTAACAATCTCGCCTGCAACATCAGAGTTAGCTGTCCTTCCTCCCATCGTAAGAACGTTTGAATTATTGTGCAATCTCGCAAGTTTTGCTGTTTCAGCATCAACACAATGTGCAGCTATAATCCCTTTAACCTTATTTGCTGCAATAGACATTCCAATTCCTGTGCCACAAATTAAAATGCCCCTTGGCGGATTTTTTTGTGCTACTGAGGTTGCAAGTGCTTTTGCTACTAAAGGGTAATCAACAGAATCCATTGAATTTGTCCCAAAGTCAACTACATCATAGCCAAGTTCGCTAAGAAGAAGTTTAATTTTTTCTTTCAGTTCAAAGCCCGCATGATCAGCACCGACAGCAATTTTTTTATCATCAGCCATAACTATTAGTATATAAAAGATTTCAGATTGAAAAAGAACGAGGTGCTCTATAAATAAAGCACCTCGTTATGTATATCGTCAATTGTGATTAATTATCTGCTTCTTTTTTTGCCAGATTTCTTTGATTTGCTTTTTCCTTTTCCTGAAGCCTTCATCATAGGAGACTTAACAGGTTCCAAAGCTAATTTTGGAAGTCTGCCAGATGCAACTGCAGCCTTTAATTCCGAACCAGCAGAAAACGCAGGTGCTTTCTTTGCAGGAATTTTAATTTTTTCAGTTGGTCTTTGTGGGTTAACTCCCATACGAGCTTTTCGGTCACGTCTTTCAAAAGTACCAAAGCCTACAAATGTGACTTTTTCTCCTCTTGAAAGTGCAGCAGAAACATTGTAGAGAATACCTTTTAGGGAACGATCTACATCTGCTTTTGACAGACCTGTTGTTTTGGCGACTGCATTTACTAATTCTGATTTATTCATTATTTTCCTCCTTATTTCTAGGCCTCTTGTAGGCCCTTTTAATAAAGGCTTTGAAGATTAGGGCCTTTTTGTTTTGCCTTCATCACCCTGTAATCTATTTACAGGGATTATTTCAAAGCCTTTGTTTATCAGGGTTTAATTGGGTGTCCAATAACCACATTGAAGTATGGCAAACTATATAAACTTAGTCAAGAGTGGTTTATAAAATTGCTGCAGAAAAGTTCTAAATCTGTTACATTATTCTCATGTCAAAAGTTACTCACAAAACAGCACAAGATGAAGCTTTTGCAGAAGTAGTTTGCTCCACAAGTGAAGTTATAATTGCTCAATGCTATAAGGAAGATACCGCTGCTAAAGCCTTTAAAAACAGCATTAGCCAGGGTTCAATAGTAAAAATTATAAGTTCGTATGACGATTCTTACCTTAGTTTTGGTTTAATCACAAAAATAAATAATACAAGCCTGGATCACATACATAAGCCTTCTGCATTAGGCTTAAACCAAAAAGAACTTGCTGAGTTACAGCCACAGGTTTATGAACTTTTAAAGAAAGAGCTTGAAATTTATCTATTTGCTCACAAAGATAACGGTACATTACTGACCTATCCACCCCAGAAACCAATGATGATCCACGACTTTGTTAAAGGAATTACAAGTCAGGAAGGGTTAGAACTAACTGAAAACCTTTCTGATCTCATAAATCTCATTAAGAAAAACCAGTTAAAAATGGACCTTCTTATAAACCTCATAGAATTTGGGTTTAAAGTAAGGGGAAACAACTACAATTACCTAGTAAAAGCAGGTAAAGAAATATCTCTTGTTTGTTCTGATGAGGTTGAAACATTATTCCCTGTTCTTAAAAGGCTTTCAAAGCTAAACTCAGGTTAATTACTCACCGCCCTCCTTGCTCCTTTGTCGCTTGTCGGGCTTTGCATAGATTTATGGTATGCCATCCCTCACTAGGTCCAGATTTTGCCGAGTAAATCGGACAAAATCTTTCTTAATTAATTGTTTTATTTTCACCCTAATGAAGGACCTGAGTAGTTACAACTCAGGTTCTATAAAGCAGAATTTTAATTAATACACATTAGTCATAGTACCCATTTCTAAAAAGTAATTACAGTAAAAGTATTATTCAAATTCATTTTGTTTAAAACTAAACTTATACCTTATGGTTGGTTTTCTTTCAAAATGTTTTTCACTTTTTTACCATACTGTTTGTCAGATATGTAATGAAGTATCAGAAGCTGATTTGGTATGTAAGATCTGCGAAAATAGTTTTATTGAAAGAAAGCATAGTTATATCAAGCGATTCAGTGAATTAACAGTATATAGCTGGGGATTGTACAATGGCACGCTAAGACAGGGAATATTAAATTTAAAAACCGGCAAAAAAGAACTTGCTCAGTATTTTGGTAAAAGAATAATAACCTTTTGGGACTCAATCCCTGAAAAAGTAAATGCAGATAGCCTTCTTATAATCCCGGTTCCATCACACTATAAAAGAATCTGGGAAAGAGGGTATTGCCAGTCTGTACTCCTTGCCAAACATTTTTCAAAAGAGCTCAAGTTTGAATATACGGACAGGCTTATAACCCGGACAAAATTAACAAAAAAAATGAACTCACTTGAATGTCTTGAAGAAAGAATTATAAATATTAAAGACGCCTTTAAAGTAAAAAACTACAACCTCTGTAAAAAGAACATATTAATTATTGATGACATATTAACTTCAGGAAGCACTCTTTGTGAACTTGCAAGAACAATTAAAAACAGATATGAAGGGGTAAATTTGATTGGACTTACAATAGCTTCCGGTGATATTTATTAACGTTTACTCCTTTATAACTACCATCGGGCCCTTAACCGCACCTTCAATAAACTGTTTTGCATATGGATTTGCCGATACAAACAAATCCGCTGAAATCCCTTCCCATACAACTTTTGCATCATACAAAAGAATAATCCTGCTTGTAATTTTTTTTATAACATTCAGATTATGTGTAACCAGAACACTTGATGCATGAAGTTCATTCTGTAATTTTAAAATATAATCAACAATAACATTTGAGACAACAGGATCAAGTCCGCTTGTTGGTTCATCATAAAGAATAATTTCAGGATCGTCTATTATTGCTCTTGCAAAACTAACTCTTTTTTTCATACCGCCTGAGAGTTCATCAACCCTATAACCTTCCATACCAGCAAGGCCTACAAGCTTTAATTTCTCAAGAACTTTTTTTTCTATCTCTTGCTCATGCAGCTTAATTTTTGAATTAACTATTGGGAAAGCAACATTATCAAAGACATTTAAGGAATCAAACAGTGCAGCCCCCTGAAAAGCCATTCCTATATTCGTAGTTTTAAGAATTACTTCACCTGAATCAGACTCTTCAAGCCCACAAATAATTTTTAATAATGTTGATTTACCTGTACCAGACAACCCAATAATTAATAAAATCTCATTCTTATAGACAGAAAAACTTACATTTTCCAATACTTTTTTCTTGCCAAAGTATTTTGATACATTTTTAACTTCAACAATTGGTTCAGACGACTGCACAGCTTTTCCTGACTGCTTCCTTAATTCTTAAAGCTTCAGTAAGAAGATTTTCAACTTTATCAAGCTGCACCATATTTGGACCATCACTTAATGCATTGTCCGGATCAGGGTGTGTTTCCATAAAAATTCCATCACATCCAGCTGCGACTGCCGCACGTAAAAGAGAGGGTATAAATTCTCTCTGTCCTGATGATTTATCACCAGCCCCTCCTGGTAATTGAACAGAATGTGTTGAATCAAAAATTACAGGAATTCCGGCTTTATGAATAATATCAAAAGCTCTCATATCAACAACAAGGTTATGATAACCAAAAGATGTACCTCTTTCAGTAATTAAAATATTCTCATTCCCGACTGAATATGCTTTTTTTACAATATTAGCAACGTCATCAGGTGCTAAAAATTGCCCTTTCTTTATATTAATTACTTTGCCTGTTTTTGCTGCTTCAATAATTAAATTTGTTTGTCTACATAAAAATGCAGGGATTTGAATAATATCAAGTACTTTACCTGCAAGATTTATCTCAGAGATTTCATGTATATCAGACAGAACAAAGACATCAAATTCTTTTTTTACTTCAGAAAGTATATTAAGCCCTTCTTCTATTCCAAGCCCCCTAAAGCTTTTAGAGGAAGTTCTGTTTGCTTTGTCATATGAGGACTTGAAAATAAAAGGAATTTTTAATTTTTCACAAATTGTTTTTAATTTTTCTGCAGTCTTCATAACAAGATCCCTGTTTTCAATTACACATGGTCCTGCAATCAGTGGAAGTGACTGTCCGTCTCCCCATGTTATTTTTTTAAGTCTTACTTGTTTCATAATATTAATATCATAGCGCAAATAAATTACAAACAGGTCAAACAATCTCTTTCCTGTTTTCCAAGGCTCTGCTAATCGTAAGTTCATCAGCATATTCAAG
The DNA here is from genome assembly GCA_004769085.1 of Candidatus Melainabacteria bacterium SSGW_16. Classification (GTDB taxonomy): domain Bacteria; phylum Cyanobacteriota; class Vampirovibrionia; order 2-02-FULL-35-15; family 2-02-FULL-35-15; genus SSGW-16. The sequence continues at coordinate 75,492 of DUDS01000035.1, forward strand.
TTCAGTACCAGCAGGCAAGCCAAAACCAAGCCTTGTAATTTTTTTACATAAAGGTGAGAGTATTCTGTGTAAATATAAAGCTGTGGCTTCACCTTCTGTACTTGTATCAAGAGCAAAAATTATTTCATTCGGATCACTCCTGCTCACCCGGTATATTAATTCTTTAATTACTAAATCATCCGGTCCAATACCATCTATGGGAGAAATTAGTCCGCCAATAACATGATATAAACCTTTATATTCATTTGTTCGTTCAACCACAGAAAGATCCTTCGCTTCAGAAACCACACATATTGTTTTTTTATCCCTTAAGGAATTACTACAAATTTCACACGGATCATTTGAGCTTAAATTAAAACATTCAGAACATTTTCTGATTTGTTCTTTTGCTTCGATTACAACTTTTGAGAACCCTTCAATATAATGGACATCCTGTTTAATAAGATGAAAAGCCATTCTTTCAGCAGATTTTGGTCCTACACCAGGGAATTTCTGAAATTCTTCAATAAGTCTTAGTAATGGTTTTGTATATTTCATTAAATACCATTATAAACAAGATAAAAATAAAAGCCATAAGCTTTTGTAATAGCTTATGGCTTATGACTTATAGCTTTTGGACTATATTTTATTTACAGCAACAAATTGTATCTCTTGCGTTTGGATAACTTCCACCAGTCTTATTACCACACATCTCATTTGTCAAACCTGTGCTTGAATCAGGTGGGTAATAGCATCCATTAGGAGCATCTGCTGTACCACTACAGGAGCCAGCACACTGTTTATCCATATCATTTGGGGCAGCATCTCCACAATCAGCAAAAGAACTAAAACCAGTAAAAAGCACGTTTACTAAAACAATTACAGCTATAACCTGTTTTAAATAATTCATATCCTTTAGTACCTCTTCTCTGTACAAAATAGACCAATATTGATATTCACTTCATTAAAGTTCAATACTTAGGGTCAACCCTAATACTAGTTAAATAATCAATAATATAAGAGCCAAATGGAGGTAAAAAAGAACTATCTTTAAACCTTTAAAGGACTTGACTCAATCAAAAAACGGATTATTTCAGGGAGGATATTTTCCTGCCCTACAGCCATGACATGAACACCGCCGGCACCTGTTTTTTTAATTTCATCAATAATTTCTTTTGTAATTAATAATCCTTCTTTTTTTTCATCATTTGAATTCCCGATCCTTTCCATGACTTTAGCCGGGACAGTTACACCAAAAACTTTTTCGTTCATAAAATGCGCCATTTTAATACCTTTTAAGGGTGTAACTCCGATTATTGTTTTTGATGCAAACCCTCCGAGTGAATCAATAAATCTTTTTATCTGATCAACTTCATAACATATCTGAGTCTGGATAAAACCTGCACCAATTTCAAACCTTTCCTTTATTGTTTCTTTTTGCTTAACAAGATCTGGTGCATTAGGATGTGCTGTGCAACCAACAAAAAAATTGGTTTTTCCTTTTAACTCTTTTCCTGACATATCATATCCATCGTTGAGCTTTTTAATTGTTCTTATCAGTTCAGTGGTTTCCAAATCAAACACAGGTTTAGCATCAGGATGATCTCCAGATTTTGGATCATCTCCTCTCATCGGTAAAACATTTTTAATCCCAATTGCATATGCTCCCAGACAATCAGCCTGAATTGCAATCCTGTTTCTGTCCCTACAGGTTAATTGCCAGATAACATCAACATTTTCATTTAATAAAAATGTTGCTGCAGCTAATGGACACATTCTCATATTTCCACCTTGTCCATCAGTAAGATTTACTGCATCAACCAAGCCCTGTAAGTGTTTTGCAGATGAAACAATGTTTGATACGTCTGTACCTTTTGGTGGAGCTAATTCGCAGGTAATTATAAATTTTTTTGTATTTAATGTTTCACTTAAGGTCATTGTCTTTTATTTTATGATTTGCCCTCTAACACAAAATCAATTACACTAGATTATAGCTTAGCCATAAAATAAAAAGAAAGATTATACAAGTGTTCTGGAAAAGGTTATCAAGAGATATTGGAATAGACCTCGGGACTGCAAATACACTTGTTTGCACATCTGACAGGGGAATAGTTTTAAGAGAACCTTCTGTTGTTGCTGTAAATAATGAAACAAAAGAAGTCCTTGCTGTAGGAGAAGAAGCAAGGGCAATGATTGGGCGAACCCCTTCACACATAGTTGCAACCAGACCGCTAAGAGATGGAGTTATTGCTGATTTCAGACATGCTGAAATGATGCTCAGATATTTTATAGATAAAGTTAACGGTAAAAGTAACATAGGCAGATCTCTTGGAAAGCCGAGAGTAGCAATAGGTATCCCCTCTGGAATTACAGAAGTAGAAAGAAGAGCAGTAAAAGAAGCTGCAGAAAATGCAGGTGCAGGGCCTGTTTATCTAATAGAAGAACCAATGGCAGCTGCCATTGGTGCAGGACTTCCTGTCGCTGAGCCTATCGGAAGTCTTATAGTTGATATTGGTGGAGGGACAACAGAGGTTGCTGTGATATCACTTTCAGGAATAGTAGTCAGTGAATCTATAAGAGTAGCAGGAGATGAACTAAACGAAGCTATCATTCAGTACATGAAAAAAGTTTATAATCTCGCTGTTGGTGAAAGAACTGCAGAAGAAATAAAATTCAGACTTGGTTCAGCATTTAAATCAAATGAAGACAATGAAAAACTTGAGGTAAGGGGACTTAATCTAATAAACGGACTCCCACGGACTGTAGTAATTGGAAGACCCGAGGTCAGAGAATCAATGCAGGATCCTTTAGCTGCAATTGTAGAAGCAGTAAAAAGAACACTGGAAAGAACTCCTCCCGAACTTGCAGCAGATATTTACGATCGCGGTATAGTAATTGCAGGTGGTGGAGCACTTTTACATGGACTTGATGAACTTATATCTCATGAAACTGAAGTCCCTGTTCATATTGCAGAAGATCCGCTTTCATGTGTGGTTGTAGGAACCGGAAGAGTGCTTGTTGATAAAACACTTCGCAGAATATTAAACTCTTCAATGCAGTATGACTAATATAATATGGTTATTACCTAGCTAGGGTAACATTTCTAAATAAGCTATTTAAAATGGTAAGATTTTATCCGATTTATTCGGTAAAATCTGAGCAATGTAGCAAGAGGATGTTCCAAATGCACATTGCAAAGCCCGACAAGCGACGAAGGAGCAAGGAGGGCGGTAGGCAAAAATATGTCGTCAAAGTGGCTTTCAATTGTCCAGAATATAAACCCGCGGATTGCTTTTACCCTCGCAATTTGTTTCATGGTCCTGTGGGTATTATCCAGACCTTTAAAATGGGTTGGGGAAAATATTTATCTTATATGTGGAAGCAGCCTAAATAGCTCATTTCAGACTGTTGCTCATGCTAAATCGTCACTAACAGAACTTATCAATGCAAATAAAAATGTAAAAGAACAGGAGAGAACAATCACTCTCCTAAAACACAAAATTTACATCTTAGAAAATCAGAGTACCGGATATAAAACTCTCTCATCAATACTAAGTCTGAAAAAAAGTCTTTCTCACAGAACATTTGCTGCAAATGTAATTGGTAGAAGTCCCGACAACTGGCACAAACAACTAATAATAGATAAAGGCTCATCTGATGGTATAAAAGCAGGTGACTCGGTTTTAAGCAATAAAGGCATAGTAGGACAGGTGGTAGACGTAAGCAACAATTCATCCTTCGTTCAGTTAATCTCTGATCCAGGATTCAGAATTGGTTGCAGGCTAAAAAGAGCAAATCTGCTTGGGATATTAAATGGGAACTCAAATAAATCAGGCACCATTCAGTTTATCCCTATTGGGAGTAATGTTAGAGTTGGTGATTATGTCGTAACTTCAGGAATTGCAAGTGGAGGACTTCCACAAACTTATCCTCCAAATCATCCAATAGGGAGAATTTCAAAAATCGGCAAGAAAAAAATAAAAAACGCAGATTTATACATTGAAGTAAAATTAAATGAGGATTTAACAAGAACAAACGAAGTCCTTATATCCTCACCTTTTTAATCATGAGTATTTTTATTATTGATATTTTTGTCATCAGATATAATATAATTGCTGTTAGGTATGGCAAAGATTTTGTAAACCTGGTCAGGTAGGAAACTAAGCAGCCATAAGCAGAATATTTGGGTATACCTAATGGCACAATAGTAAGCCAATATTTCAAGTTAAACCTTAAAGCCCTTAGTGTTATAAAATAAAAAGATAGGGTATGACCCAAATATAACAGGCAACCCCTGAAAGCTTTAATATTTTAATTTTTTTAGGGAAAATTATAGGTAGCAGGGTGCTGGTTTAAAAAAAACCGATTTATAAATGAATCAAAAAAAATATTTACTGGGTGAAATTTTAATCAGTCTGAGTGTTTTAACAGAAGACCAGCTAAATGTTGCGCTTAAAGAACAGGAATTAATTGACTCACAGGGGAAAGAACATAAGCCTGTAGGGCAAATACTTCTTGAGCATGGTTTTATAACCCCTAATGACCTTATAGAAGCTATTAAAATACAGACTAAACAGAGAGAGCCGATATAAGTAAGTGTAACCCTGTAAGTGCAATATCCATACAAATGGATATTAACTTCGTTAAATTGTCCCGAGATTTAATCAATTGTTAATCATATAGAATTAAATTAATTCTAAGGATCATGAAACCATATTTAAAACAATACCTAAATAAAAAACTTACAGTAATAATTGCTGCACAGATTATATTTTTAATCACTCTCAAACCAGTAATTAGCATTGAGGAAATAGAAATAAAAACTCCTCCGTCTGTTAAATCAAATGAAAAAGTCATCCTTAAAGGAAATATAAGAGAAGACATAAGTCAGATTAAACCTCAGACCGGAATTGGTGTTATTGGACTCCGCTTTATACACCAAAGTGGTTTCCCGTCATATGTCGAACAGGTTTATCCAAACTCACCTGCAAACATGGCCGGCATAAAACCAAAAGATTTTATTTACTCAATTGATGGAGTCAGAACAGAGAATTTAAATTCCGATAGTGTTTTTGAACTGTTATCAGGCACTCCAGGAAGCAGGGTCAGACTTAGTGTAAGCAGAGGACAAACCATGTTTAATGTAGAACTAATCAGAGAAGATTTAGCAAATTTTTCATCTGACATACAAAACAGGTATTTATCTGGACCTATTTCAGTACCTTTTAATCCAAAAGACCTTTTTCCATATCATTAATCAAAAAGCAAAAAGCTGAATAATACTTCATGAACCACTGCAGTGGTTGCATGCTAAAATATTCAAGCTAAATTCAAAAATAACAAACTCCGGAGAGGAATTAAACAAAATTTGATGGAAACTATTGAAATAAAAGATTTACTTGAAGCAGGTGTTCACCTGGGACACCAGCGAAGAAAGTGGAATCCGAAAATGAAACCGTTTATTTTTACTGATAAAGACGGTATCAGCATAATTAATCTGGTAAAAACATCAGAATTGTTAGAAAAAGCATGTAATTTTTTAAAAGAAGCTGCTTCACAAAAGAAAAACATAATATTTGTTGGTACAAAAAAGCATATTTCAGAAATAATAAAAGAAGAAGCTGTGAGATGTGGTGCATTTTATATAAACAGACGCTGGCTGGGTGGTTTCCTTACAAATTTTGACACTATAAGACATAGACAAAACAGACTTAGAGAGCTTGAAGAAATGCAGGAAACAGGCACTATCTCACATGCAAACAAAAAAGAACTAACAGTCTTTAACAAAGAACTTGAAAAACTTCAGAAATCACTTGGCGGAATAAAAAATATGAGAGGAAAACCAGATATTCTTTTTGTGGTTGACCAACAGAAAGAACACATTGCAATAAGAGAAGCCCAGGCTACAGGTGTAAAAGTGGTTGCAATTATTGACACAAACTGCGATCCTGATAATATTGATTTCCCCATTCCAGGTAATGATGATTCAATAAGATCAGTAAAATTTATGATTAACAGAATATCCGAAGCAATTATAGAAGGTCATGAAGGACAAATACCAGATAATCATAAATCTGTTTCAAAAAATGGCTTTGCCAAGAAATTCGTCAATGTAAAACCTACTGCAAAAATTGTTGAAGAAATTACAGTTCCAAAAGAAGGACAGGAAGTAAGTACATGACATTCAGTGCAAAAGATGTTGCAGATCTCAGACAAAAAACAGGGGCCGGTATGATGGAATGTAAAAATGCCCTGAAGGAAGCAAATGGAGATCTTGAAAAAGCCAGAGAAATATTAAGACAAAAAGGATTAACTGCTGCAGCAAAAAAAGCTGAGAAAACTACACTTGAAGGAATTGTCGGAAGTAAACTTTCCCAGGATAAAAAAAGTGGTGTAATTGCAGAGCTTAATACACAGACAGACTTTGTTGCAAAAAACGATTTGTTTATTGAGCTATCAAATATAACACTTGATTTGCTTCTAAAACATAACCCAAAAACTATTGATCAAGCACTAATTCTAAAACATAACAATTCTTCATTATCTGATCTAATATCAAGCAGGATTGCAACAATTGGTGAAAATATACAACTAAGAAGATTTGAGATTTTCAGGCTGGATACTGAAGCTGGAGTCGTTGGAACATATATTCATCCAGTAGGAAAAAAAATAGGTGTTCTGATTAAGCTCGTCACCCAACCTGCTACCAATGGTTCAGAACTTGAAGAACTTGCAAGAAACATTGCGATGCATATCGCAGCAAGCCAGCCACAGCCTGAATACATTGATAAAAGTCAAGTACCTTCTGAAATAATTGAAAATGAAAAAAGAATTGAAATGGGAAAAGAAGATCTTAAAAAGAAACCTAAGGAAATAGCTGAAAAGATTGTTCTGGGAAGACTTGACAAGGTACTTGCTCAAAGATGTCTAATGGATCAACCATATATTAAAGATCAGACTACAACAATAGAAAAACTACTCAAGGATACAGGTAAAAAACTAAATACAGCAATTAAGGTATCTCAGTTTATACGATATAATGTCGGTGAGGCAGTTGAAAAAACAGAAAATACAGAGAATAAAACAACTGTTGGCATCTCTTAAACATGGCAAAACTAGCTTATCAAAGGATCCTTCTAAAATTGTCAGGCGAGGCCCTCATGGGGAATCAGATTTCAGGTATTGATCCTAAAATTGTTAATCAGATTGCACATGAAATAAAAAATGTTCACGCCCTTGGTGTACAGATAGCAATTGTAGTTGGTGGTGGAAATATTTTTCGTGGGGTACAGTCAAGCACAGCGCTTGGGATGGACAGAGCTGCTGCTGATTATGTTGGCATGCTGGCTACAATAATGAACGGTCTTGTACTTCAGGGAGTACTGGAATCATTAAATGTAAACACAAGGGTCCAAACTGCAATTGGAATGCAGGCTATTGCAGAACCCTATATAAGAAGAAGAGCAATCAGGCATCTGGAAAAAGGCAGAGTTGTAATTTTTGCAGCCGGGACAGGAAATCCTTTTTTTACTACCGATACAACTGCTGCTTTAAGAGCAGCTGAGATAGATGCAAATGTTCTGCTTATGGCAAAACATGGTGTAGATGGTGTATATGACAGTGATCCAAAGAAAAACTCAAATGCAAAGAAATACCCATCTATTGCTTATAATGAAGTCCTCAGCAAAGAACTAAAAGTAATTGATGCAGCAGCAGTAGCACTGGCACAGGAAAGCAGTATTCCTATTATTATTTTTGATTTTTCAGCAAAAGGCATAATTAACCAAATAGTCCAGGGTGAAAAAGTAGGCACTATTATTGCCGATAATTCTCACATTCAGAAACATCAGGCTAAGGTCCAGTAGTCTTTATATCTAACCTGTGAGTTCAAAACAAAGAGAAAAGTCCCGAAAAAATCATTCTGTTGCTATTGAAAACAGAAAAGCAAGGTATGATTTTTCAATTGAGGATACAACAACCTGTGGCATTGTTTTAACAGGTACAGAAGTAAAGTCAATCAGAACAGGAAAAGCACAGCTTAAAGACAGTTTTGCAAAAATAGAAAAAGGAGAAGTATGGTTATACAACTGCCATATTTCACCATATCAGTTTGGAAACAGGTTTAATCATCCTCCTATAAGAAAGAGGAAATTACTACTACACAAAAAAGAGATTTTAAGAATCTACAACAAAATCAGAGAAAAGAATCTTACACTGATCCCATTAAAAATATTTTTCTCAAACAATTGGGCAAAGCTTGAGCTTGGTTTAGGAAGAGGAAAGAAAATTTATGACAAGAGGGATGCAATAAAGAAAAAAGAACTACAAAGAACTATTAAGGAAATAAAAAGTAAATATAAATAAAGATTGAGCCTGTGTACCTTCAATCAAGAAGCAAAGCGTAAGATAAGTTTCATAGGCTCACAGGCTCATGTTAGAATACTAAACCTATGTTTGCAGTAGTAGAAACCGGTGGAAAACAACTAAAGGCTATGGCAGGCCAAAGTATTGTTATTGAGAAGATTCCTGGTCAGGCGGGAGAAAAAGTCTCACTAAAGAATATTGTAATGCTTGTAAATGGTAAAGATTCAAAAGTTGGCAACCCTTATGTAAAAGGTGCAGTTATTAATGGAGAAATCTTAGAACAGGGAAAAACTGATAAGGTAATTGTCTACAAAATGAGACCAAAAAAACGATATAGGGTTAAACGAGGTCACAGACAACATTTTTCTAAAATCCTTATTGAAAATATTGAGCTTGAAGGAAAAATTATTGCAAAAGCAGAAAATGTAAAAAACCTACACATTCCAAAAGTTAAAAAAGAAGAAATAAAGGTTGAAGAAACTCCAGTAAAGGCTTCCAAAAAAACCACAAAAAAGAAATAGCTTAGGAGAAGTAAAAATGGCATCAAAAAAAGGTGTAGGTTCTACAAGAAATGGGAGAGACAGTAATCCTAAGTATCTTGGCGTTAAAAAATATGGTGGAGAGAAAGTATCATCAGGAAACATAATCATAAGACAAAGAGGTACCAAGTTTCATCCGGGTAACAATGTTAATATAGGAAGGGATCATACTCTTTATGCAATTACACCTGGAGTAGTAAAATTTGAACATAGAAGAGGCAAATGCTTCGTAAATATTGTTCCTGCATAAATTAAAAAAGCAGCCATGAATCTTGCAAATATTTCTTTATTGTTACTTAGGCTCTCAATAAGCTACATATGGCTTACTTCAGGAATAAGCAAATTTTTAAACAAAGAATTTATAAGTTCATTTTCCGGCACAATTGAAAATTTCGCAAAGAATACTCCGCATGATTTTTACGTTAATTTTTTAAACCAATCAATTATTCCTAATTCATATATATTTGCACAGCTTACAATATGGGGAGAAATACTTACAGGCGTTGCATTTCTTCTTGGTTTCCCAATGGTTATTGCAGTATTTGCAGGCATTTTAATGAACATAAACTACTACCTTGTGGCAACAAGCACACCTTCACAATTTATAAATATCCTGCTTATTTTCTCCCAGTTTGCAGTTTATGCTACAGGCGCAGGAAGCATCTGGGGATTAAGTGCAAAAATAAACAAGTAACACTCATATTTTTAAAATTTAGAAATTCTAATCCTTTGTCAAATAAAGGGACTGCTGCAAAGCCAGTTTCTTTGTTAAAGTTGCTGTTAGCACTGAAGGGGTTCTGCGACAATCCCATAAAGTGTTTCAAATTATACTGGTGATAAAATTAGTAGCATGGGTACTGCTACAAAAGACATTCCTCAGTATGTTCCGCTACACCTGCATACTGAATATAGCCTGCTTGATGGCGCAAGCAGAATAAAAGATCTGATAAAAAAAGCAAAGGAAAATAATATCCCAGCACTGGCTGTAACAGATCACGGAGTAATGTACGGCGCAATTGAGTTATATAGAAATGCAAAAAATGAAGGTATTAAACCAATAATAGGCTGCGAAACTTACATAGTAAATGGCGATCATAATGATAAATCTGGAAGAAGCCCCTTATACCACCTGATACTGCTTGCAAAAAATGATGAAGGTTACATAAATCTCTCAAAAGTAGTAACTGAAAGCAATCTAAACGGTTTTTACTATAAGCCAAGAATAAACAAAGAGTTTCTAAAAAGACACAGTAAAGGATTAATAGCACTTACTGCATGTATTGGAGGTGAAATACCAAACACTATTTTAAAAGGAAAATATGAAGATGCAAGGAATATTGCAGAATTATACACAGATATTTTTGGAGATGATTTTTATCTTGAGATTCAGGATCATGGCTTAAGCGAAGAAAAATTTATAAATCCACTTATTGCACAACTTGCAAAAGAATTAAATTTAAAACTTGTTGCAACCAATGACAGCCATTTTACAAACAAAGAAGATGCAATTGCACAGGACGCTATGTTATGTCTGCAGACAAATAAGTTTGTAAAAGATTTCCCCAGAATGCATTTCACCGGTACTGAATACCTTAAGAATGGCTCTGAAATGTTACAGCTCTTTCAGAACCATCTGAAAGAAGATTTAATTAAGCAGGCTGTGCTTATTTCTCCTATGGAAATAGCAGAAAAAGTTGAGGATTATAAGCTGCTTGGAAACCCTTACACCAGGCTTCCCGACTATCCTGTTGAAGATGGACACACAAAAGAGTCTTATCTTTCAAAACTTGTATGGGAGGGGGTAAAAAAAAGATATCTGGATGTTACCCCAGAGGTAAGAGAGAGGGCAGAACATGAACTTGAAGTAATTTTCAAGCTTGGGTATGCAAATTATTTTCTTATTGTATGGGATTTTATCAAATATGCAAAAGATCATCAGATAGCGGTTGGTCCAGGAAGAGGTTCTGCAGCAGGTTCAATAGTTGCTTATGCATTAAATATAACTGATATAGATCCGCTTAAATACAATCTGTTGTTTGAAAGATTTTTAAACCCGGAAAGAAAATCACTTCCTGATATTGATACGGATTTTTGTATTGAAAGGAGGGATGAAGTACTTGAATATGTAAGGGGAAAATTTGGGAATGATAAAGTCGCACAGATAATCACATTCAATAAACTTGCTTCAAGAGCAGTTATTAAAGATATGGCAAGGGTACTGGATTACCCATATAGTGAATCAGAAAAGATTGCAAAGTTAATCCCTGTAGTAAGAGGAAAACCAAGAGAACTTGTGTGGATGAAAGGGAACCACTCTGAATTTATTGAACAATATAAAACCAATTCTGAAATAAGAGAAATTATTGATCTTGCTGAAAAACTTGAAGGTGTAAACAAAACTTTCGGGGTTCATGCAGCAGGTGTTGTAATTTCTGATACACCGCTTGAGGAAATAGTCCCATTATCGAAAAACAACGATGGAGCAATCATCACACAATACAGCATGGATGAACTTGCATATCTGGGGCTGCTTAAAATGGATTTTCTGGGATTGAGAAACCTCACTATGATAAATAAAGCACTGGAAACCATAAATACCGCCAGAGGTATACAGGTAGATATGCACAAAATACCAACTAATGATGAGAAAGTTTTTAAGATGATCTCTGAAGGAAATCTTGCAGGAATTTTTCAGCTTGAAACTTCAGGTGGTATGAAACAAATTGCAAAAGAAATGAAACCCTCCACGATTGAAGACTTATCAGCACTTATAGCACTGTACAGACCAGGTCCGCTTGATACAGGAATGATTAATGAATTTATAGACAGGAAAAATAAAAAAAGAGAAATCCGCTATTTAGTCCCTGAACTCGAACCAATACTAAAAGATACTTACGGTTCAATTGTTTACCAGGAACAGATAATGCAGATAGCTCAGAAACTTGCAGGTTTCACCCTGGGTGAAGCAGATCTTTTAAGACAGGCCATGGGCAAGAAGAAGCCAAAGGAGATGGCTAAATACCGTTTAAAGTTTCATGAAGGCTGTAAAAAGAACAACCATGATCCAAAAATAGCAGAAGAACTCTTTGACATGATGGTTAGTTTTGCAGAATATTGTTTTAACAAATCACACAGTGCTGCATATGGAATGCTTACTTATCAAACAGCATATTTAAAAGCAAATTACCCAATTGAATATATGACAGCACTATTATCCAGTGTACTTGATGATCAGGACAAAATTAAATATTACATGTATGAATGTAAAAATATGGGGATTGCTATTCTCCCTCCAGATATAAACCTGTCAGGAGTAAATTTCACTGCAGACATAAAAAATAATTTTATAAGATTTGGGCTTGGAGCAATAAAGAATGTAGGCATACAGGCTGTAATTGAAGTAATAAAGGCTCGTTCTGAAAACAATATTTTTTCATCCCTATATGACTTCTGCAGCAAAGTTGATTTGCGGGTGGTAAATAAAAAGACATTGGAATCCCTTATAAAAGCAGGTGCATTTGACTCATTAAAAGATGCCAGAAAAAATATGATTGATTCACTTGAAAACATTGTTTCACTGGCTCATAAAAAAAGAGAGAGCACTTTAAGCGGACAGCTAAATCTTTTTGGAGAAGCTGAGTCAGAAGCTGCATTATCAAACGGAAATAATGATCCTGTAAAAAAATACAACGAATACAGTAAAAAAGAACTACAGACTATGGAAAAAGAGCTTACAGGCTTTTACATATCAAGCCACCCGCTGGGAGATATACCTGATATTATTCAAAAAGCTTGTACCTGTAATTTATCAGAAATACCTGAAATGCCTGATAACAGTGAGGTATTCCTACTAGCAATAATAAGCGAATATAATAAAAAGCTTACCAAAAGTAATAAATTTATAGGCATACTGCAACTTGAAGATATTATGGGAAAGGCTGAAGCTGTTATTTTTTCAGATCAAATGGCACAATACAATGAATTTTTAATCCCTGAAGTACCATTACTTTTGCTTGGAAAAGTTCAGCAAAGAAGTGAAGGTAACACAAGTATACAGATAAAAGCATTACAACCAATGGAAAATATAAAAATTACAGTGATAGAAACTAATGAAGACATGCTTGATAAAAACAATTCCTATACAAGTATCCATTCACTTCGTTCTATTCTTCAAAAGGAAAAACCAAATCCGTTTCATCCAGTAATTCTGAAAGCAAAAAACAACGGTAACTCAAAGAATTATATTCTTGACAGAAAGTTATGGGTTGAACCTGGTGAGGATTTTATCAACAATATTAAAAAAATATCCCCTAATATAAAAGTCAACATTCTGTCACCTTATTTACACGAAACAGGTGCTACAAGCCAAACAAAATATAATTCTCAAAAGGTTGCAGAAATCCCTTTTTAAGCCATCTTCAGGTATATAAACTTGTTTAGACTAAGCAAGTCTTAAGGATGAGTAAAAAGAATAAAATCAAGCCATTTAGGGAATAAAGTAGAAAATAAACACTTAATCTAATCTTTATATTATGATGTTTATGTAGAATTAAATTAGTAACAATACAGGGCTAAAAAAATGATTGAAATGTTTGTTACAGGAATTGCATTAGACATAAGGAATAACCATCCACTGGTTATTTTAAATGATGTTTCAAAAAAAAGAGCCCTGCCAATATGGATTGGACATGCAGAAGCTCAGGCTATAGCACGGGCTCTTGAAGAATTTAAACCTGAAAGACCACTTACACATGACTTGATAATTAACATCATTGTAGGAACTGGGTATAAGGTGCATCATATTGAAATAAATGATTTAAATGATAACACCTACTTTTCAACAGTTATCATTGAAAATGCAATTGGTGAGCTTATTCCAGTTGATTCAAGGCCAAGCGATGCCATAGCAATCTCCTTAAGAGCTGACTGTCCAATATTAATCTCAGATAAGGTATTTTCAGACGGTACAATACCAACCGACATGGACCCAGATGATGAAGACACAGAAGCATTTAAAAGTTTTTTACAGAATGTAAAAGCTTCAGACTTTAAACTTGCAAGTTCTGACGAGTAGAATTAAATTAAAGTAAAACACCGGATCTGACTCTTGCCCTAAGTAGATATCTTATTTCAGAGAATAAAAACTGAAGCTCAAAAGGTTTCGGCAAGTATAAATCTGCACCAGACTCAAGTGCTGTAACATGATCAGGATTTTTTGTAGTAACAACAAGCCATATTGGGGCAAGCTTTGGATCCTGTTTCACTTTTTTCGTTAATTCCCATCCGCTTATACCATCAGATACAATATCTGTCTCAATAAGAATAAGTTCGGGAAGCCAGCTGTTAATCATGCTCCAGGCTTCATTAAAGCTGTGAGCAGTATCAACAAAATATCCTTCCATTTCAAGGGTATCTCTTAAAAGGAGTGACATGGAGGCATCAGATTCAACCACAAGAATTTTAATTCTGTTTTCGGCATGGGCCGGTTCATTTGCAACAAGCCTGAGTCTATCACTTACCCAATCTGAGCCTGTTTTACTTTTTGCAAGATATCTCATATCCCTTGCTACCTGTAAAACTTCAACAGCAGTTATAAAATTTCTTCTGCCTTTTGCTGTTACGCCAATGCTAATTGAAACAAGAGGTATCCTCCTCCTCACACCATTTGGTCCTACACCAATAACATAGCCTCTGCTTGCATCAGTCTTTGTATAAAATCTTGGGGCAATATAATCAAACCGTCTGCATATTTCTTCTGCAACTGCTTCTGCATTATCACGTCTAGTGATAAGAAGAAAGTCATCACTGCCGCGATGAGCAAGAAAATCATCTTTTGATAAAACAGACTTAAGAACTGCTGCTAGTGTTTTTATCATCTGATCACCGCTTGTTTCACCATAGGTTTCGTTATAGATCCTCAGGTTATCAAGATCGATTGACAAAACTGCCCAATCAGGAAGATTATTAATACAATGCTCGATAACATTATTTGCAATTACAGCATCAGGTAATCCGGTCAAAGTATTTATATGGGTTTCTTGTCTTCTTCTAATATGTGCCATTACCCTAAATGCAAGCTCTTTACCTGATATAGGATAAGAAATTACATCATCGGCACCTGATCTAAGAACTTCAATTCTTTCATCAGGATTATCCTCATGCACAAGAAAAACAATTATAGGTCTCGGGTTTATTTCTTCTGCTCTAATTTTCTGACATAAATTTAAACCATGATCTCCGGTTAAATCACTATAAACAAGAACAAGATCTGGTTTTATAGCCCTGATCATACTTTCAGCCTCTGACACATCATTAAATAAATCAATTTTAAATCCTGCTTTTTCAAGTGCATCAGAGACATCCTTACTCAAATCATTTGCAATAAGAACTAGTTTTGAAGGTGGTTTTATTGAATTCATACTATCCAAACACCTCCCCTTCAACTGGTCCTGTTCCTCCGGAAAGAGGAATAGCCTGGCTTGAAACAGCGGCAGGAAGAATCACTGTAAACTTTGTCTCACCAGGCTTACTGGTAACTGATATATCTCCCTTAAGTGCAAGCACCAAAGCTTTTGTTATAAATAATCCAAGTCCTGTACCTTCGGTCTGTCTCGTTAATGGGTTATCCAGACGACCAAACTTTGTAAATATTTTCAACAGATCAAATTCACTTATGCCTTCACCATGATCAGTAACTTCAATTTTTATCTTATTCTTCACTCCACCATCGTTCAAGACAGGAAGTGCCTTAATAAGAATGGTGGAGTCTTTCGGGGAATATTTAATTGCATTATCAATTAAGTTTGTAAGAACTTGTTCTAATTTGTCAGCATCAGCAAGAACATTGGGAATTCCATCCTCAACTTCTATCCGAAGTTCATGCTCTGTTGCTTTTGCACTTAAAGAATCACAAACTTTATTTATTGCTTTCTTTATATCAATCGATCTGATTGTTAACTGATGACTCTGTGACTCTAATCTTGAGACTGCAAGTAAATCCTCTACAAGCCTTATAAGCCTCTCAGCTTGTTCTTTAACAATAATTATATATTTTCTTTTATTCTCTTCTGAAAGCTTGTCTCCTGATCTAAGCAATGTTTCAATAAAACCTTTAATACTTGTTAAAGGAGTTCTTAGTTCATGACTCACAGTGCTTACAAACTCAAACTGAGCACGATCAACATTTGAATCAACAGGACTATCCGCATGAAGAACAACTAAGTAACCTCTAAAGTGTGAAGCATCCCCTCCACTACGAATTTCAGCCAGTCTTGCTTTGAAGGGTATCTTTTTCCCATTGCGTCTTGCAAGTATTGCAACCTGCGGTTTTCCATTATGATCTGCTGATGAACCACTTGACACAAAACTTTCCGGCAATGAATATAATTCAGATACTTTCTTCCCTATAAGTTCACCAAAAGTCCATCCTGTAACTCTTTCAACAGTTTCATTTACAAAAGTAATTTTTCCTGTTTCATCTGAAGCTATAAAGCCATCGGGAGAACATGAGAGAATTGCACTTAACAGTTCTTCTGGTTTATACATTGTTTTTCAAAGACATTTAACTAGTACTCATGCAACATTAGTAAATATCATTTATGACATGATCATATGCTTAAACAGCCAGATCCTAGTTAAAAATGAGGATTTTTTAATAATTTTAATAAAAATCCTTCTTATCTATAATTCTCCAATAATATCCCTATAGAAGGTATTTGACAAGAAACCAGTAAAACATTGTAGTATTTTAGCTTGCAGATTATCACAAAATAAGAAAAACAAAGCAATGCCCACATTTAACCAATTAATAAGAAAAGAAAGAAAGAAAGTAAAAGTAAAAACAAAGGCACCTGCATTACAAGGCTGTCCACAAAAGAGAGGTGTTTGTACACAGGTAAAAACAACAACACCAAAAAAACCAAATTCAGCACTTAGAAAAATCGCACGGATAAAACTTACTAATGGTATTGAAGTAACCGCATATATCCCAGGTGTTGGACACAACCTGCAAGAGCACTCTGTTGTTTTAATAAGAGGTGGAAGGGTGAAGGATTTACCAGGTGTCAGATACCACATTGTAAGAGGAACTCTTGATACCCAAGGTGTTAAAGACAGAAAACAAGGTCGTTCAAAGTATGGAGCCAAATTATCGCCAGCTGCAGGCGGTCCAGCACCAGCAAAAGCTCCAACAACTCCAACAGCTCCAACGGCATAATATTAAAAGAGGGGTAACATGACGCGTAAAGGTCCAGTTGAAAGAAGAAGAAGAGTAGATCCTGACTCCAAATTTAAAAGCACTCAGATACAACGTTTTATAAACAGAATAATGCAAAGGGGTAAAAAATCCATAGCACAAAGAATTGTATATGGAGCCTTTGACATTGTAAAACAACGTTCAAATCAGGAGCCGGCAGATGTATTTAAAAAAGCAATTAAAAACGTTACTCCGCTTGTAAAGGTAAAAGCAAGAAGAATTGGTGGAAGCACTTATCAGGTTCCTATTGAAGTAGGACAATTTGAAGGTGAATCACTTGGTTCAAGATGGCTCATTAATGCAGCCAGAAGTAGATCAGGAAAAACAATGAGTGATAAGCTCGCATCAGAAATTATGGATGCATCAAGCGGACAAGGCACTTCATATAAGAAAAAGGAAGACACTCATAAAATGGCTGAAGCAAATAAAGCTTTTGCACATTACAGGTACTAGAAATTTACTTAAGTAAGAGCTGCTGCTACTGAGTTCTTAGCACCAGTGGGCAAAGATTTTGGTGAAGGTTTATTAAGCACAGGGACAGGAGCTTGATTAGCTTCTGTATTAATTTTTACAACAACATTGTTTTCATTATTTATATGACAATCTGGTGGGTTACATCCAAAAAGTCTAAACAAAGGCTTGAAAAGAGTTGCTCTGAGTCCGCCATCAGGATTACTTCCAAAGAACAATTTATTAAAATAAATTTTTGGAACTCTTATTTCATGATCATGTGAAAATATTTTTCGAAGTAACTGTTTGAATTTACCTTCACCGAGAGAGTTATTATGTCCATGAGTTTCATGTTTATGATCATGTTCAGTACAATTTTCATCGCTATGCTTATGTCCTTTTTCAAACCACGGTTCAAGAAGGTGGGACAAGCCGTCATGCAAAGCATTTAAAGGCAGTCCCAAATCAAAAATAAATTTCACAGGTTTTAGCTGAGTAAAGTACAGATAAGTAGTCATCACAAACCATTCAATTGCACATCTGCCATCACTTTTTGCATTTTGAATCATTTGATCCGATTTAAATCCACCATTTTCTTTCCTTGCAAGAGCTGCCATGAGTGATTTTTCTCCATATCCGATTGACATACCTATGGCACTTATAAGGGAAGAAATACTTAAAATTCCTTTTTGCCAGAATGGAACCTCATGGATATCATGGTTTTCACCTTTTAAAGATTCATAAGTTTCTTTAAGAAATTTCCATAAGCCTCCACCACCTGCACCAGTAATTACTGCAGCCATAGCAAGGGATCTTTTTGTTTCTCTTGATTTTAATTTCTTTTCAGCAATTTCCCTTTCTCTGGAATCTGTTATTTTTTCAGGGTTAATTTTTGTTCTCTCATACCCTGAAATCAAAACCTGGAAACATTCACTTAGAGTAGTAAGAGCATTTGTAAGGGTTGCCGGGGTACTTTCAATCTTCCACAAAATGGTAGCAGTCACCATTTCAAGCATTGCAATCAATGCACCAAGACCAACACCTTTTTCCCCATTTACAAAACCAAGTTTATTCCACTTAAAATAGAAATCATCAGAAAAAAGTGCGATTTTTCTTGCATCACCATTATTTGCTTGTGACTTTATACTTCCAAAGCGATCATAAGCAGCCTGGGCCGTAGTTTTCAAAACACTTGGTGTGGATAAAGAGGTCATAATTTAAAAGAGAATTATTCCCATTAATAATGCGATTAATTCTCAGATACTTAATTTTTACTGATAATTATTCTCAAATAATAGAATTGTTGATAATTATTCTCAAATTGTTATATAAATCACTAAGAATATTAGTCCTTAAATAGGTATTTGCATAAATATATATTAATTGTACAGAAATAAAAAACAGTTGTAACCAATTTCTATTTTAAAAACCAGGTATTTTTAGAAATTTACTAAGTTAAAATATAAAAATCACATTTACAAATGTCAAAGTTAATTTTTGAAAAATCAAGAAAAGGAAGGGTATGTGCAAACATCCCTCTGCTCTCAAAAGAAGAGCTTAAACCAGTTTCAGATTTTATGCCTGAAAGTTATCTCAGGGAAGAAAACCCTGTACTCCCTGAAGTATCAGAGCTTGAATTAATCAGACACTTTTCAGAACTTGCCAGAAAGAATTTTTCCATTGATTCAGCTTTTTATCCTCTGGGTTCATGCACAATGAAATACAATCCAAAAATAAATGAACTAATATCGAGAAATGAAAAATTTACAAACTTACATCCAAAAGCACCTGAAAATCAGTCACAAGGAGCTATGGAAATAATGTTTATCCTTGGTGAATATTTAAAAGAAATCAGTGGCTTTAAAGCCATTACATTACAACCTGCAGCAGGAGCACACGGTGAACTCACTGGGATTTTAATGATAAAAAAATATTTCGAAAAAAGAGGGGATAAAAAAAGAAACAAAGTACTTGTTCCTGATACAGCCCATGGTACAAACCCTGCAACTGCAGGCATGTGCGGATTTAAAGTAGTAGAACTGAAATCAAACAACAAGGGACAGGTTGATATTGAATCTTTAAAATCAAACCTTGATGATACTGTTGCAGCAATAATGCTTACAAACCCAAATACACTGGGAATCTTTGAAGAAGATATTCTCAAAATAAGCAGTCTCGTACATAATGCCGGGGGGCTCCAATATTATGATGGTGCAAACTTAAATGCCATTATGGGTATAGCAAGACCTGGTGATATGGGCTTTGATGTTTGTCACTTAAACCTTCACAAAACTTTCTCCACACCACATGGCGGGGGAGGTCCTGGGGCAGGTGTAGTATGCTGCAATGAAAAGCTTGAGCCATTCCTACCACTTCCAATCCTAAGAAAAGATAACAAAGGAAAATATTTCTGGGACTATGATAGAAAAGATTCTATAGGAAAAGTAAAAGCTTATTATGGTAATTTTGGAATGTTTGTGCGAGCACTTGCATATATATGGGCAAACGGAAAAGAAGGGCTTAAGCAGGTTAGTCATGATGCAGTACTGAACGCAAATTACTTAAAAAATAAACTTAAAGAGTATTTTGATCTGCCTTATGATATAGACTGTATGCATGAATTTGTCCTATCAGGGAAAAGACAAAAAAAACAGGGCGTAAGTACTTTGTCATTAGCAAAACGATTACTGGATTTTGGAGTTCATGCACCGACTATTTATTTCCCTCTTGTAGTACCCGAAGCAATAATGATAGAACCTACAGAAACAGAATCAAAAGAACAGCTTGATAATTTTGTAGAAATAATGAAACAAATTACACAGGAAATTTCAACAAAGCCTGAATTTGTTAATGGTGCACCATATAATACACCCGTAAGAAGAGTCAATGAAACTCAGGCAGCAAGGAATTTAAGTCTTTGCTGGAGTTCGTCCTGTAATTAAAAACAATGGATCTTGCTTCAATCTCAAAATATATGATTTATCTTGGGGCATTTCTTTTGTTTGGAGGAAGCATATTATACTTTTTAAGCAAATTAGGTACAGGGCTAAACAGGTTACCAGGAGATATTTTTATCCAGAAAGAAAACTTTACTTTTTATTTTCCTCTCGGAAGCTGCATATTGCTAAGCATAATAATCACACTTATTCTTAGCCTGCTATCAAAAAAATGAGTTTACATCCAAAAAAGTTTTTTATTGCGACTATTTTGTCTTTAACAGTTTTGACAATCACCTGCAATTATGCATTTGCCAGAGAAATCGATATTGGACTTGTTATAAGCAATGAAAAAATAAAAATTGGTTCTAATAAAAATGCTGTTTTAATAAATACAAGGACAAACAATATAATTACAAAAATCAAAAACCAGGAAACTTATACTGTTTCTAACTCAAGTGGCTTAATACATATCTCACATGGTATTTCAAACACGAGCTTAGGTTCATTTACAGGACCAATAAAACTTATTCCTGATAATGATAAAGATTTGGTTTTCTGCAAAGATAAATGGTACAGAGGAAAATTGATTATTCTCACCAATGGAAGTAAGAACCAAATTACAATAGTAAATCAGCTTAAACTGGAAGATTATTTATTAAGCGTGGTACCGTCTGAGATTCCAAGCAGCTGGGAAAAAGAAGTATTAAAGGCACAATCAGTTGCTGCAAGATCCTATGCACTGGGATATCTTGGGAGAAGAAAGAAAAAAGGATATGATCTTGAATCTACAGTGGAAGATCAGGTTTATCTGGGGGTATCATCGGAAAAAAGATCAACTTCAAATGCTGTTAATCAAACAAAAAATCTTATATTAGTTACAGATGAAAATAAACCTTTAATTGCGCTTTTCCATTCAAGTGCAGGCGGTTTTACAGACAGCATTGAAAGTATTTGGGAAAAAGAATCTTCTCCTCATATAATACCTGTACCTGATTACGATGACAACTCGCCACACTTCAAATGGTTTAGAACATACACTCTTCAGGAAATAACAAAATTTCTAATCAATGAAAATATAGGCAATGTTACAGATATTATCCCTGTTTCACGCAGTTCATCACAAAGAGTAATGTGGGTTGAAGTTCTTGGTGATAAAGGCAAAATTAAAATGAGGGGAGATGATTTCAGAAGAACAATAAAGCTCCCAAGCTCAAAATTTAACATGCTTATACGAAAAGAGAAGGTGGTTTTTGCAGGCAGAGGATTCGGACACGGACTTGGATTATCACAATGGGGAGCAAAAGCTCTGGCAGAAAAAGGATTCAGCTACATGGAAATTCTTGCTCACTATTATCCCGGTGCAAGACTTGCTAAACTTAACGAATAAAAGGTTACAGCCCAGCTAGGGTAAGATGTCAGAGTAAACTACTTATAAAGTAAGATTTTATCCGATTTATTCGGTAAAATCTGGGTGAGGTGACAAAAAGGCATCCTAAATGCACTGTGCA
The DNA here is from genome assembly GCA_004769085.1 of Candidatus Melainabacteria bacterium SSGW_16. Lineage (GTDB taxonomy): Bacteria > Cyanobacteriota > Vampirovibrionia > 2-02-FULL-35-15 > 2-02-FULL-35-15 > SSGW-16. Next base: position 97,525 of record DUDS01000035.1, read on the forward strand.
AAGCCTGACAAGCGAAGTATGAGCGAGGAAGGCGGAGAAATAAAAATCATGAAGGGCTCAAGTACAAAATCAAAATTAAAGGGTCTCACAGGTATAGCTGATATATCATCTAAAGATCTAAGAGAGATACTTTCACTTACAAAAGATCTTAAGGAAAATCCTCTGAAAAGATCTTCCGCCATACAGAATCAATCTGTAGCATTAATTTTTGCAAAACCAAGTCTGAGGACAAGAATCAGTTTTGAAGTAGGAATAAGACAGCTTGGAGGACATCCTATAACAATAAAAATGGATGAAATCAACGTTGGTATTAGGGAAAACGTTGAAGATATAGGAAGTGTACTCAGCAAATATGTAAGTTCTATAGTTATCAGGACATTCGAACAAAAACAGGTGGAGGATTTACAAAAATACTCATCGGTACCTGTAATTAACGGATTAAGTGATGAAGAACACCCATGTCAGGTAATATCTGATATTTTTACAATCTCTGAAATTTTCAAACCCTGTGATGGTTTAAAAATTGCTTATGTTGGTGACGGAAATAATGTTGCTCAAAGTTTACTGCTTGCATGTGCTCTCAGTAATATAAACATTTCAATTTCAAGTCCTAAAAATCATCAAATACAAAAGAAATATACAGACTTAGCAAAAAGAATGAATCCAGAGATAAATATAGAATTAAATGAAGATCCAAAAATTTCTGTAAAAAATGCAGATGTTTTATATACAGATGTATGGACCAGTATGGGACAGGAAAAAGAAGCAAACAAAAGAAGAAAAATATTCATGCCTTATCAGATAAATGATGAGTTGTTATCACATGGAAAAAAAAATGCAGTGGTTTTACATTGTTTACCTGCACATAAAGGTGAGGAAATCTCCCACAATGTATTTGACAGATTTTCTGAAGTTATATACACTCAGGCTGAAAACAGGCTTCATGCACAAAAGGCTATACTTTTAAAACTTATGGGAATAAACTAACCATCTATATGCACAAGCCGGTACTCTTAAAAGAAGCCCTTGATTTCTTAAATGTAAGGGACGGTATTTATGTGGACTGTACAGTTGGAACCGGCGGACACAGTATAGAAATACTAAAAGCTTTAAACGGCAAAGGAATGTTAATAGGACTTGACAGGGATGAAAGTGCCCTTGAAATAGCCAGGGAAAGGCTTAAAGAATATAAAAACTGTTATCTTTTCCATTCAAATTACTTAGACTTAAAAACTATTTTAAAAAAACAAAATATCAACTCTATTACAGGGGGGGTATTAATGGATCTTGGTTCAAGCTCACTACATTTTGATGATTTAAGCCGGGGATTCAGTTTTAAAAACAACGCACCTCTTGATATGAGGATGGATAGAAGCCAGACTTTGACAGCCTTTGAGGTTATTAATAAATATAAAGAATCCACCCTTGCAGATATTATTTACAATTATGGAGAAGAAAGGCATTCAAGGAAAATAGCAAGATTAATTGTCGAGAAAAGGGCAAAAAATGGTCCAATTAAAACAACTAATGAGCTTTCTGACATTATAATAAAGTGTTATCCTAAGGGCATAAGGTTTAAAATTCACCCTGCAACAAGGACTTTCCAGGCTATAAGAATAGAAGTAAACAAAGAGCTTGAAAATATTAATGAATTCATGTGTTTTATTCCGGAACTCCTTTCAACCGGCAGCCGACTAACTGTTATATCTTTTCACTCATTAGAGGACAGGATAATAAAAAATTGTTTTAAAAATGCCAGTACTCTGAAAGTGCTGACAAAAAAACCTGTAACCCCTTCTGAGGAAGAAATTTTATATAATCCAAGAGCAAGAAGTGCAAAACTCAGAGCTACAGAAAGAATATGAAAGAATATAAATTTAAATCAAGCCAGGAATATCTGCAAAATGGACAGCACCTTGCTTCCCTGGTTCTAAACCCACCATATAAAGTGGATGGCTACACAACATCCCCAAGAGTGTCAAAACTTCTGAGTTTTCCTTTTGGAATCAGAATAAGCAGAGTGGATTTTATAAAACATTCTTTCCAGCTTATTCTTTCAATGTCACTCCTAATGCTTGTTTCCTCAATTTTCATATCATGCATTTGCCTTCCAATTGAAGCCCACAACAATAACCTTATTACAACAGCAAAAGATCTGACAAAAGAGAAATATTTACTTCAGGGAAATCTTGAAGAAACATCAACCTACAACAGGCTATTCTCAAATGCTGAAATCTTGTCACTAAAAGATACTGAGAATGTGATTTACCTTTCAAGCAATAACATTCCGGAAGTCTCTACAACAGAACCCTTACTAAACAAATACCCTCTTATACAGTTTGCAGGTTTTTAGTTTTTTGTATAACCATTTAATGGTTTATAATCAAGGTTAAATGTACATTAAATACCATCAGCGGTTATTTATTTTAGAATTACTTATAATATTTGCATTTATATCGATACTTTATCAGCTTATAAACATTCAAATAGTTAAGTCTGATGGGATAGTTGCACAGGCAAAAAGGCAATTTTACAGAAAACCAATAGTTTTAAGAGGAGATATAAGGGACAGAAACGGCAATCTTCTTGTACTAGACATAATAAATTATGACTTGTACAACAATGTCCAGGAATTTAAAAAAATACCGAATGAAAAAATACAAAAACTTTCCGAAATATTAAAAATACCAAAAGATACCCTTTTAAAAAAGCTTAGTCAAAAAAGAAACACCAAAATACTTGCAAATATAAAGGAAGATACAGTTAAAAAAATACAGGAAGAAAAAATTAATTTTATATTTGCAGATCCAAAGATAACAAGAAGCTACCCACATAAAAAATTAGCATCTCATATTATTGGTTTTGTTAATTATGACCACGATGGTCAGCATGGTGTTGAATATTTTAATGACGGTATCCTTACAACAATTCCTGAATACAGTTCAAAGAAGCCAGTATTTCCAAAAGGCACCGGGATTGTGCTAACAATAGACTCTCTGCTTCAGGAATATGCTGAATCAGAATTAAACAAAGCTATGAATAAATCCAGAGCAGAAAGAGGAACAATAATAGTAATGTCGCCAAAAACAGGTGAAATTCTAGCCTGGGCTGTATCACCAGGTTTCGATCCTAATACTTTTTATAAGGAAAGAATACTTAAAAACTGGTCAATTACAGATATATACCAGCCTGGTTCCACATTTAAAATTCTGACAATATCAGCTGCTCTTGAAAACAGTGCAATAGAAAGGAATGATAGTTTTTATGATACAGGTAGCCTGACGGTTGGTAAAAGAATTATCAAAAATCACCACAAAACAAAACCACAATATATAAACCTGCTTGAGCTATTTAAACAATCAAGCAATGTTGCTGCAGCACAGGTAGGACTAAAAATGGAACCTGAGATTTTTTATAACACTCTAAAGAAATTTAGGATAGGACAGAAAACAAATATTGATCTCCCTGGAGAATCAAATGGTTTATTGCTTGATAATAAAAAGTGGAAAACCATTGATTCTGCCACTACTGCATTTGGGCAGGGAGCAGTTTCAGTAACACCCTTACAACTTGCATCAGCAATAAGCGCAATTGCAAATCATGGAATGTGGATGCAGCCATATATATTAAAAGGTGTTTGGGACCCTAATTATAATCTTATTGCAAAAAGCCCTTATGAAAAATTCTCAGAACAGGTTATATCACCAGAAACAGCAGATTATGTTTCAGGGCTCTTAAAACAAAGCGTACATGAAAATGTAAAAGCAATGTCCTATATCGGAGGTAATGTTCCTGGATATAAGGTGGCTGGAAAAACAGGGACTGCACAAAAGGTAAGGCCAGACGGAAAGGGATATCTTGGAGGACATACTATTGCATCATTTATTGGATATCTTCCTGCAGAAGATCCGGAAATACTTACACTTGTTGTTATTGATGATCCAAAAACAGAAGGCGGCTGGGGAAATACAGTATGTGGTCCGATATTTAATAATATTGCTAAAATGGCTGCAAAAAGATTTATTGAAGGTCCTTTAAAAACATACCCAAAAGCATAAGTATTTATGAGTAATAAAAAAAACAAAGTGCTTGATCTCATGAAAACAGAAAAGCTTGTTGATTTGTTTATAAGTGAAGAGCAAAAATCAATAGCTCTTCTAAAAAAAGAAAAAAACAACATTACAAAAGCAATTGATTTAACAACAAAATACATGGAAAAAGGTGGAAGGGTAATTTATATTGGCGCAGGTACCAGTGGGAGGATTGGGATTCTTGATGCAGTAGAATGCAGGCCAACTTTCAGCACTAATTCATTTACTGGGATCCTGGCTGGCGGAAAGAATGCTTTCTTCAATGCAAAGGAAGGCTCTGAAGATAATAAACAAGCTGCTGTTAAAGATTTAAAAAAATTAAAATTAACTAAAAACGACATTGTAATTGGAATAACAGCAAGTGGAGAAACTCCATACACAGTTTCAGCAATAAAATATGCAGGGAAATTAGGGCTATTAACAGTGGGAATAACCTCAAATCCGAATTCTACACTTTGTAAATTCTCAAAAATTAAAATCTCGCCCTTTATAAACAAAGAAATTATCGAAGGCTCGAGCAGATTAAAATCAGGCACGCTTCAGAAAATCATTTTAAATATAATCAGCTCTGTAACAATGATTAAGCAAGGAAAAGTTTATGACGATTTAATGATCGATGTTCAGGCATCAAATAAAAAACTGGTTAAAAGAGCAATTGGGATTATCTCCAGTATTTGTAAAGTACCACTTAACAAAGCAAAGTCATTATTTATAAAAGCAGGTAAGAATACTAAAATCGGGATTATTATGCATAAGAAAAAATGCGACCTAATTACTGCAAAAGAACTCTTAAAAAAGAACAAATTTCACCTAAGAAGGGTTATAGGATAAGAAACTACAACTTTTAAGGAAACCTTGCTAACCCTAAGTATATTTTTACTAGTAGGGAATAAAATCCTAGAAAAAGGTGATATTAAATCTATGCTTGTAAGCCAATTATCCATTTTATTAATAGCAACAATAATTTTTGGAATTTCTTTATTACTTATAGAAGCTAATTTTGAGCAGATTGAAAGATAATATTGGTCTGTAATCTAACGTTTAGAATCTATTTTACTCCTCAGCTGGTTGTGGCATCCTTCCATGCAGCAGATTCCATATTGTTGCAAGTCCTTTACCCATGCTTTGGAATGCATAACCAACAACAGGCATAAACTCTCTATCGCAGGCTTGTTTTACATCACCTTCTCTGATTCCTGTTTCCTGTATTTTGAGGTTTCTCAGCCAGAATGGATCGTCAGGCTTACCATAATCAGCAACATTTACAAATCCTCTAATCCAGAGAGGAAGCACTGAATTTGTCACATGGAATGTTTTTAGTAAAAGTATTTTCTTAAGATCTCCCCAGTTTGTTAATGCTTCAAACAATGATTTAGATTTAACTTCTGGTTCTCTCTTTATTATTGTAGATTTTTCAACAAATTCAGGGTTTATATCCTTCTTTATCATAACTTCAACTTCTTTAAGTATTGCATCTGCGTCTTGCTTATATTTTCCATACATGAATTCATCTATTTGCTCTTTATTCAACAAAACAGATTCCTTCAGATAGCCTTCAAGAAGCTTTCTTGCTTCAGTCAAGTTAGTTGCTTTTAAAGTATGGTATTTTTCCTTAAGAGGTGTGTAACAAACTTTATCAGCAATAGTTTTATAGTACTTACTTAGATTAGTATCATCTTTTAAAAGTTCTTCTACTTCTTTAAGTATTTCATCTGCTTCATGTTTATAATTTCCATTCATGAATTCGTTTATTTGATTTTCATCTAGCAGAACCGATTCTCTAAGGTAATGCTCCAGTGCTTCCCTTGCTTCACCCTTTCTTTCACTATTATCACCTAATATTATTTTGCTGTATTTGCTTCTAAGTGCTATGCACCAGCTATGATCAGATGGTTTTATATTATTTAAACTTGCTGCTTCCATTGAATAATACTTTTCTCTTAGAGGTATATAACAGATCTCCTCAGCAAGAATTTTATGGAATTTTCTTATATGTCTCCCATACGGATTTTCTTTTGTAATTAATTTTTCATCTCCAGGGTGAAGTTCTTTTTCTAGTTTGTTAAGCTTTCTTTCTGCCCAGTCTGATATTGTTTTAATAATCCCGTTACTTCGATTAAATATTCTATCCCTAATATTAATCGGTTCTAGGTAACCACTATCACCAGGCTTTTTGCCTTTGAAACGATTAAGCGCATGGCAAATATAAAATGTACCTGTGGTAACTGTTTGTGGCAGTCTTACACTGAGCGCATATGTACCTGTGTAATATAAATGCGTGAAGAATGCACCTATATTAAATACCTTATCTATAAACCCAATTGTTCCACCTATTTCCTGAGCTTCTTTGTTATAAAATTCACCCCTGAGGAATTTGTTAAATGCTGGTGTAACAACGGATGCCATACCAATAGGTGGTAATAACAGAGCTTCAATTTTTGAAAGTTGCCTGCCATGTTTTAGAGCAACTCCAATTGGATTATTTGGATCTTGTGATGCTTTGTGCCATTTGTTTCTAAGAGATTTTAGTCCTTTGACAATATATGAGGTATCTTCACCATCTTTATTGCTTTTTTGAAATGCATTCTGAAATGAATCAACCTGTTCTGCGGTTCTAATAGTAGTGTCAAGGAATTTTGCTACATATTCAAAAGGCCATGCCCAGGAGTTAAACAGTGTTCCAAGTCCTACTGATATGGGTTCTTTTTTAAATCTTTCCCATACAGAACCAAAATTACCTTTAAATATATCTGTTATTGTTTCCCATCCGAGGATAAACTGACCTGACATTGGAATAACTGAACACTGAGCACTGCCTAAGTTTCCTAGTCTATACAATGCTTCAAATTCCTGTTCCAGTCTGTAGTTATTTGGGTCTTTATTTTTTTTAAGAGCAGTAAGAAATGACATAAATCTTCCACCTGTATATGAAAAGAAACTAAACAAAATATGTGGAAGATTCATGACTGTTGCAATCATGTGTGGAGTTGATCTGGTACTCATCTTTAATGGATCTCCCCATGTATTTGGTGCAAAGCCCAGACTGGCTGCTGTATAAACCATTCTGTTTAAAAGATCATCTTTAGATCTGCCACTGTCACTTAGATTTGCTCTTTCGTTTCGAAGGATAAAATATGGAAATAAAAATGAAAATGGTACTGAGATGATATTACTTATACTGTTTGAAAAATCACCTATCCTTCTGAAGCCATCTTTTAGACCATCTCTTAATGCATAGCCCAAACCAAAAATTGCAGCAAGCCCAACACCGTTTCTAAGTGTGTTGGTACTTGGTTTGTATGATTCGTTAGCTGTGGTGTATCTTCTTGATCTATCTCCAATAGTTGAACGCGGAAGCTGTATACTGGCCCCCGATGAAGCTAATGCACCTTGTATATTGTCTAAAGGCATTTATTAGATTATGTAATAATATACTTATAAAACTGTCTACAATAACAGCTTTAATACACCGAAAGTGTATATTAACATTCTATAAAAGTTAAGAAAGCAATGTCTAGCAAGTATTTATGGGCAAAGCCTTAAATCAAAAAAATTTTTAGTTAAGGTCTTAACCAATCTTATATTGCAGAAAAAATTCTCACTTTTTATGAAATTCTGTTTAACAGGTTAAGAAAAAAGTTTATTATTAAAGAGCGAACCAATTCTAAGATTATAGGATTTGTCTCGTGCACAAAAAAAATGCGCCCGTAGCTCAGTGGATAGAGCAACCGCCTTCTAAGCGGTCGGTCGGACGTTCGAGTCGTCTCGGGCGCGATTTTTGATGGAATGGAAATACTAAGCGAAAGTTTTCCGGGAGCGAAAACTTGAGCGTCAAGAAATAAGGAGGCAAAATAGCGAGGAGTCTTCGTAGTTCATTAAGAAAAAAATAAAATGAATGAAGAAGCAACGAAATGAACAAATGAAGAAACGGGCGCTTGGCGGAATGGCAGACGCGTATGGCTTAGGACCATATGGGTAACCGTAGAGGTTCAAGTCCTCTAGCGCCCATTGTAAGTACCAAGCTAAAAATGGGTCACTAGCTCAATGGTAGAGCACACGCCTCTTAAGCGTTAGGTTATGGGTTCGAATCCCCTGTGACCCAAGGTATAGAAGCAAAGATTTTCCAGTAGCGAAAATCTGAGCGCCGAAAATAGCTGGATCAAAATAGCAAGGAGTCTTCGTAGTTCATTAAGGAGAAAAATAAAATGAACGAAGAAGCGACGAAGCATTAGATCAAAGAAAGCACACGCCTCTTAAGCGTTAGGTTGTGAGTTCGAATCTCACAAGACCCAAAATTTTCATGACTAAAATCCTACATCTTGCAAAAATTATTATTACAAATGATGGCAAGCCATTAATAGATGGAGGGTTTATTGTTGAAGATTCAAGAATAAAACGAATCCTGAAAAAAAAAGATCTAAAAAAAAGCAATTTCAACGGAAAAATAATTAATCATGGAAACGTTTTAATTTGTCCCGGATTTATAAATCTCCACTGTCATCTTTTTTATTCTGATACAAAAAAAATAAATGGTAAAAATGGTCTGTTTCCTTGGCTAGGAAAACTAATTCTAAAAAAAATCAATAAAAGAAATATAAATATTGCAATAAAAAATCTGGCTTCAAACGGCACAACAACAATTGTAGAAAATACACCGGATGAACTAACAATACAAGAACTTGCTAAAAGTCCAGTGAAAGCCATAATTGGACTTGAAGTATTTGGATCAGAAGAAAATAAAGCATCTAGAATATTTAAACAGTATCTTCAAAAATTAAAGATTTTAAAAACTAAATATAAAAACTTTGACTTTATTTTTTCTCCCCATGCAACATATGATGTATCTGTTCCTCTATGGAAGCATCTTATAAACTGGTCTAAAAAAAACAATTCATTTATTCTAACCCATCTTGATGAATCACCACAGGAAAAAATATGGTGGAATCATAAATCTGGACCTGCATTAAAATTCTGGAAAAAAATAAACAAGCTTGAACCGAAATTAAAATCCTGGAAGAGGTATGATTCCAGCACTGATTTTCTCTCAAAAAATAAAATCTTAGACAAAACTATAATACCTGCACATTTATCGCAGGCTTCAACGAGTGATCTTATTAAAATAAAAAACAAAAATCTTAGATTAATTCACTGTCCAAGAAGTAATAATTATTTAAATAATGGAACTGCAAATATAAAAATGTGGAACAGACTTAATTTACTATGGGGTATAGGAACCGACAGTATTGCAAGTAATGAAAATTTGGATCTGCTTCAGGAATCCAGATTTGCAATAAAACAACAAAAAAAAATCTTCAACTATAACCTTTCTGAAAAAGACTGCTTCGAAGCAATAACGTGCAGGGCAGCAAAAATCATTTCAAGAGAACATGAGCTGGGTTATATAAAAACTTCTTACTTTGCTGATTTTCTTGTATATGACATTAAAAAATATTCTGACTGTATATATAAAGACCCTTATAAATTAATAATTCAGAGTCTAGATAATAAAAAAAATCTCAAAGAAGTCTGGATAAATGGTAAAAGGGCCTGGTCTATAAAACGCATCTTACATAGAATATAAAAGATATGCTTTGTATAACTGTTGAAAAAAACCATAAACTTAAAGTCAGCAATTGTCCAGTCCCTGAGATAAATAACGATGAGGTCCTGCTCAAACTTGATGTTTGTGGTGTATGCGGTTCTGATCTTGTAAAAATTAAAAACAATCTTGTGCCTGAAGGAACGGTACTGGGGCATGAAATTGTTGGAACCATAGTTGAAGTTGGAAATCAGATAAAAAAATGGTCCCCATCCCAGAAAGTTGTAGTAGCCCACCACGTACCATGTCTCAATTGTTATTTTTGTAGAAGTGGTAATTTCTCAATGTGCAGACAATTTAAAGAGACAAATATTTCTCCAGGCGGATTTTCAGAATACATTAAGGTTTCCAGAGCACATCTTGAGCACACTACTTTTTTAATTCCAAGAGGCACAGTACCAGATGAAGAAATTGCACTGACAGAGCCGCTTGCATGTTGTTTAAGAGCAGTTACAAGAGCACAAATTACTCCAAGCAACACTGTTTTAATCTGTGGATTAGGATCAATCGGAATAATGATTGGAAAATTATGCATTGAAAAAGGAGCACAAACTTACGGAATTGATCTTCTTGAGGAAAGAATTCAGCTTGGAAAAGATATGACTGCAATCCATGACGGATATCTAGCAAATTCATCAGAGGTCAAAAGCTGGATATTAAATAAAACAGAAGGCAGAGGAGTTGATGTTGTTTTCCTTGCAAGTGGCAGCGATAAAAGCATAAGTACAGCAATTGATTTTGTAAGATCAGGTGGTAAAATCATCATATTTTCAAGTATTTCAAAAGAAGAAGGTTTTTACAACAATGAAATATATTACAGGGAGCTAACAGTAATAGGTAGTTATTCCCCTTCTCCACTTGCTCTAAAGGAAGCATATCAAATGATAATTACAGGTAAAATAAAACTTGGGAGTATTATTACAGATGTTGTGCCTCTTAAAGAACTGCCAAAACAGATTGATAAATGTTTTAAAAATAAATCCTTAAAAATGATAGTGAAAGTATAGTCTAGTCCCTGTACATTATTAAAAGTCCATTGCTGATTTTTCTTTCATGGTGGCTGCCAGGATTATTTACCATTTTTCCATCTATTACTAAAGTGCTTGAACCCCCTCCATCCAGATTAATAGCATCTTTTAAGCCAATATTATATAAAAATTCAGCAAGTTCTCTAAGTGACAGCCCAGGGAACCCATTTTTTTTATTTGCATCAACTGTTATTAAATAAAGTTTATTATTAGAATCCACACCTATTGCACTTCGGGCAGCATAAGAGTCATTTTTTGAAAAACGAATCCTTTCCTCTCTTTCATCAATATATACCTGCCCATCCATTACCAGGTATGGTCCTCCACTTACTGCTTCTTTAACATTTTCCCAGTCAGGGATTGTATTCCAGGAAATTCTTATTTTGTCTCCATTTTCCAATAAATTAATTTCTTCTGATTTACCTGTTAAAAGAATATAGTCTTTAATAGTAATCTTTGAAGAATCAGAGATTATATCCCTGACAGAATTTCTTCTGACTAAAACAGCGGTTTTTCCCTCAGGTAAAATAAATTCCTTGTCCCACAGATTTGTAAATAACCCTGTTCCTTTATACAAATGTGGTGGTGTATTAAATCCATTTATATCGAACATAGCATAAGGTTTCCTCCTGATAAATCCCTTATATAAAGAGGCTGTACCACTTGCCATAATCTGGCTAATTAAAACTTCCTTATGCTTTGTAAAACCAATTGCTACTCTGTTAAATATTGGTCCAACAAGCCAGTCACCATCTGAAATCAATACTCCAAGCGGGTTTCCAGCTGCCACATCAAAATAATTTGCATTAATACCTGCAAATGCTTTTTCTCTCTGAACTATTTCTGTAAGTTTTTCCTTTGACTTAAGATTTTTTCTGTCAGGCAATCCTACCTTTATAGAGATGTTTCTGTCTGACAAATCAACTTCAAAAACATTAATTTTAGTATTGCCTTTCTCATTACTGTAATCATAAATATAGTGGCTGGTGCCAGGTTTTAAAATTCTTACTTCTCTGTTTAGAGAATCATGTTCTTCACAAGTTGCAGATAAAATACTTAACAAGCATAAAGCTGTTAAAGAAACAGAAAAAAGAAGTTTTTTCATTTATTGGTTTTTATAGACTATATTGCCGCTTACTATTGTATAAATTGTCTTGCCTTTTAATTTATTCATGTGAAATGGTGAATTTTTTGATCTTGAAAAAGTAGTGTTAACATCATATTTCCACTCATATTCAGGATCAATAATAGCTATATCTGCTACATCACCTCTGGAAATAGAACCTCTGGGGATATTTAAGGTAGAAGCAGGATTTAGGGTCATTTTCTTAATAAATTCCAAAGGATTCATTTTCTTTGAATGATAAAAAACTTTTAAATATATTGGCAAAGCTGTTTCAAAACCAATTATTCCAAAAGGGGCATCAATAATTGATTTTGATTTTTCTTCAATATTATGAGGTGCATGATCAGTCGCAAAAACGTCTATAGTTCCATCGATCACTGCATCAATTAATACATTCTGATCCCCTATTGTTCTTAGAGGAGGATTCATTTTTTTATTTGGATCAAAGTCCTGAATGTCTTCATCAGAAAGAACAAGGTGATGCGGTGTTACTTCTGCAGTTACCTTGAGTCCTTCTTTTTTTGCCCTGCGAATTAAATCAGTGGCTTCCTTAGTACTTATATGTGCAAAATGAATTTTCCCTTTTGTCTGCCTAACAAGTTCAATTTCTCTTGCAACACATACCGACTCACTGCATGAAGGAATACCTGGAATACCCAACTTATGAGACCAGTACCCTTCATGCACAACCCCGTCACATGAAAGTTTTGAATCTTCTGCATGGCTGACTATATTTAAGTCAAGCATTCGTGCATATTCAAGAGCATTTCTTAGCAATTTCAGATTCTCAAAAGACTTACCATCTTCTGACAAGGCAATTGCTCCTGCAGACTTTAACTCATCAAAAGGCGTTAGTTCCTCCTGCTGCATTCCTTTTGAAACTGCTGCAATCTGAAAAATATTTATACATCCTGATTTTTTATTTACTTTATTCACATATTCAACCAGTGCAGCACTATCTATAGGAGGTATTGTATTTGCCATCGGGCAAATGCTGGTAAACCCTCCTCTTGCGGCAGCTTTTGTACCACTTTCTATAGTTTCTTTTTCAGGCTGTCCGGGATCTCTCAAATGGCAATGAATATCTATTAAACCAGGGACAACCCAGAGATTTTTTGCATCTATAATTTGTGTAGATCCGTTTAGCTCTATATTTTTTCTAACATCAGCAATTTTGTCATTTTCAATTAAAATATCAAGAATTTCATCCTGATTTGTTTTTGGATTTATATATCTGCCATTTTTAATCAGTAGCTTTGGCATAATTTCGAATTTGAATCATTTAAAATAGTAACATGCCTAATTGAAAGGGTTAATGTAAGGATAAGTTACTCTCATATAGTTTATGTATTTTAAGGTTGAAAAAACAGATAAAGATTTTTATGCAAGAGCAGGAAAACTTGAATTACCTCATGGTGAGGTACTAACTCCTGTATTTATGCCAGTAGGTACAAATTCCACTGTTAAAACACTTACAATGGATCAGCTCAACTCAACTAACGCAGAGATTATTCTTGCCAATGCTTATCATCTGTATCTAAGGCCCGGACCGGAAACTATAGAAAATGCCGGTGGATTAAACAAATGGTCAAACTGGAAAAAACCCATTCTTACTGATTCAGGAGGTTTCCAGGTTTTTAGTCATGGAAGATTTGGAAAAAGTAAAATTTCAGATAAAGGTGTACTATTCAGGGATCCATGGAACGGGAAAGAACATTTTATAGGACCTGAAGAATCGATAAGCATTCAAAACAAACTTGGTGCAGACATAATAATGGCATTTGATGATTGTCCAAAGCTGCCGAGCACACCCGAAGAAATTGAAAAGTCACTTGAAAGAACACATAAATGGGCTATTAGATGTCAGGATGTACATAAAAAGATCTACACACAGTCTCTTTTTTTAATATTACAGGGTGGTACCTACGAAACACTAAGACAGAAAAGTATTGAATTTATTTCAAATTTGGATCCGCCTGGAATTGCAGTTGGTGGCGTAAGTGTAGGTGAAAACAGGGAGGATATTTGCCGTATCACAGCTTACACACTCAATAGACTCCCACATGATAAACCCAGATACATTATGGGCATTGGTACACCTGAAGATTTAATCTTTGGCATTCTTTGTGGTGCAGATATGTTTGACTGTGTTATGCCAACAAGGATTGCAAGACATGGCACATTTTATACAACAGAGGGCAGAAAAATAATTAAAAATTCTGAGTTTATTGAAGATTTCTCAGTGCTGGATAAAAATTGCAGGTGCTTCACCTGTACAAATCATACAAAAGCATATATTCGTCATTTATTCAAGGCAAGTGAACCAACAGGACCAACACTTCTAAGCATACATAATATTTTTTTCCTGGTAAATCTAGTAAAGCAAATAAGAGAATCAATTATTAACGGTACTATAATAGATTTTCTGGCAGAATATCCACTCACACCACATGAAATGATAAAAAGATATCTGCCGTGTAATGAATATCAAACACTAAAATAAATATAAATGATACTTAAAGAAAAAAAATACAATATTTTCTCGGTACCAATAATAATTTTAATTTTATTTTCTTTCTTGCCACTGATTACATTCTCCCAGTCACTGGAAAATCAGGTTTCATCTATAAGCTGGTCAAACAACGCGCTTTTAATAAACACAAAGGACAAAATTATATATGCTGAGTCGAGGCTTAAAGATCCTGACAGGCTTGTAGTTGATATTCTAAATTGCTCACTTCCAGCTACTGAGCTTGAAAAAAACTTTAAAAGCACTTTAGGGGAAAACATTTCAGTTTCACAACCTGTTTCGAATCAGGTAAGAATTATTTTCCTTGGTGAATCCTCAATTAACCGTAAAGCCTATCTAACAAACTATGAAAAAACACTTGTAATTAAAATTGTAAGAATTGGCGATGAGAAAGATGATGAAACAATAAGTGAAAATAAAGATCAGACAGAACTTGAAAAATATGCACAAGGAGACTTAAAAGAAATTGAAATTGAAGGGGATGAAAATGAAACAGAAGTATCAATTTATGCCACAAAATCAGTAAAATACAATACGTATCTGCTTAAAAATCCTGCAAGGCTTGCTGTTGACTTATTAAATATTTCTCCACCAACATCACCACTTCCAAAATATATGGCAACTCATCTTGTTTCAGGTGTAAGGGTAGGTCGTGCAGCAAACGGACTGGAAGCAGCCAGAATAGTAATTGATCTGACAAATGACAATATTGATTACACTATTGATCCTTCCCTTTTAGGGAATAAAATCAGAATAAAATTTAGACTCAGCAGAAACAAAGAAGAAACAAAAAAAATATCTTCACTAAAAATAATAATTGATCCCGGACATGGCGGGTATGACACGGGGGCAAGTTATGGTGGGTTTGAAGAAAAAAACGTAAATCTTGTAATCGCGGAAAAAATAAAAAAATTGCTTGAGAACTACGGTATCACGGTAATCCTTACTCGGGATGATGACAGCTTTCTCTCTCTTGCAGAGAGAGTTGAAATTACAAACAGTATTAAACCAAATGTATTTATTAGCATTCATGGCAATGCCATGAAAACCACCAGAACAATAAGAGGAGTTGAAACCTATTACTGGACACATCAGAGTCAGAAGCTTGCATACTATGTACACACTAGTATTTTAAGTAACCTTGAAATACCCGATCACTACATAAGACGTGCAAAATTTTATGTTATAAAGCACACCTCAGTACCTGCCATACTTGCAGAGCTTGGTTTTTTAAGTAACCATGAAGACAGAAAACTCTTAACTTCATCAGCTTCCCAGGATCAGTATGCAAAAGCCCTTACAACAGCTATACTTAAGTTTTTGGATATAGAGCCTAAAAAAGACAAAGAAAAAAAAGAGACAGAGCAAAAGAAGCCTGAGGAAAAGAAAGAAGTAAAAAAATAATGCAAGGACCTGTTTGTTTATTTGATTCTGGAATAGGTGGGCTTACAGTCCTGAAAAAGTTAACTAATGACTTTCCTCTTGAAAACTATATATATCTGGCTGATCTTGCCAGAGTACCATTTGGAGACAGAACAAAAGAAGACATAAATAAAATAGTAAATGAAATATTTACCTGGCTGATGAAGTTTAACCCAAAAATGGTAATCATGGCTTGTAATACAAGCTCTGCAGTATTTGATTTCAAGTCTCTGGAATTTAAATCAAAAATTAACATACCAGTATATGGAATGATTGAAAGTTGTGCAAAGGAAATAGCAAAGTCTAAATATAAAAAAGTTTCTGCATGGGCAACAAAACTTGCAACTGAAAGCAATATTTATAAGAAAACAATTCAGAATATAAACCCACAGATAAAAGTAGAAGAAATTTCATGTCCGAAACTTGTGCCGATGATTGAGGATCTGGGTTTTAATCCTGCTGACAAAGAAGAAATCGTTAAAGAATACCTAAAAATGACATCACCAGAATCAGAAGCACTTATTTTAGGGTGCACACACTATCCTCACATAGCAAATATTCTTTTAAAGCAAACTAAAATGGACATAATTGATCCTGCAGATTGTCTTATTAAAGAATTAGAAAGTTCATTAACAAAAGTAAGTAATCCTGAGTTAAAACGAAATGTATCGCTATACACTACAGCACAGTCTGAAAAAATAGAAAAATTTTCCAGGTTATATCTCTGCGAAAATTACAAAACAAGTCTGATAAACATAAATAAAATTTATGTTCAAACTAGTTAAAAGAAGCAATAAATTTCTTTAACTCTGAAATAACACTATTTTCAGTAGCAGCACTGAGTTCCTTAACCAATGCACTTCCAATTACAACACCATTTGCACCATATGAAAGAACTTCTTTCGCCTGTTTCGACGAACTTATTCCGAACCCTACACAAACTGGTTTTTTTGTAATTGATTTTAATTCTCTGATTTTTCCTTTCAGGTCTGCTGCAAGTTTTTTACGGATTCCTGTAGTCCCGACAACTGAAACAAGATAAATAAAGCCACCTGATAATTTTGCGATTTTTTTAAGCCTGGTTTTATTTGTGGTAGGAGCAGCAAGTAAAATAAGATTCAGATTATATTTTTTAAATAAAGGTAAATATTTTTCTGCTTCATCAAGGGGTAAATCAGGAATAATAAGACCATAGAAAAGGGGTTTTGGTAAATCCAGAAGAAGCTTTTCAAATCCATAACTGAGAATTGGATTTAAATATGAAAAAAGAATAAGAGGTTTAAGTTTATACTGTTTTTTTTCCTTAAGGGTTTTTACTATCCACCTAAGAGAAACTTTATTTTGAAGTGCAATCTTTGATGAGTGTTGTATTAATGGTCCATCTGCCAATGGATCAGAATGTGGTACACCTACTTCAATATAATTAGCATTAGATTCTGATAAGGTTCTAAGGATAGGAAAAAATAAAGCTTTGCTAGGAAATCCTGATGTAATGTATGGTATTAATAAATAGTCTCTGATTTTCTTTTTCATCATCTAAATTATAAACAACCAGTATAAATGTGCTATAAATTGTAATTATGACTGCTATCAAATCTAAAACAGAATATGAAACAGTAATTGGGCTTGAAGTACATGCACAGCTTAAGACAAAAACAAAAATTTTCTGCTCATGCCCTGTAGATTTTGGTGCAGAACCAAATACAAATGTCTGCCCTGTATGTCTCGGGATGCCTGGTGTCCTGCCTGTATTAAACAGACAGGTTGTAGCATATGCAATTAAAACTGGGCTTGCATTGAATTGTACAGTTACAAAACACTGTAAATTTGACAGAAAGCAGTATTTTTATCCTGACTTACCAAAAAATTACCAGATTTCACAATACGATCAACCAATCTGTGAAAACGGATACTTAGAAGTAAGCGGGAAAAGAATAGAAATACAAAGAATTCACATGGAAGAAGATGCAGGAAAACTGGTTCATGCAGGATCTGACAGACTGCATGGATCAGACTATAGTCTTGTTGACTACAACCGCACAGGAACACCGCTGATTGAAATAGTTAGTATGCCTGATATCAGATCAGCAGAAGAAGCAAAAGAATACGCACAATTACTCAGGAGCATTTTACGCTATCTGGATGTGTGTGATGGAAATCTCGAAGAAGGGTCCATGCGATGTGACGTAAATGTAAGCATTCGCCCGATCGGCAGTACTACATTTGGAACACGATGTGAAATTAAAAACGTAAACAGTTTCAAGTCACTCATCAGAGCAACAGAATCAGAGGTTGAGAGACAAAAAGAAATTATTGAAAGTGGCGGAAGAATAATTCAAGAAACCCGTTTATTTGAGGAAAATTCTGGAAAAACTGTTTCAATGAGAAGTAAAGAAGAAGCACATGATTACAGATATTTCCCTGAACCGGATCTGGTGCCACTTGAAATATCTGCACAATGGATAAATGAAATAAAAGAAACCATTCCTGAGTTACCAAACCAGAAAAAATTACGATACCCAAAGGATTATGGTTTAAATTCTGAAGAAGCAAAAGTCCTCATTGAAGATAGAAACCTGGCTGAATTTTATGAAGCTGTTATAAGGCTGGGAGCAAATGCAAAAAAAGCAGCAAACTGGCTTATAGGACCTGTTACAGCATATATGAAAGAACATAAAACAGATATTCTAAACTGCTGCATGACTCCAAAACAGCTTGCTGATTTACTTGGTTTTATAGAAAAAGGTGCCATTAATGACAATATTGCAAAAACAGAAATTCTTGAAGAATTGCTAGGACAAGGAACTGACTCAGAAGAAATAATCAAACAAAAAGGACTGGCTCAAATAACTGATACAAGTGCACTAAAAGAAGCAGTAAAAGAAGTCTTAGAATCTAACCCAACTCAGTTAAAAGATTTAAAAGAAGGCAAAGAAAAAATAAGAGGATTTTTTGTTGGTCAGGTCATGAAAAAAACTGGCGGCAAAGCAAGCCCACAGATAGTTAATGCTCTTATAGATGAGTTAATAAAATAGGGTTACTGCCTAACTTACGTAACATTTTCGAGCAACCTATTTATCTAGTAAGATTTTGACGATTTATTCGCCAAAATCTGTAGAATGCAATGAATGGTAGACTGGGAGCACATTGCAAAGCTCGACAAGCGAAGAATGAGCGAGGAGGGCGGTAGGTAGAAACAAAATAAAGAGGAGGCTCTTTTGCCTCCTCTTATAATTTACAACTGGACAAGTAGTTTTAGAAACCTGTCCCTCGAAGTATACATGCCTGTGCAACTCGTTCAAGACCAATTGTATATGCTGCTTGACGAAGAGATATTTTCTTCGCGCGTGATAAGTCTCTGACTTTCACATAAGCATCTACAATAATCCTTTCAAGTTTATTGTTTACTTCTTCATGAGTCCAGTAGAACTGTTGAAGGTTCTGAACCCATTCAAAGTATGAAACAACAACACCACCTGCATTTGCAAGTATTCCGGGTGCTACAACCCTTCTTTTATCAAGAAGAATCTCATTTGCACTTGCAGTAATAGGTCCGTTTGCACCTTCAATTAAGATCTGTGCCTTTGTCTTGTCTGCTACCTCGTTATCTATTGAACCTTCAAGTGCTG
This sequence comes from Candidatus Melainabacteria bacterium SSGW_16, assembly GCA_004769085.1. Classification (GTDB taxonomy): domain Bacteria; phylum Cyanobacteriota; class Vampirovibrionia; order 2-02-FULL-35-15; family 2-02-FULL-35-15; genus SSGW-16. The sequence goes on from DUDS01000035.1 coordinate 116,950, forward strand.
AAGGAATCATAATATCGCAGTCAGCAAATAAAAATTCCCTTGGAGACATGAAATCAGCATTTGGGAATCCTTTTAAGGAATTATACTTAGCATAGTAGTCATGTGCAGCTTTTACATCAATGCCTTTTGGATTATAAATCCCGCCTTTTGATGTAGAAACACCTATTATCTTGCCACCAAGCTCATCATGGATAAGTCTGGCTGCATGATAACCAACATTTCCAAAACCTTCAATAAGAATTTTGGTCTGGCTTAGATCTAGCTTAAGGTCTTTTGCAATTTCCCTTAAGGTATACATGACGCCTCGTCCGGTGGCTTCTTCTCTGCCTTCAGATCCACCAAGTCCTATTGGTTTCCCTGTAACAACACCAAGTGCATCAGTGCTGTGGGATTTTGAATATTCATCATAAACCCAGGCCATTGTTTGTGAATTTGTGTTTACGTCCGGAGCAGGAATATCAGTATGTGGACCAATGTTATCCCCTAATTGGTAGGTAAATGCTCTTACGAGCCTTTCAAGTTCAGTTTTAGTTAAAGTACGAGGATCGATTGAAATACCTCCCTTTGCACCTCCATAAGGAATATTTACAACTGCACCTTTCCAGGTCATTAGATTTGCAAGCATCTGGACTTCTTCCAGTGTTACTGCCTGGTGAATACGAAATCCACCTTTGTAAGGTCCTCTTGCATTGTTGTGCTGAACCCTGTAAGCCTTAATTGTTATAAGGGTTCCATCATCTTTTCTAAGAGGTATATCCAGGCTTATTTGACGTCTGAAGCTGTTTAAAACCTTCAGAAGATTTTCGTCAATAAAGCTGATCTTTTGTGCGACTGACTGAAAAAAGCAGCTCTCCGCATCAAAACAAGCTGCTCCTTCTATTTTTGGTATTGGTAATTCCATAGTTGGCATAATTATTAACTCCTTTGTTAATTTATCCCGTAAAAACGATCGAATTTTCATCTCCCATTATTTCACAAAAAATATGTGAAATATCTTACTTGTGAAAATGTTTATATTATTTTAATTGTCTATTTACTTATTTTTGTAACTGAAAGAAATTAGTTTTAGTTTCTTTACTTACAAAGTCTGAGTTTTAATTAATTACAAAATTCATAATAAAGTATCTTCCGTTAAAATGTCTATCAATACAAATAATCATGAATAGTTCAATAATAGAAGAAGTAAGAAAAAAAGATTACAAAACAAGCATATTTAAAATAATAATTGCTGCATTTTGTTTAGTAATTATCGGAAGGCTTTTTTATCTTCAGATTTTTAATTACAAGAATTTTTCCAGGCGAGCACAATACTCCACTTCTAAAATTTCAGTTTTAATTGCACCTAGAGGAACAATTTATGATAGAAATGAAAACATTCTTGCTACAAATAAACAGGCAATTTCAGTTATTGCATATCCGGATAAATTTAAAACCAGAGATGAAAAACTAAAAGTTTATAACATACTTAGTAGAATAATAAAATCAGATAACATAAAGCTAAAAGAGAGAATCTTAAAACTTCCAGAAAACGCCCCGCTTCCAGTAAGAATAGTAAATAACATCTCAGTTCAGGAAGCCTCCCAAATAGTCGAAAAACAATACTTACTGCCAGGAATAAACATACAGGAAGATCCAATAAGATATTACCCAAATAAAGCTTTTGCAGCACATACACTTGGTTATATATCAGAAATTGATGAAGATGAACTTGAAACAAGACCTGAAAGAAGGCTAGGTGATTTGGTAGGAAAATATGGTGTTGAAAAACTTTTTGATGGCATATTAAGGGGATCAGACGGTAAAACAATTGCTGAAATAGACAGATATGGCAACCCTGTTAATCCTAATTACAAACATTCGGTTATTCACTACAACTCTATACCAGGTAAGGATATACAGCTAACCATAGATTTAAACATACAAAAATCTGTTGAAAAAGCTCTTAGAGAATCCAGAACCACCTCCTGTGCAATTGTTGTAAATCCAAAAACAGGTGAAGTACTTGCACTTGCAAGCTATCCGGATTTTGATCCAAATGTTTTTACAACACCTCTTTCAACAGCTA
>DUDS01000019.1 GCA_004769085.1 Candidatus Melainabacteria bacterium SSGW_16
GGTCATACATTTAAACATTTAACAAATGATCTAAGCCTTGCAGATAAAAGCATAATAGAAAAAGGACTTATTTTAATTGATGACTTTTTTAATCCTAGATGTCCAGAAGTCACTGAAGGGATATACCAATATTTAAAAGAAAGAAGTACGCTTCTTCCACTACTAATAACTTATGGGAAGCTAGTGCTTTGTAAAAGCTCTATGTATAGTTGGTATTTTGAAAAGTTAAATAGTTATGACTGGAAAAATTATATAAATGATGAAAGAGTAGACCTCTTGAAAACAAGAATGTTTAATCATCCAATTTTAACGTTTACAAGGATTGCATCTTCTTAACCTTACTTCTTAAAATTGCTGAAAGTCGTGCAATTTCTTTTTTATATTTAGGATCATTTGCTAAGTTAATAGACTCATCAGGCTCATTTGTATAATCATAGAGTTCTTTAATTACAGTTTTATTTTTTCTATGTATCCACTCAGTGTATCTAAATCTATTAGTTCTTGCTGATATAACTTTGTATCCTACCCCTGGCATAGCAATAACTGTAAGAGCAGCTTCTTTATGCTCAAGATCAGGATTTTTTAGAACACGTATAAAACTCTCTCCATCTATATTGTTTTTATGAGGTAGTGATGCAAGATCTATTAAAGTAGGAAATAAATCTACTAGTTCTACTAGTGAATCTGTTTTTATATCCTTTTTAATTAGTTTTGGATATCTAATTATAAGTGGCACTCTACTAGAATTTTCAAAACAAGTATGTTTTCCAAATGTTCCCTGTTCAAACAAGTGGTAACCATGATCACCTAAAAGTATGACAATAGTATTTTTTTCTAAATTGTTCGCTTCTAAAGCTTTAAGCAAATGACCAACTAATGAATCTACATAAGAGACACAAGCAAAGTAACCTCTTAAAAGTTCTTTTTGTTTAGTCTCGTTTGAATATAAATTTTTACTTATATCAGTGTATATTTCTATTTCACCAAGACCTCTGTCTATTGAAAGAGTTGGAGCGCCTTTAGGTAGGTTTTTGTTTTTTGATAACTTAATTTCAGAAATTGGATATAAGTCATAAAAGTTTTTTGGGGCTACAAAGGGTAGATGAGGCCGATGAAGTCCAACTGCAAGGAAAAATGTTTTGTCTTTTAAGTATTGAAGTCTTTCAATAGCAGCCACTGTTATCCTTCCATCGTATAATTGTTGCTCAGGAAGATTAGGCGCTTCCCATGAGCTTCCTGCATACCATCTTTCTGAATCAGTCCACCACAAATCTTGCTCTTTAGAAAATGATCCTTTTTTAAAACTTTCTATTTGAAACTCAACATTTTTAACTGTCCTGTATTCAGGGAAAAATAAAAAAGGTTTTGGGTAATATGCTGCACTTGTCCAGGATATTGAGTCCTGAATGTGAAATACTTTTCCAATTGATTCAGTTAAGTAAGCATGATCTTTAAAATATTGTGGTAATGTTACTAGATTTGGCATTTTAGTTCTAAAGTATTCTATTAAAAAGTCTTCATTTGGCCTAAGTCCAGTTAAAAATGATTGCCTTGAAGGTAAGCATGATGCAACTTGGCAATAGGCCATTGTAAATAAAATCCCTTCACTTGCGAGCTTGTCGATATTTGGCGTTTTCATATGATTTTTCCCATAACATTTAAGTTCAGGCCTTAAATCATCAACTATGATAAGTAAAATGTTTGGTTTTTTTGAATTGCTTGTTGGATAAAAGGAATTAAATAAACTAATTGCAATTAAAAAGATTGCTAAAGTAAATAGTGCTCTAATGTAAAAATTTTTATTCACTTTATTTAGTTGGGAAAGTTAATTAAAGATTATAGCGGTTTGTATGTGGACTATAAAAGTAAAATTGGTTAATACTTTGAATTAATCTCTTAAACTATGCAAGGATAGTTACCATGAATGATGCTCCTCAAATTACCACTATAATACCTTACTTTAATCCAAGATTTAACTTCTTTGTTGAAGCTATAGAGAGCCTTCTTTCACAATCCTACAAAAAGTGGGAATGCATAATAGTAAATGATGGCAGCTCAATAGAAAGTAAAAATGCTCTAGAAGGATATATTCATAGCTTAAGCGATAAAAGATTTTCGATTTTGCACTTTGATAAAAACTATGGTTCTTCTGCTGCAAGAAATATTGGCATAAGAAATACAAAAAGTGAGATTGTTACTTTTTTAGATACAGATGATATACATTTCCCATGGTACTACCAAGAAATTATTAATTTTTTTTCAAAGAGTCCTGAATATTTAATTCTTGCTAGTCCTTCCTATTTGCACATTAAAACAAAGGAAGAGAAAAGTATTTTTCTTGGAGAATTTGAAAACAAGATTATTAACAAACCACATGGGATTGTTTTTCACGGTTTTAGATTTCCAAAGATTTTATCTAATGAGGAAAAAGAAGTCTATGATTTATTAACAAAAAAAATTGCACTTAAGCTTTTTATAAATACTACTCCAAGGCTTGCACTTAAAAAAGAAGTATTTCAAAGGATTGGTTACGATCCACAATTTTTAACTAGTGAAGATTCTGATCTTTGTCTTCAGATTTTAAACAGCGAGGACCTATTGAACTCAACTTATATAACCTTAAATCCTTACTACTTACATAGAATATTTTCATCTAGGACAAGACTTACACAAAATTCACTGCTTGTTTTTCAAAATATGGCCAGATTGAAAAATAAATATAATGACAAAGCTTCTATTGCCTCAAAATCCCTTTGGCTCTTGGGCAGGAGGGATGAATGGCAGTTTAATACAATTATTTATGATCACTTAAATGGGCAATCCTTAATAAAGACAATTAGAGATACAATGTCTACCTCTAAAAGTAAAAAAGGTAAAATTAAAAATCTCTGGAGGGTTTTAAAATTAATAATTAAGTATCAGCTTATTACTCAAATTCTTGGTATAGATTATAGAGAACATATAATACCAAAGGCAGGAAGTACTAATAAAACTAAAGATATAGAGGAGCTTTTTATTAAGCACCTTCAAAGCATTGAACAAAATAGAAATAAAACTTATGTAAATAAAACTTATGAAGCAATTTTTAATTAGTGTAATTGTTCCATTTTACAATCCTGACTTTGATTTATTTAAAGTTGCTATCTATAGTATTCTTTCACAGTCATATACAAACTACGAAGTAGTTATAGTAAATGATGGTAGTACCTCCGAGAATAAAACGATCTTAGAAGACTTCATAGATAACCTAAACGATAAGAGATTCTTGGTTATTCATTTAGATAGAAATTATGGACCTTCCTTTGCAAGGAATAAAGGGATAGATTCATCAAGGGGTGACATTGTAACTTTTCTTGATTCTGATGACTTACATCTTCCTTGGTATTATGAGGAAATTGCTAACCATTTTTTGCAGGATCCATCCTCACTTATACTTGGAACCCCACCACTACATTACTTACCAAATAAAAAAAGAATATATTTAGATAGGCATCGTTATAGCCTAGTAGAACATCCAGAAAAGCTTGCATTCCCAGCTTTTAAATACTATCCAATTCTTTCGGATGAAGAAGAAAAGACGTTTAAATTACTTGCAAAAAAATGTGGTACAAAGCTTATGTTTTTTTCAACACCCCGCCTAGCTATGAAAAAGGAAGCATTTGAAATTACAAAATATGATCCAGATTTTATAGCAATTGAGGATACGGAATTTTGTTTAAGTATCATTAATAATTCCGAGTTAATTAATAGGGCAATTGTAAATCCCAATTTTGGTTACCTATATAGAATATATTCTTTGAAAAATCGACACACAAGAAAAACTAATTTGAATTTTGAGCATATGTTCAAAATGATTAAAAAATATTCCAATGAAAACACTCTTGTGTATGACATACTTAATCACTGGAAAAGAAGGGATGAATGGAAATATTGTAGTAATATTTCAAAAATACTTAAAAATAGATCTAATGGGAATTTCATAGAGATTGCAAGAGAATTTTATACAGTTGGCAGAAAAAATCTCAAAGCTCTTTTTCTTTTGTGCAAAATAATTTTTAAGTACAAAGTACTTCATGAAGCCCTTGGTATAGATTTTCGAGCGTTTGAAATACCATCTAAAGTAAACATAGACAAGACAAAGGATATAAAAGATAAATTTGAGTTTTATTTAACTAGTTACACGAGTGAAATTCAACGAAGATATGCAACTTTAGTAATGAAAAGCATATTTTAATCAGTGACGCGTATCCTTGCAGCAAGCTGTTCTAATTTTTGAATAGCTGAAACAATCAAAACAAAAAGAATTAAACTTAGTAAAATCATATTGAATGAACCTGAAATACTATCATAAATATCACCAGAAAACATTTCTCTTGTACGTAGAATTGCCCAAACAAAAGGTATGTTTTTATAAAACGTTCTTACATCTTCTGGAATAAAACTTAAGTTGTAAAAGATTGGAAGCCCTACTAAACTTAGCCTTACAAAAAATGGAAAAATTAATCTTAAATCTGGTATAAACTTTTGCAAGAAAGCAAAAATTATACAAAAAGAAGAAACAAATATAAAACAAACAAGAAGCACTGGCAAGAATTCAATAAAGTGGGAAAATAATTTCTTTTCAAAAAGGAATAAAAGAGAGTAATAAACTATAACATTCACAAGAGTTACAATAAAATACACAACTACAACAGAGAGCGGAACTAAAAAAACTGGAAGTTTAAGATTAGAAATAAATTTTGGGTTTCTTGTAAGGCAATCAATGCTGTTTTGAGCTGACATTACAAAAAAAAGCCACAAAATAAGCAACAAATAAAAATCTATCAAAGAAATTTGACCAACTTCAAATTTGTGGGAAAAGAAAACCCTGACTCCAATGAAAGATGAGGCAATTAACAAAGGGTGCAATACAAACCAGGATATGCCCAAAAGAGTGTTCTTATAGCGTGTTTCTAACTCTCTTTTGACTAGCTCAATAAAAAGTTCTAGAGTTCTTGGTATCCATCTTCTAGCTGATACACTTATAATATTAGTATTCATTAATATTTATAGATTATCACAGATGTTATTCACAGATACTATTAAAGAACCAATTTTAAGTAGAGAAGGCAAAAAATTAAAGCCACCTATCTTTCTTACAGGGTGTGGTAGATCAGGAACATCTTTATTACAAAGAGTTATATCAAATCACAAAAATATCTACTCCTTTAGGTCTGAAACTCACTTTTTTGGGAGATACTACAATATTCCATCATTGAAGGAAGTTAATATTGAGAATCTGTTGGAAAGTGCTAAATATACTGGTGCAATGGAAGTTTTTTATAAGGAGTTTGAAAGTAACCAAGATTATGAAAACCTAGCTCTCTCATTGCTTTCTGTAATGTTTCATACCATAGAAATTGCCCCGGATATGGTTAAAAATAAGAATTATCAAAGCAACGTACTACAAATTTATGGAGAAATCAAAGAACTTGATGATTATAAAAACGTAAGCAACAGATATGAAATGTTTAACCTCTTGGCAAATCACTTAACAATAAAATCAAATAAAAAAAGATGGGCAGACAAGTCTTCTGTGAATATGTTTAATACACATACAATTTTAGACTTTTTTCCAGATGCAAAGTTTATTGAAATATACAGAGATCCAAGAGGAGTATATTATTCCTGGACAAGATGCCCGTTTAAGTTTTTTAGATTAGCAAGTCCAATTACATGCTCAGAAATGTGGAGAAAAACTTCTAGATTAGGAGAAAAACTTGAAAAAGAACTGAATGGCAAATATTATAGGATAAAATATGAAGATTTGCTTATAAGTCCCGTAAAAGAGGTTGAAAAGATCTGCAACTTTATTGAAGAAGAATTTGATCCTAATATGCTTCAGGTTAAAACTACAAATAGCTCCTTTAGACAATACAATGGTAAAGAAGGAATAGACAGTCAAAGAACAAGCCACTGGAAAAACTCACTATCAAAAAGTGAACTTATCTTTATAGATTTTGCTACAAGAAAAAATAGAACAAACCTTGGTTATCCTGACATTGCACCTAGGTTAACACCTATAAATATCTTACCCTTTTTAGTATTTTTTACTAAACTGTGTCTAAAAGCTAAAACAAATCCTATTAAGTATATTAAAAAAATAATAAAAGAAGATGCAAACACTTAAAAGTACAACTCAAACTAAAAAGATAACAACAAATGCTTTTGACATAAAATTAAAACCACCTATTTTTATATTAGGTTCTGGTAGATCAGGAACCTCACTACTTAGAAGTATTTTGAATAATCATCCTGATATTTACTGTATGGAAGGAGAAACTCATTTATTTTCACCGGAGTCAAATCCTTATCTTGAAGAATTAGAATTTTTTCAAAGTTCAAATGACATTAAAAGCTTAATATTTACAATTATTTCATCTATATTATTTGGGCATGAATGCACAGCTCTATTTGCAAGAAGAAAGAAGTTTCCAAAGGAAGTTATTGAAATATACCACGATCTTCAAGACTTCCTTTTGACTGTAGGCTCGCAAGAAAAGTACAAAATCTTTAATATTTGTATAGGACACATAACACTGAAAGAAAATAAAAAAAGGTGGCTTGAAAAAACTCCAAACAATATATTTAATTTACCTGATATTCTCTCCCTTTATCCAGATGCAAAGTTTATTGAAATATACAGAGATCCAAGGGGAGTATATTATTCCTGGAAAAATGCTAAGCAAGATTATTTTAAAAAAACTAATATTATTGAGTGTATAAAAAAGTGGAGCAAAACTTTTGAGTATTCAAAAAAATATGCTCATGAGTTACCAAATCAATTTTACAAACTCAAATATGAAAACCTGGTCGAAGATCCTAAAGTAGAACTGATTAGTCTTTGTAATTTTTTAAATGAAGATTTCAATCAGTCGTTACTAGGGGTGACAACAAGGAGCCTTGGTTTTGACGAGACTTCAAGCACTACTATATGGAAAGATAATCTAATAAAAAACGAATTACTATTGATTGACTTGAAAACCAAGGAATACAGGAAAGAGCTTGGCTATATTGATTCCGGAGTAAAACTTAATTTAATTAACATGATTCCATTTTGTCTTTTTTATATAAGAAACAAATTTTTTGGTCGAATAAATTTTCTTACTGAAAAGCTTTTTGGTCAAATCAATTTTCTTACTGAAAAGCTTTTTGGTCAAATCAATTTTCTTGCTAGAAAGCTTTTTGGTCGCATAAATCTTCGTACTGAAAAGCTTTTTGGTCGCATAGCTTTGCTTATTAATAAATACATAGCTATTGCAAATGAACTTCTTCAATCAATTTTAAGGAAACCATATTCCTTTAGAAGAAAATGTAAAACTTTGTATTGGGTTATTAAAAGAAAAAGAAAGGTACAAGAGTACATTGATACGCATAAGGTTAAAAAACTTCACATAGGAGCTGGTCCTAATATGCTTAAAGACTGGTTAAATACAAATATTATGCCAATTACAAATGAAGATATTTTTTTAGATGCTTCAATACGTTTTCCATTTGATGGTAATACTTTTGATTGCATATCTATTAATCAGTCCATAGAGTATCTGAAATATAACCAGTCCAAACACTGTTTGAATGAGTGCTTCAGAGTCTTGAAGCCAGACGGAAAAATCAGGATCATTACCGTAAATTTGGAGAACTTTATTAAAATCTATTCAAAGAAAGACCCAACAAAAGAAGAAAAAGATTACATAAAATTTGTAATAGATTCATGCATGCCAGATATTGGCATCTATAAAAATGCTTTTATTATGAACAGTCTGTTTAGCAGGCTTAATTATAAATTTATTCATGACTATGAATCACTGAATGACATGCTGGAAAAAATTGGATTTATTTACATTAATTTTTTATCAAAGAATGATTTCGAGACTTTAGTGGTTGAAGCCAGGAAGCCATAAATCTGTCATTTTACTGACATTGATGGCTGCTTATTAAGCATAAGAACTATATCTTTAACTGATTTTATTATATATTCAATATCAGCCTCAGTATTTTCTCTTCCAAGAGTCAGCCTCAATGAACCATTTCGAAATTCTTCAGGAACTGTAAGAGCAACTAAAACATGAGAAGGTTCAAAGTTAGATTCTTTCTTATCTCTGCTTTTACACGCAGACCCTGAGCTACATGCTATACCTCTCAGATCAGCTTGTAAAACAAGTGTTTCACCCTCAACATTTTTTACGCATAGACTTACATGTCCAGGAATTCTGTACAGAAATTTTTCTTCACTGTAATTTTCTTTGATTTTATCTAAGGTAACCCCTGTAAAAACCAAATCGTTGAGTTCTTCCAGTCCTTCCATAAGTTTGATTTGCAAGAATCTAAGTTTTTTTACATTCTCATCCATCTCAGAATGCATAAGTTTTGCTGCTTTTGCAAAACCTACTATTGAGGGCAAACTTTCAGTCCCTGATCTTAAATTATTCTCTTGTCCACCACCAACCAAATAAGAACTAAAATCTTCAGGTGACTTGATATACAATGCACCTACTCCTTTTGGTCCATAAATTTTATGTGCAGACATGGACATAAAGTCCATATCCATATACTTGACATTTACAGGTACTTTTCCAAATGCCTGAACAGAATCTGTATGAAAAAGAACATTATGTTTCCTGCATACTTTAGAAATTTTTCCTATACTCTGTATCGTGCCAATTTCATTGTTTGCATGAATTACTGAAACAAGCAATGTTTTATCTGAAATGAAAGATTCAAGCTGGTTTAAATCTAAAAACCCTTCCTTATCAACATCCAGCCATGTTATTTTCCAGCCTTTTTTCTCAAGGTATTCCAGAGGCTCTTTAACTGAAGGATGTTCTATCTTCGAGGTAATTATATGTTTCTCTTTATTCTTGATTTTTCCATCTTCTAATAATCGTACCAGTCCAAAAATTACAGTATTATTTGATTCTGTACCTCCGCTTGTAAAAATAATCTGATCTTCTTCAGCATTAATCACAGATGCAATTTCATTTCTGGATTTGTTCAGATACTCGCTGGCTTTTCTGCCAAAAGCATGAATAGAAGAAGGATTTCCAAAGTTTTCAGTTAATAAAGGCAACATTGCTTCTACCACTTCTGCTCTTACTCTAGTGGTTGCACTGTGATCTGCATATATGATTCTTTTTTTATTGTACATAAGTTTCATTTTCTTTTGAAGCCTTAAAGCTTATTGAGTCAAAGTATAAATCTTCCAGCGATATTGATTTCAATATGCCATATATATTACGGTTTAATTTTTGCCACAGCTGATTTGTTACTTCAAAATCTCTGGATGAATTAGGAGCAACATTTACAGGGCCTTCAACAGCCTGAATAATATCTGCAAGTGATATTTGTTTTATATCCCTGGAGAGCACGTAACCCCCTGCAGGTCCACGCATGCTTTTTACAAGACCGGACTGTCTGAGTTTTATAGCAATTTGTTCTAAAAAAGGTAGAGGAATATTCTGGGTATCTGCAATTTCTCTAAGTGACACAGGATTTTTTGATTTAGTCTTATGCAATGCAATGCCAATCATAGCCTGGATTGCATATTGTCCTTTAGTGGTTAACTTCATAGTTAAATTATAATATAGATACTTATGCGTCATTTGAACTCACCTTAAAAATCAAGTGCAATCTTTACAGCTTTTATAAGAAAACCTTAAGTGTGCTTACACAAAAGCGAAACCCATACCCTAAGCGCAGCGTTGGAAGCGCCAAGCGGACAAGCGGAGCATGGGTATGGGTTGAGCATAAAAAGTGTAAGCACACTTAAATAACAGTACTAATACAAATACCTGTTAGGATCCAGAAATAGTTTTGCTAAAATCTGAAACAAAGCCGGAAGAAGAATCAACATGAGCAATATACCTACTGAAGGTTTTATTGAAAAACTAACCTGAAAAGCATTAATCTGAGGGGCAGCTCTCGACATAAGACCAAGTATTAAATCAACAGTAAGAAGTATCATAATAATTGGTGAAACAATAAGAAATGCAATTGAAATTAAATCTGCAGTAGCTTTTAAAAGTTTAAGAAAATTAAAATTAAAGCTGTATACAATTACCGGGAAAGTATTATAACTTTTGAATAGTCCTTCAATAACCTTTTCCATTCCTCCAATTGAAACAAAAATCACAAGTCCAAGCATATTAAAGAAATGTCCCATTATTGTTGTTTGACTTTGTGTACCAGGATCAAAAACAGTTGCTGCATTTAATGCCATCTGCGAATCAAGCATTTCACCTGCAACCCTTGCAATCTCAATCACAAGGCTTGAAACCCACCCGATAAACATTCCAATCGCTGCATTCATAAAAATCAGATAAATAAATTTATAACCCTTTGGATATTCTGAAGGTGTATCAATCATTGGCATAAATATTAATGAGAGTACAATTGCAAAACCTACCTTTACAAGTGCGGGTATTTGTTTGCTTCCAATTAATGGTGCTGTGCTTATAAAACCAATAGTCCTTGCAAAGATCAACAACAAAATAATCCATACCCCGCCCAGTTGGGTAAGAATTTTTGTTTCATTAATTATAAAATCAAACATCAAATACCTCATTCAAGCCAGGTGGGTGGCACCTGATCCTTTGGAGCAGTATCAGATTCATTTACAGTTTTTGGATTGTCTTCAATTACATCCTGAATACCTATAGGGGAAGCATTTTGAGCAGGGGCTTGTATTTCATTTACATTTGCCTGAGGATTTTCATTCTGCTTAATAATATTTGTTGCCGGTGAAGGCACTGGTGTAGGGGTAGGGGTTGGAGCAGGAGCAGTCTGAATATTTGTTAACTCTTGTTCTTTAACATTTAAAGAATCTGTCTGGGTTTCAATAATTTTATTTTGGTTTATCGGAATAGAAGGCGGCAATAGTTTTGTTATCTGAGGAGGATTTGGAACTTCAGGTGCACCGGCGTATGGTACTCCAGGCGGCACACCCCCCTGAGGAAGAAGCTCTTCAATTTTTTCAGCCTTGGGAAGTTTTGGTACAGGAATCTCATTCTCTTCATCAAAAGTAATATTAAATTTATTTTCATCAAAAGCACCTGTAGGGACTGCTTTTTGTGATTGTTTAGGCACAAATGAAAAGGCCGAGTTAAGTGTCCTTGTTGCATATTGATTTAAATACTGATACATCCAGAAACCTGCAATAATAATCAGTCCAAAAACCCCGATAATTTTTAATGCAGAACCAATTGTCTGTTCCTGCACCTGTGTAGCAGCCTGCAGAATACCAATCACAAGACCAATTAATGCAGCAGCAAGCACAAGAGGTCCTGAAACAATCAATACAACGATTATTCCATCCCTAACTGCTTGTGGCATCCATTCCATTTTTTATTTGAAAACATTTAGGCTTAAATGTTTTCTTTCCTCCTCGGCGCTCAAAATATTGCTCCTCGCAACATTTTTCGCTTATCTACTTATCCCCCTTGTACAGATGATATCTCAAGCTAATTAAAGCTCTGGACAAGCCCTTTAATAATAAGCGTCCAGCCATCTACAGCTACAAATATTAATAACTTAAACGGAAGAGAAACAATAGTCGGAGACAACATTATCATACCTAAAGCAAGAAGTATATTAGCGATAATAAGATCAATCACAAGAAAAGGAATGAAAATTAAAAACCCAATCTGAAATGATGTTCGCAATTCACTCAACAGATACGCTGCTACAAGCTCTCTGAAACCAACCTGATCAGGATTTTTTGGATTTGGAGATTTACTCAGACGATAAAAAAAAGCTAAATCTTTCATGTCAGTCTGCTTCAGCATATAATTTCTAAGTGGTTTATATGCTTCTCCAACTGCCTGTGGTACAGACATCTGCTGATTACTAAGAGGAATAAGAGCCTTCTCATTCATCTGCCCCAGAGTAGGACCCATTACATAACCAGTAAGTATAATTGCCATTCCGATTATTACCAGATTTGGCGGCACCTGCTGAGTACCGATTGAGGTTCTAAGCAAGGAAAGAATAATTATTATTCTTAAAAAAGGAGTCATCGTGACTACTATTAATGGAAGCATTGAAAGCAGAACAAGCAGTACTACTATCTGTAAGGATGGTTCTAAATTAGGCAGAAGATTTTCCCAGTTCATTTTTTATACCTTAAAATATCCTTATCCCTTTTTGAGAAGAAAATAGTTTTAGTTTTTCACCAGCAGGCATTAGAAGTTCATAAAGAGCAGATTTCAGAATAACCTTCTTTTTCTTTACAATTTTTATATCAGGAATCCCTGTTAATGCGCCATAAAGCAGCCTTGCAGCAATATTTGATTCTTTTGCTACCCAGAATGCAAAGAGAGAAACCAGTCCCCCGCCAAGAAAAATAATCATTAGTTTTAATAAAAATGAAAAAATAAATTCCATCTTCTATGTCTCTTCAAGGTCTTTCAATGCATCAGCAAAAGAAGATGACTGTTCAGTTTTTGTCTGCTGCCCTTTTCCGAGAAGATCATCTATTTCCACAGTAGAACCAGTTGTCCCCTTGGCACCTTTCTTGGAACCAATCAACAGATCTGTAATCCTCATCCCAAACTGGTTTCCAATAATTACAAGTTCACCTTTTGCAACCGGCTTACCTTGTGCAGTTAAAACAAGTTCAGAATCAAGCACCGGACCCAATGGAAGAACACCGCCTGATTTAAGTTCCAGGACCTGCTTCAAAGGAATTAACACCTTCTGGAATTCCGCGGATAACTCCAGAGGAAGACTTGAAAGCGGGTCATCATCGTAATTTTGTGGATTTTTTGCCATCTCTTTGGCCAATTGATTTATATTACTAATCCCCTGTAAAAAAACAGGGTGATCGCTTTCTGGTAAGACGAGACTTATTTCACCTAAGTGCCAGTAAAATTTGCTAATATCACTATCTTCAAAAACAAGAAGGTCCCCGGACTCCAGAGACTTGACATCATTCACCGAAACCCTCGTAGAGCCAACTTTTAAGCTAATTGGGACCTTTATACCCGTATTAGCAAGTTTGTTAATATCTATAACTTGTTTTCCTTCAAGTGTAACTTTTTTTGGCTTTAAGCTTGCAGGTATACCATATGCAATTCTCCCGATCTCTGCCTCTTCTGATTCAATTAACCATACAAGATATATTAAATCCAAAAGATATGCATGTTTTACATCAACCTCCCAGTACTCTCTCATTTTATTTTCAATATTTACAAGTAATCCCTGAAGTATCTGAATCTCAAGCTGTGTAATTCTTTTTATGCTGAATGGCTGGTTTACAGGAGATGGTCCAAAAGCATGGTTCAAGAGGAAATCAGCCAGCTTCTCATCTATTCTTATCTGACCATTCTGATTATTATGCTGCCATGAACCTGCAAGTCCAATCCAATTATTTAAATCCAAATCAAGAAGTATTGCAACAATTTTTGTTTTTACCCTCAAACCAAAAAATTTTAAAAATATATCCTGTAAATCAATATTTTGATCTGACCACTGAAAAAGGTTATTAATTAAAGGTTCATTTACAATTTGAAAAGAATCAGGTTTTAGTGGATTCAACCCAATTTGTCTTATTAGCTCTTTGTTCTTATTCTTTGTCATATTAGAGAATACCTTTTAAATTTCCCGTTCTTAATGTTATTATTCCCTTTTTTACTCAGGTGGCTCGCTCATAATGAGACTCGCCACCTTTCACTAGTACACTTAATATAGGCTAAATTTAACAGTTTAAAGGTTTTGCCAAATAAATTGGTCAAAACCTTTCTCGTCTAGTAGTTTAAAATATTATCTTGAATTTAAAAATCAGTGGTAATTTTAAGAAGCAAAAATGAAAGAAGTTGAAGTACCAGACTATTTTACCCCTAATCCTAAAAGGCCACTGGAGGCTGACAGGCTTATTGAATTTTTAAGGAAGTTCTGGGGTTATTTCTTAACTGCAATTTTTTTACTTATGTTTCTCTCAGGATCTATAGTCAGGGTGGGTGCCGGAGAGAGAGCAGTACTCTTCAATATTTTTGGTGGTGTTGAAAAAAGAATTCTGGGTGAAGGAATTCATATAATTGCCCCATTCATTCAGAAAGCAACTGTCTATGACGTAAAACAAGCAACTTACAGTTTTGCATCTGAAGATCAAAACAGTCAGGGACATATTGTAGGTGGGGAAATTCATTCCCTAACCTCAGATGGTCAGAAAGTAGATATCGAATTAAGTGTTCGCTTAAGACCTGTTCCTGATAAATTATGGTTGCTCCACAAGCACATAGGACCTAATTACCTTTATAAAATTGTAGTTCCAAAAACAAGAACTGTTTTAAGAGAAGTTCTTGCTGCTTACCCTGTTGAAGATGTTTATAGCGGAAAAAGGCAGGAGATACAAAACATGATTCAGGATTTTCTTAAAAAAGATCTTGAAAAAAAATATTTCATTGAGGTTGAAGAAATTCTATTCAGGAATGTAAAGTTTTCAAAGGAATTCCAGGATGCAATCGACAGAAAACAGCAGGCATATCAGGAATTCTTAAAAATGGAATATGTAGTTGCTGGAGAACGCGCGAAAAAAGATGCAAAAATATCACAAGCTGAGGGCGAAGCCAAAGCAATTAATCTCAGAGTAAATGCATTAAGATCAAATCCTGACTTTATAAGGTACAGAAGAGCACAGGTTTTTGGAAAACGGGCAAAACTTATCTTCACAGATAATTTTGATTAAGGAGAGAAACCCATTAAAATGGAAAAAGAAAATCTCATAGCAATAGGAATGGCAATAACCTTTTCATTGTTTTGTATCTTAAGCGGTTCAATGATAAGAGTAATTCCAGCCGGTTATGTTGGTGTTGCATTTAATTTGTTTGGTGGTGTTGAGAAAAGAATACTGAATGAAGGAGTTAACTTTTTAATTCCATTTGTTGAATCTGTAACAGTATATGATGCCAGGAAAATCTCATATAACTTTTCCGACAATTACGACAAATCCATTGTAGGTCCAAGTATCAAATGCCAGACAAATGACGGTCAGAATGTTTCAATCGATGTAACAGTAATAGCACATATAAACAAAGAGAAAGCATGGAACCTCCACCAAAGTATAGGAAGAGACTATGGAGAAAGATTAATCGTACCTCAAACCAGAAGTATTTTCCGAAATATAGTTGCAAAATACCCGATTGATACGGTGTACACTTCAGGAAGAACAGGGCTTGCAAGAGATGCTGAAGACTCACTCAAGCAGTCATTTCTAAAAAGCGGGCTACAGCTGGATGAGTTATTAATCAGAGCAATAGGTTTTTCACCTTCATTTGCTGAAGCTGTTGAAAGAAAACAGATCGCGCTTCAGGAATCACAAAGACAAAACTGGATTAAAAAAACTGCTGAAAGAGAAAAAGAAAGAAAAATTATTGAGGGAGAAGGAGATGCAATTGCAGTTAGTGTAAAAGGAATGGCACTTCAGCTTGATCCAAAGATTGCAGAGCTTGAATTTCTTGAGCAGTTGGATCAGAGGAATACTGAGATTCAGGTTATTACAGGCACTAAAAGTGCAATTCTTTCTATAGGCGAACTTTTTAATAATCCTACAAATGAACTGCCAAAGAAAGAATAATCTTTAAATAATGAAAAAGAATTATTTAAGAAACCCAAAAGGTTCACGTGACTGGCTTCCTGACGAAGTTATTAAACAAGAATTTGTAAGACAGTCACTGGTAAAGGTTTTTGAGCTTTGGGGATATCAGCCAATTCAAACACCAATTTTAATCAACCATGATACCCTAAGCTTAGGAAGTAAAAAGCTTTCAGATATTGCGTTTAAACTTATTGGCGAACACGGTGAGCTACTGGCTTTGAGAGCAGATTTAACCACACCAATTGCAAGGGTAACTGCAGAAAGATTACAGGATCAAAAAAAACCACTAAGGTTTTACTACGTTGGGAAAGTGTTCAGATACCATGCACGGAAAACAACAAATGAAAGAGAGCTTTATCAGGTAGGAATTGAATTAATAGGTGTCAGAGAAGGAATTTCAGATTTGGAATGCCTTGGAATTCTTTCTGACGGCTTAAAAAAATCAGGTTTGAAAAGTTTTTTAATCCTCATAAACCATTCTTCGTTATGGAATGAGCTTTTCAGATACTTTAAAGAAATAGCTTATGAACTACATAAAGCACTCTCACAAAAAAATCTTATTTTATTCAACTCAATATTAAAAAAATCAAGACTTACAAAACCTGAAAAAGAATTCTGGGAAAAACTCATACAAATAAAAGGAAAGACAGACGCTATAAAACAACTAAAAGAACTAAACAGAAAAATAAAAAAACTCAAACTTAAAAACGTAATTTCATACTTTGAAAAAGTGCTGAATTTGTTTGAAGAGAATGTTGAAATAGATCTAAGTTTTACAAGTGATCTTGATTATTATACAGGAATATATTTTGAAGCAGTTACAGAATCACTTGGGAGAAGCCTAGGATCAGGAGGAAGATATGATCAATTAATAAATAAATTTGGATTTAACATACCTGCAGTTGGTTTTTCCCTTTGTCTTGAAGATATACTACTTGCTCTTGAAAACCAAAAGAAAGAGTTTTCAAAATTTAATCCTCCAAAACTAATAAAAGCCAGTACGAAAAACATAAAGTCAGTATTTAAAAATATTTCCAGGCTGCATAAATCAAATAAACATGCATCATTAAGTTTATGAAAAACAAAGAAAAGCACAATCTGGTCATTGCAATTCCAAAAGGTTTTTTACATGATGGAACATACAAATACCTTTCAAGAGGCGGGATCAATTTTACCGAACAGTCCACAACCACTAGAGAGCTTGTTTTTTACGATAAAAAAAACAAAATTAAGGGACTTCTTGTAAGACCAAATGATGTAACAGTATATGTTGAACATGGAAGTGCTGATGTGGGAATTGTAGGACTTGATCTTTTAAAAGAACAAATACCCGATGTAGTTATACTTAAAGATTTAAATTTTGGCAGGTGCAAACTTGTTTTAGCAGTAAAGAAAAATTCAAACTACAAAACAGTGAGGGATCTGCCTGCAAATTCAAAAATTGCAACAAAGTTTACAAAATTAGCAAATGATTTTATTCATAAAAAAGGACTTAGTGCAGAAATTATAAAACTCTATGGTTCCGTTGAGCTTGCACCAATTGTGGGATTAAGCGATGCAATTATTGATTTGGTTGCAACAGGAAAAACACTTACTGCAAATGACTTAGTCTCTATTGAAACAATTCTTGAAAGCAGCGCAGTGTTAATAGCTAATCCTGTTTCTTTTAAATTTAAAAGGACATTGATTAATTCTTTATAAGAAGATTTTTATTTTTTCCTTCGGGGTTATAAATATCATTTCTCCAGTCACTTGTTTCTTTAAGTATCTTAATTAGATCCTGAGAACTGGACTTGCCCATAGTCAAAAGCCCATTCAGAGTGGAAGTATATAAAGGAATCAATTTTTCAATGTTATTAAGATTAGAAGTAATCAGATCTCTGCTCAGCTCAGGATTTCCGCCAGCAATCCTGCTTATATCCCTAAAACCGCTTGAAGCCAACAATAAAGAAAGAGTGTTTAATTCTTTATCCTGATGATCTTTTACGAGGCTACAAAGAGCTGAGGATATTAAAAGGGGAATATGACTGATTAAAGCCACTGCTAAATCATGTTTTTCAGGGGAAACGGTTACAGGAATTGCACCAATTTGTTTAATCAAATCTTTTAATTTATTTAAAGCTTCATTATTTTCTTTACCAAATGGTGTTAATACCCAGGCTGCATCTTTAAAAAGGTTATCAGTGCTTGATTTAAATCCTGCATTTTCGGTTCCAGCCATTGGATGTCCTCCAATAAATATGATATTTGCAGGTAAAACATCATTAGCAATCTTACAAATATCAGACTTTGTACTCCCAACATCAGTAAGAATAATTTCATGTTTAACTATCTCAGCAATCTTTTTTATATATTGTTTAATTAACAAAAGTGGTACAGCCAGAACAATTAAGTCAACGTCATTTAAAGAAGCAGAATCTAAAACAGTAAAGCCTTTATCAATTGCTTTTTCATTGAGTGCAAGTTTAATTGTTTCTTCTGATCTGGTTATACCAGTTATGTAATAATTTTTCTCTTTCAGAGCTTTAGCAAGTGAGCCCCCAATTAATCCAAGCCCTATAATTGCAATGTTTTTAATATTATTTTTCATATCGGGTAACGCTTCCATTATATATTGAGGTTATCGTTTTATAATGATTCACATGCCGAAGCTTTGTGTAAATGTAGATCATATTGCCACTGTAAGGGAAGCAAGAAAAACCATAGAGCCTGATCCTCTGGCTGGTGCAATGCTTGCCATAGAAGGTGGTGCAGATGGAATTACAGTCCATTTAAGGGAAGACAGAAGACACATAAAAGATAGAGATGTACTTGTACTTAGACAAAATTTAAAAGGTGTGATTTTTACCATGGAAATGGCAGCAACAGAAGAAATGGCAGAGATTGCAAAAAAAATAAAACCAGATTTAATAACTCTCGTACCTGAAAAAAGACAGGAATTAACTACAGAAGGCGGATTGAATGTAACTGATCAAAAGGAACATCTTAAAAGATATATAGAAGATTTGCATAAAAGCAATCTGGTTATAAGCATTTTCATAAATGCAGATACTGATCAAGTTAAAACTGCAAAAGAAATTGATACGGATTTTGTAGAGATACACACAGGTCCCTATGCAGAAAATCCAGATGTAAAAGAGCTGAAAAAAGTTACAGATGCAATAAATTTTTCAAATAAAATAGGACTTAAAACAAATGCAGGACACGGGTTAAATTACGAGAACACGGCCCCCATAGTAAATATTCCTGGCATAAAGCAACTTCATATAGGACATTCTGTAATTAGCAGGGCAGTCTTAGTAGGTATAAAACAGGCTGTATGGGAGATGAAACAAATCCTAAAATAGTTTTTATTTAAACTAGGTTTATCCTATGTTATAGAGGCCACCAAAACGGGAATAATATACTCACGTTAAAATAAAGAAGAGATTTAGGAACCGCAAGGTTCTTTTTTTATTTTATAGTTATATTTTGTTGTAGGGGGCGTACTGTGGTACGCCCCTACTGTTATTATTTTCATGTGCCTTTGGATATTGATATAAAACTTGGACAACAATTTTTTGTAGGCTTTAAAGGGACAACCCTGTCAAAAAAAACGGGTAGTTTTTTGGAAAAAATACAACCCGGTGGAATTGTTTTTTTTGAAGAGAATATAAGAGATAAAAAACAGGTTAAAAACCTAATAAGAAGTATTAAAAGTATTCTTAGTATAAAGCCATTTATTGCAGTTGACCAGGAAGGTGGTCCAGTTGAGAGACTAAGAAGGATCTGTACTTCACTATCAAGTCCTTGGGGACTTGGAAAAGTTGGACTAAAGGAGTTATTACTTGCTCATGAAATTATTGCTTCAGAACTTTCAGAGCTTGGTTTTAATATGAACTTTGCCCCGGTTCTTGATATAAATTCAAATCCCGAAAACCCGGTTATTGGCACAAGAGCAATAAGCGCTGATCCGGAAACCGTAAACAAATACGGGAATAAAATAATTGAACTGTATATGAAGCATAATATTATTCCGGTTGCCAAACACTTTCCCGGACATGGAGATTTAAATATTGATTCACACTTTGATTTGCCAATTTTAAACAAATCAAAAAAAGAACTGTTTAGATCAGAATTGATTCCTTTTATTAATGCCATTCATAAAAAAGTACCATGTATAATGATCGGACATATTTATCTTCCAAAACTAGAGAAAGAAAAAAATAAACCTGCAAGTATTTCAAAAAACATAACAACAAAACTCTTAAGAAATGAACTTGGGTATAAAGGGCTCATTCTTACTGATGAACTAAACATGAAAGGGGTTACAAAGAATTACCCATTAAACACTGCTACATTTCATGCACTTAAAGCCGGAGCTGATTTATTACTACTTAATCAGAATGAAGAGCTAACATTAAATGCATTTAATTATTTACGAGATGCAGTCCATAAGGATAAATCTCTTGTTCAGATAAATAACAAAGCCTATAAAAGAATAATCTCAATAAAGAACACTTTTATAGATAGAACAGGAAGGCTTTTTAAGAAGGATTTATCAAATCATGAAAAGATCTCAGAAGAACTTGCTCAAAAAACAGTTCATTGGTATAAGAGAGATTTATTTCTGAAGCCATTAAAACCTAAATCACCAGTAGAAATAATATATCCCGAGAGCCCAAAACTAAGAGAAGTAGATTTGAAGGCTATCTGTAAAAAATTAAGATTTGATACCTTTAGGTTAACCAGATATAAAATTAATCCTTCATCAAAAGAAATAAATAAAATAACAGCCAGGCTAAACTATAAAAGGAATATAGTAATAATTACCTATGACATTGCATGCAGAAAAGGACAAAAGAAACTTGTTAACAGGATTTTAAAAAAGCACCGTAATCTAATCGTGATTGCAGCAGGATTAGAACAGGATTTGAGGGCTATCCCCAATATTAATAGTTTCATAGCTGCCTTTGCGCCTAATTTCATTAGTCTTTATGCTGCTTTTAAAAAGCTTTTACTTTAAAGTATATGAAAGAACATTATCAGATTTTAATAATTTCTCTAAACCTTCTCTTAACTAATCTCATGTAGTTTACCTCTACCGCATAAAGGGACATTATGTCATTCAAATATCGTTTAGAAAAAGTCCTGAAGATTCGAGAAGAACAACTCGATGAAGCAATACTTAAAATGAAAAAAGCAGAAGAAAATCTTAAATCCATTTCATACGATCTCAGTGTAACAACTGAACACAGAAATGATCTTCATACTGAACTTATAAAAGAGGGATTATCACATGCAACTCTCTACGTAAGAAGGATTAAGCAACTGAATGAAAGAATTGCAAAATTAGAAAAAGATCTTCAGTCCGCACAAGATGCACTTATTAAGGCCAAAGAAGATGTAATCGAAGCAAAGATGAAACTTGAAGCTCTGAAAAAACATAAACAGAAAAAATACAGTGATTATATAAATGAAGAAAACAGAAAAGAAAGACTTATGCTGGATGAAATTGGTGTACTAAAGCACACAAGAGAGCTGATAGAAAGTAGGGAGGAATAAGTGGCTGGACCAATAATACAACCTGGCGACACAAAAGCCTTCAGACTTGGAATAAGTTTGCTTGATAATCCTTATGTAAAACCTGCCAGTGCACTAAGCTTTGAAGAAGTACTGGATAGCAAAACAAAAGAGGTTACAGAAAAAGTAAA
Organism: Candidatus Melainabacteria bacterium SSGW_16; assembly: GCA_004769085.1. Lineage (GTDB taxonomy): Bacteria > Cyanobacteriota > Vampirovibrionia > 2-02-FULL-35-15 > 2-02-FULL-35-15 > SSGW-16. Next base: position 21,322 of record DUDS01000019.1, read on the forward strand.
AGATGAGACTGTTAAAACCTCGGAAGAAACTTCTGACACGAAAAACAAGAAGTTAGACAGAAACTCAAAAGATGAACTTTTTAACATTAATAAGATAGTTCAAAATGACAGAAACCAAGGTGCTGAATTAAAAAACACATACACATTATTAAAGCAGTTTAAACAAAACAGGAAATCCTATGAGGAAGAGTCTTCAAAAGGATCAAGACACAACACTCTAACCAATGTATACAACGCTGCAGGACAACCCCAAATACAAGCGACTTACGAAAGAGGATCACAGAGAAGAATGTCAAAATCACAACTTCTCAATTTGTGGGAAAAAGTAGCTCCATGGATAACAGAAGACGCAATGAAGAAATCAATTAGGGTTGACATTCCATTGGTAAATGACATACAAGCCCTCGTACTTAGAATGCACCCGGACAAAAGTGTAACAGCATCACTTCTGGGATCAGAAGAGATGGGAAAACTAATCAAAGAAAACAAAGACAAGCTTGACAGAAACCTAAAGCATCACAAGCTCTCATTAAGGGAATTTAATACCTATCATTCAGAGCTTACATTTAATTCGGAATCCGGAACAAAGAAACAAAAGAAAAAAGCAAAAATAGGTGACAAGAAACAGGTAGATTTAATTTAAGGTTTAGAAGGAGAAAGAAAACATGTTTAACTCAACAACAATATCAGCAAATGCAGCCCAGTCATCACTGGAATTGATTGACATACTGTCAACAAACATAATCAATTCAGAAGCCCCTGGTTTCAACAGCAAAAGATTTTCATTTCATGATTATCTTACAGGTGGACAGGTAGAAATTAATGGTAATTCATGGAGACAAGGGAAAAAAATTGTCAGAGTGGGTGAGCCAACCAAAATGATGCTCTCAGGAAAAGGCTTTTTTACAACTGTAAATCCACAAAACAATGAGATCCTTTATACAAGGCTTGGTGATTTTAATTTTGACAGAAGCGGTTACCTCGCAACACAGGAAGGTTTTCTTCTTTTAGGAACACCTTTGATATCAAATGTACAGCCAAAAGGTGGTAACTCACAGTACAAAACTCCAGGAGCAAAATATGATATTTCTACATTTGTGGATCCTTTTAATAATCCTTTAAACAGAGAGCATCCACAGGCAGATCAGGGAGCAGCACTAGGTGGCCCACAGCCAATTAATCTGGCAGTTGATCCAACAAACGGACTATACCTGGGCAAATATGAAAAAATAAGAATTGATGAATCAGGTGTGGTTTGGGGAAGATACGGTGATAGTGAAGTATCCCTCTATAAAATTACACTTAATAATTTTCAAAATCTAAATGGATTGAAAAATTTCCGCGACACATACTGGAAGCAAACTTCAGAAAGCGGTGCCCCGCTTCCGTGCAGTGCAACAGTATTCAATGAAGCTTTAGAAAAATCAAATGTATGGGCAAAGGTCGAGGTTGATTACATTATTGAAGCTCAAAGACAATATTCCGCTGCAATAAATGCTCACAAGGTAGCAGACAGACTGATGCAGCAAGCAATTGAACTTGTTGGTTAATCCCACCCAAATTACCCCTGTCAACTGACAAGTTCGTATGAAAACCCCTGGGAAACCAGGGGTTTTTCATTTCTTTATACCGGTTTTTGTCACGCTGCGTCGCTTCTTCGTTTTTTCATATCTTCTCTTAAGGAACTACGAAGACTCCTTGCTATTTTGATCTAATCATTTTCGACGCTCAGATTTTCGCTATTGGAAAATCTTCGCTTTGATTCTAGTTTATCCTTGAATGTTACAAAATATTTTTGACAAATGTGCTTACACAACGCGAAACCCATGCCCGAAGTCGAGCGTTGTAGGCTTCGAGCCGTACAAGCGAGCGCAGGGTATGGGTGGAGCATAAAAAGTGTAAGCACATTTGAGGTTTACTATAAACTTAATCAATCGGCTTATAATTTTGTTTTTTAATTATCTCTACAAAATCTCTAAACAAATAATCACTATCGTGAGGACCGGGAGACGCTTCAGGATGATACTGAACAGAAAATACAGGAAGTTCTTTGTGTCTGAAACCTTCGTTTGTATTATCGTTTAAATTATAGTGTGTTATCTCGAGCTCTTTAGGTAAAGTATCAGCATCAACTGCAAAACCATGATTTTGAGCAGTTATTTCAACCCTACCAGTAAGAACATTTTTGACAGGTTGGTTTGCACCTCTATGACCGAATTTCATTTTAAAGGTTTTTGCACCAAATGCCTGTGCCAAAAGCTGGTGCCCAAGACAAATTCCAAAAACAGGGATTTTTAGATCATTTATTATTTTTTTTATTGTTTCAACAGCATATTTTACCGGTTCAGGATCACCAGGACCATTTGACAAAAATAACCCGACTGGATTTATAGATTTAATTTCATCAAATGTACTTGTTGCAGGAACAACAAGAGGAGCCAGCCCATAATGACTAAGTCTATTCAATATATTTTGTTTTATCCCGAAATCAATGGCAACTATAGGCCATGCTGGCTGTCTTTTTGGCATTGGTCCTCGGTATTTTTCTTTTGTACTAACAACCTTTGCAAGATCTGTTCCTAACATTAAAGGAGAATTTAAAACCTCTTTCTGAAGCTTATCCGGAGCCAGAATTTCAGTAGAAATTCCTGCCCTCATGGCACCAGAGGATCTGATTTTTTTTGTTATTGCCCTTGTATCCACACCACTAATACCAACCAGCTTGTGAGATTGCAAGAAATCACTTAATGTACCTTCTGCGCGCCAGTTGCTAATCACCGGGCTTAAATCTTTAACAACAATCCCTTTTGCAAAACTCATTTTGGATTCGTTATCGCTACTATTAACACCATAGTTTCCTATTTCAGGATAAGTAAATGTAATTATTTGTCCCGCATAACTTGGATCAGTAATAATTTCCTGATATCCAGTCATGCTTGTATTAAATACAATCTCTCCAAAAGCAGTCCCATCAGAACCAAAGTTTTCCCCTTCAAAAAAAGTTCCATCTTCAAGTACTAAAATTGCTTTTTTGCTTTGCATCTTTAACATTTTACTTCCAGCCAAATAATAGTAACTAAGTACTACTTCTGTTCTTAATCTTTTATATCTTAATGAAGCATCTCTTTGTTTTATTCAAAAAGTAGTTAATTCTTAGCATTAAAGGTAATTAACAAAAGATTTAATTATTAGGAGTTGACTTTACACATAGAATGTTTAGAATCAGAAGTAGAGAGGTCCTTAATTGTCTCTTAACCAAATTGAAGAAGGAAAACTAAATGCCACCCAGAACACCACAAAGAAGACCACAAATAGCTAGAACAAGAGGAAGCGATCCTACAGTAAGTATTGCAAGTGCTGCTGCTGCTAAAACCCAGCTTGCAAATGAAACAGAAGTATTCCCAGAACAACAAAACGCCCAGCCTAAAGAACAAAAGCAGCAGGCAAATGATGATCTCAAAAAATTAATTGAAACACTTAAAAACAAACTTGGAAATGGTCCGGCAGGTCAAGTGCAGAAAAAAGTACCACCTCAGCCATCGCGTGCTCCATGGAACAGAAGCATAGAAGAAAAACAGGATAAAAATGAAACTGGCTGGAAACCTGCATACACAGTTCTCACAAGAATTTCAAACCATGAAAAAGTACCTGTAAAGAATGTAAAATCTGCAGAAGTTACATTAAATTCACTTCCACACTCATTCATTTACAAGCCAGGCATAGATGGAATTAAAGTTGATAAACTCCAGGTCAAACCAGGTAAACAAATCTGTATGGGCTAGGTTCTTTTTATCAGCCCTCCTTGCTCCTTCGTCGCTTGTCGGGCTTTGCAAAGTGCTCCTGGTTTGCCATTTGCCACATTATTCAGATTTTACCGAATGAATCGGATAAAATCTTACTTTATAAGTAGTTTACTCTGATAACTTACCATAGCTAGGCAGTAACCATTAATTGTTTACTATTAAATCTTCCTCTAGCTAAGAAGTAAATAAAAGTTTATTTAGAAGACTTTGATTTCTTATTAGTCCAATTTGGTTTATTTTCCTGTTTTGGTCTGGTAATTGCCAGCGCATTTTTTGGAACGTTTTTAGTAATTACAGAGCCGGCTGCTACCATTGCTCCTTCTTCAAGGGTAACCGGTGCAACAAGTACAGAATTTGAGCCTGTAGAAGCTTTGTCTTTTATTATTGTTTTGCTCTTTTTACCAGTGAGTGAATTATAGTTTGCAGTTATTGTACCTGCTCCAATATTTACACTTTTTCCAATTTTTGAATCTCCTATGTAACTCAAATGTGCAATCTGAGTTTTATCACCTATTGAACTGTTTTTTACTTCAACAAAATTTCCTACCTTCACATAGTTTGAAATCCGGGAATTGTCCCTGATCCTTGTATATGGACCAATCTGATTATTGTTTCCAATTTTTGAATCTGTAATATGAGAATAAGTTATTGTATTTCCGGAACCAATTGTTACATTGCCCTCAATATAAAGATTTGGTCCAAGGCTATTCCCTATTCCAAGTCTGACTTTACCCTTTAAAAAAGTATTGGGATAAATAATATTTCCTTTTGCAATTTTTACCTCAGTGCCAATATATGTGTTTCGTGGATCAAGTACTGTTATGCCCTTATCTCTGAATTTTTTTATAACTTTTTCATTCATACTGTAAAATGATATCAAATAAATTACGCTATGCTTAAGAACTTCATAGAACAAGTTAAAGAAATAACGGAACATAAACCAAAAGCTTTCTCATTAATTACAAAATGGAAAGAATGCCAGAATTTCATTGGCAAAGTAAAAGATAAAAAGCCTCTTTTTATCCTCGTAATTGGTTCAACAGAAACTGCCTTAATACCAGGAATTTCAGCAGCAGGTCAGAATCCCGAAAAAATAAAACATACCCCTTCGCTGGATGCTGATTTTTTGCTGTCAAGAGAAAAAGGAGCTAAAAACTCAATACCTATTTCCCCTCATGGGATACCATCTCCAGCAATTATTTCAAAAGCACTTATTAAACTTTTAGAATTAGAGATAAATATCATAGATACAGGAGCATTTTTTAAACCACAATGTGATCACATAAGCCTGAATATGGGTGCCGGGAAATCTATTACTACAGGAAAAGCGCTTGACCCGATTAAAACAGATTTTTTATTTCAGAAAGGCGAGAAATTTGGTGCTAGTCTTTCTTCACATCCATATGTAATTATTGGGGAATGTGTCCCTGGAGGAACAACAACAGCATTAAGTGTTTTATGTTCACTTGGAATAAATGCATTTGATCTTGTAAGCAGCAGCAGCCCGGACGGAAATAACATGTGGAAAAATGAGGTTGTAAAAGATGCCCTTTTAAATAATCCTGAAGCCTTTACTGCCATTAAAAAAAATCCGCTTAAGTCAATTGAGTTTTTTGGAGATACAATGCAGGCATTTTTATGCGGGTTTATAAAAGGTGCACAAAAGATAAATCTACCTGTAATGCTAGCAGGTGGGTCACAAATGCTTGCTGTTTATTATTTAACTAAAAGAGTTCTGGAATATAGTCCACATGATACCGTGGTAGCAACTACCTCATGGATTACCAACGATAAAAATGCAAAAACAAAAAAACTAGCAGAACTTTGTAATGCACCACTTATATCTTCAAATATAAGCTTTGCGGGCTCAAAACATTCTGGTCTAAGAGCATATGAAGAAGGACATATAAAAGAAGGTGTTGGCGCTGGTGGGCTAATGGTAGCTGCTGATTTATATAAAAATATTTCAATGGAGAACATAACAGAAAGGATTGAAACTTCTTATTCAGAAGTGATTAATTCAATAAATACTTTTAAACAACATTCCTAACACAAGTACCACTGTTTCAGAAAGTTCAACTATTGCACCATAAGTATCCCCACTGTGTCCTTTAAAATGGGAATTCAGCCAATAAGCTATTAGTAAACTTACAAAAACTGATATGAAAATAAAAACCAACACCATAAAACTAAAATTAAAATCTGACAGACAGATGTAGGCAAAAAATATTATTAAAAAAACAATCAGATTAACAAAAAAATCAAATGGTTTTTTAACTCCGCTTAAAATCAAATTTGCACTCAATGAGTGTTTATTATTTGAACCTAAAAAAGTAAATGAGTAAATCACAATTAGCCTCGCAATAACAGGTGCTAATAGAATCACAAAAAATAATTTATTTAAAAGTATAGTACATAAAGAAATAATCTTAAAAAGAATTACAAATATTCCACCCATGGCTCCAAATGCCCCGATTCTACTATCTTTTAAGGCTTCTATCTTTCTTTCTTTTTCTTTACAACCAATTCCATCAAAGGTATCAAAAACACCATCCAGGTGTAATCCCCCAGTAATAAGGACCCACAATAAAACAATTAAAAGTGATGAAAATAAGATTGGTAAGTTACTTCCAGTTAATAATTTAGCTACAAAATAAAGAATGCCACCAATAATAAATCCAATCAAAACAAAAAAGGGTGCAATTCTTCCCCAGTCTTCTTTTGTAGCTTTTGGCAAAGGTGGCGCAGGAAGTTTTGTTAAAAAAAGCCATGCATAAAAGAATCTATGAAGTGTTTTTATCATTCTAGGAATCTTTCAGTCTAATTTTTACTGCATCTCCATGAGCTTTTAAGCCTTCTGCACTGGCAAGCTCAACTACATCTTTTGCAACTGATTTAAATGACTTTTCAGAAAACGATAAAATTGATATCTTTTTTATAAAATCCATTACTGTGAGTCCGCTTGAAAATCTTGCAGTACCACCAGTAGGAAGACAGTGGCTGGGTCCAGCCACATAGTCACCAACTGATTCACAGGAATATTCGCCTACAAATATAGCCCCAGCATGCCTTATCTTATTAATCAGAGATGAAGGATTTCTTACTATGACTTCAAGATGCTCAGGAGCAAAGAGATTTATCAAATCAGCTGATTTTTGAATATTGTTTACAACAGCAATTACACTGTTTTTTCTCCAGGATTTTAATACTGTTTTTCTATTCGGCAGACTTTTTGCAAAATTTAAGATATTCTTCTCCACTTCTTTACCAAAACCATAGTTGTCCGTCACCAATAGAGCAGATTCAAGCCCGCTCCCATGCTCTAACTGACTCAATAAATCCATTGCAACATGAGAAGGGTTTGCAAATCTGTCAGCAATAATTGCAATTTCACTGGGTCCATAAAGTCCATCAATCCCAACCTCTCCATAAACTATTTTTTTTGCCAGTGTAACAAATACATTCCCAGGCCCAACAATTTTATCCACTGGTTTTATTGTTTCAGTGCCAAATGCTGCTGCTGCAACTGCCTGGGCACCTCCAGCCTGATAAATCTCATTTATCCCCAAAATCTTACATGCAGCAAGTATTCCATCATGTACAGGTGGTGGTGTAAAAATAGCTATCCGTTTTACTCCTGCCACCTTTGCAGGAATAACAGTCATTAATACAGTAGAGATAAGTGGAATTTTACCGCCAGGTATATAAACTCCAACCGAATCAAGAGGAATATATTTATAGCCTAATTTTTCACCATTTCCAAATGTTTTAAGCCAGCTCTTAGGAACATTTGTTTTTTGAAATTGTTCAACTCTTTTTGCAGCTCGTTTTATTGATAGAAGCAGACTCTTTTTTATTTTTTTAGAATCATTGCTTAGTTTTTTATGGGATATCCTGAAATCTAAAATATCAACATTGTCGAACTTCTTCGAATAAAGAATTAATGCTTTATCACCATTTTTCCTTACATTTTCAACTATTTTTTCAACAGTCTTAAATTCTTTTTTTCTCTGAGACAGATTAAACCTGGATTTCATTACCAGGATTTTTCTCTTTATTTTTTTTAAGTCAGTTATTATTGACATATTTATTATTATATAGACCTAAGGTTCCACATGGACAGTTACTTTACAGTTACCGAAATCACTTTTTAATTTGTCTTCAACCTTATCAGCAAGCTGATGTGCACCATATAAATCTTTAGGAGCTACTTTAATCTTGCATTCAATAAATGAAACATATGGACTTCGTCTGGAATAAATATCGTAACATTCAATAACACCACTGACTGAAAGAGCTGATTCTGAGACTACTTTAGGATCAACCCATACCTCATCTACAAGGATAGGAACAGTACTTGTAAGGATCTCATATCCAGCTTTAATCACAAAAATTGCAATAGCTATTCCAACAATTGGATCAACCCACAAAAACCCCTTTGCTATAAAAACCTGGGATAAAATAACTGATATGGTAATAAGAATATCTGACCCTGTATGAGATGAATCGGCAATAAGTAAATCACTTTTTAGTTTTTTCCCCATGTATCTTTCATAAATCCAGACAATTAAATTAATTACTAAAGTCAGAACAAGAAGCCAGACAATTTCCTTTCTATATACAGGTAAATTCACAGGATGAATCAGTCTGGATATAGAATTTTTTATAATTTCAAGACATGCAATAGCCAGAAATATGACAATCCCAAATGCAGAAAGAGTTTCAAACTTACCATGTCCATAAGGATGTTTATCATCCGGAGGTTCAACTGCAAACCGTAAAACAAAAAAACCAACAAGGTTATTTATAGCATCAAAAGCAGAATGTACAGCACCTCCAATAATACCCAGGGATCTTGTAGCAATTCCTGAAATTATATCTATTACTAAAACCAGTATATTTAATACAAAGATGTACAACAAAACTTTTTTAGTTTCTGTTGAATATTCAGATATATCATTTATGGCTGTTGTTTTCATTCTTACAATAATATATTTTATATTATCCCTTTAAGAAATTTTGTTGTTAGGAATAAGATATAATCTAACTTGTGCGAATACTTATATCAAATGATGATGGAATTCATTCAAGCGGGATTAAATCACTAGCTGAAGCAGTTTCAAAAGAACATGAAGTCTATGTCGTTGCTCCTGACAGAGAAAGAAGTGCAACAGGGCATTCTCTAACACTCCACAGACCTCTCAGGCTTGATGAAGTAACCCACCTTTCAGGAGTATCAATTGCATATTCAACTGACGGTACCCCAAGCGATTGCGTAAAAATTGCAATAGGAGCAATTTTAAAAGAACCTCCGGAAATAGTACTTTCCGGAATCAACCATGGTCCAAACATGGGATCTGATGTATTGTACTCTGGCACAGTCAGTGCAGCAATGGAAGGTGCCATTTACAACATTCCAAGCATAGCCATAAGCCTGGCGGACAATAAACCTCAGGACTTTACATCTGCTGCACTTTTTATTACTAAACTTTTAAAAATAATTCCTCAGATAAAATTCCCTGATAGAACCCTTCTAAACATAAACATACCACCTCTTCCTGTTGAAGAAATTGCAGGGATTCAGATTACAGAATTAGGTGTGAGGCCTTATAACGACTATTTTGTAAAAAGAGTCGATCCGCGGGGTAGAACCTATTACTGGTTAGCTGGAGAAGCTGTAGAAGAAAATGAACTCCCCGGCACAGACGTATTTGCTGTAAGGAATAATATGATTTCAATTACACCTGTTACAGTTCATATGACAAATAGATCTATGTTGCCTGAGCTAAAGGATTGGGTTAAACAGATAAAAATAAATTAAAAAATCACTCAAAAAGAACTTCTCTCTATTTTAAGTAAAAACTACAATCTGGGAAGAGTTGACCTATAATAATCACGGTTGTTACTACTCATGATTTAAGTTGAAAAACACAGACAGTACAGTGACCTTTTGGCGATTTTACCTTTTGATCATTTAAATCAAAACCTTCCTGTATCCAGATTCTCAGAGGGTTCTCACAAACAGGACATGAAATATTTGAATTGCCTGAAAGTATTTGTTCTTGTATTCTTTCTATCACCTCATACGGAGGATATTTCATTTGTTCTTCACTAAATAATTTTTTAATTTCAACCTCTTCAAGAATATTTGGATCCACCTTTAGCACTCTTGCAATTCTTTGCCTGACTGATGTGGGCAGCCATGTTTCTATACCTGCTTCTATATCCTCAAGCATTTTTATGGAAACTCTGGCTTGGTGTGACAATTCAGCCATATGAAGTCTTCTGGCATTTCTAAGAAATAAAACTCTTGAACCTAAAGTATTAGGTAAGCTCTCTTCATGTCCATGAATATATTTTGGTAAATCCATAATTTATGGAAATTATATCAATCAAATAGTCATATTATTTAATAATATTTGTCGTGTCATTACAACGTTATTCTTACTGTTTTTAAGCCTAAAATACGATAGAATAATCTATTGGAAGTAATAAAGCATGTCGCTAGTAATTAAAATAAATCAGTTAATTAGAAAAGGTTTTGTCCAATTCATTTGGCAAAACCTGGGAAACGTTAAAGTTGGTTTATTATAAGTACGCTATGCAAAGGTGGCGAGTCTCATTATGAGCGAGCCACCTGATTAAAAAAAATTCTATGGCTAAGCAAAAAGATACCATACCGGAAAATCCAGGAAAAATTATTGAAGTAGATATTAAGGACGAAATGAGACGTAGTTTTATAGACTACGCCATGAGTGTAATTGTCAGCCGGGCATTACCTGATGCCAGGGATGGATTAAAACCTGTACATAGACGAATACTTTTTGCAATGAGTGAGCTTAGTCTGACGCCTGACAAGCCATATAAAAAATGTGCTCGTATAGTTGGAGAAGTTTTAGGTAAATATCACCCACATGGAGACACTGCAGTTTATGAAGCACTTGTCAGACTAGCCCAACCATTCAGTTCACGATATCCCCTGATTGACGGTCACGGTAACTTTGGATCACTTGATGATGGTCCAGCAGCCATGCGTTATACAGAAGCTAAGCTTACCGGCGTATCAACAGAAATACTAAGTGACATTGATTCTGAAACAGTGGATTTTGTTGACAATTTTGATGGCAGCCTGAAAGAGCCTGTTTTACTCCCGGCTAAACTACCTGTACTTCTTCTAAATGGCGCAAGTGGGATTGCAGTAGGTATGGCAACAAACATTCCCCCTCATAATCTTGGCGAAGTATTAGACGGAACAATTGCCCTGGTAGATAATCCCGATATAACAATTGAAGGATTGATGCAGCATATAAAAGGTCCTGATTTCCCTTCCGGTGGGCAAATAATGGGTACTGCAGGTATTAAAGAAGCTTTCGAAACAGGACGTGGTTCCATAACAGTTCGCAGCCAGGTTTCGGTCGAAGAAGTACCAAGTAGCTCGGGAAGAGGCATGGTAACAGGCATAGTTATAACAGAACTTCCATACCTTGTTGGACCTGAAATGGTAATAAATAAAATTGCAGATCTTGTAAAAGATGAAAAGATTACAGGAATTGCTGATCTAAATGATGAGTCAGGAAGAGATGGTCTTCGTGTAGTAATAAAACTAAAAAGAGACGCAAAACCTGATGTTGTTTTGAATAACTTATACAAACATACCCAAATTCAGGAAACATTTTCTACAAATACTCTTGCACTTATTGGGAAAAAACCAAAAACACTAAATCTTAAGGAACTACTTAATGAGTTTGTTGAACACAGAGTTGAAGTAATAACCAGACGATGCAAATTTGAACTTGGAAAAGCAGAAGCAAGGGTACATATACTTGAAGGACTTTTAATAGCACTTGAAAATATCGATGCAATTATAAAACTTATAAGAGCTGCAGCAGATAATGAAAAAGCCAGGGAATCCCTAATTAAAAAATATAATCTTGATGAACCACAGGCAAATGCCATCCTTGAAATGCAGCTTAGAAGATTAACAGGACTTGAGAGTGAGAAAATTGAAAAAGAAAACAAAGAACTAAATAAAAGAATTAAGGAGCTTAAGAAAATACTTTCACAAAGACAACTGATTCTTGACATTATTAAGGAAGAGCTTACTGAGATAAAGAAAAAATATGCAGACTCCCGTAGAACAAAGATTGTACCTGCTGCTGAAGAATTTTCTGCTGAAGATTTAATTCCAAATGAAAGAATGGTTGTCTTTTTAACCGAAAAAGGTTATATGAAGCGCATTCCGCTTACAAAATTTGAAAGACAAAACAGAGCAACAAGAGGAAAAGGCGGCATAAAAACCCGAGAAGAAGATGCTGTAGAACATTTTCTTACTGCTAACATGCACGATACACTTCTTTTCTTTACGCAAGGTGGTTCTGTTTTCAGCGCAAAAGTATATGATGTTGTAGAAGGAAGTGCCCAGCATAAAGGGCAGGCTATTTTCAATCTTGTTTCAATCAGACAGGATGACAAAGTTACTGCTATTTATACAGCAAGTGAGTTCAAAGAAGACAATTATTTCGTAATGCTTACAAAACTAGGTGTTATCAAAAAGATCTCAATGGATAATTTTGAGAGTGTAAGAAGATCTGGCATTGTTGCTATGAACATAGATGAAGGCGATCAACTTTCCTGGGTTAGAAGAAGCTATGGCAGTGATCACATTATAATAGGCACTTATGACGGCATGGTTTTAAGATTTGCAGAAGAAGATTTAAGGCCGCTTGGAAGAACAGCAAGAGGTGTAAGAGCTATAAATCTACGAGAAGGTGATTATGTTGTTGGTTTTGATACTTTTGGCTCAGACTCAAAAGATCAAATACTTCTTGTAACTACTGATGGATTTGGAAAAAGAGTTGAAATTGAAGAATTTAGAGTGCAGAATCGATCAGGAATAGGTTTAATTGGTACAAAATTTAAATCAGAATCAAGCCACTTGGCTTCATTAAGAGTAGTAAAAGATACTGATGAAGTAATTATTGCTTCAGCACAAGGTGTTGTTCTTCGATCCAAAACAGGTGATATTAGCTGTCAAAGCAGAATGGCTACAGGTGTAAGACTTCAAAGGCTTGACGAAGAAGATTATGTAGCATCAGTGACAAAACATACAGAAGAAGAAAGTAAGCTTGAAAGCGGTCCAGTAGATTAGTACTCTTTTCCTTTGTAAGGTTTTTGGAAGACTCAGCCCTTACCAAACAAAATCATGTTATAAGGAGTAGTAAAAATGGAGAGAAAAAATATGAATGTATCAGCTGTTACTGCTAGTCCAAAAACTTATACCAGGAAAACCTTAGCAAATATGATTGATCATACCGTTTTAAAACAAAATGCAACTGAAAAAGATATAAGGTCAGGTGCTTCTAGTGCTATTCAACGTGATTTTCGTGCTTTTGTTGTAGAGCCTCATCATGCAGCATTTGTAATAAGACAAAATTTGCTTGCAAAGAGTAGTGTTTTCTGTGCAGCTGTTTGTGATTTTCCTAAAGCAGGTAGTACTACTAGAATGAGGGTTTCAATGATAAACGAGCTTCTTGGTTTAGGGGTAGATGAGGTTGATATTGTTTCTAAATTTTATTTATTGTTAAATGATAACTATCCTGAATATAAAGAAGATATTAGAGAAGTAGTAAAAGCAATGAGAGGCAAAACATTAAAGATTATTCTTGAATGTGATTATTTAAATGAAGCACAAATAAGAAAGGCAACTGATTTAATTTGTGAGGTTGCAAAAGAAGAAAAAGCCAAATACCTGATTGTAAAAACGAATACGGGTTTTGCAAAAGAAATAAAGACTGAAAATACAGATGCATTAAGATATATCAAAGAGACTTTGGAAAAACATGGGCTTTACGCAGAAAGATTGGAAGATATTTCAAATGGCAAGATAGGCATAAAGGTTTCAGCCAGGGTTAAAACAACAGATTCTGCAATAACCTTGCTAAATGCAGGAGCTCATATTATTGGTACAAGCAGTGGTGAGGAAATTGTGGATGGAGTTTCAAGCAACAAGACTGATTCATCTTACTAATTCAGAAGAAGTAGTGGAGTTCAATATTTATTTATAGTTTTGTTTTGTCAGCAGGTTTTCCAGATCTTTTCTTAAGAATAAATAACCTTCATAACCATTTTTGGTTTTATATGTCTCTGAGACTTTTAAAGTCCCGCTGTTAACTAATTCATAGAGCCTATCTTTTGGCATACTTAAATATTCAGCAGCCTCAAAAGATTTTAATTTATCAGTTTGAGCGCTTTCAATATAATCAAGCAGCTCCTGTTTTCTTTTTTTTATTTCTTCCAGGCAAATTAAAAGTATTTTTGCAGTAGCCTTTGCATCTTCAAGAGCACGGTGTCTTTTTTCAGTCTGTATATTAAAATGTGTTATAAGATCCCCCAGTTTTCTGCTTTTTAAATCAGGGAATAAAATACGGGTGGTCTTAACGGTACAAAAAAAAGTAAGGCTATCAAGCCCTGCCATAGGTAAATTAAGGGTTTTAAGATATTTATAGATAAAATCATAATCAAACATCACATTATGGGCACAAAAGAAATCAGAACCTTTAATAAAATCAACCCACTCAGTTAAAACACTATTAATTCCTGGCGCATTTTCAACATCTTCATTTTTAATTCCTGTCATATCAGTAATAAATGAAGGAACCAGATTGTTTGGTTTCACATAAGAACAATATTCATCAGTAATTTTGCAATTATGGACTTTTACACTTGCAATTTCAATAATTTCAGAGTCTTCGGGCTTTTGGCCTGTAGTTTCTATATCGGTTACACAAAAAGTCTTTGTAAGGTTTTCTTCCAGATTTAAAAGGAAATTCTTAGTTAGCATTTTATTATTTTAACGCAGTATTGTCATTCCGAGCCCTGAGTGAAACGAAGGGCGTGGCAATCTCCTAACGTTTGTGAGATTGCTTCGTCGTTTCACTCCTCGCAATGACGTGGAACTTTATCCCTATCGTTAGACTCAAAGTATTTTTTACTTTGCAATTCTTTCGGCAGGTACTCTTGATCAACCTTTGCATCTTTAAATGAATGTGGATATTTATATCCTTCACCACCAATATTTCTGATATTTAAAGGAACAGGATAGGGTTCAAGCTCGGTTGCATCTTTAATAGCTTTGTCAATAGAAACAATTGCAGTATTTGATTTGGGAGCACAGGATAGATAAATTACTGCCTGTGAAAGCGGAATCCTTGCTTCAGGCATTCCAAGAAATTGCGCAGCCTGATAAGCATTTATTGCAACCGTTAGAGCATTATTATCAGCAAGTCCTATGTCTTCCGAAGCAGTAACAAGTATTCGCCTCGCTACATGAACAGGATCAATCCCTCCTGAAAGCAGTCTGGCTAACCAGTAAAGAGCAGCATCTGGATCAGAACCACGGATAGATTTTTGCAGGGCACTTACACAGTTATAATAACTCTCTGCATCTGTTCCAATCTGAAGCTGTGTATCTTTAAGAGCCTTTTTTACAATATTCTCATCAATTAAAAAATCACTTGTAATTTTTACTGCCTGTTCAAGATTAAACAAAAGCCTCCTGGCGTCTCCATTTGAGTTTCTAGCCAGGTATTCAGCTGCACTATCAGTAATTTTATGTTTTGGACACCCTAAAGGATGCGATAAAGCTCTGTTTATGAGCTTTTTTAAGCTGTTATTGTCGTGTGGTTTCAGCTCAAGAACTTTTACACGTGAATGAAGAGCTCTTGTAATTGAAATATGTGGATTTTCAGTAGTTGTCCCTATTAATATTAGCTGACCAGCTTCAACAGATTCAAGCAAAACATCCTGTTGATTTTTTGAAAGCCTGTGAATTTCATCTATAAATAAAATTGTTCTTCCAGGAATACTTCTAGCACTATCAATTGATTCCCTGAGTTCAGCTACTGATGTACTTGCACCAGAGAGATAAATAAATTCTTTTCCAGAAATAGTTTGTGCAAGTTTTGCAATTGAGGTTTTCCCAGTACCAGGCGGACCCCACAAAATCAATGAATATGGAGCACCGCTTTTAAGATATGATGTTAATACCCCATCTTTTCCAAGCAAATGATCCTGACCTATAATGTCACCTGTAGTTGAAGGTCTTATTCTGTATGGAAGCGGCTTATCCCCTTCAAACAAGTTAATTTGTGAGTCAGATACTAATTTTCTATTTTTTATCATAGAATTATCTATATATGAAAAAATTATTCTTTATAACTGGCGAATTATCAGGTGATATACATGCTGCAAAAGTACTCAATGAACTTTATAAAATAATACCACCTAAAGATATTTTAGTTAAAGCCATAGGTTCAGTTAATCTTGAAAAAGCAGGAGCTGAAATATTTTTTGACTGCAAGTATCTTAGCTCAATGGGTCTTACTGAGGTTATTAAAAAACTTCCATTATATGTTGGTCTTGAAAGAGAGCTTTTGTCAAAACTAAGTACTTTCCTCCCTGACGTTGTAATTTTGGTTGATTTTCCGGGCTTTAATTTAAGAATTGCTAAGAAAATTAGAGAAAGATTTCCAAATACAAAGGTTGTTTATTATTTACCACCCCAGGTATGGGCTTGGAATGAAGGTCGTACAAAAATACTTGCTAAATATTGTGACCTTGTTTTATGTGGACTTCCATTTGAAGAAGAGTTTCACAAAAAGCGCGGGGTTAATGCTTATTATGTAGGAAACCCTCTTTTAAATGAATTAGAAATCTTTGATCGTGAAAAAGTTAGAAATGAATTTGGTATTACAAAAGAAGATACGTTAGTTGGTCTATTTCCAGGGAGTAGAGCATCAGAGATATATTATATGCTTCCTGTTTTACTTCAAGCAAGTGCATTACTTTATAAAGTTTTTCCTCACTATCGGTTTATGATAGCTCAAGCACCAACTATTTCTAACTTAGAGTCAGAAGTTCAGAATGGTTTACAAAAACATGGTCTCTTAAATATTCGAGAAAAAATAAAAATCTTACCTCCAGGAAATAATCATAAACTTTTATATGCAAGTGACTTTGTTTGGCTTACTTCTGGAACAGTTACTTTAGAAGCTGCATTATACGAGACGCCAATGATTTTAGGTTATAAGAGTAATCAGATTAACTATCTTTTATATCTACTCGTTAAAAGAATAAATATGATTGGGTTGCCAAATATTATTCTAAGTGAAAAAATAGTACCTGAGCTTATTCAAAATGATGCCACTGCACAAAACTACTACCAAGCCACAAAAGAATGGCTTCAAGTTCATGGACATTTAGAAAAAATTAAAAACAATTTAAAAAGAGTAAAAGAAAAACTTGGTTCAAAGGATGCCTCAAGGGAAACAGCAGAAAGAATCATTAAATTAATAACAAAAAGGTCTTTTTAAGCATTCTTAATTTAACAGATCAAAAGCTTTTCTTATCTCCTGCACATCTTTCCACATTTGTCCTTTTGGAGAATCAGGGGCTTTATTCCATTCATGTCTTAAGAGATACGATGGATGAAAAATAGGCATTATTTTTCTACCATTTAGTAAGGGATCATTTGAATCTATCCAGCTACCACGTATTTTTGTGATTTTTACATCTTTTACTTTTAAAACACCTTTTACTGCTACAGCACCAGCAAGAATTATAATTTTTGGATCTATATAACGAATCTGAGCTTCCAGGTAATCACGACATGAAGCTGCTTCTTCCTCAAGAGGTGCACGGTTATTAGGTGGACGACATTTAACAATATTACAAATATAAAGATGTTCTTTTCTGTTTAACTCTACTGAAGCAAATATTTTATCAAGCAATTGCCCGGCTCTACCAACAAAAGGAAGTCCCTGTAAATCCTCATTTTCTCCAGGTCCTTCTCCAATAATCATAATTTTTGCTTTTTCATTACCATCACTGAATACAACATTAGTTCTGCCGCTGCAGAGTACACATCTTTTGCATTTTAAAGCATCAGATTTTGCTTCTTCCAAGGATTTGTATTTTATTTGAACAAGTTGAGGTATAGGTGATTTAGGACTTTTTCCCTCTTCCTTCCTGATTTTTGCTTCTTGTTTTGATTCTTTAAGGCTGAATAAATTTAATTGACTGTCCATAGATAATATTTTAACGCATTCTAGTAAAGGCTGAGCAAAGAATGTCTGGTAGCAACATCCTGAGCGTTGTAAATTGATGCACCAAATAGCCGAAGAGTCTGCATAGCAGCGACGAGGCGTTTAAGAAAAATAAGCAGAATTAAGTTTTACATAATCAAAACTCAAATCACATCCAAATGCTAGTCCTAATGCTTTGCCAAGTTTAAGATTTACAGTTAACTTAACTTCTTTAGATTGTTTTATTTCTTTATTAAGTTTGTTTTTATTAAACTCCACTGGTGTTCCATTTTTAAATACAAGTGTTTTATTTATAGAAATTTCAATTCTATTCTGATTAACTAAAACACTTGTAGCACCAATTCTTGCTGCAGCACGACCCCAGTTAGGATCAGATCCAAATATTGCACATTTAAAAAGATTTGAACTTGCTATTGATCTTGCAATTTCATTTGCATCTTTTTGTGATTTTGCACCATTTACATACACTGTGATTACCTTATTTGCACCCTCACCATCAGCAACTATTTCTTTTGCAAGTTTAAGACATTGCTCATTTAATATTTTCTTGAAATTTGAAAATAAAGGGTCGTTTTTTTTTGTTATTTTCTTTTTACCGTGGCAATTTGAAAGAAGTATAACCATATCATTTGTGCTCATATCACCATCTACTGATATAAGATTAAAGCTATTTTCTACAGCAGATTTTAATGCACTTTGTAACATAAGCTGTGATGCATTAATATCAGTCATAAAGTAACAAAGCATTGTTGCCATATTTGGATGAATCATTCCTGCGCCTTTTGTAAACCCAACAATACTAAAGTCTTTCGTTTGCTTTTTAATAGTCTTTAGATATCTGTCAGTCGTAAGAATTGCTTTTGCTGCATTTTTTAAATTCCTAACATTTAATTTTGGTACAGCAGCAACTATTCCTTTTTCCATCTTCTCCATATCCAGATGAACCCCGATAACACCAGTACTTGCAACAAGCACTTCACTAGACTTTATTTTTAATATCCTGGCTGTTATTTCTCTGGTCTTTCTAACAGCATTTATACCTCTTTTACCTGTACAGGCATTTGCATTTCCAGAATTAACAACTATTGCCCTGATTTTTTGTTTTTTCTTTAATAAAATCCTGTTTTCATCTACGCAGGCTGCACGAACTTGGTTTGTAGTAAAAACCCCTGCATAAACACATGGAACTGGTGAATAAATTAATGCCAGATCCGGCTTTCCTGTCCGTTTAAACCCACATGTAGCAGATGAATATAAAAAATGTGACTTCATGAATTTACATCCATTATGCTATCATTTTTGTAAGCCAATGGAAAAAACTAAACTTATATTTTTCAGGGATTTTCTTTTCAGATATTTTATCACTGGTCTTTTCTTTGCAATTCTTATGTTTTCTATAACGAAATTTTTCTGGTTCAAGTGGTCATATTTTATCTGTTCAAGTTTTCAGTTAACCCAAAGCGAACTTGGCAGTCTTGTTGTAAATTCATTTTTGCAATTCAGATTCTTTCTGGTTTTTTTACTACTTGTACCTGCAATAGCACTTCATTGGACCATTAAAAGAAAACACTAATCAGACACGCATACAGCATACAGTTCATGTGTAAACATATTATGTCTTCCCTGGCAATGCCTGCCAGAACCTTGTGGGCAATCATTATTACAAATCTCATCAGGTAATATTGGATCCTGAATAACACATTCAGGCGGAATACATGCAGGAGGGTCTTGGAATTGTGCTGGAGGTTGGGGAGTTGGCTTTTTGCCTTTTTTCTTTTTCCTATCCATCAAGTGTCCTTCAGGTTCATCTTCTTCTGGTGATACAGTCCTGTCATAGTGATATTTTTTCAAATCCTGTGCAGATGCCTGAAGTTGCATAAATGGTGCACTAAGTACAAAAGAGAGAAATATAATGGCAAAAGACTTTCCAAGCATAACTTAAATATTCCCATCACTTGTTATAGGAATCTAAAATTCATACATATAGCTTAATAGGGGTATCCCGACAGGAATACTAATCAGGGACACAGACAGCAATATTTTCCTCACCAACTCTTATATCTTTTCTTCCCTGACAATGGGAATCAGCTTTACACTTGTTTTCGCACTCATTAGCTGATAATGGGTCCCTAAGGATAGTACAAACTGGTGGATCACATGGAAATAACGGTGGTGAAACCGGGCTATTAATAACACTATTTTGATCCGGATAAAATTCATCAAAATCATTTGCTCCAAAAGCATCTGTATCTATACCGCTGCCTTTTTTCCCACCTTTTTTACCTCCATGTTTACCCTTTTTTCTTTCCATATCAGCCGAATCATAACCTGTTCTTGCATTTAATGAACCATCTTTAGTATTGTTATAGCCATCATAAAATTTAAATTCACCTGCACTAACTGTCAAAGCAGCAACACCAAACAATAAAAAAATTGTCGTATAAAATACCCTCATTAATTAATGATATTCCTTATTTTTTCAGGGTTAAAACTTAAATTTCACTAATACAGAAATAGTAATGCCCCTAATGGAAATCCCTAAGTCCAAAAAGGTCCTGTTTTCAAATCAATGTTTACATTTTTGATTCCTTGAAAATGCTCTTAATTAAGGATTAATCCTGAAAATTTTACATATAGCACAAAATTATAAAAATTTCGTCTATTATTCTCCATATGGCTTTTGATATAAACAAACTTTCAAAAAGAGAAAAAATGCTGGTTGGTGTTCTGATTTTAGCAGTTTCTACAGTCCCATTTTTTCAGCTTACAATACCTGCATGGAATAAATATAACGAATTCAATACAAAAATAAAAGAACTACAGAATAAATTGTTTGAAACCGGAAGTAAAATTAAAAAACTTGAAAGATTAAAATCTGAGAATCAGAAAATGCTCAAGAAAGTAGAAGGTCAAAAAATTTATCTTGCAAAATCGTATGAGATTGATTTTCTTGTCCAGGATCTGAAAAAAATATGTGATGAGAGTCTTATAAGCCTTGAAAGCTTTACACCAACAAACCCCGAACCAGTAAACATTGTTCTTGAAAAACAACTTGAAGCTGACAGTGCAGGTGGACAAAGAAATAAACTAAAAGAAGCACTGGAAAAACTAAAAGGACAGGATTTACCTATTGACTTATATCGCTTTCCTGTAGAAGTAAGAGTTGCAGGAAACTTTTCAGAAGTACTTGAGCTTTTAAAAAAACTGGAAACTTACGGCAGAGTAATCTCTGTAGAAAATATTTCAATTGGGAAAATCCAGTCAAAAGATTTTGGCGGGGGGAACAGACTCTCAAAATCAAAATCCAAAAAGAAGGCGGAAACAGGTGGTTTATTAAGCACATTTGATCTTGTAGCGTATAGCCTTCCCTTAAGTGATGAAAAAATTCCTGTAAAACAATTACAGAAATCGCTGGGTGCAAAGTCTTCCTTTTCAATTAAAAAAACCAATCGCTAATCGTAGAATTGTAGAGACATTCTAGATACAACATGTTTAGTTGACAGTACAATTTACATCTCTACTGACAAAGCAGTTATCTCCTAGAAGCATTCAGTGTATAATATAATTTCCTTAGAGAAATGAAGACTTACCTAGCAAAAAAACACGAAGTAAAGCAAAGCTGGTGGCTGTTAAATGCTGAAGGCCAAGTACTTGGCAGAGTTGCAAGTCAGGTTGCAGCAATATTAAGGGGAAAAACAAAACCGGAATTTACTCTAAATGTTGATACAGGTGACTTTGTCGTTGTAGTAAATGTTGAAAAAATCAAAATCAGTGGTAAAAAGGAAAACAAGAAATTATACATAAGGCACAGTGGAATCCCGGGTGGATTTAAGTCGGTTTCTGTTGAAAAAATGAGACAGAAAAACCCTATAAAGATCCTAAAAAATGCAGTCAGAGGAATGATCCCACATACTACTTTAGGTGAAAAACAGTTTAAAAAACTAAAGCTCTATGTAGGGCAGGCACATCCACACAAGGCACAAAATCCAAAAGAACTAAAATTAACTTCTGCCGGCTCAAGCAGATAGTATGAGGTGAAACGATGGCAAGAACAGTAAGCAAAAAAAATCAATTTATTGCAACAGGCAGAAGAAAAACTTCAGTAGCAAGGGTTTTTTTAAAAGGCGGCAAGGGAAAATTTATTATTAACGGCAAAGAACCAGTTAAATATTTAGGGGATGTATCATCATTTCTTAATCTCATAAAAAAACCTCTTATTGCAACACAGACCGAAACTAAATATGATGTAGACGCAAAAGTACATGGTGGTGGTATATCCGGGCAAGCCGATGCAATAAGGCTTGGCATAGCCCGAGCACTTGTTTATATTAATTCTTCATATAAAGCTGTACTTAAATCAGAGGGACTTTTAACACGCGATCCGAGAGATAAAGAGCGTAAGAAATATGGACGCAAGAGGGCAAGAAAACGATTCCAGTTCTCAAAGAGATAATTTTTCAAATTATTGCTCAATTAATCTAAAAATGAAATTAAGTATTGAAAATATTGTAATCTTAAAAAATGATCTTTCTGCCGAACTACTTAACTATTATTCTTCATCACAGTTTTTGGCTATAGATTGTGAAATGATGGGATTAAATCCTGTGAGAGACAGGCTTTGCCTTATACAAATGTGTGACCAGAAAGAAAAAGTAACTCTGGTAAAGCTAGAATCAGACATTCTTTCAAAAGAAGTTAATCAAAGATCCCCAAATCTTAAAAAACTTCTTGAGGATCCAGAGATAAAAAAGATTTTTCATTTCGGCAGAACAGACATAGCTTTTCTCTATTGGTGGCTTGGTATAGAAATTAAAAACGTTTTCTGTACAAAAAGCGCAAGTAAACTAACAAGAACATATACTGATAAACACAGTCTGAAAGATCTATTAAAAGATACTTTAAGTGTTGATATTGATAAAACCAGTCAGTTAACGGATTGGGGAGCACCTGAGCTTTCCAAAGATCAGATTAAATATGCAGCAAATGATGTTTTACATTTAATCCCTCTTCATTTCAGACTTATTGATTTTCTAAAGAGAGAAAACCGGCTTGAAATTGCAGAAGAAGCAAATAAGTTCTTGCCTACACTGGCAAGACTTGATTTACTTGGATATATTGATTTTTTTGCACATTAATTTGTATCCGCTGCCAGACTTTGCAAAGCAAAGATATGCTCATATACCTTTCATATGTTAAATTAATATTGAAATGCAAAAGAATGAAATATATAGAATCATCGATGCAAATCTAAACAGAGCTTCAGAAGCGCTTAGAGTCCTGGAAGACTGGAGCAGATTTGCAAAGAACAACCAGGTATTATCACAGAAATTAAAATCACTAAGACATGAATTAAACAATTTTTTCCAGACAAATATTGTTTTCCACAGAGAGTCAGTAAGCGATGTAGGAAGATTTATTGAAAATAAAACAAAAAGAAACTCAGTGAGAGATATTATAAGAGCCAATAGTAAAAGATTTGAAGAGTCCGTTCGTACACTTTCTGAATATGGCTCACTTATTGATTTAAATACAATCAGACTTGAAGAAATTCGTTATGAAATGTACACGATTGAAAAAGAGCTACTGAAAAATGAAAAAGTTCTCAGGTTGTTTAACGCTTCTTTATACCTGATTTCAAACAGCGATGGCTTCAGCTCCAATAAAGATTTTTTTAAAGTACTGGAAGGAGCAATAGAGGGCGGCATAGATATCATTCAGTTACGGGAGAAAAATCAAACCGAAAAAAAGATAATAGAAATTGGCAAGGAAATACAAAAACTAATAAACAACACAAATGTTTTATTTATAGTAAATGACAGGCTTGATCTGGCACTGGCATGTGATGCTGATGGTGTTCACTTTGGACAGAATGATCTGCCAGTACATGAGGCAAGAAAAATATCTCCTGATGGATTTATTATTGGACTTTCAACTCACAATATTGAACAGGGAGTAGAGGGTAAAATCTCCGGAGCAGATTATCTTGGGGTAGGACCTGTATTTGCAACCCCGACAAAACCTGATTACAATCCTTGTGGACTTGAATATGTAAAATGGGCAAATGAAGACCTAAAGAATATTCCCTGGTTTGCTATCGGCGGAATTGATGAAACAAATGTCCATAAAGTGACAGACGCTGGTGCAGGAAGAATTGCTGTGGTCCGTGCAATAATGAAAGCTGACAAGCCTAAAGAAATAAGTCGTAAGTTAAAAGAAATTATAAATAAAAACAAATTGGCTTATGCAGAAAACGCTTAAAATTAATCGAAAAAAGCTTGATGAACAAATTAAAAGCTTTTCTTCAGGCTCAGTTCTTGTAGTAGGGGATATCATCCTGGATGAATTTATTGTTGGTTCTCCTGAAAGAATTTCACGAGAAGCCCCTGTAGTTATACTTGAGCACATGTCAAGCCAATTTGCACTCGGTGGAGCTTCAAATGCAGCTCACAACATAAGTGCCATTGGCGCCAAATGTTTCCTGCTGGGTGTAGTAGGTGAAGATTTGTATTCAAAAGCGCTTGAAACAGAATGCCTAAAAAACAGCATTAGCCCTCTATTTATATTTGATAAAACCAGGCCAACCACAGTTAAAACCAGGCTTCTTTCAACAGCACATAAACACCCGACAAGCACCATAATTTTTAAACAACAACTTTTAAGACTTGACAGACTCAGCAGAAGTCCAATAAATAAAAGTACTGAAGATTCCATTCTTCAGAAAATAAAGGACCACATTCCAAAAGTAAAATCTATACTAATATCCGATTACAATCTCGGGGTCTGTACCAAAAGATTAGTAACCCAGATTGTTAAATTATCCATAAAATATAAATTACCTGTGATTGCAGATGCATCAAAAAATTTCAACTGGTTTAAGGGCTCATTTCTTATTACTCCAAATCAGCCTGATGCTGAATCAGCTGTCGGATTCAGCATTAAAGATCATGAATCACTCATAAAAGCAGGAAAGAAACTTTTAAAATCCTCTTCAGCAAAAAATGTTCTCATGACAAGAGGTTCAGAAGGCATGGCTTTATTTACAGGTAATAATCCGGACAGTCCGTTTTTACTTCCTGCATTTAATGTCAGTGAAGTTTTTGACGTTACAGGAGCTGGTGATACTGTAGCTGGGTTAATCTCTACCGGATTAAGCCTTAAATCATCACTTGAGACATCCTGCACAATTGCAAATCTTGCAGCAAGCATCGTAGTAAAAAAATACGGGACTGCTGTAACAAGCATAAAAGAATTAAGAAGATATATGAACAGTCTTTCATGAGATTTCTTTGTACAAAAGTAAAGGGGTTCTGGCTGACATCTGCAGAAAATGTCACTAAAGTACATGATGCTGGTTTAAGTATTAAAAGCCCTTTTATAGGAATAGAAATCCACAGCAACAAGCCATCAGAAGAAGAATATAATAAAATCAATAAAGCAATCGAGCTTTTATTTGAAAAAAACAAAAAAGTTTTTCCTGTAAGGTTCCTGGAAATATAAAAATTATGCATGTATTAGTAATAGATAACTACGACAGTTTTACTTATAACCTTGTTCAATACATAGGTGAATTAAAATATGAGGTTTCAGTATTCAGGAATGATGAAATTACAATTGAAAAAATAAAGTCATTAAATCCATGTCATATAGTAATTTCACCCGGTCCAGGAAGGCCTGACGATGCAGGAATCAGCAAATCAATAATAAAAGAACTTGCCGGAAAAATACCAATACTTGGAGTATGTCTTGGACATCAGTGCATTGGTGAAGTATATGGCGGAAAAATAACTAATGCACCTGAACTTATGCATGGGAAAACTTCAGATATTCATCATTCAGGAGATTCAATATTTTCAGATATTCCAAGCCCTTTTACAGCGACCAGGTACCATTCATTAATTGTTGATTTAAAAAGTATTGAAAAAAGTCCTTTAAAAATAACTGCAAAAACAAAAGACAATCTTATAATGGCTCTTGAACATAAGGAATTTAACAGCCTTATTGGTGTACAATTTCATCCTGAATCAATTCTTACTGAGCACGGACATAAACTACTGACTAATTTCTTAAAGTTAAAAGGAATCAAATCATGAGGACATTATTAAAATATTTATTGTTTATTTTATTTCTTGCAATATCTCTAAATATCCCGGCAAACGCACTATTAGATAAGGACAAAGACATTGCCAGGAAAAACCCAAACAGCGCTTTTGCAGAAGGACTTACACAAAACCCAAGATATAAAGTCACTGAAGATGACAGAGTTTTTGCACGGAACAATCCACAAACAAGATTTGCCAAAACAATAGCGGCAAACCCAAATTATATTGTAGATCTGCCAGACAAAACATTTGCAATGAAAAACCCCGACAGTGCTTTTGCTGAAGGACTTGCACAAAATCCTACTTATCTAATCAGAAATGAAGACAAAGAATTTGCAAGAAGTAATCCAAATACAAAGTTTTCAGAATTCCTGGTTACAAATCCTGCTTATATAATTGAACCTGCAGACAGGGAATTCGCAAGAAACAACCCTGATACAAAAGCAGCATATGGGATTGCCAAGAATCCAAGTCATTAAAATGAGAAGTAATTACGTTATAGGGCTGAATTCAGGAACTTCATTTGATGGAATTGATGTTGCACTGGTTAAATTTAAAAAAAATGATTTAAGACCTATCTTTGTAGACGGAATTGTTTGTGAATATCCGAAAAAAATCAAGGAACAAATCAGAGAATTAATTGCTTCAGCAGGATCAATTCATAATCTATCTCCACAGAAAATATCAAAATTAGATATAAGCCTTGGCAATTTATTTGCAAATACTGCTCTGCAAATCATCAAAAAACGCGGATTAAAAAAAGAAGATATTTTATTAATAGGTTCTCATGGTCAAACTATTTACCATAAACCAAGAGTAAAATCAGTACAAATCGGTAACGGAAAAATAATTGCAAAAAGAACAGACATAAAAACAATTAATGATTTCAGAGAAGCGGACATTAAAGCAGGTGGCGAGGGTGCACCACTTATGCCATTTCTGGATCAGGTATGTTTTGGCAAAACGAAAAAAGGAATTATTACTTTAAATATTGGCGGTATAGCAAATATAACTGCTACAGGAAAGAACATAAAACCTATTGCATTTGATACAGGCCCAGGAAATGCACTCATAGACCTGGTTACAAGAAAATATTTTAATACTGATTTTGACAGGGATGGACTAATAGCAAAAAAAGGTAATGTGATTTTTAAGTATATAAAAAAAGCAGCCCTAGATCCTTATTTTAGGATTTCTCCGCCAAAGTCTACAGGCAAAGAATATTTCAATCAACAATTCATAGATAGATATTTTTCACAAATAAAGAAGAAAAGGGATCTTATTTCAACTCTTACATTTTTCACTGCATACACAATTAAATACTCGCTCGAGAAATATGTTTTTCGAAAACATAAAATAAGCGAAATTGTAATCTCAGGAGGAGGGTTAAAAAATAAAACTCTTGTAAGTTTTCTTAAGAAGATTTTACCCAGGATAAATATTACAAGCTCAGATAAATACGGGCTGCCGTCGAAATATAAAGAAGCTATACTTTTTGCATTACTTGGTTATACATGTCTGAAACAAATCCCTAATAACATTCCAAGCTGTACAGGTGCCAGAAAAAAAACAGTAACTGGTAAAATATGTGTAGGTATTTAAGCAATAATTGAGGAAAGTAACCATGGTCTTAAAAAATCCAAAAGTAACAGTTGTAGGTGCAGGAAATGTAGGTGCCACCTGTGCGCAAAGACTAATTGAGAAAAATATTTGTGATGTTGTACTGATAGATATTTTAGAAGGAATTCCTCAGGGAAAAGCACTGGATTTAATGGAAGCAAGACCTGTTGAACTGCATGACAGGAAAATCAAAGGTACAAATAATTATTCAGCGACAAAAGATTCAGATGTAGTAGTAATTACTGCAGGCATTGCCAGAAAACCAGGCATGAGCAGAGATGATCTTTTAAAAACAAATGCTCAGATTGTCAGTGGAGTCACAACAGAAGTAGTAAAATACTCACCTGATTCAATAATAATAGTAGTATCTAACCCTCTGGATGTAATGACTCACCTTACCTGGCTAAAAAGCAAATTCCCTCCGAAAAGGGTTTTTGGTATGGCAGGAGTTCTTGATTCAGCCAGAATGAGATTTTTTATTGCTGAGGCACTTAATGTTTCTACAGATGATGTTCAGGCAATGGTTTTAGGAGGTCATGGTGATCAAATGGTTCCATTACCCAGGTTTTCAACTGTTTCCGGTATTCCTATTACAGAACTTCTCCCGCCACAAAAAATTAATGAAATAAATGAAAGAACAAAAAATGGTGGGATTGAAATAGTAAATCTTTTAAAAACCGGAAGCGCATATTACGCCCCTGCAAGCTCTGCTGCAACAATGGTAGAAGCTATAGTACAGGACAGAAAAAGAGTTTTCCCGGTTGCTGCTTATCTAAATGGAGAATATGGACTCAAAGATGTTTTTATAGGAGTTCCTGTAAAACTTGGTTCAGGTGGCATTGAAGAGATAATTGAATTAAAACTTGCGGCAGAAGAACTGGAAGCACTACATAAAAGTGCTGAAGCTGTAAAAAGCAATACTAGTAAGCTTTTTGAACTTGCTCTGGTTTAACCTCTTAACTTTCTTCTTATTTCTTTACAGCCAAATTTAGGCCTTGACATCACAATATTTTTTTTATTATTATCGGGATATCAGTACATATATTCTATTTACTTCAAGCGGGAAGTGTATCTAGAGGAGGAGGCACTTCCCGTGCATTTATTAAACCCTCTCAATAACAGCAGCGTATTTACTCTATAGGGGCAACCCTAAACACTGATCTTTTCAGCGGGTAAAAATCCTTTATGAGAATGTTAAAAGTTATTTTTGGTTTGCTGATATTTATTAGCATTATCCAAACAGTAAATATTCAAAATTTATTCACATCATTACCTGCTATTGCATGTCCAAGCGGTTCCACGGCAAGTGACTGCTCGTTAAGAGGATGCTCTGGTAATGCACAATGCAAAGACAGATGTATCTGTACTCACTGTACAAATGAAACATATGGGGGTTCATGCTTTAAAGACAGTGACTGTAAAAATGGAGGTAAATGTATCGGGGGAGATAGTGAACAATGTATAGTTGGCGAATGTCGCTTTTTACCAACAACTGATGATGATTGTTATAATTTTTGCCATGGACTAAAAGAAGGTTATCGAAATGGATTTCATTTAAAGCAAGGAGAAACTTGTACCTCAATTGGGAAAAACACTGAAAATAAATGTCTTAATAGCAAAGAAATAAATAATTGTTGTTGTGTACCCTGCAAAGATAATGATAATAGCTGTCATTGTGAATATGGCACAGATGAATCCGTGATTTGCTCAGCAAAAGAACATATAAATTCAGAATGCCCAAGCTATTTAAAATCTACAAATGTAAATGTCCCTGATCCCCCCATAACTTATAAAAGAGACTGCAGTACAAATGATCATGGATATTGTGGATATTGCTCTTGTCCAGAAAATAATAATAATATATGCATAAGTACATGTTCACATCAAGGTTGTATATCAGATATTTGTGAAATAGCAAATCATGAAATGGGTCATTGGTGGGATTGTTTCACAAATAGAACTGGATCTAATTCTGATTCTGCTTGCACCGGAATAAAAAACCATGTAGTAATTGAAAATGCTACCTATAATGACTGTATTGAAAGAAATCAATTCCCTTCCGATTGTAATGATACGAAAAATAGACTTATAAATTATTGCAATAATTACTGTAGTAATAAATGTCCCTTCAGTAATGAGGTAAAACTTATTTGTGAAAAGTTTGGAATAACCTGTGGTTCTGCTGCCTCTGGAGCTGGAGCTGCAGTTCCAATGCCAACCCCATAAGCTCTTATCAAAGGCTGCTCTAAACCCTCTCAATAACAGCAGCAATTCCCTGACCAAATCCTATACAAAGACTGGACACGCCTCTCTTTAGATTTCTTCGTTCAAGTTCATGCAACAAAGTAGTAATCAGCCTGGCACCACTAGCCCCCAAAGGATGCCCGATAGCAATTGCACCACCGTTTACATTTACTTTATCTGCAGGAATACTTAGTTCTCTCTGAGCTGCAAGAACAACAGATGCAAATGCTTCATTTATTTCAAATAAATCTATATCCTTCATTTCAAGTCCTGATTTTTTCAATGCCTTGGGAATTGAATAAATTGGTCCTGTAAGCTGAAGTTCTACATCAGTACCCACTACTGAAAAACCCAAAAACTTTGCCCTTGGTTTAAAACCATATTTCTTTACAGCACTTTCACTTGCTATTAATAGTGCAGAAGCTCCGTCACTAACCTGGCTGGCATTGGCTGCTGTAATAACTCCGCCTTCTTTAAAGGCAGGTGCTAAAGTACCCATTTTCTCAATGGATGTATCACTTCTGATTCCTTCATCCTTTTCAATCAGTCCCTTGGAAGTACTAACAGGAATAATTTCTTTTTTGAAAAATCCTTTGCCTGTTGCAATAGCAGCTTTCATGTGACTTTCATATGAAAACTCATCCAGATCCCTTCTGCTTAATTTCCATTTTGCAGCCATTAATTCTCCGGAAATTCCCATTGGATTTGCTTTAAAATTCTTTAAAAAACTATCTGGTAAAGTTGGTTTTGTTTTGCCTGGCATGGGAAACCCATCACCACCAAGTGGAATTTTTCCCATGCTTTCTACGCCACCTGCTATAAGAAGATCATGAGCACCAGCCATTACAGCCTGAATCGCAAAATGAATTGCCTGCTGCCCTGATCCACACATTCTGTTTAGCTGGACGCCCGGCACAGTAATATCAAGAGCTGTTATTGCAATAAGCCTGGCAATATTTAATCCCTGCTCAGCAACAGGACTTGCACAACCATAAATTAAATCCTCAATATCAGTTGGTTTTAGATTATTTCTTTTAACTAATTCTTTTACAGGTATCCCTCCAAGATCCACTGGATGAACTTCAGCAAAAACACCTGTATCTTTTCCACGACCAATCGGTGTTCTTATTGCATCAATAATATAAGCTGCATTTGACATTTTTATTTCTTTCTGGTTTTAGAAAACATTAATAGTTTACTCTAAGATTATAAAAATGTAACTACTCAGTATATATATAAAAAACAAAGTGAAATTTTTAAACTCTTTCAAAGATAATAGCTATAGCCTGTCCACCGCCAATACACAGTGTTACCAATCCATATCGGGATGGAAGCCCTTCATCTGCTCTTTTATGCATCTCATGTAATAGAGTTACAGGAAGCCTTGTCCCACTTGCTCCTAATGGATGTCCTAAAGCAATAGCGCCACCGTTTACATTTACTTTTTCAGGATCTATGCCAAGTTCTTCTATTGTTGCAAGTGCAACAGATGCAAATGCTTCATTTATTTCAAATAAATCTATATCTTTAATTTTCATATTAGCTTTTGCAAGAACTTTTCTTACAGCATCTATTGGTCCAATTAAATGTTCTGCAGGTTTTTGAGAATCTGTTTTTACTACAGCAGAGGCAACAATCCTCGCCATAGGAACAAGATCATGTTCTTTAAGTGCCTGTTCACTAACGACTAAATACCCTGCAACACCAGCACTAATCTGACTGGAAGTAGCAGCAGTATGCAGACCAAACCTGCCAAATGAAGGCTTGAGTTTTTTAGATAAAACTTCAAGCGAAGTATCAGATCTTATCCCTTCATCAAAATCAAGATACCCTCTCGGTGTTCTGACTGTAACTATTTCGTCTTTAAATCTTCCATTCTGCATTGCATAAGCTGCCTTCATCTGGCTAAAAAAACCGTATTCATCAAGCATTTTCCTGGAATATCCACGGCTTGTTGCTATGGCATCACCATAAGCTCCCATTGGTAATAGTGAATACCCTTCCGGAAGAGAAAGTTTAACAACCGATGCACCCATTGCAACAATCTTTCTAAGATTTTTTAAATTCCCGCCAAGAGTATTTGATGCAGGCATTAAATCCTGTCCCTGGAAAACTCTGTGATTATTTTCTACCCCCATTACAAGCACTATTTCATTTTCACCGCTTGCAATTTGAGCCTGAGCTAATCGGGTAGCCTGTGCACTGGAACCACATAAATCATTAATTGTTGTTGCATGAACAAACGGACCAAATGCTAATTCACCAATTCTTGTAGCCATGTTACATCCCTGTTCACCAGTTTGAGTAGCACAGCCTACAAAAAGTTCATTAATGTACTTTGGATCTAAATTTGCCCTGTTAACTATTTCTTTTGCAACTGTAACACCAAGAGTTTCAGGTTTTACCCTAGAGAAAAGTCCACCTTTAGCACTAGTTGCTGTTCTGAGAGGTCCCACAAGAAATGCTGATCTTACTTCAGGCACAGATAACTCCTTAACTACTTTTTATCTTTACTCCGGCCCCTTATATGAGGAATTTACCCAAGAGCATTTACTATTTCATGTGTAATTATTAATTGTTATCAAGAATAACAAATTAGCTTAAAAAAGTATATGTCTCTACTAACAATTAAGGCACAAAAAAGAAAGGGAGTTAGTCTCTAATAAAGCTCGGCTAAAGAACTAGCCCTAAAAGGAGAAAAAAAATGTTTTCTTTTAACCTCTTAAAGTATGAACCTTTGACATTTGAAAAATATAAAAACTATATTCCACAAGCACCAAGAGAAATTAGAAAAATGATTCAGACACTTAATAAATGTCCAAACTGTAATTTCCTTATATTTGATAATTACTGGTCAGATAATATTGAAAGAAACGAGAAAAAAGTCTGCCCTACATGTGGAAATAAGCTTTAGGAACCTCAGGATTATTTACCTTTCAAGAAGAACTATACATTCAGTGTGATATGAATGGGGAAACATATCTATAGGCTGAATGGTTTTAATACTAAAGCCTCTCTGATTACTTTCACCAAGGCATAAAATATTTAAATCTCGTATAAGTGTCGAGGGATTACAACTTACATAAATAATTTTTCTCACATCTGAATCACATATAGTATTAAGGATATTTTTGGCACATCCTCCTCTTGGAGGATCTAAAATAATTACTTCAGGTTTATAAGTTTCAATACCTTGCTGAATTTTATTTTCAACTTTTCCATTTATTAGAATTACATTATTAATATTATTTTCCTGCAAGCTGGTTTTTGCATCTTCAATAGATTGCTTTATTTCCTCTATGCCAATAACTTTCTTTACAAATTTTGCCATATAGAGTGAAATCAGTCCCACTCCACAATAAGCATCAACCAATACCTCCTCTCCTGAAAGCTGCAATAAATCACTTATAGTCGAAAGAAGTTTTTCTGTCTGCAATGTATTCACCTGAAAGAAGCTTGTTGCAGATATTTTAAATTTGATACCGTTTACAATTTCATTAATATAGCCTTTCCCTTTTAATACTTCAGTTTTATTTCCATAAATTACGTTTGTAGTCTGATTGTTTACATTAATGCAAACACCAACAAGCTGAGGGAATTTTCCCATTAACTCTGATACAAACATTTGTGAATTTGAAAGTCCGAGATCAACACCAACTAGTGTAAGCAAAGCCTCTCCTGTATTAATCCCAAGCCTTACACAAATATGTCTTAGCCAGCCTTTTTTTGTGCTGCTGTCATAAGCAATTATTTTATATTTTTCAGCTATGTTTCTGACTGCTTCAATAATTTCATCAAAAAGATTATTCTGGATAGGACAGTGCTTTATATTAACCAGCTCATTTGAATGCCATTCAAAATATCCTGCTTTAAGCCTGCCTGTTTCCTGTATAGTTCTTACAGGGTACTGGACTTTATTTCTATAATTCCATATATCTGGGGAAGGAATTATTGGTTTAATTTGATCTGATGATATATTAAGTGTTTTAAGAAAATCAGCAATGAGTATATTTTTTTGCTCAAGTTGTTTTTCATATGGCAAATGCTGCCACTGGCATCCACCACACACTTTAAAAACCTTACACTTAGCTTCAATCCTGTAAAGAGGATCAGAACCCTGAACCTCAAGTATTTTTGCCCTTGCATAATTATGCCTCAACGTTGTTGCCTGAGCTAAGACTTTGTCTCCTGGTGCAGCTCTATCAACAAAAACAACAAAATCTTTATATCTTCCAACAGCTGAATTGTCATAAGCCATAGAAGTTATTTCTATTTCAAATGTTTGATTTTCAGATAGAGGTATAGATTTAAGTGTTTCTTTTGCCATAATGGTTATCTCTTATTAAACTATTATATTTGAAATTTAAATGATGGACTTGCTTTTTTTGCTTGCCCTATGCCATTCGCTCCTTTTCACCCTGCGCTAATTTCACATTGTTAATTATATGTGAAATTAGCTTGGGATACATCCGCTTCAGGCATAGGGCTCTCTTTTGCAAGTCCATTTAGTTAGATATTTCTATAAGGAGTTTAAAATGAACTCAAAGAATAATCAGCATGCTAAAATCGTGAATCATGTTTAACATAGATCTATCAGATAAAGTAGCAGTAATAACAGGTGCAAGCCAGGGAATCGGAAAAGCAATTGCTGAGGTATTTGCAGAAGCTGGTTCTTCTTTAATATTACTTTCAAGAAATAAAACGAAGTTGGAAGAAAACATAAAACAGCTAAAAGCTAACAGCCACAAGCCAATAGCTAAATACCATATTCTTGACGTTTCGGACAGTGAAAGTGTTGAAAAGATTTTTAAAGAGATTGGCAATGTTGATATTTTAATAAATAATGCAGGGATTCACTTTACATCACCCGTTGAAAGTATGGATATTAAAAAATGGAAAGAATTACTCGATACTAACCTGAACGGTGTAATGTATTGCTCAAAAGCAGTAATTAAAACCATGATGAAAGACAAAAAGGGAAGAATAATAAATATTTCATCAGTAAGCGGTAAGGTTGGTGATGCCTATGGAAGTGCATACAGTGCATCAAAATTCGGAGTAATTGGATTTACACAGTCACTGGCACAGGAAGTAGCTAAGCACAATATTACAGTAAATGCAGTCTGCCCTGGATGGGTAGAAACACAAATGGCAGAAGAAATATTACATGATAAAGACTATGCCAAACTGCATAACATTAGAGTTGATGAGCTTAAAAAAACATCACTTGAAGCAGTACCTATTGGAAGATACATCCACCCGGCTGAAATAGGCTATCTGACACTGTTTCTGGCAAGTGACTATGCAAGTGCAATTACTGGTCAATCTATAAACATCTGCGGCGGGGTTTATATGCATTGATTCAATGTAAATTCTTGGTATTTGATACAAGGTGAAAGCTTTTTGTGTGATTCACTCACCAAAAAGCGCCGTGACTCTACAAGCGAGTTGAGCGTTCGCGCGAAACGAGCGATATTAAAAAATATGCATTAAAATCTCATGTGATATATAGCACATTAAATCATAGATATTTCATACTAATTAAATAAACATCAATATGTAACTTAACGAAATTTAATTAATATAAAAAATGTTTTTTACATTATTTTAAACTTCAAGTATTTTACTATGAAAAAATAAAAAGTAAGAAATACTTCTTACTAAGGGGGTCGCTATGGGGAATAATCCCACCTTAACTACAGGTTCAAGTATTCTTCTGTCAAAACTAAGTGCAATAAGAGACCAGCTATTTCTGGCTAAAAGAGATATTTTTGAACTTGAAAGCCTTTACTTATATTTAGCTATGGGTTCACCAAATAGTAAAATTATGGGTTCTGATAGTCCCTCACTGGCATTTTTTTACGATATAACCAAGATTCGGGAAAGGCTTTCAGACACATTAGATACAAGGAATTTCCTTGAAATGGATGAAAGTACATACCTCTCAATGATTAAAAGTATGTATGCTCAGACGGGGCCGGCGGGAGCCGAAATAGTCAATTTAGCTCGTATTCATAATTATGTTCCGATAAGCTGAGAATATTTTTAATGTTGCTTATTTTTAATATTACTTATCGCCAGGCTTAGGAGGAGGAAATATTCTGATTCTTCTCTTCGGCTCCTGTCCTATACTAAGACTGTCTAATTTATATTCTTCTACAAGTTCATGTTGCAATTTTCTTATTTCAGCATTTCTGGGACTAAGGTCAATAGATTTTTCTGTATCCATTACCATGCTTATAGCACCCCGGACTTCTTCAAGAGCATTTTGAACATCATCAACTTTCTTTTTTTCAATTTCTTCTATAATGAAATCACTTATTAAATCAGGGAAGAGTTCTTTTAGTGCATTTTGAATGCCATCAATGGTATTGTTCTTGACTATATAAAGAGGTATTTTATGCTTCTTTGCAAGTTCAAGAATCTTCGCCCCGACTTTTGCATAATTTTTAAGTGCAAAAATGACACCTGCTTCATCAATTGTTCTGCACACCATTCCAGGAAGCTGAAGATTTCTTATAACCCTTTCAAGTTGTCCACGGCTCACTGCATAGGGATAGATTTTAATGGTTTCAACAGGATGCTCAGCCATCTCTGTAGTAGAAAATGAGACTTGTCCCTGGGAAATTGTTTCCTTCTTTGTAAGGATTTCAACCTTTCCGGTTTTCAGATCAAGTTTACGAATTTCAGGGAACAGGGCTTTTCCTCTTAAAAGATTATCAACTGCAACAGCCACTTCTTTATGGATTGCAAGTCTTTGATGATCCAGGATTTCAATTGCAATCTGAAATGTTGGTTCATTGGCTCTTTCAAGTATTGTTTTTTGTGTGCCACGTCTTTTTGCTTCTTCATCTCCCAGAGTAACTGTTTGTATCCCTCCGATCAGATCAGATAAAGTAGGATTTTTTAAGAGATTTTCAAGCGCATTTCCGTGAGCAGTACCTATAAGCTGCACGCCTCGTTCAGCAATAGTTCTTGCTGCCTGTGCTTCAAGTTCAGTACCAATCTCATCAATTATTATCACTTCTGGAGTATGATTTTCCACAGCTTCAATCATTACAGCATGCTGAAGCTCAGGTCTTCCCACCTGCATTCTTCTTGCACGACCAATTCCATGGTGCGGAATATTACCATCACCTGCAATTTCATTTGAAGTATCAATTACAATTACTCTTCTGTTTAAATCTTCAGCCAGAAATCTTGCCATCTCCCTGAGTTTTGTTGTTTTCCCGACTCCTGGGGGACCTAACAATAGGATAGATTTCTTTGATTCTACAAAATCCCTGATAATATCAATTGTCCCTGTTATCGATCTGCCAACTCTGCATGTTAGTCCTACTATTTCACCCCTGCGATTTCTAATACAACTTATCCTGTGAAGTGTCCGTGCAATACCAGCCCTGTTGTCAGAGGTGAAGTCTCCCACCCTGTTAACAGCATAATTAATATCCCCCAGAGTAACAGGTTCATGTTCAAGTTCAATTCTCTTACCATTAAAAAACCGTGCTTCAGGTAATCTTCCAAAATCCATAACTATTTCAATAAGCCCAGCCAAGTTATGTTTTTCAAGTGATGTCCTGAGCTTATCAGGAAGCACATCCAACATAAGAGGCAAATCCTGTGCAGGGACATGATCAATTTCCTGGATTTCTTCATTTTTCAAATTTAACTTTTCTTCTTTAGTCATAATTGAAATTAATTATAATTCCCACTTACAGCAGACGATTGTACTAATGATCTTGCTATACGAAAAGCACTGGAAAAATTCTGATCACTATATATATCATTTAAATATGGAATTAACAGTTTTCTTGCATAAGAACCAACAGCTATTCCGTTAACCGGAAGGCCAGAGTTTTTTACATTGTCAAAAGAAAACTCTGTGGTACCGCCTGCAATCTGCAAATATACAGGCATTTTTTCTTCCTCTATAAGCTTTGCTACATGAAGGCTCAATTCATCATTATTATGCCCGTTTTTACCTGCATTACTCCTGCCGCCACTCATGGGAATACCATCACACTGCAAGATAATATTACTCCCTGCAAGCTCAAAACAAAGCCTAGCTGCATCCTTGATTTCAATATCACTTAATAAGCCACTTCCAAGGCTAAATGAAACCAGTTCAAGTTTCTTTACTAAATCTTTAATTTTGTCCCATATTTCCCTGATTCTTAAATAGTTTTTCCCAAAATGAAACTCAATTGATTTAAGGCCTAGAAGGAGCATATCATTTAAAGTATTATAAGGATCCATTTTCACTTCAGTCATATTTAGCGCTTTTACATGGCAATATGAAGGACAGATACCACAGCCATAACATCTTTCTTTATTGTAAATAAAATCTTTCACTCCTTCATTTTCGTTAATTTTAAATGCTTCCGTAGGACAGACTTTTACACAAGCTCCACATACATCACACAAGTTTCTGTCTACTTCTACTTTTCTGAAATGTGGATCAAGATCAAGCTGGATGCTTGCCATTAGAAGAGGTGGTTTCAAATTATATTTAAATCTTTTATCCTTTTTACCAAACTCAATAGCTTTTTCAACACCATTTTTTGCTGCAATAACAATATCTGCATGCGGAGCCAGATCAATAACATGTGCACCGGCTAAAGTAAAAATAAACGACAAATTTTCAACAAGTACATTATCAGTAAAACTAGCTCCACAAATAAGTTTAAAGAAACTTTTATTTCCTAGTGCTTCGAAAACATGGTTTTCTTTTTTAAGAGTCAGCATTTATTGTTCCCGGGAATATTTACTGCATAACCTGGAGGACATGGAGCAACTACATCACATTCATATTTTAAACTATCCTTATTTCTAAACCCACGCAGGAATGCTTCCCGTGGATTTTCTTTCATGGAAATATTATTTGGATTTACCAAAACTGTTCCAGCCTTAGAGTCAGATATAACAGGAGGTTTTTCAGCTACCATATCGTTAACTGCTAATAATACTTTTTCGGCAGATTCCCTGGTAAAACCCTGCCCAATCTGCATTAAAAAACCAATTTCATTTGCACTTTCAATTTCAACAGAATATTTTTCAAAAAGTTTTATTCCAGAATCAATTCCTGAATAATTATAATGCTTAACATACACCTTGAAAGGATCTTCATTTTTTAAGAGAGAAATGTTTTTTATCGGCATTAATCCCTTTTTGAATGACTGAGCCAACATTAACAAATCATTAAAACTATTACTATTTTCAGCAAAATATTTTCTGGTCAATTCAAGCGAAAGTAAAAGCAAAAACGATGGACTTGTCGAACACACCAAATCAAGCGATCTTTTTAAGTCATTATATGAAAAATATTTATCAGAGACCAGGTGAAGTACCCCGCTTTGTGTAAGACTGCCCAATGATTTATGCCAGGACTGAATAACTATATCTGCTCCAAGGTTTATTGCTGAATTTAACTCGTTATCTTTCAAAAGAGATAAATGCGCTCCGTGTGCCTCATCCACTATTAGTGGAATATCATATGTATGGCAAACTTCAGAGATATAAGAAACATCAGAAATAATTCCTTCATAGGTTGGAGAAACTATTACACAGCCAGCCAGATCATTATAGTTTTTAATTATTTTTATAAGACTCTCAGGATCTGCCTTCGAAAAAATACCCCATTTTTCATCAAACTCAATATCCAGCCAGACTGGCTCAAGTCCACTTAAAACCAGTCCATTAATTACCGACTTATGCACATTTCTCGCTACAATAACCCTTTTACCAATTTTATTTAATGCAATAAGACTAGCTAACAATCCTGCACTTGCACCACCTGTAAGATAAAAAGAATGCAATACTCCAAAAAAGTCTGCTGTAATCTTTTCAGATTTAAATAAAGGGT
Source organism: Candidatus Melainabacteria bacterium SSGW_16 (assembly GCA_004769085.1). Lineage (GTDB taxonomy): Bacteria > Cyanobacteriota > Vampirovibrionia > 2-02-FULL-35-15 > 2-02-FULL-35-15 > SSGW-16. The sequence continues at coordinate 61,052 of DUDS01000019.1, forward strand.
TATTTTCTCCACCAGCATCATAACCACTTACTTCAGATATATCCAATTTATAAATTTCATTCGGGAAAAGATTATTGTTTGACATTCCACCATGAAAAGGAACATGCATACGAACAGGATTTTTTGAAATATAATCATTCAGCACATCAAGGATTGGTGTTTCTGTAAAATTAGTTGTTTCTTTTTTATTCATCATCTGATATCTTTTATTTTATACAGGTAGCACTTCATAAATTTTTCTCTCAACGGTTACCTGTCTTATTGCTTCATATAAGACAACACCAACTGCTGTTGAAAGATTTATGCTTCTTGTTAAACCATTCATTGGAATTGAAATTACAGACTCACTGTACATTTTTAAAATATCTTCATCAAGTCCTTTTGTCTCACTTCCAAAAACAAGATAATCACCAGGGTTAAATTTAACATCCCATATATTTTTTTCACCTCTTGTAGATATGAACCAAGATTGGGATTTACTATCATCCTGAGGAACGTTAATGACATTATTGCTGTTGCAAAATTCTTCCCAGTCTTTGTATTCTTTAATATCAAGCAGCGGCCAATAATCAAGACCTGCCCTTTTAAGATGTTTGTTATTGATTTCAAAGCCAAGTGGATGAACTAAATGCAGCAGAGAGCCTGTAGCAGCACATAGTCTAGCTATATTCCCGGTATTAGGAGGAATTTCAGGATTTACAAGGACAATGTTAAATGGTTCAGAAATTTTTAATTTTTGTTTTGAGCGAATAACCACAAAAATAATTATAACCGTGCTAAATCCAAAATTTTGTATTCAGTTTAACCCCGAAAAATCAATAATTATAGCTGTTCGTGCTGTATTATATTATTACTGCTATGGCTACTATTACTTCATCAAAATATTTACTTGATACATTAAGCGTCCTTGAAACAGAAAAAGGAGCAATTAAAGACCTTATTGTTGATTTAGAAACAAAACAGGCAAAAGATCTTAATCTTGCTATTGATATTTTATTAGGCTGCAAAGGCAGAATTGTTGTAACAGGCATGGGTAAATCAGGACACATTGCAGGAAAAATTGCTGCAACATTTGCAAGCACCGGCACACCAGCTTTTTTTGTTCACCCGGCAGAACTTGGTCATGGTGATTTTGGAATGTTAACAAATTCAGACATAATGCTTGCTCTATCATTCAGCGGTGAAACAGATGAGCTAAAAAAAGTACTAATTCCAATAAAAAGACTTGGAATAAAACTTATTTCAATAACAGGTAATGAGAATTCCACCCTTGCACAAAATAGTAATGTGGCACTGTTTGTTAAAGTCCAGAAAGAAGCATGTCCATTAAATCTGGCTCCAACTGCAAGTACCACATGCACGCTTGCACTTGGTGATGCACTGGCAATTACTTTAATGCAGGCTAAGGGTTTTAGTACAGAAGATTTTGCAAAATCTCACCCTGCAGGATCTCTCGGGAAAAAATTTATCAAAGTAAAAGAAGTAATGAGAAAAGAGAACGAGATGCCATCTGTTAAACCTGATGAAAGTTTTTACAGAATCCTTGAGGAAATAAGCTCCAAAAAGCTTGGTTTTACAATGGTTACAAACAATAGCGGAAAACTTGAAGGAGTTGTTACAGACGGTGATATAAGAAGAGCATGCATAAAATTTCAGGATAAAGCAACTACAAAATCAGCTAAAGATATAATGTCAACCAGTCCAAAAACAATATTAGCTGACGATCTTGCTGTAAGTGCATTAAGAATAATGGAAGAATTTAGGATTTCTGATTTAATTGTTATAAATGATTCCGGGAAACCCTTAGGAATCATAGATTTAAAAGACCTGCTTAAGGCTGGTTTAATATAAAGGAGCCAAAAATGAAAAAAACAAAATCAAAAAAATCAGATGGAGCATTATTAAAGAATAAAAAAATATATTCTAAAAGACATGCCTCAAGGCTGCTTGATTTAGTTTTAATATCTTTAATCAGTAACTTATCCAGGTAAGATGCAGGAGTTAAAAAAGAAAATTATTGTCCTGGTATCCGGCTCAGGTACAAACCTTCAGGCTGTTATTGATGCAATAAAAACCAATGAAATTGAAAATGTAGAGATTTCAATGGTAATTTCAAATAAGCAGGATGCTTTTGCATTAAAAAGAGCAGAAAAAGAAGGAATACCTACCTGTTTTATTAATCCAAAAGAATTTTCTGACAATACTCAGTATGATAAAAAACTAACAGAAATAATAAGCAAATACAATCCTGATTTAATTATTCTTGCTGGCTATACAAGAATTCTTACAAACCAATTTATAAATTCTTTTAAAAACAAAATAATAAATATCCATCCGTCCTTACTACCTGCATTTGGTGGAAAAGGTATGTATGGCCACAAAGTTCACGAAGCAGTACTAAAAAGTAAAGTTAAAGAAAGCGGTTGCACAGTTCATTTTGTAACAGAAAATCTTGATGCAGGACCAGTAATTGCACAGAAAAAAGTCCCTATTACAGATAGTGATACAGTAAAAACACTTTCAGAAAGAGTATTAAAGGAAGAACATAAGCTCTTAGTCGAAGCTATTAAAAAGATTATTTTTTCTTCACGTCATTTCGTATATAATACTTGATTATGATTTTTCTAATAGTTTTAGTTATTTTAGCTTTCTTTGCACTTTACCTTTTATTTTTTTCAAGCGGCAATCTTGTTGACTGGCAGCTTAAGCTTTATCTAAAACTAGGTCTTTTAAAGATTGATAACTACAGAGAAGATGCTATACAGCCAAATAGCCTTGATGTACATCTGGGTAATCACTTTGCTATTCAGTTAAATGATGGGGCTTTTGAAGAAATCATTGCTGATGAGTTTGTGCTACAGCCCAGAGATTTTGTTTTAGCAATAACTAAAGAATATTTTCATTTTGGAAGCACATTGCATGGTGTTTTGCAGGGAAAATCCAGCTGGGCTAGAGTAGGACTGTACGTAGAATCTGCAGGGCTTTTCGACTCGGGGTTTGAAGGAGTTGCTGTTGTAGAGCTAACAAACCAGGGAAAAGCTCCTCTTCTTTTAAAATCAGGCCAGCCTATTGCACAAATGATATTCCAGAAAAATCTTCCTGTATTCAAATCCTATAAAAAGAAAGGTCATTATCAGGGGCAAAAGAAAGCAACACAAACCTGGATGAAAAATGTTATAGAAAAAACAAAACAAAAAATATCAATAAAAGAAGAATATATTACAAATTAAAGAAAGATTTACTGCGATTTATAGCAATTATCTGGTAAAATAAATTGGTTTTTATTTTTTAACTAAAGGAATGTTTTGAATGTTTATTAATGGATGGTTCTTTGAAGATGATGCCCCGCTTGCAATTGCCCTAAAGGTAAAAGAACATCTTTATTCCGGTAAAAGTAAATATCAAAAAATTGAAGTAATCGATACTTATTCAATGGGGAAAGTTCTCCTCTTAGATGACAAAATAATGGTTACTGAAAAAGATGAGTTTTATTACCATGAATCAATATCCCACCCATCAATGTCAATTCACCCAAATCCAAAGAAAATAATGATTATTGGGGGAGGAGATGGGGGTACAGTAAGAGAGGCTCTTAAATACAAAACTGTTGGAGAAATTGAGCTTATTGAAATTGATGAAGATGTTATAAATATTTCTAAAAAATATTTTCCTGAAATTGCATGTGAATTAACTAATCCAAAATTAAAAACCAAAGTAAATAATGCTATTGAATTCCTTAAAAATACTACAGAAAATGCTTATGATGTAATTTTATGTGATTCAACTGATCCTAAGGGCTTTGCAGAAGGTTTAATAAGTAAAGAGTTTTATAAAAATGCAAGTAAAGCTTTAAAAGAAAATGGGATTTACATATGTCAAAGTGGTTGTCCTCTTACACAGGAAAAAGAATTTAAAACCTCTTTGGAAAATATGAGATCTGCATTCAAATTTACAGATGCCCTGATATCAATAGTACCTACTTATCCTGGGTGCATGTGGGCATTTCTTATAGCATCAAATAAACCAATAGACAAAACTATTAAAACCAAACCTGCAGGAAAAACAAAATACTGGAATGAAGAATTACATGAAAAACTTTTTACAAAGCCAAACTGGATTAAAGAAAAATATTTTTCACTTCAGCCAGTCAAATAAAAAGAGCTTCTTAAAATTAATAAGAAGCTCTATGATTATTTAACAAACAAGTAACCTAACCACTATTGAGGTGGTGGGGGTGGAGGTTGAGGAGGTGGAAATGGTTGTCCACCAGGTTGTTGTGGTCCAAATTGTCCGCCTTGTGGTTTACATTTGTCTGGATTAGCCTGTGCAAATGCCGGGTCTTTGCATTCAGGTGGTAAAGGTTGTCCTCCGCCGAATCCTGGTTGTTGTGGTCCAAATTGTCCGCCAGGTCCACCGGGACCGCCAAAACCGCCAGGTCCCCCAGGTCCTCCAGAACATTGTTGACATTGTGGAGGAAGACCACTAGTTGGTTGAAAACCTCCAGGAGGAGGAGTTCCACCAAATTGAGCTAAAAGTTCTCTGAATTTTGGAACATTATTACATTCTTGTGGACAAAATTGTCCGCCAGGTGGTGGTCCAAATTGTCCACCTGGTTGTCCAGGTCCACCGGGACCTCCAAATCCGCCGCCGCCTGGTCCGCCAAATCCGCCGCCTGGTCCGCCAAATCCGCCGCCTGGTCCGCCAAACCCGCCGCCTGGTCCGCCAAATCCGCCGCCTGGTCCGCCAAACCCGCCGCCGCCTTGATTACCAAAGCATGCATTACATTCAGGTGGAATTCCTTGAGGTGGTTGTCCACTGTCTGTTGGTTGTTGAGGTTGTCCAGTACTTCCGCCAGTTCCACTACATCTTGGATCTGTTGGGTTTTGTTGGCAGAAGCTAGCTAACCCGCCATCATCTGTTTGAGCCAAATATTTTCTAACTAAAGGATTAC
>DUDS01000010.1 GCA_004769085.1 Candidatus Melainabacteria bacterium SSGW_16
CCATTGATTGATGAGCTTGTTGTAAGAAAATATTTAATTCCAAAAAAGAAAATATATCTACTCGTAAAAGAAAAATCAGTCTGGGCATCTATATTTTATAAAACTATTAATCCTAATGAAGTACTCCTGGTTACTGACAAAGCTCAAGTTATTACTTTAAATAAAGCTAATATAATGCATTATCCTGAACAATTATTACCAATTTATGTCGACAATGTTTACTCATTGAAATCTAGTCAGATAATTCTTCTGAAGAAAATCTATGAACTGGTGAAAAACATTAGTTTTAATATTGACGGTTTTTATATTACTTCTGCAAATGAGTTGGACATAAAAGCTAATGGAAGCACTTTTGTGCTTCATGTTGGTCCAATAAATGAAAGTGCAATATCATCTATAAAAAATAAGAAAATTAATGAGCTTCTTCAGTTTGCAAAAAAGCAAAATATTGAAGTTAATTATTTGGATATTACTTTGGAAACAAGTGCTATTTTAAAAACAAATCAAAAAAAGGATACTAATAAAGATAAAAAAGGTTTATTTAACCGCTTAATGCTTTAGGTTTCATGTAATAACTTTTTAGTGTTAGTGGTATTACACCTAATTCTTTGGGGTTGTATGCTAATATTAAAAGCCTGATTTATTCAGAGTAAAAATATGCGATACACAGGCCCAAAAGATAGATTATCCAGAAAGTATGGTGAATTACTTTCCGGGATGCCAATGTTTGAAATTAATAAAAGACCTTACCAACCAGGTCAGCATGGATTGAAACGATCCAAAAGTTCGGAATATGGTAGTTTACTTCATGAAAAACAAAAATTAAGACATTCATATTCAATACCGGAGAAACAATTTAGAAGATACTTCCTGAAAGCCAATAAAACAAAAGGTCCTACAGGCGAAATCTTAATCCAGTTGTTAGAAACCAGACTTGATAATGTTGTCTATAGAATGGGTTTTGCTCCTACTCTTTTTTCGGCAAGACAGTTAGTATCTCATGGTCATGTTTTAGTAAACAATAAAAAAATTAATATACCATCATATGCAGTAAAACCAGGTACTGAAATAGCACTGAAAGAAAATGCACAAAAAATAGAAGCTGTAAAAAACTCAATGAAAAATACTCCACAGGTTTTAAGTTATGTTTCAGTTGATAAAAATACATTTAAGGGAAAGCTTGTTCAAATGCCTCAAAGAGGTGAGATCCCTGTAAATATTAATGAAAGGCTTATAGTCGAGTTCTATTCGAGATAACCCTAGAAATAATAAGATTTTATATAAACTAACCCTGAATATTACCTTAAATGGCTATTATGCTTTTTAACAAAATCATGAATTTGTGAGTCTTCTTAACCAATCGATCATCCTTATCCAGTAAGCTATGTAACAAATTACATGGAAAATGAAGATAAAAATCAGCTCTTATTTAATGCTTCTGCAGGTTACCTGGATGAACATATTAATCAAATTCAGGAAATGCTTGCATACGGGTTAAATTTGCCTGTACAGGAAATAAAAATCAGTTTCCCATCGTTAAAAAACTTTTACTCAACCAATAATCTAGTTAAGTCATCATGGGCTATTTATATTCAAGACGGCAAGATGCCTAAATTATTATACACAGGAAATTTCTTTATTCAGGGTGGAGGTTTTTCGCTGCGTTCTAATAAATCACCGTTTGGTGCTGATGCGCTATCATCACTCACCTCAATAGCAAATACTTTTTCTTATGAAGCATCATTCTTTAAACAAAACTGGACATATGATTTAAATCTTTTTGATGATAACTCAGACAAACTAAAATTCTCTGTAAAGGAGTATCAGGAATTCTTGAAAATATTAAATATAGTAAGGGCGAAATGGTTACTGCATCTGAGTGAGGAAGGCAATTTTGATCTTGTAATAATTGAGTTTTCAGAACCATCTGATCAGTTGTTCTTTGTTGATTTGGAAAATGTTGATAGCTTGGCTACCCGGATAAAAACCTATTTTAAGCCAATATCACAAAAAGCATTAAGTCAGTTTAGATCTTTGTCACTCAATACTGAATTTGAAGGAAAATTTTATAATTTGCAACCTGGTACATGGTTGAGGGATGATGTTTTGATTGAACTTGAAAAATATTATTCTGAGAAATTCTTTAATGGTCAAAAAATAGTTATGCAGATTGAGACTCAGGATCCAGGATTTACAAACCCTTTTAAGGTGCAAGTTCTGAGACCAACTTAATTTAAGTGTTTTGTGTCTCAGCTTTGCCGTGAATTATATAATTTACCTGTTCAATAATGTTCTGTACAGAATCAGAAATCTTTTCAAGTGATCTTACCGTTGCAAGTAGTTGTGCTTCAACCTTTGCCTTCTGTCCACTATCAACTGCCAATTCATTTAAAATTTGTTTGTATAAGACATCATGAAGGAATCCAATTTCAGATAATGTTTTATCAATATACTGAATTGAGTCTGTGTTTGTAGAAAGATATAAGGTTAATGAATTTCTCATTAATTCCTGAACTTTTTCAGACATTTTTAAAAGTTGCTCTTTAAGGTCAGATTTCAATACATTAACTTCGACAATTTGAGGTAGTGTACTAATATATTGCTCTGAAATTTTCTCTAAATTAAGCACAATTTGTAATGAACCAATAACAAACCTTAGGTCTTTTATTAAGGGCTGCTGCAAAGTTAATACCATAAAACACTGATCATTAAGTTCTTTGCTTTCTTTTTTTACCTCACTTGATATTTGAATTAATGAGTTTTCAAGGTTTGTATTATGAGTTTCAAGCAATGATGTGTGTAGCCCAGAAATCTCAATACATTTTTCGCCAAGCAAATATATTTTTTGCTTAAGATCTGCTAAATCTCTTCTAAGTGTTGTTCTTGTTGTCATTCTTTCTGTTACATTCTAAATTATTTACTTGTTATGTACCCGCTTAAATAGTTATCATATCTCAGACAATGCAAACTAAAATATTATTTTAATACTTATGTTTGTCTTAAATCAAAAAATTAGGAGTAGTTTATGCATAATCAGCTTGTGTTAATGGTTATTGGGTGTTCTGTCTTAGCAATTATTGCTGGTCTATTTTTAAGTGTGCTTGTATTAAAACTTAATCCAGGTAATGCAAAAATGCAGGAAATTGCTAAAGCAATTCAGGATGGAGCAAGTGCTTATTTAAATAGACAATATAAAACTGTTGCAATAGTTGGTTTGGTCCTGGCAGTAATACTTTATTTTACATTGGGACTTCATACAGCACTGGGCTTTGTTATTGGTGCATTTTTTAGTGCTTTAACCGGATTTATTGGTATGAATGTTTCTGTAAGAGCAAATGTCAGATGTGCACAGGCTGCTTATGGCGGACTTGAAAAAGCATTGGATGTTGCATTTAAAGGTGGCTTAGTTACAGGTCTATTGGTTGTTGGTTTAGGGCTCTTGGGTGTATCAGGATATTTTTATTTGCTTCAAATCTGGGATCCTTCAAAAATTACAGAGAATGTCAGAGCTCTTATTGGACTTGGTTTTGGTGGCAGCTTAATATCTGTTTTTGCAAGACTTGGTGGAGGTATTTATACTAAAGCTGCTGATGTGGGTGCAGATTTAGTAGGAAAAGTTGAAGCTGGAATCCCTGAAGATGATCCACGAAATCCTGCTGTAATTGCTGATAATGTTGGTGATAATGTTGGTGATTGTGCCGGAATGGCTGCAGATTTGTTTGAAACCTATGCTGTAACTGCAATTGCAGCAATGCTTCTTGGTTCAATTGAATTTAATAAATTTATTGCTGCAGGAAATTTAAACCCTCTTATTTATCCCCTTGTGCTTGGTGCAATTTCAATAATTTCATCGATAATTGGTTCTTTTTTTGTAAAACTTGATAAATCACAAAATATAATGGGTGCTTTATATAAAGGAGTAATTGCAAGTGGAATTATTTCAGCGATTATGTTTTATCCTGCTACAAAATATTTGATGTCCAATTTAGGTGTAAGTCCATTAAAGTTATATATTGCTTCTTTAATTGGGCTGATTATTACTGCTCTTCTTGTTTTGATTACTGAATACTATACATCTACGCACTTTAAGCCTGTTCGGACTATTGCCCAGGCATCAGTTACAGGGCATGCAACAAATATAATTGCAGGTTTAGCTTTATCAATGAAATCCACTGCATTGCCTGTAATTACTATTGTTATTGGAATTATCTCATCATATTCTCTGGCTGGGATTTATGGAATTGCACTTGCTGTGATGTCTATGTTATCAATGACTGGAATAATTGTTGCTATTGATTCATATGGTCCAATAACTGATAATGCAGGTGGTATTGCAGAAATGGCTGGATTGCCAAAGGAGATTAGGAATGTTACTGATCCTCTTGATGCAGTAGGAAATACCACAAAAGCAGTTACAAAAGGCTATGCCATTGGTTCAGCCGGACTTGCTGCTATTGTTTTGTTTTCATCATATACACAAGATTTAAGGGATCATCTTATATCTTCCGGTAGACAAGCAATAAATTTTGATTTAGGCGATCCATTTGTACTTGTTGGATTATTTATTGGAGGGTTAATTCCATTTTTATTTGCTGCACTTGCAATGGAATCTGTTGGTAAAGCAGCATCACAGGTAGTAGAAGAAGTGAGAAGACAATTTGCTGAAATTAAAGGTATTATGCAGAATACTGCTAAGCCTGACTATGCATCGTGTGTAGATATAGTTACACAAAGTGCACTAAAAGAAATGATCTTTCCTGCATTGATACCTGTTCTTACCCCGGTTTTAATATTGTTTCTGTCTATGGTTTTGTTCAAGCATATTGATTTATACGCAGCACCCAAAATTCTTGGTGGTGTACTGGTAGGAAGTATTGTTACAGGAATATTTGTTGCAATTTCAATGACAAGTGGTGGAGGTGCCTGGGATAATGCAAAAAAATACATTGAAGAAGGTAACTTTGGTGGGAAAGGCTCAGATGCTCATAAAGCAGCAGTCACAGGGGACACTGTAGGAGATCCTTATAAAGACACAGCTGGACCTGCAATCAATCCTATGATTAAAGTTTTAAATATAGTTGCATTACTATTAATCTCATATCTTTAAAATAATGCAATTTATCAGCATGAAGATAGGGTAGTAAAAATCTTAGTAATAATGAGATTTATCAGAATGTATAAAAATATAATTCTTTTGCTTATTTAAATAACATAATTTATCAGCATATGTATATAAATATAAAAAGGGCAACATTAACATCAATAAAGGAAATTTCTAATATTGAATCCTTAACATATCAAAAATATGCTTGGTCAGCTGATATGTTTAAATCTGAATTGAATAAAGATAATTCTATATATTTAATAGCAGAAAAAAGTGATAATAAAGATATAATAGGGTATATAGGTACATGGCTAGTTGAGGATGAAGCCCATATAACAACAATGGTAACTCATCCCTCGTATAGAAAAAAGCATATTGCTGATATATTACTATATAATTTAATATCTATATTATATATATATAACATTAAATGGATAACGCTAGAAGTTAAATCATCAAATATAGCAGCAATTAATTTATACAACAAATATGGATTCAAACAAATTGGCATAAGAAAAAACTACTATCAGGAAAAGAATGAAGATGCATTAATACTCTGGACTGAAAATATATACTTATCTGATTTTAAAAAGAATTTAGAACTCATAAATACCTACCTATCTGTTTTTTTAATTGATGCTGATAAATGCCAGTACAATGTTTAATATCTATTATTCTAAAACTGAATTTATTATCTAAATTTACATAAGTGTAGAAAAACACTCTAAGAAATCTTATAAGTTTCAATATTGAGAGATCTACAGCCAAATTCATAGTTTATAGCTTTAGATAATTTTATATTATCTGTAAGGCATATACAGTTAAAAGAATTTGTCACAAAATTAAGTTAGATCGACATTCGACTTTGGGTATTACATAGAATATAAAAATGTAATTTTTGTTTTTTGAAAGATATCTGTAAATGAGCAAAATTCTTGTAATTGATGATGATAGTTCAATTGTTGAATTGATTAAGGTTAATCTTGAACTTCAAGGACATTTAGTAGTTGCAGCAAATGAAGCTTTGACTGGAATTGCTTTAGCCCAACAAGAACTTCCAGATTTAATTATTCTGGACCTTATGATGCCAGGAGTAGATGGATTTACAGCTGCTCAAAGATTAAGGCAAAATGATGTCACAAAATCGATACCAATTTTAATGCTTACAGCATTATCTAGAACTGAGGACAAAGTATCAGGATTTAATGCAGGTGCTGACGACTATTTAACAAAACCTTTTGAACTACCCGAACTTTATGTAAGGGTAAGAGCACTATTGAGACGGACAGGTAAGGTTCAAACTACTCTCCCGCTTCCTGAAATATTACATGCTGGAGATATTACCCTTATACCAGAAAGCAGAGAAGCAAAAATAACAGATAAGGTTATCAGGCTAACACCAATTGAATTTGAAGTCTTACACTGTCTGCTACAGCACCATGGACAAACAGTTACTACCAGCAAGCTTCTTGAAGAAGTATGGGGATACTCACCAGATGACGATGTAGATACTATAAGAGTTCACATTAGACACCTTAGAACAAGAATAGAAATAGGCAGTAAAAGATATATTAAAACAGTATACGGTGGTGGGTACCAGCTAATACCAGATGGATTTGTTGGCAAAGGTGAACCCCAGCCAACATAAATAAACCGACTTCCTTTTTAATTTCGCTTCGTATAAGTCTTTGATATAGTAATTAAGTGCTTATGGTTTTATAAAACCAGGGCGCTTAGCTCAGTTGGTAGAGCACCTGTTTGACGTACAGGTGGTCAGAGGTTCAAGTCCTCTAGCGCCCATTTTTATATAGACCTCCATATTTTCAGAGAATTTAAGCAGTATTATAATTAACTTAAGTTTTAATCATATTAAACAAGAAATAAACCCTATGGATCTTAGAATCATAAGAACCGGTTCAATCCTTTCACCTCTTCACACAACTAGGGTTTTATTTCGTTCAATAGCACATAGACAAAGTATTAATAGTGAAATTGAAAAGCTAAGAACGAGGGGGGTTACTCATGACGAAGAAAATGCTTGTCGAAGATTATATGCATTATCAGAACCAAGACATTGGAGAACTTTAACAAGAGCATTTTCATCCATTGTTCAAATAGCAAGACATAGAAAAAATCTTCCAATAGATAGATTCAAAATGCTTACAGATAATGCATATAAACATTGTTGTTCTAAAGATATTGACAGCGAATTCACTTATGCCGGTGTTTAAAACAAGCCTATGCTTTTTTAACTACATATTTAAAAATTAATGTAAGTCCAACAGCTAAAACAAGTGTAACAAACCAGGGCATAAGCAGCCTTTTTAATTGTTCAAAAAAACTAACATGTCTTCTTGTTTGATTTTTTGCAATTTTTCTTTCAACGATCTTGCTGCCTTTCTTTTTGATAAGCTCATCTTTATTAATCAGATCAGAATATGAAGTAGTATTTACCTCAGAATCGTTTTCGATTAAATCCAAAGCAGGATCATTACTTTTATAAATTTTTGTAGTTATACTTGATTCATCAAGTTCTTCAAGTTCATTGCCTGATATTGTACGTGCATTAGGGACAGGAGTTTTACTTTCAGTGTCTTTTTGCTCAAATTTCAAAATGTTGGAAATATGCATATTATCAGCTAAGGACACCTGCTGAGTTAATAATATAAGTACACTGGTAATAAAAACACTTTTGAATATAAAGTTCATAATAATTGATAATCAGACCTATCTGGTTCACAATTAATTGTAAAACAACTTTAAATACCCCGCGCGAAGAAGTATTTGTAATACTTTGAAGAAACCTGCTTAGAAGAGTTCCACAAGTTTAAAATATAATGTTATTTTGTATTATATGCAGAATAAAGTTAAAAACATTTCAGCAATAATTATTTTAATTTGTATATTATCAGTTATTTTATATGCATTTTTGCCAAAAGAAAAACTACAGTCAAGAATAACTGAGATTAATTACGGATCTGATTCAACTTTTCGATCCGTTAAACCAATTGGAATTCACAGCCCTTTTAAAGGAGAAAGAATTTCAGTAATTAAGCTTGAAGGAATTATAAGTGACAGTGCAGGTTCATCATTTATAAAGGACACTACCTCGAGCAGCTATGTACTTGAACTCATAAATAAAGCTACTGCTGATCCACATGTAAAAGGAATTGTTTTAAGAATTAATAGTCCTGGCGGAACAGTTGCTGCAAGCCAGGAACTATATCAGGCTATTCTTTCAGCAAAGAAGAAAAAGCCGGTTGTTATAACTATGGGTGATGTAGCTGCATCCGGTGGATATTACATTGCTTCAGCAGGAAATGTTATTTTTGCAAACCGGGGCACACTAACAGGAAGTATTGGCGTTATAACTTCATACTTAAATTTCTATGACCTTCTGACAAAGATTGGTATTAAGGGAATTGTAATTAAATCAGGTGAATATAAAGATATTGGAAATCCAACCAGGCCACTAACAGAAGGAGAAAGAAAAATACTACAAGCACTCTTAGACAACACATATAGTCAGTTCATCCACGATGTTGCTAAAGGCAGGGAAATGCCTGTTAAAAGAGTTAGTGAAATTGCAAAAGGACTTATTTATACAGGGGCTCAGGCAAAGAAAATCGGATTAGTGGATCATCTTGGTGATTTTAATAAGGCAATAAAACATGCACAAAAACTGGTCAAAGAAAGATTTCCTGAACTCAAAAGAAAGTATGGCAAGGAAGATATACCCATTGAAGAAAGCTGGAAAGGCACTTCAATTCTGGATGCACTTATAGGTGCTGCAGTTAAAAACATAAATCCTACTGTATTAGACAACAGGCTATTTAAACCAGTTTCATACTCAAAGTTTCAACCACTTTGGCTGCTTGAATAAAGAGTTATTTTTTAGCAAAATATCTAGGGGCATTTGAATAAGGTTTTGGGAATTTTTTTAGTTCTTTTATTTTTTTCATTACTATCTCTCTGACCTTTTTCTGCTGATCATTGATTGGCAATGTAGCATCAATGACTGTAAGACCAAATTCCTCAATCATTTTTTCGTATTCATTAAGGATTTTTTCCTGAAAGATCTTAAAACTTTCTTTTATATCACTTGATAAATTTAAATCCATCCCGGCTTCATAGTACTTTATCTGTGCACGGCTGCTTAAAATCCGATCGAGAGCAACACTTAAAGGCACTTTAAAATAAAAAGTAATTGTTGGTTTAACAGCAAACTCATAAAGTTTTCTTACCCATTTTGGATCAACACCTCTTGCAGCATCCCGTGCAAATGCAGTATAGATATATCTATCTGCAAGTACAATTGCACCTGCTTTTAGCGGGGGAATAATTTCACTTTCAATACGATCAGCAAAATCAGTAGTATGTATAAGACTAAATGTAGTCGGGGTAAGTATCTGTTTTGTTTTTCCTCTTCTGGTAGTAGTTTTTACAAGCGGCGAAGAATTCCATTCGCTTAAAAATACACCGTAACCTTCATTCTGAAGCCACTGGTGCAGAAGTTTTAACTGCGTACTTTTACCTGAACCATCAATGCCTTCTACAGTAAATAATTTGCCAGGTAATTCTTGTTTAAAGTAATTGCTCATGTTTTACTCACCGCCCTCCTCGCTTCGTCGTCGCTTGTCGGGCTTTGCAACGTGCTCCTGGTCTACCTCTTGTAACATTCTACAGATTTTGCCGAACGAATCATCAAAATCTTACTAATTGAATAGCTTACCTGAAGATTTTGCATAAGCTAAGTAGCAACCAACAGACTTTAATAATATTATATTTGCTGTGATTAAAAAGTATTTCAGGGATACTATATTACAAGCATAATCAATAAACATTTATTAACTATATAAATACAATCATTCTAAAAACAAACAAAGCTGTTTTAATTGAAGTTTGTAATGAAAAAAGAAAAATCGTTAATTGTTTCAATACTTGGTGCAGGAAGCTGGGGTGGCACATTAGCCTGGCTTTTAAGCTCAAAAGGTATAAAAGTAAATCTATGGACATTCAGCAATGAAGAATACAATGCAATTAAAAAATCAAATTCATTATTAAGGCCAGTAAAAATAAAATTAAACAAAAATATTCGCCTGACAACTGATCTCAGATATACGGTAGACAAAGGTAATATTTTAATTATAGCTGTTCCAACAAATGCGTTTAAATCAACAATTCAGGAAATTAAAAACTATAAAATAAAAAAAGACAGCGTTATTCTTAGTGCAACAAAAGGTATAACAACAAATGAGAATTTAAGACCTTCACAGATCTTAAAAAAATATCTACCAAGAAATCCAATTGCAGTTTTATCAGGTCCAAATATTGCAATGGATGTAGTCTCAAAAGCACCAATAATTTCAGTAATTGGATCAACTAGTGTAAAAACAGCAACCTTATTACAAAAACTTTTATCATCGAGACATTTCAGGATCTATTTAAATAACGATATAAATGGTGTAGAAATTGCAGGTGCACTAAAAAATGTTATTGCACTTGCAGCAGGGATGTCCGATGGTTTTGGTTTTAATATAAGTACAAAGGCAGCCCTTATCAGCAGAGGACTGACTGAAATTGCAAGAATAGTAGTTAAAGAGGGGGGGAAAGCAAAAACACTTCTTGGAGCAGCAGGGATAGGGGATTTAATTGCAACGTGCTGCAGTACAAATAGCAGAAATTACCGGGTAGGATTTAGCCTGGCAAAAGGAAAAAAGCTGAAAGACATTTTAAAGTCACTTGGTCAGGTAGCAGAAGGAACAGAAACTGTAAAATCAATGATTAGCCTTGCAAAAAAGCATAAAGTAGATGTGCCAATTGCCCAGGGTGTATATAACATTATTTATAGAAATAAAAAACCTGAGACAGAATTAAAAAATCTTCTAGAGAGACAACCTGCTAAATATGAAATTGAATTTTAATGATTTATTGAACTTTGGATAATTTATCAGCTTTTTCTTTGACTTCTTCTATATCACCCACCATGTAAAATGCCTGCTCAGGAAGGTGATCGTATTTACCTTCAAGAATTTCCTTAAAACCCTGAACTGTTTTTTGCAATGGTACATATTTGCCTTTAGTACCTGTAAACACTTCCGCTACAAAAAACGGCTGACTTAAAAATCTTTGTATTCTTCTTGCCCTGTTTACAATTAACTTATCATCTTCAGCAAGCTCATCCATACCAAGAATTGCAATAATATCCTGTAACTCTTTATACCTTTGGAGTGTTTGCTGTACTCCTCGTGCAACATTGTAGTGTATCTCACCAACTACAGATGCTTTTAATGCAGCACTTGTAGATGCAAGAGGATCAACTGCAGGATAAATACCAAGCTCTGCAATCTGTCTGCTAAGAACTGTTGATGCGTCAAGATGCCCAAATGTAGTAGCTGGAGCAGGATCTGTAAGGTCATCTGCCGGCACATAAATAGCCTGAACAGATGTAACCGAGCCATCTTTTGTGCTTGTAATTCTTTCCTGAAGCTCGCCCATTTCAATAGCCAGTGTAGGCTGATATCCAACTGCACTTGGCATACGACCAAGAAGAGCTGACACTTCAGAACCTGCCTGTGTAAATCTGAATATGTTATCCACAAATAACAAAACATCTTTCTTCTGTACATCTCTGAAGTATTCAGCCATAGTCAGCGCTGAAAGCCCAACACGCATTCTTGCACCAGGCGGTTCGTTCATTTGTCCATATACAAGAGCAACATTTTCAATAACCCCTGATTCTTTCATTTCGTTCCAGAGATCATTACCTTCGCGGGTTCTTTCTCCAACACCACCAAAAACAGAGATCCCTTTATGCGCTTTGGCAACGTTATTGATTAGTTCCATAATAATAACTGTCTTACCAACACCTGCACCACCAAACAATCCAATCTTCCCGCCTTTTACATAAGGCTCAAGTAAATCAATAACCTTAATTCCTGTTTCAAAAATTTTTACCTCAGTGCTTTGATCTATTAATTTTGGAGCATGTCTGTGAATTGGCCATCGTTCCTTTATCTGAATAGGTGCGCCCTCGTCAACTAAATCACCAAGAACATTAAATATTCTTCCAAGTGTTTCATTACCAACAGGGACTGTAACAGGATTCTTTGTGTTTATAACTTTTATGCCCCTTGAAAGCCCATCAGTAGAACTCATTGCTACTGCACGAACTTTATTATCACCTAAAATTTGCTGGACTTCTGCTGTAAGATTTATTTCTTCACCTATATTGTTTTTCCCTTTTATAACCAGTGCTGTATAAATTTCAGGAAGGCAACCAGGCTGAAATTCAACATCAATAACAGGACCAATAATTTGTGAAATAATTCCTTCTTCTTTTGCAAGTGTAGTTGTCATAACCTTAAAATACTAACATTTATACATTTATAAGTAAATTGTATTTTTAACTATTCGGGCAAAGAGTAAAAACAGGGAAATATAGTTATTTATATAAATTACTTTCAGGAGCTGCGATTATATTTTCTTCATCTGTTTTTCTTTCCTGTAGTTCCACATTTTTGTTATTACCCTCTCTAAGTTTTAACTCTTTATTCATAACAATATAATTTGTCCCGCTGTCTTCCTCCCGGCATATAAACCTGAAAATAGTTGGGGGCTGATTTAAAAATTTATCCACAAACAATAACAAACTTAAACCATCTCCAGGATATATTACATATGTCCTTCCAGGAGCCAAAAAACTACTGTTATCTGCAAAGTTAGAACTATTTCTTTTAAATGAACCCACCGATCTAACAGTACTTGCAGCAGTTCTTGCAATCCCTCCAAAAGCAAGTGATGCTGCACCAGCAGCAATATTAAGAACAGCAAGTTTATTTTTATTAGATTTATCCTTAACCAAAGAATTAACTTCAGCAATATTGCTATAGCTTACACCCAAATCTATGCTGTATCCTGGGACAGAAAATGTTTTATCAGATCTATTTTCAAAATATATTTCATACAAATCAAATCTCTTGGAAATTGCATGGTGTAAAGGTACATCATCAATTACTCTTATATCGTATTCCAACCCATCAACCTTCTCAATACTGGGAAAAACTGGCAGCTGCAATAATAAAAAGCAAAATATTAAAACAACAATTTTAAAGCATTCTGTCATAAAAGTATTTCAATTCAGTCTCAATGTACTTAAATAATACCCAGTAATTTTTAACGATTTCTTAAATCAGGTTTTAAGTCTGAGATCTTTATGGAAGCATTAATGTCAAAGCCTGTGCCAGTAACATAGCCCAAGACTTTTTTGGGAGAATCAGGATACATGCTCCTGGCAAATTCAGAATCTTTTAAAGAAGATTCAGCCTTCTTTATCACCCCTTTTAATGGAATGTTTACAGTTTTGATACGAATAATGCCTTTATTAATTTCAATCTCCTTAAACCCGCATGGAAAGACCACCGGACTTGGGCTTAATACATAAACTACATTTTGCAAAAGTTTAACACGGTTTAAATATGAGCCACCAGACAAAAGAAGGATTACCTGTGGATTTTTAGCCACAATATCAAAAAAACGTTTAGTAGATTCACCTGGAATTATACGGCCATCAGGATATATTAAAGGCTTGTGCAGAAGTACAATTGTTTTTGAATCCTGGTTCCCTGAAAGGTTTTTACTAAACCATTCCAGTTGTTTATTTGCTAAATGACTTTTTAAGAAAAACAATTCACTGTCAAGTCCAATAAAATTATAATTTTTAAATTTATATGACCACCAATAATCATTTGCGCTAACTCCAAATGAATTTAATATGTTTAGCAAATCTTCCTTCTCCCTGGACATGATTTCATTTATTCCAAATATAAGGAGTATTTCAGATTTAATTTCACTAGCCATGTCCAGGAATAGTTGTAAGTAATCACTCCCTGGCAAAAATGATTTTGCATCACGTGGTTTAAAGATGTTGTTGCCACCAAATATAACGATGTCAGGCTTAATTTGGAGATTAATTTGTCTTATAATATCCTGAAAAACAGCCTGATTCTCATACAAAAGTATCCCTCTTTTCATCTCAACCAGATGCTTCTCTTTAAAACTAGCACCAGGCGTAGGATACAAATTTAAATCAGTGATATATGCAAATTTGATTGAATTATGACTTACATTATTTTTAGCTATTGAGTAGCCTGTTGACAATAAGAAGGCTAAAAGAAATATAATCAATATCTTTTTCATATCAAGTTATTTATAATAAATCCATAGATAACCAAAACTTCAGATTATGCAGATAGTATTATAAATTAAAAATGAAACTAAAAAGTAATATTTTAGTAATTTTAGGGTTATCTGCAGTATTTTCTTTAACATCAATGAATAAAAGCAAATCATTAGTACCAGTAAAAAAACCTGAAAGTTCTTCAATAACTTTTATCACAGAAAAAAGCGGCATTAAGGAGTACAAACTAAAAAACGGACTAAAGATTCTTTTTAAAGTTAATCATTCAATACCACTTGTAACATTTTCTGTATGGCAAAAAGCAGGTTCAAGAAATGAAAAAGAAGGTGAGTACGGACTTGCACACTTTCTTGAACATATGATGTTTAAAGGAACCAAGAAAATCAAAAAAGGGCAAATATCAGAAATAATAAACAACCTTGGTGGTGTTTATAATGCGTTTACATCAATAGACTGTACTGTGTACTATGAAACGATTTCACCAAAACACCTGGAAAAAGTAATTGAGATTGAATCTGACAGATTTAAAAACTCAATTTTAGATGAAAGCGAGCTAAATCTTGAAAGAACAGTCGTATTGTCAGAGCTAGAAGGGGATTTAAATAATCCGGTAACACTTCTAGATCACACACTTAGATCAAAAGCTTATGAAATTAGTCCATATAAAAACCCAACCATAGGTTATAAAGATGACATCAAAAATATTGACAGAAATAAAATGTATAATTTTTACAGCAAATATTACAGCCCTAATAATGCATCTATAGTGCTAGTTGGAGATTTTAATGAAGCAAAAGCACTTGGATTAATTGATAAATATTTTGGAAATATAAAGAACGAAAATCCGGGCAATCCAGATGATACTTTAAGAGACAATCCTCAGACAAAAGAAAAGCATTTTAAGGTCAAAAGAGCTGGCACATTTAAACTGGTAGAAATTGCATATCATACAGTTGATGCCAAACACGGAGATATTTACCCATTAAATATAATCGAGGAAATATTAATCAAGGGAAATAAAAGCAGGCTAAGGAAAGCTTTAGTTGAAAAAGGATTTGCTACAGATATATCAGGTGGTGCTGAGATAAATGCTGATCCGGGATTATTTTACATTCTTGTTTCACTTACACCAAAAGCATCTCATGCAAAAATAAAAAAAATAATTTTAAGTGAAATTGATAAATTAATCTCAAATCCACCGACCGAGAAAGAAATCAATGCAGCAAAAAACAGAATTAAAGCAAGTTATTTATTTGGAATTGATGGAACTTTACATCAGGTATTAAATATCGGATATTTTGAAATCATAAATAACTGGAAACAGTCCATTACCTGGACAGATGAAATATCAAGGGTGAAGCCGGAAGATGTGGAAAATGCATTAAAAATTTATTTCAAAAAGGGAAACAGAACTATTGGCTATTTTATTCCAAAAATACAAAAAGGAATGAAGTATGAGGCGCAACCTTTAAGTATAAGCCGCTCACAACACTATACAAAACCAAAACAAGCTCCCTCAGTAACTAATTCAAAAATATCAAACAGCACTAACAAGTTTAACTTTACATACACAAAAAGAAATCTAAAAGATGGTTCCACTATTGTGGTATATAACAAAAATGATCTGCCAGTAACATATATTTCAGGTGTAATAAAAGGAGGAAGCAGTTTAATACCAAAAGAAAATGAACTTAATTGTGAAATTATTTCACGAACCTTGGAAAAGGGAAGTAAAAACTACACAAAAGATCAGATAGAAGAACTTCTTGATTCTACAGGTTCAGAAGTTGATTTTTCATGCGATGAAGAATCCTTTAAATTTAAAGCTGCCACTATAAACGACAACTTAACGGAGACTATAAATCTTTTAACAGATTTACTTAACAACCCTGTACTAACAGAAAAAGAGGTTAAAAATGAAAAAGAAAGATTAATAGCTGAAATTATTGAAACTAAGGATAATCCTCAGGAAATTGCAAGAAGAAGATTTACACAGCTCATATACCCTAAAGACCATCCATATTATTCAAATGATTTCGATACAGATATAAAACTAATTAGAAAGATAAACAGAGAGTCATTAATTAAAGATCATGAAAAATTAGTAAAAAACAACAGAGCGATAATTACTATAGTTACAAACTTAAATCAAAAAGAACTTAACCGCTTAATTAAACAAATTGAAAAGGGATTATATACCAGTGCAAAAAAAGAAGAAGTTGCTATAAAAATACCTGATACTTTACTAAGAGAGAACACTAAATCAGACAACATAGTAATTAAGGACAAAACACAAACTGATGTTTTTCTTGGGCATGCAGGAAATATAAACAGAACCAGTCCTGATTTTTATAAGGCACATATTGCAAATTATATATTCGGTGGAAGTTCACTTGCAAGCAGACTCAGCAAGGTTGTAAGAGACAATTCAGGGCTTGTTTATACAGTCTATTCTTATATCAGTGCTTCATACGGAAAAGGAGAATTTGGAATTTATTTTGGTTCAAATCCTGAAAATGTAGATAAAGCAATTGAACTAATTAAAGAGGAATATCATAAGTTTGTTGAAAAAGGAATTACAGAAGAAGAGCTTAGAAAAGCTAAAGCCTCATTAATTGACTCATTTATTTCAAGAAACCTTTCAACAAATAAAAACATTGGAAGCACTTTCGCAGGAATAGAATTCTATGGTCTTGGACAAAACTATATAAATAATTATCCTCAGATAATCAATTCACTTAAACTAAAAGAAATAAATGTCACAATAAAAAAATATTTTTATCCCGACAAATTAAATACAGTTACAGCAGGAGAATATAAAAAAGTTGATAAAGAATCAAGCACAAATTAAATGAGTTTATTTAATAAACAAATAGTAGTTATTGGAAGCGGGACAAAAGATAAAATTTTAGAAAAATTTGCATATGAAACCGGTGCAGAAATTGCAAAGGCTGGTTATGTACTGGTATGTGGCGGTAAGGGTGGAATCATGGAAGCAGCCTGCAAAGGTGCAAAAGGACAGGGTGGTTTAACAGTTGGTATTCTCCTGGAAGGACAAGCAGAGCATGGGAATAAATACCTAGATATAGTTATTCCAACCGGTCTGAACCATTCCAGAAACTATATTGTTCAGAATTCAGGCAAAGCAGTAATTATGATAGGTGGAAGCTATGGAACATTAAGTGAATTAGCATATGCTTTGCTCTATAACAAAAAGATTATTGCACTTAAAAGCAAATGGGCAAAAATAGATAAAAAAATAATTATTGCAAAAAATGCTAAGGATGCTGTAAAGAAAGCAATCTCAATCTAAACCTTCAACTGCCTTTGCACAAGCCACACAAACACTTTTATGTTTTAAATCCTGACCTATATCAGTGGAATACTTCCAGCAGCGGGGACATTTTGTGCCGTCAGCCAGATCAACGACTACCCAATTATTTGCCAACTCCATAATTTTTTTAGAGTCAAATGTATGGTTTTTTATATCATCATTTAATTCATGGATTATAACTTTAGACACTATAAAAATTAATGATAATTCATTCCTTTCTGTATTTTCATACTCTTTTTCCAATTTATACCAAAACTCATTTTTCGGGAATAAATGAACTTTTGTTTCTGTAGATTTGCCAACTAATCCTTCTTGTCTTAATTCTTCTATTTTTCCCAAGATACAATCCCTAAGCCAATTTACATTATTAAATCCATAATCACTATTCAAATCAGTATTAATCAAAGGCCAATTTAAAAATATCGGTGAATTCATATTTTTATTTAAACCTAATGGGAAGTGATTCAATATATCTTGAACAAGATGAGGCATAACAGGATAAAGCATTGGCACTAAAGCTCCCAAGATTTCTTTTAGAACAAACTGAACAGCCTGCCTTGATGACTTTTTCCCTGTATAAAGACGGTCTTTGACAATATCAAAATAAACCCTTGATAAATCAACTGCACAATAATTTTGAAGTATTTGATAATACCTATAAAACTCATATTTTTCAAAAGCTTTTGTAATTTCATCTTTTATTTTTTCAAGCCTGTAAAGTGCATATTTATCAACACTCCACAATTTTTCATATTGAATTTTATCTTTAGATTCATCAAAATCATACAAATTACTTAAAATAAATCTTGCAGTATTTCTAATATTTCTATAAACCTCAGCCAGTTGCTTAAGCATATTCTGACCAATTCTCATATCAGAAGAATAGTCAGTACTGGCAACCCAAAGTCTTAAAATATCAGCACCATACTCACTAATTACTTTTTCAGGATCAACTACATTACCTGTTGACTTTGACATTTTTCTGCCGTTTTCATCCAGGACAAAACCATGAGTAAGAACTGTTTTATATGGTGCTTTATCGTTAATTGCTACAGAAGTTAAAAGTGAAGACTGAAACCATCCTCTGTGTTGATCACTGCCTTCTAAATACATTACATCTCTAATTCCTTTTAGTTCTTCCCTTTGGTCAATTACTGAATAGTGAGTTGAGCCTGAATCAAACCAGACATCCATAATATCTGTCTCTTTTTTAAAAGTTGTATTTCCACATGAGCATTTGTAATCTGGAGGTAAAAGTTCATTTGAATCTTTTTCCCACCAAACATTTGTACCTTTTTGTTCTACAAACTTTGCAACATTTTCAATGATAATTTTATTCAAATGTTCTTTATTACACTTTAAACAATAAAAAGCTGGAATTGGCACACCCCATACACGTTGTCTGCTTATACACCAATCTGTTCTGCCTTCAACCATTGAATAGATTCTATTCCTACCCATTTGAGGTATCCATTTAACTTTGTCAATTTCCTCAAGTGCTCTTTGTCTAAATTTTTCAACACTGCAAAACCATTGTTCCGTTGCACGAAACATAATAGGAGTTTTTGATCTCCAGCAGTGAGGATAACTGTGATAATAATCTTCCTGATGGATTAAAGCTCCTACTTGAGATAAAAGTTCAATAACTTTTTGATTGCCGCCCTTATGAGCATATAAACCTTTTAAGTTCTCACCGGCTTCTTCTGTTAATAGTCCCTTAGAATCAACAGGTGAAATAACTTTAATTCCATATTTCTGAGCTACAGAAAAATCTTCCAGACCATGTCCTGGAGCAGTATGCACACAGCCAGTACCTGTTTCTAAAGTTACATGCTCACCCAATATTATTGGGCTTTCTCTCTCATAAAACGGATGCTTGCAAACAGTATTTTCTAAATCTTTTCCTTTTAAGCTTTCAATTACACTACACTCTTCACTAATCTTTTTATTGAACTCCGCTAAAAGATCTTTTGCTAATAAAAGATGTCCAAATTTTTGAGACTGTACAACCACATATTCAAAATCTTTATTTAAACAAACAGCCATATTTCCTGGAATCGTCCATGGAGTAGTAGTCCAGATCATTACTTTTAAATCTCTAAACTTTTCCAGTTTTTTTGCAGCGCGTGAAAGCTTAGTCACCTGAAATGAAACATATATGCTGGGCGATTTATGGTTTTCTACATACTCTACTTCAGCTTCAGCAAGTGCTGTTTGGCAGGTAGCACACCAAAAAACAGGCTTTAAACCCCTATAAATATAGTTCTTTTCAACCATCTCACCAAAAAGTCTGAGCTGAGCTGCTTCAAACTTTGGATCTATAGTCATATAAGCATGCTCCCAGTCCCCAAGCACACCTAGTCTTTTAAATTTTTCTTCCTGTAATTTTCTGTTTTTCATTACAAATTCAGTACATTGTTTCCTGATTTCTAAGGGATCAAGTAACTTAGCACCATCTTTTTTTTGCTCTTTTGAAATTGCACTTTCTATTGGCAGACCATGGCAGTCAAAACCCGGCAAATATGGGGAATAAAACCCACACAATGTTTTATACTTGACTACAATGTCCTTTAAAATTTTATTTAAAGCAGTCCCAATGTGAATATTTCCAGAACTAAGATATGGCGGACCATCATGAAGAAGAAATTTTCCTTTATTCTGTTTTTTCCTTTCTTCAAGCACCTTCTGATAAATATTGTTATCAAGCCAGGATTTCTGAATTTCCGGTTCGCGTCTGGGTCCATCACCCTTCATAGGAAAATCAGTCTGAGGAAGATTTAAAGTATTTTTATAGTCTGTTAGCTGGCTACTTTCACTCATGTTATTTATTTTTGTCAATCATAGTCCCAATACCTGAATCTGTAAATATTTCAAGTAAAATTGAATGTTTAATTCGTCCATCAATAATATGAACAGCATCAACCCCGGATTTTATAGCCTCTATAGCAGCTCTGGTTTTTGGAATCATTCCACCTGAAATAGTTTTATTTTTTATTAATTTATCAGCATGTTTAGCAGATAATTTAGAAATTAAAGAAGAAGGTTTACTTGGATTTTGTAAAATACCTGGTGTGTCAGTAAGCAAAATTAGTTTTGCAGCTTTAAGGGCAGAAGCAAGACTGCATCCAACATTATCAGCATTTATATTATAGTTCTGACCTTTCGAATCAGCTCCTACAGAACTAATGACAGGAATAAAACCACTATTCATTAGTGACAAAAGAACTGAAATATCAATCTTATCAACCTCGCCAATATAACCATATTTTTTCATCCCGGCTGCAGGTTTTACAGAAAACAATTTCCCATCTTTACCGCACAACCCTATTGCTCTGGCACCGGAAACATTAATCAAATTAACTAAATCCTTTTGCACTTTTCCAACAAGCACCATTTCAACAACTTCCATGGTTTTTTTGTCAGTCACTCTATACCCCTGAACAAACTTTACAGGTAAATTAAGACGCTTTGACATCTCACTGATTTCAGGTCCGCCTCCATGAACAATTACAAGTTTTATTCCAACACAACTAAGAAGAACAAAATCCCTGATCGTTTCTTTTTTTAAAACCAGATCCTCCATAGCTGCACCACCATATTTAATTACAAATATTTTTCCGCTGAATCTCTGAATATATGGAAGTGCCTGAGATAAAACCTGGACACGTTGAGATGATTTGTTATTTCCTGAAGACATAGAATATTTATTTTAACCCTTCTTTTGTAAACATTTCAATGCATTTTTAGCAGCAACCTGACTTGCATCCTTTTTATTCTTACCTTTTCCCCTTCCAAGCTCAGTCTTGTTGAGGAATACGCTTACTTCAAACGATTTGTTATGGTCAGGTCCACTTTCAGAGACTGTTATATACTCAGGCAATCCAACTTTATTAGCCTGTGTATATTCCTGAAGCATAGCTTTATAGTTACCCTTTTCAACATTAAAAGAAACCTCTTCAATGGAATTTTTCCAGTATTTTAATATAAAGTCCCGTGTTTTATTACTGCCACATTGATAGTAAATCACAGCAAGAAGAGCTTCTAGTGCATCTGCAAGGACTGAAACAGGTGTTGATTTCATTTCTCCTTTTCCAAGCAGAATATATTTTTTTAACCCAATGTCACTAGCAATCTCCGATAACACTTTTTCACTTACTACATAAGCCCTGAGTTTACTCAACTTACCTTCAGAGAAATCAGTATACTTATCCATTAAATGTTCACTTATAAACATCTTTAAAACAGCATCGCCAAAGAATTCAAGCCGTTCATTATCTTCTGTAGATTTAAGCTTCTTCTCTTTTATATATGAACCATGAGTAAGTGCATTGTTTAATAAATTAAAATCAGTTATAACTAAGCCAAGACTTCTGGCAAACTCTGAAAGTTGTTTAGTTCTATTGTCTAAAGGCATGCAAAGCCTTTTTTACTAACCGCCTGCTCGTTCATAATTCACTTCGCAGGCTTTCCAAAATGCATCTGATTGGTACTTCTTCTAACACAATCAAGATTTTACCGAATAAATCGGATAAAATCTTACCTTGTAAATAGATTAATTCTAGATATTCCAATAGCCAGGTAATAAGCAAGTATCTTATACAGGATGTAAAATTCAAAAGGCAGCAAATAATGTAATATGAAACAAACTGAAGCAAGAAGGTTGAATTTAGAAATAGTTATCAGGCCACAAGCAAAGATTAAGTCTAGACAATGGTGGACTAACTCTTACAAAAAAATCAACCGGTTTCTCAATTTATATCTGCCTAAAAATAAATCGTTGTTTCTTAAAAGGAAGGGGTTATCCTTACTTGTAACAAATGATAAGGAAATACGGGATTTAAATAAAAGGTTTCGAAAAAAAAACAAACCAACTGATGTTTTATCTTTTCAACTTGAGAGGAAGAATCAAATAAAACAAAAATATCTGGGCGATATCATAATATCTGTAGAGACTGCAAGAAAACAAGCACATATAAAGGCGGTTAGCATTGATAAAGAGCTTAAAATGTTATTTATACATGCTTGTTTACATTTACTCGGGTATGATCACATGGCAAAAAAAGAAGCAAAGATCATGTTCTTACTACAGGAGAAAATTCTAGGCAAATGCTGTTAACTTCCAAAGAAATGAGAGTTATAATTTGATTCGCTAAGTACTAAAAATGAAAAACTTATTTGTATTTAATAATCTAACAAAAAATAAGGAGAAATTTGAACCATTAAATCCTCCATCTATAACTATTTATACCTGTGGACCAACTGTATATGATCACTCTCATATTGGTCATGCAAGATCTGCAATAAGCTGGGATTTTATTGTCAGATTTTTAAGATCAACCGGATACAAAGTAAGCTGGACAAGAAACATCACTGATATAGATGACAAAATAATAAATAAAGCAAAAGAAGTAAATCTGCATCCGGATAAAATTGCAAGGATTTACACTCACTCATTTCACGAGGACATGCTTGCGCTTGGAGTTGAATGGCCTGATTTTGAGCCCCATGCAACCCAGTATTTATCACAAATGTATGATTTTATAAATGAACTTATTAAAAAAGGGAAAGCATACCAAATAGAAAGCGATGTATATTTTTCGGTAAGTGCCTCAAAAAACTATGGGCAATTAAAAGGACAATCAGTTGAAGAACTTGAAAAAGGTTTTGAAAGGATAGAGCCAAATCCAAAGAAAAAACATAAACTTGACTTTGCACTCTGGAAAGGTATAAAAGACAAAAATGAATACAGTTTCCAAAGTCCATGGGGAAAAGGAAGACCAGGCTGGCATCTGGAATGTTCAGCCATGAATTACTCAATCTATGGAGAATCAATTGACATTCATGGCGGTGGAGATGATTTAATCTTTCCCCATCATGAGAATGAAATCGCACAATCAGAATCGCTAACAGGTAAAGTATTTTCTAAATACTGGATGCATAATGGAATGATTATGGTTGATGGAAAGAAAATGGCTAAATCAGAAGGTAATTTTGTAACAATAAAAGATGCTTTAAGATCAGTTTCAGGAAATGCACTAAGGCTTTTTGTTTTAAACACTCATTACAGAATGCCACTGAATTATACAAATGAAGGTGTTTTTGCAGCGCAAAATGGCATAAATCGCCTTCAGGAAGCGCTTGATAATTACGAAGCTTCAAATGGAAACATGTTAAATATTGAAACAAATGAGTTTGTAAAGGAATTCAATGAATCCATGGCAGATGACTTCAACAGTTCACAGGCATTATCTGTTTTATTTAAAATAACAGATCTAATAAACACAGAGAAAAATAAAAAGAAGAAGCATGAATTACAGAGTACACTGATTTACTTGTCCGGGGTGCTGGGTCTAGATCTGCAGAATGAAAACTTAAGTCCGAATTTCATACGAAAAAATATTTTAGATAAATTAATAGATAATCTTATTTCGTGGAGAACAGAAAGCAGAGAAAAAAAAGATTATGCAAGTTCTGATAAAATCCGTGATATTTTAAATAATTGTAGAATTGAGGTAAAGGATCTACCTGAGAATAAGTACAAATGGCAGATAAAATTATAAAGGCTATATTAATAACTATCCTATTATTCTTCCTTACCGAAGGATATTGCTCAGCTAAAGTTATATTTTCTAAAGAAATATATCTAACGAATTTAAATCACTTAAATATTACTAATGAATCAACAAAAAATATAAAACAGCTTAAAGAACTAATAGAATCCAAGAGACCAAAAGCAATATATCTGGAACAATGGATACTTCTGGAACCTCACAATAAAAAACTTATAAAGAGACTTCATAAAATTGCACAAAAAAATAAAATTAAATTTTATCTTGTAGTAGGTAAAAATAGCTGGATAGGTGACAGGGGTAAGACTAACACACTTTTTTATCTAAATCAGTACAGAAAATACATTGATGGAATAGTCTTAAGGACTGAACCAAACAAAATCAATGTCTGGAAAGATGATCCTGGTATAAAAGCTCAGATACTAAATCTGATGCTGGATGCATATTCAGCTATTTATATAGAAGCAAAAAAGTATGATAAACAGTTTATTGCAGAGTTCCCATTCTGGTATAGCGATTTTAAAGGTCCTTTAAAACCGTTCCCAGAAGATGTTTGCACATATTCAAGCAAAGTTATTTTTCTTATTGACGATCCAAAGAAATTAAATGATTTTTCTGCTGACTGGAATGATATTACCTGCATCTACAACATAAATCTAACCAAAAGAGCTACTACATTAAATGATGAGAAAATAAATGAAGTATTAAACAAATTAAAATCAACAAATACTTTTTATTCAAACTTTAACGGATTTATTATTGATTCAGATTCCCCACTTTTAAATTAAATACAACCCTGATAAAGGATAATTTAAAGGGTTAGCTCTATTAAATCAATATTATCTTTTAGGTAAATTTGCCGATTTCTTCTTTGAGGGTTCAAGTGAAGAAATTAAACAAATTATTAATCAAATTAATCTCAATTGCACTAATAATTGGAAATTGTAGTCAAGTACTTGCCCTATATATACCAAAAGAAAATGATGCATCTTATTATGTTAAAGAAAAATTCTTAGGTAGGTGGGACATGCAGACAATTGTCACTGACTCAAATTGTCCATTCGTCCTAAAAGGAACAACAACTGAATCAAACCTAGAGATAGCACCAGTCCCAAACTCTGAACCTGGAAGCAACTTATTAAAAACTTCTTGGCAGGGAGGCCAGTGGAGTAAAAGCTCTGGTACACTTAAAATTTTAAATAATAATGAAGCTGTTTCTGAAAGAATCACTGAATATACCACCAAGGACAATAACAGCTGGAAGGCAGTTTTAATTGATCATTTAAGATTAAGTGAGAATGATACTATCCACTCGGAAAGTATAGTAATACAATACAAAAATAATGCTCTTGTAGGAAAATACAAAACATATTCAATCCTTACAAAATTAGATTAAAAATCAGTAACCTAATTCAAGCGACATACATAATAAAATTCTTATTAATTTTTTTAAACTAATTCACAAATCAGCTTAAAAATAAATTTTGAAACTATAATTTAAGTTGTTTCAATAAACTCAACAAAATTATGGATAGCACCATCTTTCAAGAAACAATAAAGATTTCAATATCACAATTAGGATTAATAATTTTTGTTGTTCTATTATTTATCTACTTGTTTATTGCACTGTTTTTCCCGGAGAAATTTATTTAAAGTGATAGAACTAATCTTATTTATAGTTCTTTTAATGGTTATTTTATTACCTCTAAGTTATTTGTTAGGAAAATTCATATCGATTAATTTTAGCGAATCTAATGAACCACAAAAATCAAGACTGCAGAATATTTTTGAATGTATAGAAAAACCTATATATAAAATATGCGGGATAAACCCAAAGTCTGAGAAGTCAGCTAAAGAATACTTTTTTTCATTGTTCTGGTCAAATATGGTTCTTTCTGCCATATGTTTTTTTGGGCTATACTACCAGAATAGATTACCATTCAATGGTTTAGTAAATCATCAACTTGATCTACCCATAATTTTTCATATTCTTTCATCATTAATTACAAATACATGCCAGACACATCACATACCGGAACTACATCTGACTCCTTTTTCTAACATCTTTATACTCTCAGTACTAATGTTCTATTCAAGCGCAAGTGGAATTGCAACAGGCATAATGGCAATGAGAGCAATAATTCTGGGGAAAATAGGAAATCCATACACAGATGTAATAAAAGCTATGACCCGAATCCTATTTCCTATCTGTTTTATAGTCACAATTATTTTTACGGCCCTAGGGATGCCAAACACATTCAATACACATATAAGCTATGAAACAATAGAAAATATAAAAGAAACTCTTATCCTTGGTCCAGTTGCAGGTTTTGAAGCTATTAAACTGATAGGAGAAAACGGTCAATCGTGTTTTAACGCAAACTCAGCTCATCCTTTTGAGAATCCATCATATCTGACAAATTTTATACAAATCATTTGTATACTAATAGTTCCTACTGCACTAATTATTACTTTAGGATTCTGGTTAAAAAATCACAGACAATCCTGGATAATATTGTCTGTCTTATTTTCTGCATTAATATTTGAATTTATTACTGTAGGAGTTCTTGAATTAAACGGTAATCACGGACTAAATAGTATTATTAATAGCAAGCAACCCAACTGGGTAGGAAAAGAAACAAGACTTGGGATAGTTGGTTCATCAGTCTTTGAGGCTGCAATATCAAATGTAAGTGGTTCATCAAATTCTGCACTTGAAAGTTTTCACCCTGTAACTATAGCTCTTTCACTTTTTAATCTTTCAAACCAGTCATTTTTTGGTGTACAAGGGTTTGGACTTGTTTTTACAATAAATTTTATTTTATATACTGTATTTCTTATAGGACTAATACTAGGAAAAACACCTGAAATATTTGGAAAAAGAATTGGAAAAAATGAGATATTACTTAGCTCAGCCCTGCTTTTAATAAACCCAATACTGGTTTTATTGTCCGTAGTTTTTACACTGAACTTTCATCCTATAAGGTCAACTTCATTTTATGAACACGTACACTATTTTACACAGGTATTTTATGAATTTGCATCAGGAGCAGCCAGTAATGGTTCTGGACTTGAAAGTTTAAACGATAACACGCCTTATTGGAATATAAGTCTTGCAATAGTTATGTTTTTAGCAAGGTATTTAGCAATGGGATCAATGATTATGCTTGGGGGTTCACTTGCAAAAAAACCAGCTATTCCAACAACGCAAGCAACATTTAAAACAGATACAGTCCTTTTTGGTTTTACATTTTTATTCATGTCAGTTATTACAACAACACTTACTTACTTCCCTTTTATAGTTCTTAGTACGTTAACGGAGATCCTCATGCATGGTTAAAAGAACTCAAAAATCTCAGAACAAACATGGCTTCAGTATAAATTATTCTCATGTACTGCCATATGCATTTATTGATTCTCTGAAACAATTTAACCTGCTTTCAATGCTGAAAAATCCGATCATGTTTGTAGTTGAAGCATGCTTTATTCTGATGATTATAATAACAATAAAGCCTGACTTGTTTGGTCCAACATCATTAAGCAGGATTGATAATTTGTTAATTACATTAATCCTTTTTCTAACAATATTTTTTTCAAATCTGGCAGAAATGACAGCCAAACATCTTGCCAGAGCACAATCAGAGGGTCTCTCAATAATTCATGGAGACATCGAAGTAAAGAGAGTGCTTCCAAATGGAATGATTGAGTATATATTTACATCACAGCTTGAAAAAGGAAACATTATAAAAGTAAAAGAGGGAGATTTAATCCCTGTTGATGGTGAAGTTATCGAGGGGATTGCTGCTGTTGATGAATCAGCAATAACTGGCGAATCATCATCAGTTTTAAAAGAACCTGGCACTGATACATCAAGCTCAGTTACTAGCGGGACAAGAGTCTTAGCAGACTGGTTACTTATAAAAGTAACTTCAGAAGCAGGGCAAACATACATAGATCAGATGGCAAGTATTGCAGAAGAAACCGAAAGACATAAATCTCCTAATGAAATAAGTTTAACTGTTCAATTAATTGGAATTGCGATTTCATTTCTTGTTGTAACTGTAACATTACCAGGATTACTTATCTATTTTAATACACGTGTTGAATTTTCATTTTTAATTGCATTGTTAATTTGCTTGTTACCCACAACAATTGGATCATTAATAACACCAATAAGAATTTCAGGATTTGACAGAATTAACAAATTAAATGTTCTTGTTATGTCAGAAAAATTGCTCGAATGTGCTGGTGATATTGATCTTTTACTATTGGATAAAACTGGCACAATCACATTTGGCAATAGGATGGCAAATGAATTTATACCGCTTGGTTCATACTCAATAACTGATGTAGCAAAAATGGCATTTATAGCAAGTTATTTTGATCAAACCCCTGAGGGTAAATCAATCCTTGCTCTTGCAAAAAGATACGGTGCAGAGATTGATATAAAACAGATCAGCGGTACACCTCACGAATTTACTGCACATACCAGAATGAGTGGTATAGATCTTGATAATGGAGAGGTGCTGAGAAAAGGTGCCTGTGATGTAATCAAAAAACTTGTAATCTCAAAACAGGGAAAAATATGGAATAATACAGATCAAATAATAGAAAGCATAGCTGCACAAGGTGGTACACCTTTATTGATTTCCAAGAACAATGAAATAATCGGGCTAATAAATTTAAAAGATATGATAAAACCTTCGATAAAAGAAAGGTTCAGAGAAACTACAACTTTAGGAGTTAAAACTATAATGTGCACAGGTGATAATGTAACTACTGCTAAAGCAATTACAAAAGAAACTGGAATAGAAGACTATATTGCACAGACAAAACCTGAAGAAAAGATACACCTGATTAGAAACTATCAGTCAAAGGGTATGGTAGTAGGGATGATTGGTGATGGAACAAACGATGCACCAGCTCTTGCGCAGGCAGATATAGGATTATCAATGAATACAGGAACGATCGCAGCAAAAGAAGCTTCAAATATGATAGATCTGGATTCCGATCCAACCAAAATTATTGAGATTATAAGAATAGGAAGGCAATTACTTACAACAAGAGGAGCACTTACAACATTTTCAATAACAAATGATATATCTAAATATTTTGCTATTTTACCTGCAATTATAACAATTCCTGGGCTTGAAATACTTAACATAATGCATCTAAACTCCGGCTTGTCAGCAATTATTTCAACACTTATTTTCAATATGATTATTATTCCAATTATGATGCCATTAGCAATGAGAGGAGTTGAAGTTAAAGCAATTGAGCCACAAAAGATGCTCAGACATAACTTACTGCTGTTCGGCATTGGTGGTTTAATAATTCCATTTATAGGAATAAAATTAATTGATATTCTTATGGGGAGATTTTTGTAATGTCTGGCTTAAGAGTCTGCATAATAACATTTGTTTTAACTGCAATGTATTTTGTTTTAACTGTTGCAGCAACAAATATTTTTTTCTTTAATAAGTCTAACGGCAGTCTCATAAAAGAAAGCAAAAAAATAATAGGATCCAGAATAATAGGACAAAGTTTTACAAATAATATTTATTTTCACGGGAGACCCTCACTGAACAATTACAGAAATAATATTTCAGGGAATTCAAATTTCCCACATTACTCAATCAGGTTAAAGGAAAATATTTCAGGAAATATTGTTAAATATAAGAAGAAAAATCAAAACAGCAATTTTGATTTAAATATAATTAGTGAATCTGCCTCTGGATTAGATCCACACATTACCTATAAAGGTGCTATCGGACAAATTGATAGAATTTCGGCAAATACAGGAATTAAGAAGGAAAGTCTTATCAACCTTATTGTGAAAAAGTCAAAGCCAAGAATATTTGGTATCTTTGGGGAAAGAATTGTAAATGTTCTAGAATTAAATATAGAACTAAATAAAATTTATGCCGAAGAGACTGGATCCTGATGAAATACTAAAACAAATAGTTAAATTGTCTAGCGGCAGACATAAGATTTATCTTGGCGTAGCACCTGGAACTGGTAAAACTTTCAGAATGCTTGAAGAAGCACTTGATCTAAAAAACAAGGGCGTGGATATAGTTATTGGTTATATTGAAATGCAAAACAGACCAGAGAATCACAATCTTATAAATTCATTTCCTGCCATTCCAAGAAAAAAATTTACCATAAATGATAAAGATTTTTACGACATGGATCTGGATGCAATTATTGAAAGAAGGCCTGCAACAATTATTGTTGACGAACTTGCACATAATAATATTTCAGGCTCCAGGAATCAAAAGAGATATCAGGACATACAGGATCTTTTAAAAGAAGGTATTAGTGTTCTTTCCACATTAAATATTCATCAACTTGATGGTATTGCACCTATAGTAGAAAAAAGTTTTGGTATCAAAATAAATGAAACTGTTCCTGACTGGGTACTAAACCAGGCTGAAGAAGTTGTTTTGATAGATATCTCAATTGATGAACTTTATAACAGGCTACACTCTAAGCAAATATACACAGGCGAACAATTAAAACACGCATTAAATAATTTCTTTAAAAGAAGCAATTTAAATCTTTTAAGAGATCTTGCACTTAATTTCCTAGCTGAAAGAGTTGATATAGAAGTAGTCACAGAAAAATTAAAAGCAAAAATAAAAGACAGGATACTCGTTGCAGCAAGTCCGGAAGAAAGCTCAATTAATTTAATCAATCATGCCTCTGAAATAGCCAAGGCTATTCATGGAGACCTAGATATTGTCTGCTTTTTAAAAGACAATGTTAACCAGGATCTGTTAAACAAAATAAGAGAAACATGCAAATTAAAAAACGGTAATTTATTCCTGATAAAAGATATAAGAAAAAGTGTTGCGGATGAATTGATTCATTTGATTAATTTAAACAGAATAACACAGGTAATTACCGGATATGAAAAAAAACAAAAGTTTGGAAATATTTTTCATAAATCAATTGCTCTCGAAGTACTAAATAAAACAAACGATCTTGATTTACTGATACTTAAGACAAATAATAATGATGAATCATTATCAGAAAGCACACAAAATAAATCAACACAAGCGACATACCCTACGGGTAAACAAGGGAATTTCAAGTTTGGAAAATTAAAAATATATATAGGAATGGCACCTGGTGTAGGTAAAACATACAAAATGCTTCAGGATGGAAGAGAATTACAGAAACAGGGCATAAATGTTTTGCTAGGAGTAATTGATACTCACGGAAGAACTGAAACAGCAAAACTTATGGATGGATTACCAGTGCTACAACCAAAACTTATTGAACATAAGGGAAAATATTTACCAGAATTTGATCTGGAAGGAGCAATACTTACAAAACCAGAGTATATCCTAGTGGATGAACTTGCACATACTAATGCACCAAGATCAATAAATAATAAACGATATCAGGATGTTCAGTATCTTTTAAGAGCAGGAATTAACGTACTGTCCACAGTAAATATACAACACATTGAA
Organism: Candidatus Melainabacteria bacterium SSGW_16; assembly: GCA_004769085.1. GTDB lineage: Bacteria > Cyanobacteriota > Vampirovibrionia > 2-02-FULL-35-15 > 2-02-FULL-35-15 > SSGW-16. Next base: position 31,685 of record DUDS01000010.1, read on the forward strand.
AGTTTAAACGACACAGTGGAACAGGTGACAGGAATAAAAGTCAGGGAAACCGTGCCAGACTGGGTTATCTCACACGCAAGTGAAATAGTTCTTATTGATCTTAGTCCTGAAGCCCTACAGGAAAGGTTAAAAGCAGGAAAAATTTATACAATAGACAAAATAGAACAAGCATTAACACACTTTTTCCAAAGAAAAAATCTTATAGCACTTAGAGAACTCTCATTAAGAGAAGTCGCAGAAAGTGTTGAACATGAACTATATCCAAAAGAAAAAAAGGTAAAAATCTTGAGCTTTGTAGATATAAACCCCGATACATTAAAGCTGGTGAGAAAATCTGCAAGAATTGCAAACAGGCTTCAGGGAGAATTAATTGTTATGCATATACTTAAAAACACAAAAGCATATTCAGAAGAAAAAAAACTTGCAATTATTGAACTTGAACAGCTTATAGTAGAAATTGGGGGTGACTTCAGGCTCGTAGAAGGAAGGAATATTATAGAAGAAATGAAAAAAGCAGAAGAAAAAGTAAAACCACACTACATTATTGTAGGAGAACCAAAACACAATACAACTTTTCCGTTCCTTCAGGGAGCTGTCACAAAGCACATCTTGAAGAACATTTCTGATTCTCACATATGGATAGTAAGCGAATTTCAGTCTGAACTAGAAGAGTAAGAAACTTAGTTACTGCCTACCTACTGCTGTAATTTTATAGTTAACTCACTTGTAATGAAAGGTTTTGGCGATTCATTCGGCAAAACCTGTAGAATGTTAGGAATAGCAGACCGTAAGTACTTTGCAAAGCCCGACAAGCGAAGAATGAGCAAGGAGGGCGGTAGGTAGAAACGAGACTTACTTAGATACCTTTTTAATGATTAACGGAATTTTCCTTCTGTTAAGAAAGAAAAAATATGCGGGTACACCACTAAATGCAAGCAGAAGTCCAAATACAGTTCCTTTTAAAGGTGAAATTATACTTACAGCATTTGCTATTGTTACTAAAATAATACAAGCAAAAAGCATTACAATAGATAACCAAAATCCAGTCTTTCCAAAAGGTATCTGGAAATGAAGACCATCTTCAGGTATTTTCTTTCTAAGAATTATTAAGGCAATAGCTTCAAGTGAAATTGCTATTAGGTACAAAAAGACATCATAAACAACCAGATTTTTAAAATCTACCAACACAAGAAAACTATATAAAACAGAAACAAATATTATTGCTATATAAGGCGTTTGAAATTTATTATGAATTTTTGAAAACATTGATGGGAGAAGATTATCATCTGCCATTGTTGAAAAAATACGTGTAGATGAAAGCATGAGAGAATTAAACAAACCCAGACACATAGCCATACCACCAATTGTTAACACAACAGCCAGTACAGGGTGCCCCATAATTATTGATATTCTTGAAAACTCACCAAACGTCCAGTTCCCCCAGCTAGTATTAATAGACAGAGCAACTATAAGAGTAAAAAAATAAAAAAATACAATTATTGGAACATTAATAAACATTGATCTGCGATAGTTATGATTAGGATTATGAACTTCATCAAGAACAGTAGATGAATTATCCCACCCAATAAAATTCCAGAATGCTAATGATAGTCCATATAATACATTGTTTCCTGTTAAATGATTACGAGCATTTAAAATTGGTGAGAAATCAAATGAGAGATATTTCATGCCAAATACAATAAAAAAGAGAAATGAAATTAAAATAAAAGAAGTGAAAAGTCCAAGTACATATCCAACAGTTCTTATCCCAAGAATATTAAATAATGCTGATATCCATATAACAGTAAGTTGTATAATATAAAACTGAATAAAGCTTAAATCCGGAAAAAAGAATTTAAGATAGGCTGTAAATAAAATAGGATAAAGCGATAAATCAATTATCGTATATAAGATACTCCACCAGCCTTCCATAAATCCCCAAAACCTGCCAAGCCCCATATAAACCCAGCGATAGTATCCCCCCTGAACAGGATAATTACTTGAAAGTTCAGCAACAATAAGGCATTCAGGAATAGTCCAAACAAGTGGTATAAGAGTAATCAGCATTAGTGTGCAAAGAGGACCGACAGATGCAACTATCTCCTCAAGACCATATGGTCCACCACTTACTGAAAAAAACATTATAGGTATTAATGCTAATAGCTTTGCTTTTTTTCTGGGTTTCATTATTCTTTAAAACTAGTTTTATTAAAGAGAATCGAACGCATATATATTACATTAATAATCAAGTATAATATCCAGAGTTAAAACCTATTGATATCAAACTAAATAATACATCAGTGAAATCATCAAATGAAATCAATCAAAAAATGAACAAATCAGAAGTATACCCTGATACCATTGGAGTAACAAAAGATGGTGATTTAACTCTTGGAGGTATTACTCTTTCCGAACTGGCAAAAAAATACGAAACACCTTTATACATAATTGATGAAAAAACATTCAGGAGAAAAGTACAGAATTATACCTCCTGTATTAAAGAAAATTATAATAACTATCTCATTTTATATGCTGCAAAAGCTTTTGCAGCAGCAGCAATCTTTAGAATAGCTGACAATACTGCTCTGGGGCTGGATATAGTATCAGGAGGAGAGTTATACCTTGCAGAGAAATGCAATTTCCCAAAAAACAAAATTTACTTCCATGGAAATAATAAGTCAAAAGAAGAAATTGATTACGTCATTAAAAACGATGCAGCAAAAATTATCTGTGATAATTTTCATGAGCTGGACCTAATACAAAAAAGTGCATCAGATCATAAAAAGAAGGTTGATATTTTGATTAGACTAACCCCAGGTATTGAATGCCATACACATGATTATATTAAAACAGGTCACCTTGACAGCAAATTTGGTTTTGACATTGAATACCTTGATGAAATATTAAAAATTATTAAACAACATGAAGACAAAATTTCATTAAAAGGATTCCATTCACATATAGGTTCACAAATATTTGAATTGAAACCTTATTCAGACAGTATTGATATACTCCTTGATCAATATAAATATGCAAAAGAAAAATATGGTTTTATACTTGATGAAATTAATATAGGAGGAGGGCTTGGAATATCATATATTTCAAGCGATGATCCAGTAGATATTGAAGACTTGGCAAAAGCTGTAACAAGCAAATTAAAAGATAAATGTAACAAATTAAATCTAAAATTACCAAAATTAATTTGTGAGCCGGGAAGGAGTATTATTGGAACAAGCGGTATAACCATATACACTGCAGGAAGCATAAAACAAGTGCCTAATGGCAGAAAATATGTTTCTGTTGATGGGGGGATGGCAGACAATCCAAGACCAATAACATATCAGGCAAAATATACAGCACTTGTAGCTAATAAAATGAATCAACCTGAAAAAGAAACAGTTACAATAGCAGGACGATATTGCGAAACAGGAGATATCTTAATTCAGGATATCTCTCTTCCCAGAATATCCCCGGGAGATATTATCGCTATGTTTGGAACAGGTGCATATAATTACAGCATGTCATCAAATTACAATACGATTCCTAGACCTGCCTGTATCATCGTAAATGAAGGAGTAGCCGAAGTAATCATTGAAAGAGAAAATTACAAAGACATAACATCAAAACACTTAATTCCAAAAAGATTATCTTAGAGCTAAACTTTTCTAAGTTTTAAAACCTTTTCTTCATATTCATTAATTTGCCTGGACATTTCACCATCAGAAAGCTGAAGTTGGTCTTTTAATATTTCTGAAACTCTTGGAATAGAATCCTGCCCTAATCCTTCTCTTAATCCAAGTGTTGTTCTTCTAAGCAAAACATCACTGACTGTATATGCCATCTCATTACTTACAGAATGCAAAACCTGGGCTGCAATATCTTCTGCATTATGACTCAATTTTTCTACTAGCGTTGGATCTTTTTTAGTCAAATCAAGGATTTGTTTATAATTACAACCATACAGCCCAATTAAATGAGGTACTGAATCACTGGCTTTGCCATAAGTACTCTTTGCAATTTTTACCTGGGAATCCCTGTACTCATTAATGTCTCCTTCTACTTTTCCCATAAGAGGTACATGATTTGTTCTTCCTCTCACAAAATTACAGCCAAGCCTCCTATAAGCAAAATCAACAAGCTCTTCAGAAAGACTTCTATAAGTTGTTAGCTTTCCACCAATAACAGACAATAAATTATTAATTCCATCTTGTTTATGATCATGAATTAAATGCCTTCGAGTAATAGAAGCAGGATTTTTCCTCTTATCAGCAACAAATGGAAGGGGTCTTACACCGGTATATGAAAATAAAATATCACCATGGCTGATTTGCCTGGGATTAATTATATGATTTGTTTCACTTAAAAGATAGTTAATTTCTTTCTCAGATATTTTCAAGAAATCAATGTCTCCATTTACAGGTATATCAGTAGTACCAATGAGATAATAATTCTGCCAAGGAATAATAAAAAATGGTCTTTTATCAGATCGTGCACTGGCATATACTGCATTTCTAGGTCCATTTTCAAATTTTTTAATTATTATATGACTGCCGACCGTTCCACCAATAAGCTTTTTATAACTCCTGTTAGTTAAGCTACAAAGCTCATCTACCCATGGACCTGAAACATTTATGATTAACTTACCCTTGGCTTTATGTGTTTTCCCCGATAATCTGTCAACAAACTCAACATGTGAAACTTTATCACCGTTTAATGAAATATCTGTAACCTCTGCATGGTTTAAAACAACTGCTCCATAATCTTTTGCCATTAATGCATTCTCTAAACATAATCTTTCAGGATACGTTACCTGTGCATCATAATAAACAGCAGCTCCCCTTAAACCCTCTGAGTTAACACCAGGCTCCAGTTTCATAAATTCGTCAGGAGACATCATCCTATGCCTGGGAAGAGATTTATCAAAAGATAAAATATCATATAAAATCATTCCAATCTTTACAATGAATGGACCCCTTTTATCACCTTTATATATTGGAATCGACATCTGAATAGGGCTGACAAGATGATTTGCATTTTGTAACAGTATTTCTCTTTCTCTAAGAGACTCTCTAACAAGATCTAATTCAAAATATTCAAGATACCTAAGTCCACCATGTATAAGTCTGGATGGCACGCCTGAACAACCTGCTCCAAAATCTTCTCTCTCAAGTAAAAGTACATTCAACCCTCGTTCACTAGCATCCCGAGCTATACCACAGCCATTTATCCCCCCTCCAATAATTATGAGGTCAAATTCTTCCAGTAATCTTTTTTCATCAATTCTATTAATCATAAGCGAAAAAACAGGAGCAGACTTTCTATCAGTTATAACAAACGGTAATCCTGCCGCACCACCAGAAGTAGTTTCTCCATAAGGTGCAATCCCTGAATTAACTGCACAAGCTCGTGAAACACTCCTAGACTGAAGAAGAGGAGAGAAGGAATGTGTTCCTGGTGCTATAACACGCATAATAATGATATAAAAACTTGTAATCAATAATATCAAAGCAAGATTGATACTAAAAGGGTGATTACCAAATTAAGGACTCAATAATTACAGCAAGATTCACAATTCTAGAAATTAGTTGGTCAAATCGTTAAAATACTAACCATATTTATTTTCAGGGAGAATTAATTTGCAAGAGAATAACTATATTGGAATTTTTGGAATTATAGCAATTTTATTAATTTCATATTTATTTTCAAATAACAAAAAACTGATCAACTTAAGGCTTGTAGTAACGGGGCTTTTATTACAGTTTCTAACCGGGGTTTTTATACTGAAGGTGCCAGCAGGAAAAAGACTTGTTGAAATTATAGCAAAGGGAGTAACAGCAATACTTGAAGTTTCAAAGGAAGGAGGAAAATTTGTTTTTGGATGCCTTGCAGATGACAAGTTCCTGGCAAACAGTACAAACTCTACTTTAAACATAATTTTTGCAGTTCAGGTTATACCCACAATTATTTTTGTATGTGCGCTTGTTTCCATTTTTTATTACTTTGGAATTTTACAGGCAATAGTCAAAGTATTTGCATGGACTTTTAATAAGTTAATGGGTGTAAGCGGTGCCGAAGCCCTTGCAAATTCATTGGTAATTTTTGTAGGACAGGTAGAATCAGCAATAGTAATACAACCATATCTGTCAAAGCTTACAAAATCTGAGATTCTAACAATTATGACAGGTGGTATGGCATGCATATCAGGTTCATTAATGGCAATATATAGCGGGCTGGGAGTTAAAACAGAATATCTTCTTGCTGCTAGTTTTATGGCAGCTCCTGGCAGTTTTTTAATTTCAAAAATATTTTACCCTGAAGACAGCAAACCAGCTACAAGGGACACAATAAAAATAGAATACAAAGCAAGGGAAAAAAATCTTGTAGAAGCAATTCTAGACGGAGCATTCAGTGGAGCAAAAATTAGCATAGGTATAATAGCTATGCTTTTAGCGTTTATAAGTCTAGTTGCACTTATAGATAAAATGTTATTTATAATGAATGATAAATTAAGCCTTAAGGTAATTCTTGGATATCTGTTTACACCACTCATTTATCTACTTGGCGTGCCTAAAGACGAAGTAGGAATTGTTGCGTCTTTATTCGGGACAAAAATTTCGCTTAATGAATTCATTGCATATCTCGATCTGGCAAAGTACCTGAAAGTTCATACCCTGAGTGAAAAAGGACTAGGTATTGCAACATTTATAATTTGTGGGTTTGCAAATTTCAGCAGTATAGCAATTCAGGTCGGTGGGCTGTCACAAATGGCACCGGAAAGAAAAAGTGATCTTGCTAGTCTTGGTTTTAAAGCAATGGTCTGTGGTGCATTGGTTTCATGTTTATCAGGATGCATAGTAGGATTACTGATTTAATTAGCTGAACTCTTTACATTAATTATCAAATCAATTTCTTTATGTGTGGTGAGCCCGTATATTCTAGGCTCAAGTTCTTTGTATAGCTTTGGATTCCTTGGCTTTATGACTTTTTCAACATAATCCAAAAACTCCATTGGTTCCTTATCTTCTCCCATATAAACCAGAATCTTTTTATCAGGATCGATTTTTGAATACCCACAATAAGCTGTTTCTCCACCAGTTGCATGTCTTTGCCTGGACTGATAATTAGAACCGTTAAGTTTTTTAAGCCCTTCACGTGCTCTTAAGTCGACTTCTTTTTCAGTCATAAGTTTAGCTTCTTTTTCTGAGACATCAGCAGCATCTAGCCCAGAAAGATATGGGATCTCGTCAGCTTGTGTAATTGGGAAATAATTAAAATTATCATTAAATACTTTTCTATCAAAAAGTATCATAAATGTAAGCACAGCACCTTTTTCTGTAAAACAAGTTTGAACTTTGTCATCTTTACCTTTATACAGTCTCAATGTGTCAGCATATTCTTTAATATCATCAGTTGTCCACTTAGGAAAGCCATCTATGCAAGTAAAATCTCCACATCGTAAGTACTCTACATAATCACATATTTTATATGCTTTATAAAGTGGATGCTTGACACCAATAATATCTCTTACCTGCTTTAAGATTTCCTCGCCTTTTTCTTTTCCATAGTAAGAACAAACTGTTTCATAAATATCTTTAGGAACACCTTCTTTCTTACCTTCCAAAATATCTAACGTATATTCATCATTATCATGTCCTTTTACAGCCTTTTCAGCAAGATGACTTCTAGCTATATGCCCTATATCATGAAGAAGTCCAGCCAGTTTAAAAGAATCCTCATGTTCAAGCAAAAGCTTTCTTAGTTCTGGATTAATAATGTTTTTTAAAAGACTGTTGTAAATCAAAATATCAACCCCACATACTCTTTTCATATGGGAGTGTCTTTCCAAATATGGTCTGCCGTTTATTGGTGGATTATATGGAGTAGATAAACCTACCTGTGTTTTACCTCTAGCTGCTTCAAAGGTTTTTGAGTGAATTAACTTATCAAGAATATCTCTTTGTTTATTACTACCATCATAAATGATGTCATCAAACTTATCTCTTAGATGGGGTGCAGGTCTGTTTTTTTCCAGATTCTCTATGTGTCTGAAAACCACTTCTGCTCGTTTTTGTACATCTAAATTTAGCTCTATTGTTTCTTTATGTGTGGGTCCAAACAAATCTGGCTTGAAAAATTTTAAAAAAGACTGTGATTTAAAGGCTAAAAATGCTAGCCCTGCACCAAAAGCCCTTACTGACATTGCCATGTTATATATAAGTCCGCCTTCACTATCAAGCCCTAGTCCCTTCATAGCAAGCAATAGATTATTTACAGCTAAAAATGGAGTAGAGAGTTTTTTAAGATTTCCTTCAGCCTTTACACAATAAGTTTCACTTGGTCTCTTTGCAATTTTTCCTAATCTTTCTAGCTGAACATCCCCATCTCTATAAAATGCAAAGAGATTTAATGCAGAAAATAAACTATATGGTAGATAGAAAAAAGACTGCATACCTTCAGAAAGTTTATTTTTAAACAAGCTGCCAATTCCAAGCATTCCGCCTGCAGCAATTAGTCCACCACCTGCTGCCTGAAATGCTGAATAAGGTTCTTCTTTCTTAAACCTTTCCCAATTTTTAGGAGAAATGGTTTTTTTAAAAAAAGTAAGTATAGATTGTTCAATAGGCATTAAAAATCTGAATTTTGACAATGAATCAGAATTAAATATTGAATTCTTTACAGCATATATATTACGTTTATCTCGATAACGCACCCTCCCCATGCCTATTGAAGAAAGTCCTTCTGATATTGAAAAGCCAGCAAGTCCCCAAAGATTGTTTAGATTCCTGCTAAATATTCCCATACCAATGTTTCCTAGTGACCATTCAGGACTTTCATGTGCTGCACCAGTTAAAGCTCCTGCAACAGCAGATGCTGAATAAGCATTTCCAAGGCTCTTATAGGAATCATCCACATCACGGTTAAAGATTGAATTATAAAATAATTTTGCACCTGAGTAAAAAAGTCCAAGAGCAGCAACAGCATTCAAAGCAACTGCACCGCCTGTTGCTCCCATCTTTCCATAGCGCAGAAGCTTCAAAGTAGACTCCGGTACCTTTTGATGGCTTACAACTTCAATACCCTCATCCTTAAAAGAACTAAGATCCTTATACTCAGGCATACCTTTTTCTCTCAATACTTTGGTATCAAGCGTATTATAAGGATGATCCCAGCTTCTAAAATCTAGACAGTTTTGTAAAAGTGGTACCCGTTGACTTACAGCAGGTTTTTCTTTTGTGACTACAACCATTATATTCTTAAATAAACACAATAGCTACTACGACACACGGTTGAAACCCACTCACCATGCGCCTTATAGGGATTTAATTAGACTGAAGCTATTCGAGTATTAACTTCATCATCACATAAAATAATCTCAATGTAAATAGAATGAAATTAACCATATGATATTTAGTTACATAAATGAAAACAAAACAAAACAATTACTTACAAGATACTCTTAAATTACATTGCACATACAAAGCATTACTTTGTATAATTAGCTCCATGATGATGCCTTGTATTAATTACAATTTTATTACTTTGAAATTACAATTCTTTTTACAAAATGCCTCTGTAGCTCAATGGATAGAGCGGTACTCTCCGAAGGTACACATGCAGGTTCGATTCCTGCCAGGGGCAAATCCATTTTTTTATACCGCTCGTTTCGCGCGAACGCTCAACTCGCTTTTAGAGCTACGTTGCTCAGAATATTCCTTACCGAAATATCCTTCGCTTAGATTATCCATTAAATAATGGAAAATCTTTCCTAACTAAAAGGGCTTACAAAAGCGAAACCCATACCCTCCCGCCAGAGGCGGGTCCGTCCTTTGGCGGAAAGCGGAGCGTTGGAGGCGCCAAGCCCACCAAGCGAAGCATGGGTATGAGTGAGCATAAAAATGTAAGCCCTTTTATCTTTTTTGTGATAGATAATTAAACATTTATAAATAGTGGGGTTCTAATTAAACCAAATAGTTATAATAAAAAAATATTAAAGACCCGCAAAGCAATTATGAGCACAACCAGAACAATAACACCAAACAGATCAACCTTTCCAATAGCTGATTTTAGAAGACTCTCAGAGGATTCAGTAAAATATCCAAATAATATAAACCTGTGGGAAAGAACTATTGATACAGGCTCACCTATCAGAGATTTAACAAACTTAAGAGAGTGGGAAATACATCCAACATTTGCAGTAAATAGAAAATTTCCCGGCACATATTCAATAGGGATTAAACCAACAGATAAAGTAATCTATGAAGAAAGCAGCTTATTGGTTATTTCCGACGAGCCTGATTCTAGAGACAGAAACAGAAGTATAAGATTTTATGACACAGCTTCAAATACACCATTTCTAACAGTGTCCATAAACGATGATTTTCAGATAATTGGTGAATTTTATAATTTCAATGAAGCCGTATGTAAAAATAAAGCAGCAGAATTACTTCGTACACATATCAGCAATGATTTTATATCTGATGTTTTTCTTACTCTAGATCTGCCTATCTAAATCTTTCCTTTAGCTCTTCGGCTCTTTTAGTAGAAATGCCTAATTTATGGTCTACAACAGGGGTTGATAAAGTATCTTTCTCGGTTTCTTCGTAGCAAGAGCGCTCGCATTGGTAAAATATTCCTGTAGCTATTCTTCCTGTACCATATGTATCTTTCATAGCAATGGCAAAAGCTGCTTCCAAATTACTACTATCATGTCCTTCAGCATTCATATCATAAATACCTTCTTTATAAAATTGATTAGTGTTTACTTTGTTAAAAGTTACGCATGGAGAAAAAGTATCAACCAGTGCAAAACCTTTATGCATAATAGCTTTTTTATAAATCTCTACTGTTTGCTTAGGATTACCAGAAGATGCACGTGCTACAAAACTTGCTCCGGAACCCAGAGCTAAAGTAATAGGATTTAGTGGAGCTTCTGGATTACCAAATGGGGTAGATTTTGTTTTCATACCAAAACCACTTGTAGGAGAAGTTTGACCTGTGGTAAGTCCATAAATAGAGTTATTCATTACTATATAGGTCATATCCATATTGCGCCTTAATGCATGTATAAGGTGTCCTACACCAATACCATAACCATCACCATCTCCACCCACTCCAACTACAGTCATATCATGGTGAACAAGTTTAAAACCCTGAGCATTAGGTAGTGATCTTCCATGCAATGTATGCATGCCATAAGTATTAATAAAGCCAGGCAAATTAGATGAGCAACCAATTCCTGCTATTACTGCTATTTCATGCTGCGGTATACCCAGTTCAGCAAAAGCACGTTGCAGGCAACTAAGTACACCAAAATCTCCACATCCCGGACACCAGTCCGGGTGCACATCACCTTTAAAATCCTTAGGATCTATTGCTGGTCTGGCTTTTCTATCTAATACGTTCATTGTCATTGTTTTTTCCTTTTTAAACACTAACTAACTGCTTTTTTTTTGAGCCTAGTTTTTTAAATTCCTTTACTATATACTCACCGGTAAACGGTTCTCCATCCCAGCGATTTATATGTTCTATAATCTCAAACGCAGTCTCTGCAAGGATTTGACGGCATAGCGAATTACACATATTAGCTTCAACCGATATTAAACGTTTACATTTTTTAAGTACTGCAAGTGTTTTTTCACGAGGCATTGGATAAATATCCGTAAAATTAATGTGATTTACTTTGATACCCTCACCAGTAAGCATTCTTATAGCTGATTTAACATAGGCATAAGTTGAACCCCAGGTAACAAAAGTAGTATCAGCATTTACATCACCCTCCAGGACTGGTGGCTTGGCATCACCAGCTTCTATCATAGTTTGTACCTTATGCATACGTTTAGCATGCATTTTAATTCGCGCTTCACGTGCATGCGGCAAACCTGCTTCTACATCAGACATAAGATGCCCATATTCATTATGTTCATCACTTACCCCCACATACATAGCACCTGGAGTTCCTGGTCTTACCCTAGGAGAGATTCCATCTTCACTGTAAGCATAACGTTTATACTTTTCACTACTATTCCATTCTGTAGTAAATTTTCCTCTCTCTATAGTAATTTTTGAGAAATCCAAATCATCTACAGTTTCAAAGTGTTCTGATAAAAAGAAATCACTTATTAATATAACTGGCACTTGATATTTTTCAGCAATATTTAAAGCACGAGCTGACTGATAAAAACAATCTTCCAAATCTTTTGGTGCCAGGATAAACTTAGGGAATTCACCATTGCCGCTCATTGCAAGATTGATATCAGCTTGTTCTTGTTTAGTAGGAACTCCGGTAGATGGACCGCCCCGTTGAACCAGGACAGCAACTACAGGCGCTTCTAACATTCCAGCAAATCCCAGTGCTTCTACCATGAGACAAAAACCACCACCTGCTGTACCCACCGCTGCACGAGCACCAGCATGTCCAGCACCAATAGCATAGTTAATTGCTGCAAGCTCATCTTCTACCTGTTTAATAATTAATTTATCTGATTGTGCCAGAGTAGAAACATAGTGAAGGATACTTGTTGCCGGGCTCATTGGATAGGCAGCATAGAATTTTAGACCTCCTGCCACTAATCCCATTCCTATAGCTTCATTACCGGACATAAAAAGTTTGGCTTTGTTATCACCCTTAAGTTCAAGTCCAAGTGGTTTAACATTTGCTTTTGTCCACTCATAACCAAGATTAAATATTTTATGGTTTAGTTCAACCACTCCTTCGCCCTTTTTCAGAAACTTGTGTTTTATAAACCCTAACGTAACTTCAGGATCCAGGTTAAGTATTTGATCCAAAGCACCAGCAAGCATTACATTGATCATCACAGAGTTTACAGCAGTGAGTCCAGCAGCATCTACCATAGACTTAAAATCCAGACCATAGTAATTAACATCAGAGCGCAGAGACTCTATCTCATCTTTTTTTATAGTACCAGCATTATAAAATACAACACCGCCTGGTTTCATATCCGGAACATGAACCGGTGGGGAAGTTTTATTAAATAACAACAATACTTCAACCCCTTCTCCGTGGTCAATCTGTTTTTCTTTTCCAATTGCCATTTGCAGCCAAACATGACCACCACGAATTGCAGACTGAAAAGAATTGTAGGCAAGGACATGTAAACCCATACGCGAACAGGTCTTACCAAGAAGCTCACCAGTAGACTGGATACCATCTCCAGCTGCACCTGCGATTCTAAGAATTACGTTATTTTTGCTTGCCATAGGTAATAGATCTTCGTTGTTATTTAGTAGATTATTTTAAATAATAATTCCTAATAATTATACAGGGATTTTGTACGGTTGAGAGGTTAAGTACAAAGCAAGATATACAGCATTTAAGCAAATATTTAAATTAAACTGATATACATTTTTCAATGGACTATTTTGGGTGTACTGTTGTTAAAAAATTCCTAACTGATCCTTTGCTTCTTCTGAAGCCATTGTTTTAGGGTCCCATTTTGGTGTCCACACTAATTTAACTTCTGCATCTTCTATACCATTTACACTACATGCTTTAGTATGAACTGCTGCCATAAGTTGTGGACCAACAGGACAAGCAGGGCTTGTAAGTGTCATGTGAACTATGGCCTTTTTCCCGTCATTTTCAAAACACACATCATATATAAGCCCTAAATCAACAACACTTATATTTAACTCCGGATCACGGACAGGTTTTAATGAATCTATTATTTCTTCTTTTGTAATCATATATGAATCACCTCATGAAATTTCAATGTGTTTATGACCAGCTAAAGCTTCATCAAATGTTGTCCAGGGTAAAAGTGCACATTTTATTCTAACCGGAAATTTTTTCACTCCTTCAAGAGCTTCCAAATCACCTATGTCGAATTCTTCAGACAAAGAAACCCCATGCATCATATCCTTAAAATGAGCATAAATCAATTTTGCCTCATCTAAAGTTTTATTGTTTAATATTTCAGCCAACATTGAAGCAGATGCCACGCTTATTGAACAGCCATGACTATCTATAAATATCCTTTTTATCTTATTATTTTCTACTTCCAAAGCAAGTTTTACCTCATCACCACATAATGGATTCATGCCATCTGCCTGATAATGTATATGTTCAACAGGGATCCTTCCATGGGGGTGCCGATAATGCTCAAGTATAATTTCTTTATACAATTCATCAAGCTGCGGTAAAGATTTATTTGTCATAGTAATTACACTCATATTACCTTTTAGCACCTTTTGGTTCATTTGAAACTAAATCCTTGCAAGCACCCAGTGCAAAATAATCAAAAGCAGACTTCAAAGCATTAATAAATATATCAACTTCTTGTTTTGTATTATAAAAATAAAAACTTGCTCTGCATGTAGCCTGAACTCCTAATTTTTTCATCAAAGGCTGGGCACAATGATGACCAGCTCGGATTGCTACACCATACTGATCAATAATTGTGGCAATATCATGAGGATGAACTACAGGGTTACTGAATGTTATAATACCTGCTCTGTTTTTAACATTTTCAGGCCCATATAATTTCAAGAAATCAAATTGTTTTATAGAATCAAGGGCATAGGATGTTAACTCACATTCATAATCGTATATATTTTGAATACCAATACTCTGTATATAATCAATTGCTTTTTCAAATGCAATAACATCAGCAATATTTGGTGTGCCTGCTTCATATTTCCACGGTAAATCATTTACTGTAAAATCATCAAATGTAACTTTTCTAATCATCTCACCACCACCCATAAACGGCGGCATTTTTTCCAACAAATCTTTTTTACCAGCTAAGACACCAACACCAGTGGGTCCACACATTTTATGAGCAGAAAATACAATAAAATCACAACCCATTTCATTAAAGTTAATTCTCATATGTGGAACGCTTTGTGCAGCATCAACTATAAGTACAGCCCCTGCAGAATGTGCAATATCTGATATCTTTTTAATGTCATTTACAGTGCCTAAAACATTGGATTTATGAGTTACAGAAATAATTTTTGTTTTTTTTGTTACCAGGCTTGAAAGTGCTTCATAATCAAGTTCATATTTATCTGTAATAGGAATAAATTTAATGGAAATATTTTTTCTGTTTTTCAGGATAAACCAGGGAACAATGTTTGAATGGTGTTCCATCTCTGAAATAAGGATTTCATCACCTTCATTCAGGCTCTCACCAAGAGTATATGAAAGGAGATTGAGTGATTCTGTGGCATTTCTTGTAAAGATTATTTCAGTATTACTATCTGCATTAAGCAGCTTTCTGACTTTAAGTCTTACATTTTCATATGCAATTGTGGACTCTTCAGCTAATTTGTGTACTCCCCTGTGAATATTTGCATTAATATTCTCATAGTAATCTACAAGCGCATTTATAACTACACTTGGTTTTTGGGTGGTGGCTGCATTGTCAAAATATACAAGCTTTTTATCACCCCAAATAATGCGCTTAAGTATAGGAAAGTCTTTTCTTATTTTCTCAATATCAAACATTTTTATATATCACTCCGCATTTTCAAGAAAATGCTCCGCTCTTATGTGCTAATTACTTGCGACGTTCCGGTTTGTCGCAAGACAAACCTTCACTTGCGTCAAGTATCACCTCTCCTTTCATCCTCTTCAACCCTCACCTCAAGTTCATCTCCACTATCAACAACCTTAAAAGTCCTAATTGGAGCAATAGCAGGCATTTTCGTAGCTGTGCCGGTTTTTACATCAAATCTTGCACCATGCCTTGGGCATTCAATCTGACAGCCTTCCACAAGCTTCCCCTCTCCTGTTACAAGTTCACCATCATCATGAGAGCATACATCCTCTATTGCATAAAAAGTACCATTAACATTACAAACTACCACCTTAAAATCACCTATGTTAAATGATTTTCCAGTATCTGGTTTAATATCTGTTTTTTTTATTTTAACTTTGGTATCCATATCTAACCTTTATTTAATTTCTGTTCTATTCTTGATTTAACCTGACCACTAATCAATGTATGTTCTGGTATTTTTAAAATTATTGGTTCAATAAATCCTTCAATTATAACTTTCTCTGCTTCTTTGTCAGAGAATCCACGAGACATCAAATAATAGATTTGTTCTTCATCTAAATGCCCCATGGTTACACCATGACTACATTTTTTAACGTCATTGGTTAATATTTCAAGTTCAGGAATAGATTCAGCTTTTGCATTATCAGAAAGCAAAAGATTCCTGTTCTTTTGAGTAGCATCACAACCTAAAGCATTAACAGCAATTTTAAGATTTCCTGTATATGCTGAATTAGCACTATCTTTTAGTGCAACTCTAAAATCCAGACCAGATATAGTATTAGAAGCAACATGATTAACAGTTATATGATGATCAAATCTCTGCTTTTCATTACCTAACACAATCCCGGATACCATAACAACTGAGTGTTCACCAACCAGCTTAGTTTCAGAATCAATTTTTGATACATTGCCACCTAAAGAAATAAAAGTATTTTCAAGCTGGGCTTGAGCACTAAGATTTGCTCTTTGGATTAAATGATAGTTTATTTTATTACCAACCATATTTAGATTAATAAAATCTAATTTTGCTCCATTACCCAAGAATATTTCAGTAACAATATTTACATCAGAAAGTATTTCATCCTGAGAACAAACCTGTTCAACCAGCTTTACATCTACACCATCTTCTATATATATAAAATTTCTAACCGGATAAAAGGATTTGAGCTTCTCCATTGACATCGTTAAAGAAACAGGATCATCAGATTGTTTATTTTTTTTTATATAAACGAAATATCCACTAACCCAGGTAGACTCGTTTAGTAAGGAAAGTTTTAAATTCTTATTGTCTATAAGGCTTCCAAATTTTTCCCTCATTAAATCTTCATATTTCTTTATTCCATCAAGAATATGCAATACTTCTACCCCAGGTTCAGAATACCTCCACATTCCAATCTCAGAAACGCTTTCAACAGTAGTGATTTGTGGATTAAAAATCGCCGGATCGGTATATTTCCATAAATGACTTACTCTATCTGGCAACAGTTCAACTTCAAAAGCCTGCTTAGCAGCTTTTCTTTTTTCTATTAACCATTGCGGCTCACTTACTTTTTCTGCTAACTTTTGTCCCATCGATCTTCCGCTTTAACTCCTGGCTTTAACCAACAGAACCTTCCATCTCAAGTTCTATTAGTCTGTTTAATTCAACTGCATACTCCATAGGCAGCTCTTTTACAAATGGTTCCATAAAGCCGTTAACTATCATTAACTTAGCTTGATCTTCGCCTAAACCTCTGCTCATAAGATAAAATAATTTCTCATCCTCAATTTTGCTTACTGTAGCTTCATGTTCTATTTTTACATCATTTTCATAAATTTCCATAGTAGGATAAGTATCTGATCTTGAATTTGCATCAAGCATTAATGCATCACATTTAACAGTAGATTTCACACCAGTTGCACCTTTGTGTACTTTTAAAAGTCCCCTGTAACTTGCTCTGCCACCATTCCGGGAAATTGATTTTGAGGTAATAACAGATGTAGTATTTGGTGCAGCATGGATAATTTTTGCACCGGCATCCTGATGCTGATCACTGCCGCTTGCCAGAGCAACAGATACAACCTCACCATGTGCTCTTTCACCAATAAGATAAATCGAGGGATATTTCATGGTTAGTTTTGAACCCATGTTTCCATCCAGCCACTCAACTACTGCTCCTTCATGAGCAACTGCCCTTTTAGTTACAAGGTTAAAAACATTTTTTGACCAGTTTTGAATTGTGGTATATCTGATTTTTGCATTTTTAAGTGCAATTAACTCAACAACAGCTGAGTGCAATGAATCTGAACTATAGGTAGGAGCAGTACAACCTTCTATATAATGAACTGAACTACCCTCGTCAGCAATAATAAGAGTTCTTTCAAATTGCCCCATGTTTTCAGTGTTTATCCTGAAGTAAGCCTGTAAAGGCATCTCCACCTGTGTATTTGGAGGTACATAAATAAAAGAGCCTCCTGACCACACTGCACTGTTTAATGCTGCGAATTTGTTGTCTTCAGGTGGAATGATAGTAGCAAAATATTTTTTTACAATTTCAGGATACTCACGTAAACCGGTATCCATATCAAAGAAAAGGACACCAAGCTTTTCTAAATCTTCTCTAAGAGAATGATAAATAACTTCTGATTCATATTGTGCAGAAACACCAGCTAAGAATTTTCTTTCAGCTTCAGGTATACCAAGCCTGTCAAAGGTATTTTTAATATCTTTTGGTACTTCCTCCCATGTTTTACCTTGCTTTTCAGTAGGTTTTACATAGTAAAAAATATTTTCAAAATCTATTTCATTTAAAAGCTTTGTATCTCCCCATTTTGGCATGGGTTTTTGGTTAAAAATATCAAGAGATCTTAACCGAAATTCAGTCATCCAATCCGGTTCTTTTTTCATTTTTGATATGTTTAAAACAACATCTTTAGTAAGACCTCTACCAGATTTAAAAGTATAGTTTTCAGTGTCATGAAAACCATATTTATATTCTTGATCTTGATTTAAATCTAGTGTCATTTCATCTCCTTATAAAACACTTACCTGAGCTTTTTCAAGCCAGTCATATCCTCTTTTTTCAAGTTCAAGCGCAAGCTCTGGACCACCTGAATCAGCAATATTCCCATCAAGAAAAACATGCACTTTATCAGGCTTTATATAATCCAATATCCGCTGATAGTGAGTAACAAGAAGAATACTGGTTTTAGGAAATTGTTTTTTAAAATTATTTATACTTTCAGCAACCAGTTTTAAAGAATCAATATCAAGTCCAGAATCAGGTTCATCCAGGATTACAAAACACGGCTCAAGCATTGACATCTGGAGTATTTCCATTCGTTTTTTTTCACCACCTGAAAAACCTTCGTTTATATATCTTGTTGCAAAAGAATAATCAATTTCAAGTAAATCCATTTTTTCATATAGCCTTTTTCTGAAATCCTTTGGAGAAATATTATCTCCTTTCAAAACTTTAATTGCCTGCCTTATAAAATTTACTACCGTAACACCAGGAATACTTATTGGATACTGAAACCCTAAAAACATTCCAAGTTTTGCTCTTTCATTTGATTTTAAATTATTAATATCAACCCCTTTAAAATTAATCTGTCCTTTTAAAATTTTATAAGCTGGATGCCCCATTAAAGTATTTGTAAAAGTACTTTTACCTGACCCATTTCTGCCCATAACTACATGAATTTCACCTTCTTTTATACTCAAATTTAATCCATGCAAGATTTCTTTTTTATCAATCTCTACATGCAAATCTTTAATAGTTAATAATTCTGACATTTTCTCCACCTTATGATCCATTGATTTAAATCCCTGTCTAAAAATTCCTCCATAATTATACTTGACAATTATCTCAACATTTAGATTATTTTTATATTCAAAATATTTGCTAATACCTCCTTTTAAGCATTAAACACTAGTTGTTTTTTTAAATATTTGGACAATAAATCTTCTTTTTCCATTAAATCCTTAAGTGTTACTTGTTTTAAAATACTAAATAAAATTTTAGATATTGATAACCAGACAGATCTTATAGAACAACAACTAATATGTACACACTGTAAATCATTACCAGGAAACTGCTGGCATGACTGGGACTCAAATAGTTCTCCACTTAAAAACCTAATAACTTCATCTAGATAAATTTTTTCAGGAGGTTTTACAAGCTTATACCCTCCGTTTTTCCCTCTTACACTTTCAATAAAATTCCCTTGTCTTAATAAAGAAAGGAGTTTTGCAGCATAATCCGTTGTAATATGCTCTGCACCTGCAATACCCTCCAGAGAAGCAAGTTCATCCTTTGATGCTTGGTGTGCAACCTGCAACAAACACCTTAGTCCATATTCTTCCTGTGCCGTAATCTTCATTTTGTATAAAGTACTCCATTACTTGGCTTATAGTAGTATTATACACCAATAGTTGAATTTTAAGTCAAGATTAAGCAAAGTTGGGTATAATATAGTTGTAGGCAAGTTTTTAATAAGAAGTTAACATTAAACTATGGAACAAGATGAAATAGTAAACCTAACACAAAGAGCAAAGGATCAATTAATCCAGCTCCTCAAACAGGATACAAATAACCCTGATGGAGTCAGGCTTAGTCTTCTTGCAGGTGGTTGTTCTGGGCTATCTTATAACCTGGAGTTTGACAAGCTCAAAGAAAATGACGTTATTGCAGAACATGGAGAAATTAAAATACTCATTGACCCTAAAAGTGCTCTATATCTCTATGGAATTACATTAGATTTTCATGGCGGCTTAACGGGAAAGGGATTTACATTTGAGAATCCAAATGCAAAAAAATCATGTGGTTGCGGCACATCATTTTCAGTGGACGATAAAGATATTACACTTCAATTTAAAAAAAATACAAACTCCAATATATGCCCTTCAGAAAGTAAAACCAGCAGTTAAAGAATTATCTTGCCTCATCTGTATCAAAGTGTAGAAGTCAATACGAAAGGCAACATTTTCAAGTCATTTAAAGTCATATCCGGATATGACACCTGTAAAGAAAATTCTTAAAAAATCAGTTTTTATCTGGCTCCTTTTAATTTTAATCAACTCACGTGCATCAACAGCTTTGGCTAATAGTCTTCACGAAGATCTTAAAAACAAAGAAGCAATTGTTTTAGGAAAAATTACAAAAAAACAAATAATAAAATTAAACAACTATTACATAACAGAATACAAACTAAAAATAAAAAATTGGATCTACAAAAAACCCTATATTGCAAACAGTAAAACAGTAACATTAAGAGTCTTAGGAGCCGATCTGCCGGACAAAGGGATAACTATTAAAGCATCCACCTCGCCAGATCATGTACCGTTCAATACCGATACAATTTTTATATTAAATAAAACTAAGCAAAAATATAAAGATATTTTTACTCTTTCAAAAAATAGCATCCTTAGCCCAAATAAAGAGGAGTACCTAAGCCACTTATTGCAAGGTATCCACAGGAGAAATTTATGAAGACACAATGGAAAAAGATAAAATTATTTATAGCAGGAATTTCTATAATTATTTCAATAGAATGTTTTACTCCTTTGACATCATATGGGTTTTCAAGAATTGTAGACTTATTACTTAATAATGAGTCTGTAAAACCTGAAGATTTTATTACAACATTAAAAAAAGTTAAAAAGAATCCAAAGAAAAATAAATTAAGAGTTGTAGAGGCAAGACATACTAATACAAAAAACCTTCAGTTTGAAATTGATACATCAGGTGTCATTGTTAAAAACGAAAATGACATTCAAGCCCCTATAAGCAATCAAGGATTTCTAGACTCCATCCAAGAAGCTATAGATCTCTGGGATGATGTTGATATTGCAAATGTTTCATTTGCTCCACTTAAATTTGCTTCTGGCAGTGCTGATGCAAATGACGGCAAGAATATTATTTCATTTCGTGCAGCTGAACCTCCAGAAGGTGTTCCTGACGGTGCAAATTATATAAGCATTATTAACTATGCTAGGACTGAAAATGTCCTGTTTATGGGTAAGAATATTATGGTTAAACCAGGAGCCATACTTGATGCAGACATAATATTTGATCCAACAAATAATCCCTGCTTAGCCCTTCAGACCACTATAGGAGATTTTAAATTGGGTGGTGATGATGTAGCCATAAACGAAGGGGGAGTTGATCCAAGTGCAGACTTAAGTATTTGTAGCTCAGTGTCTGGTGGTGATATTACAGAGCTTGCAATTCAGGGAATTGGAAGTGCTTTAGGATTAGATCCCTCAGCAATTGCAAGTGCAGCTACCAGTTCTGTTTCAGAAATTAGAGAACGTTATTCTCTTACAAGCGATGACAAAATAGGACTAGCAAATATCTATCCAAATAAAAAAAATCTTAAAAACCGTGGTTCTATAAGAGGAAAAGTAGTATTAAATAAAAAACCTGTTGTTGGAGCTCATGTTGTATTAGAAGACAATAATTCAGGTGAACCCTTAGTTGGTACTTTAAGCAATATTAAAGGTCAATTTTCAATAAACCATATTCCTGAAGGAACGTACACAGTTTATGTTGAACCACTTGATGGTCCTGCAAGAAAAAATGTATTTCCCAGAGTTTTCTATGGCACAGTAGGTCAGTTAAATTTCACAACAGGTGTATTTAATAAAGATGTTACTATAAGAAAAAGTAAAACAACTCATCTGTCAATAAACGTAAAAGAATTATCCGCTTCAGCTTTTAACATTAATTATCAGACAGTTGCACTAACAGAAGCTGCTGTAAACGAATTTGGTGGTGCATTCCTATTGCCCATAAGAATAATGCCAGGTGAAACTATTACAGATGTCCAGTTCTGGGGCGATAATATAAGCACAGGATTTGGAACATTAACAGTTAGTGGACCTGGAATAACTATAAGTAACGAAACAGATGCAAGTATTCCTATATCACCTTTTGTACAATGTGAAGAATGCGAAGATTCGGCAGATAATCCCTGTAAAAGAGATCCTAGATGCCCACCAACAGATGAAATAACAGTTGAACCAGATCAGATTCAAGGCATTATAGTTGATATAACCTGTGATCCAGATGTTGAACCAGGTCCAAGAAATATAATTTTCACTGGTAATCAAATAGATCCAACACATCCTAGCTTTGGATTAAGGGATCAAATTTCAGGCGGATTAATAGTTACAGAAGATTAAATATCGTCATCTGGCAGCTCATTTTCACCTGTTTTTGTGGCTTCTTGAATAATAGCATCTGCAAGATTTTGATCATAGGCAGTTCCAATATCAGTCAAATCAATATCATGAACTGGTGTTCGAATAAACTTACATTCAATAATTGCTGGAGAATTTTCAAAAACACTGTCTCTAATAGAATTAGAAATCACTTTTTTAGGTGGTACAGGTATATGTATTTTAACTTTTCCATCAATTACAATAAATTTTTTACCATTATTTCTTATAGTTCCTACTCGTTTTACAAATGTTTTTACTACAACATCAATTTCTTGCCCTGAATCATCTAACCCATCAAATTCATATAGATCTGTTTTTAAATCTTCTTTAACTTTAATATAATATTTTGCTCTTGCATTTTTTACAAATACAAGCTCTCTGGGCGGTAGTAAAAGCTTAGCAATATCCTCTTTTGTTACACCATTAACCTGAACATATAAATCAACAGATATCTCTTTATTTGTATTATTTATATTTGAAACTTTTGCACGTTCAAAGATAGCAATTTTTTGATTCTTCTGATCAATGAAATATGAGTTACCACCAGATTTAAACACCGGGGTTTTTAAAAAAATATCTTGCAATACGCCACCCGTTCTACATGGTCCAATAGTTGCATCTGGTAAATCTGGAACTATAGAGTTTAAAAATGTTTCTGTATTTGTCTCACCTAAAACTTTACTAAATAAAATATTTGAAATATTACAGATAAGTATAATTAGAACAAAAAAACAAATATTATTTTTCATAAGATTCATAGGAAGAAACACCTATAATTACCTTAGACCCTAATTAACTTATACTCTTAAATTTATTAAACTAAGCAAAAAACAACAATTTATTATTAAAAAATATGGATAGCTCTATATTAGGATTATAAAAGCGACTAATTTTTGTAAACATAATACCTATGTGAATTTAGCTTATAAAATGCCTCATATCTAAAATATAATCTCCTTAGATAGGGTAGGTCTTATTAGAAGAGTATTTATTACCAGGAATTTACAGCTTGAATAATAATCTAAATATAACCATTAAGAATAAAAAAACTATTCACATGGCCCTGTTTTTCTTAATAATAGTCGGGTTAAATTTTTTATATTTATTACCTTTAAAAGCTGAAAGAGTAGATTCTCTTCCTGGCTGTGGAGATAGAAATTGTGCAACTAATCCAACGGATGCAGTAATAGCAAATGACAGCACATTTATCTTAATAGTAGATTCTTCGCCATTTCCATTTATAAGAAGGTTTGATTTTAATGGAACGGTTTTTAACAATAGCACATTAATAAATCTCAAAGAAAACAATCCAAATAAAATTCCTCTAAAGATTGGATTAAACAAAAACAACAATAAGTCATTTGTTTATAAAACTCCTTCAGGAACAGATAAAGGTTCTGTACAAATTATTAATCTCACTAATAATTCAGTAAAATTACTAATTTCTCCAACATCAGGCGGAAAACAATTAGACAGTATTGGTTTTATTGATCCTGATGGAAAAAAATTAATAGCCTGCGTTAGTGATTCAAAGAATTCAGAACTATTAATTATCGATATAGATACTGACACTGTAGAAAGCAATGTTTCACTTCCTGATAAAGCAAGTTCAATTGCTGTATCAACAAACTTCACAAAAGCAGTTATAGCTTTTAAATCTACATTTTCACAATCAATAGGACTTTATGATATACAAAGCGGAAAAATAATCAGACTTGACACACCAATTAATATCTTCTTTAAAATAGATGATTTTATCGCTAGAGACGATTTCGATCTTAATGGCAACATTTCTGTCCTTTCTACAGTAAGTGGAGCGCATGCATTATCATATTTAAATCTAAAAGAGAATAATCTTACTGTTAAAATATTGGATAAAAATACACAGGGTCAATCCATTGCAACAATTTCTAGAGATGGAACATTAGCAATAGTTGCAGGTGCTGTGCTTAACTCCCCAACAGGATTTAGGATATATAAAATTGATTTGACCAATAGCAATTTTCCTATTATTACAGAAGCATCATTTTCTGATGGAACTTCAGTAATCGATGTTGATATTACGCCCGATCAAAATAAAGTAATTCTTCTTTTAAAGAAAGATACTGGCAAAATCCTTAGGATTTTAAACATAAATGATTTTTCAAAAATTAGTGATGTATTTGTCGCCAATGATAATTCAAAAAATGTACTTGCAGTAGATCCAAGAGGGAATTTTGCCATAGCCATTAACCAAAATGGTAGTATACCTGCCAGCATAATTACAGATTTTGCTGCAGGTCCAATAATCAGAAGTATTACACCAAATTTTGGAAGTATTAATGGTGGAACTCTATTCACAATTGATGGACTTTTAGATCTAAATAGATTTACATCTAAAGATGTAAAAATATGTTTTAAAGATCTTAATACATGCGCATCATCTGTTGAAGTATCAGCAGATGGCAGGACCATTAAAGGAATTACACCAAAAATGGAGAAAGAAGGAATTGAAAATATAATTCTTGTTGCAGAATCAAAAGTCAATGAATGCTCCAGCACAGAAAAATGTGTAAGTTGCTCAGAAATAACATGTACACAGGGACAAACCAAAACAACAGGAACCTGCTGTGAATGTCCAAAATGCATATATAATACAAGCACCTATAAAGATATTTTTGATTTTAGGAATGATATAGCAATATCTGATACAATTCCACCAAAAATTAAAATTACAAAACCCACAATTCCTATAGCTACAAACAAAAAAGAAATAAAACTTGAAGGTGAAATTGATGGGACAGGATCCCCAGTAGAAACCCTTACAATTAATAATGAATCAACAAAAACAACACAAACTGAAAAAGCAAACATAGTTACATTCAGTGCAAATTTAAAATTTGAAAAGGATAACAGTTATTTAATAAAACTGTCTACGAAAGATAAAGCAGGAAATCTGACAGAAGAAAACATTGAAGTTATTGTTGATACAGTAGAACCAAAATTATTAAATATAAAAGCAGATAGGACAGTAAACGGTGATTTTAATTTATCTGGAACAGCTGATGGTACTGGATCTAATATAGTTAAAATTTTAATAAATAATGTAAACCTAAATATTAATCCAGGAAAGCTGGTTGACTTTTCAACAACAACAAATAACTCTCCAGCAATTCTTAAAATAACAGATGCAGCAGGAAATGTTTTCAGTACAAGTGTAAATATATTAAATGGCACAAATGAACCAATAATTACATTTTTGTCACCAAAAGATTCAAACATATTGAAATCAAGAAGAGTAATCGTAAAAGGAACAGTTGATGGAAACAATTCAGAAGTTAAAAGTTTAACTATAAATAATTCAAATACTTCGTTTACCAGACAAAGTAAAAATAAAGTAATTTTTAGCAGACTAATAGAATTTAATCAGGATGGTTTATTAGACATAACTGCAATAGCTACAAATAAAGATAATTTGACAGCAACAAGAACAATAATGGTAAGAATTGATTCTGTCATCCCTTCCGCTACTGCTTCTGCTGAGTTTACTCAAGATGGTAAAATTAAAGTCTCTGGCTCCGCTGATGGCACTGGTTCTAACATCTCTTCAATCTCTGTAAATAATGTCCAGGCTCAATTCTCTCAAACCCCTACTTCTGATTTCTCTGTCTCCATTACCCCTTCCTCATCCATCCTACTTACCATTATCGATGCCGCTGGTAATAGATTTAGTCAACAGGTCCCTTTCTCTGAAAAGATCCCTCCTGCTATTACCATTACTACTCCTTCTGATTTACAAGCTTTTAAATCTAAATCAATTAGAGTCTCTGGTATCGTCGATGGCACTGGCTCTCCTGTTACTTCTGTCCTCATTAATAACATTAGAGCTGGCTTCTCTTCCTCCAAACAACCACTCAACTCTGTTTCATTTAATGGATCTGTTTCTTTCACTAAAGATGGCTCTTTTGATGTTACAGTATCTGCTACAGACAAAGCTGGTAACTCCTCTAATAAACCTATTAAAGTTATTATTGATTCTGTCATCCCTTCCGCTACTGCTTCTGCTGAGTTTACTCAAGACGGTAAAATTAAAGTCTCTGGTTCCGCTGATGGCACTGGTTCTAATATCTCTTCAATCTCTGTAAATAATGTCCAGGCTCAATTCTCTCAAACCCCTACTTCTGATTTCTCTGTCTCCATTACCCCTTCCTCATCCATCCTACTTACCATTATCGATGCCGCTGGTAATATTAACAAGAAAAATCTACAAATAATTCTGCCTCCTGACATAATTCCACCTATAATTACTTTAAATAATCCAACAGATCTAGAAATATTAAATTCAAGAGACATAAAAGTTGGTGGTTTGGTTAATGGCACAGGATCAAAGATTGTTTTATTAACAATTAATGGAAACAAAGCAGCTACAACACAAACAAACGATCCTAATATTGTCAATTTTACAGAAATAATATCATTTAAAAATGATGGCTTGCAAACAATAACTATTGCTGCAAAAGACAAAGATAACAATTCAAGTAAAAAATCAATTTCCATCACCATCGATACTGTCCTCCCTGATATCACTTCCTTCAATATCGATACCAACGATAAAGATGAGTTCGTCCTTGACACTACTTTGTCTGGTACTGGTACTGATTTGGTTTCTCTCTCTATTAAAGATGATAAAAATAATCCTATTACTTTTACTCCTGCATTTACTCCGAGTTCTTCCTTCTCTTTAACTGCTATCTCTCCCACCTCTGATACCTTCATCATTGAAGCTACTGATAAAGCTGGTAATAAACTAACTAAAACCTTAAAAACCTCAGGTGCTGCTCCTACTATCGATGTCTCTAAACCTTTCGATAATGCTTTCTTTAATGTCAGCGACATCCTCACTGAAGGTTCTGTTACCTTCTCCGCTCCTAAAAAAGTTTTTAAAATTAATGATACTGATGTTAATTTGTCTTCAACTCCCGACCCCTCCGTGTTTACTTTCAAAAAGACGCTGACTTTTATGGATGGTACACACACAATTACATTCTTGGCTAAAGATAAACTCCTTCGCTCCTCTAGCACTTCTCGCACTATCACCATCGATACTTTATTACCAATAGTAAACGCTACAGTAGTTCGTTCAAATAACAACTTCACCATTAATGGAAGTGCTGAAGGCACAGGGAGTAATATTATTATTATAGAAATAAACGGAAACTCATTAGCAATCACTGAAGCTGAAAAAGTTGATTTTAATTTAACAGTTGAGAGCCCACAAGTATCAATAAAAGTTAAAGACAAAGCGGGTAATGAAACAACAAAATCATTTGAACCAGTTGATCAAACACCACCTAAAATAACAATAAATGCACCAAAAAAAGCATTTTTTTATGGGACAAGAAAAATAAGAGTAATTGCAAAGATTGAAGATGACACAAGTATTAAAAAGGTATTTGTTAACGAGAAAGAAATTGATTTAACAAATACTAGCGGGAATAATTCCGGTAAAAGAATGTCCTATCAAATAACAAACAATCCTAATAATGAACTTAAAATATTCAACCTCTCTGTTGATGAGGTAATAAATACTGAAGGGAACACAAAGATAAAAATCACAGCTATTGATACTTCAAACAATCAATCAGAAGAAACGATTGATTTCATCGTTGATTCAATAAATCCTGAATTTAACGTAAATGTCAAACCTGAATCTGGTGGGACCTATACTGTTTCAGGAAGTGCAAATGGAACAGGTTCAAAAATTATATCCATAGAAATAAACGGACAATCAATTGATATAACACCTGATGCCGTAATAAATTTCTCAGGAACAGCCGATAAAACACCCTTAACAGTTAGAGTATTTGACAGCGCAGGGAATCAAACAGAGCAAACAATAAATGCACAATTACCAGATACAACACCTCCAAATATAAAAATAATTTCACCTAATAATGGAGATGTATTCACTGATACAACAAACATTAATATCAACTTTACAGCGGAAGATAATATTCAACTAAAAGAAGTAACACTTAACAGCAACAATATTCAACCTGTAAGCGAATTTAATTATTCTGCAAATGTAACCTTACTTCCCGGAGATAATTTATTTACTGTTATAGCAACTGATACAAGCAATAACACAGCAACAAGTACCATTTCAATATCATACTCACCACCACCGCCACGTAAAAGCATAGGAGGAGGCGGAGGAGGCGGCGGCGGTGGTGGACTGGTGTTAACTCTTCCTCCACCGATTATTAGTCCTAATACTTCAATCTTTGAAGGAGTTTTAGAACCAGTATCCAACAATGAACTTCCTGAAACAGTTGAAGTCGCAAATCCACCAGCAACTCGCGATGGCAAGAAAGCAGATATTAGTATAGTTCCCACTGTCCAAGGACTTGAACTAAAAAGAACAGATGACAATTTGCTTTTAATTCCGCAAGGCTGCTCATTTGCAACAATAATAAAACCATTAGCAGAAATTATAAAAATAACTGATGAAGAATTAAATAATAAATATGCAACTATACTTATAGATAGTACAGGTAGAACCTTTTTAGCAGGATTTGCATTCTTTATAAAATCAAAACAAGATATACAATCTAATGAGCCTATATTTATCTCATCAGATGATACACCTTTAAAACTAATTACAACATTACAAATTCCACCTGAAGCAAATGAAGGAAATACAAGAGTATCAATTATAGGCAGTAAAGGTACACTTGCGACAATTAACATAATTATAGAAACAGATATTGAAGTTAAAACCAGAAGAAGATCTAATGAGCTTGATAAGCCAAAAATAGTTGGCACGATTAAAGCAACTATAAAAAAACTAAATAATAAATTTACAGTCTTAATTCTTAAGATACATGCTGATAATTTACTTAATAAAATAGCCATTATAGATGGAAAAATTGTAAAAATACGAGGTGAAAGGAATTCACTTACAAGATTAAGCTTTATACCTGAAGAAGGAATAAAAATAAAAAGTTCTGTATTAAAAAACAAAAAATCACTTAGAACAGTTATAAAACTTGAAGATGATATAGAACTTGGAATTAAACTATTTAACATTACAACACCCAAATGTGCTGACATAGGTGCAATAATAATTCCTAAAGAACTAAATAAAGGCTCTTTAGAAGCAAGTGATAATCCTGAAAGTTTAATACTTGAAGATTTTATTAAAGCTCAAAATGCATTATCTGAGAAAAAAAACAAACAAGTAGAAGACAAAGAAGAATCTATTGAATCTGAGATAGATGATGAGGGAGAATATTTAGAAGAGTTTAAGAATATAGATTAAACTGATTTACATTCTTCAATCAATTTTTTAAGTTCACCATTTGCAAACATTTCTCTTGTAATATCACAACCACCTATAAATTTTCCATCGATAAAAACCTGTGGAACAGTAGGCCAGTTAGAATATTTTTTTATGCCTTCCCTAAGTTCAGTATCTGAAAGCACATCTCTGGTTTCAAAAGGTACTCCTAACATGTTAAACACATCCACAACGGCAGCAGAAAATCCACATTGAGGCGCGTCTTTTGTACCTTTCATGTAAACAATTACTTTGTTTGATTTAACTTCAGATTCAATTTCATCTAAAATGTTACCCATTTCTATTCCTCCTTAGAATTTATATAACTAATTTTATTCAATATTTTAAAATGTTGCAGATCATCAAAATAAAGGGCTTGTAGACAGTTTAAAGAATATGTTAAATATTATGTCCTATATCCCTTGAAAATGTTGGTTTAATTTTTTGCCATTGGGCAGGTGAATATGTCTTTAGTGTCAGTGCATGTATTTCATTGGTTTTCATCTCATTCTGTAAAACATCATATACAATCTTATGTTGTTCAACCAGTGTTTTGTTTTCAAAATCAGGCGAAACAACGATAGCCTGTATATGATCACCACCTCTTAGATCAATAACTTCAAGATGTATTGTTTTTATTTTCTCTTTTATTTTTCTTTCAATTTCTAGAATAGGAATCATAGCTTTAATTTAACTCAGGCATTCTTCTGTTTACAAAATTCATAAGATTATCATACTGCATATATGGATTGGTGATTTTCTGATTTCCAACAGAATCATTTGTTTTTTCAGCATAATTATGCCCAGGAAAAATTATTGTGTCATCATCCATTTTCATTAGCTTGTTATAAATTGTGTCAAACATCTGTTCAACATTCCCGCCAGGCAAATCACACCTGCCACAACCATTAATAAACAAAGTATCCCCGGAAACCAGATTATTACTTACCAAAAAGCACTGTGAGCCTGGCGTATGCCCGGGAGTATGTACAAACTGAATTTCAATGTCACCGAGTTTTAGTTTGTCTCCGGACTTTGTTTTCTTTATATTTTCACCCCACCCAAACTTAAAAAAATCCATCTCATGAGTATTAATATAAACAGGAACATCAATGGATTTCAGAAATTCTTCAACACCATTAGTATGATCAAAATGTCCATGGGTAATTAAAGCACCTTTTATATTTAACTTATCTTTCTTTGCTTCTTCAAACAATAAATTTACATCCCATGCAGGATCAACGATTACAACATCCTTAGTATTTTTATCACCTATAAAGTAAATAAAATTCTCCATAGGACCAACTTCAATTTGTTTAAGCAAAAGATTACTCATTGGCTAGATTTTAAGTCCTTTATCTCGATCGGTATTTCTTTAAATTTACAATTAATTTTTATAGAACCATTATTTTCATTTGATTCAATAGTTTCACCAGTCTTAGAGGTAACCTTAATAGTACTATTTAAAAATCCAAGCCTGACACTGCCATTGGCTAAATTATTACGATTTAAGAGTTTGATTCTACCGTTTATTAGAGATTTAGAGCCATCATTAAAGAAATCAGAAACAGTGGTTGTAACCTGATCACTTTTATTTATCTTTTTAAGAGTCAGCTCTGAGTCAGAATTATCAAAGGTTTGAGTTTTACCATTTAAAAAAGAATTTAAATTTTTAATTTGTTCAAATATAGCCAGAATATTTACATCTGCTAAAAATTCTTCTCTATTAGAAAGGACTGATTGCAATTGTATTGAGCCAAAAGCTCCATCTTCACCCTGAAATAAGAGTATTCTGTTCTGATCCGCAATAAATTTTTTAAATGGAGAATTACCTCTCACAAAACATACTGCTTTACCACCAAGATCTGTTTCATCACCCTGGGCAAGAACAGGATGAGAGAAGCATAAGCTAAATATCAGCAATATAATAAAAAAATTGTTTCTCATTTACCTATGGGCGATCTGATCTAATTATCAGCTCTCTTCAAATGGGCGATCCGTGACTCGAACACGGGACCCCACGGTCTTTTATCACGCGCTCCAGCCTCTGGCTTTCGCGCTTCCAAAGATCTATGGTCTCCCTTGATCTACATCCGCTCAGGTTTGTCGCACGGGACAAACCTTCACTAGGATTTAATTATCAGCTCTCTTCAAATGGGCGATCCGTGACTCGAACACGGGACCCCACGCTTATCAAGCGTGTGCTCTAACCAACTGAGCTAATCGCCCGTTTTTATACTGGAAAAATCTCGCTTTTAACGAGATTTTTCCTTTTCTTTTTCGACGCAAAATGTATTCTTGACCAGAACACATTTTGCATAAATTCCAAGAATTCAGACTCAAAAGTAATTATATCTTGCTTTAGAAGACATTTTAAAAATTACACTTGACAATAAAACTTTATCTTGATTTAATTTAATGCAATAATATTTGTATTTAAGACAATTTAAATTAATATATGGGCTATGCAGATTTTGGTATTACACTTGGTCACCAGCATTATATTGCATTACGTGTTAGGTATAATGCTGGTATTAATTGGATAAGAAGAAATATTGGACACTCTGTTGATGTTGAAAATGCCATCCCAGTAATTATTCGCGGTAGTACAAATCCAGAATATACAGATCAACCTAGACTTACTATTTATAACCAAACACTCATTGATGCTTTGATTCAAAGACAACTTGCACATATACCTCTTGGATCAAGAAGAAGAGAACATTTTGCTAATATTGCTGAAATTGGACTTTACCCTGTAACAAATGAAGGAGAAGGAATAGCATATTCAGCTGGAATTTATAGTCTTGTTGAGCCATGGGGAGATATGTTATCACCTCCATATCGTGATTTAAATCGAGAACTAAGTAGATTTGCTGGAAGATACGACACCCCTGGATACAACCCTTTAACTGAACATGAGCAACTACTACTCATGATTATTAAAAAAGTTAAAGAAATAATAGAAGCAAAGGAAGAAAAAATTAAGAAAGAAATGAAAAATAAAAAAGAAGATGAAAACAAACCTTCTTTAAAAGACCTTGAGTTTGGTAAAAACTTTAATAATTCAGAAGCTGCTAGAGAAGCAAGAAATAGAAGGAGTGAAGAATTAAGAAGAGAAAAACTAAATAAAGTTATTGAAGAAGCTCTCCCTGCAATTGCATTTGGTCAAATACTAGAAAACGCTGATATAGGATATTTACTTTTAATCTTAACTTCGAACGAAATTGGATTAACACATCCAGATGATAGTGTTAGAGAAGGCACAGTAAATATAATTTCTACTTTAATAAAAGCCATACTGACAAATATGGAACAAGAAATCCAAAAGAACGTTTTATTTTTACCACAAGATGTAGATATTAAAAATTATACACTTAATGGAGAAGAGCGAATTGATGAAAAGCCTAAACCTACTTCAATAATAGATGAGGCGATTTTACTTTTACAATGTACTTCAAGAGCTTTAAATATTAGTGGTTGCGGGCTACATGATCGCAATCCAAAAATAAATAGAAAGGCTAAAGATTTAGAAGATTTTGTTTTTGGTGCAGGTGCAAAACTTAAAGCACTAAAAGATGAGCTACATGTATAAAATTAACATTTTTTAATTGTAACCTTAAAATAATCTTTAACTTGAACTTGTTCTAATACCTGATGTCCCTCTTCAAGCACACTATTTTTCACACTTTCAAAAGATTCACCAGGATCTAAAAGAACTTCAAGAGTCTGATTTGGTTTCATATCATCAAGTTTGATTTTTGTTTTAACAAAATTTAAAGGACATTCTACTCCCCTTAAATCAATTTCATAATCAGGTTTCATATTATTTCATTTCACCGGAAAACATTTATTAATAACGCACGAATCAGGAAGCGGGCATTCATCTCTGGTAATCATTTTTACCCATTCTTTCTTAAAACAATCCCTGCTTTGAATATAAGGATATATAAAATCAAACAAACTATCCATAGACTGATCATGCAGTTTCGATAAACAGCTCAGGCAAAGTTGTTCTTCCACATACCCTAAAGCAAGATTAATGTTATATGCTCTTCTGCAAATATTGTTTCCACACTTTGGACAAGTAAAAGGGAATTCCATATACTGTCTAAATTATTACAAACTTACTTTTCTTTACCTTTTCCAGGCTTTTGCTCTGTGGCAGCTTTAGCAGCAGGAGCAGCCTTGGCAGCTGGAGCAGCTTCTTTACCAGCTGGAGCAGCTGCAACACCTTCAGCCGGTGTTACACCTTCAGTAGTTACTGCTGCTGCAACTTCCTTAACTTCTTCTATCTCATGTGTCTTTGCAATTTCTACCCTGGCAAGTACTTCATCAGGTTGATTTAAAATCACAATATCATTGGATATTTTCAGATCTCTTGTGTGAATTCCTTGCCCGATTTCTACAATCTGCTCAAGACTAACATCTATTACATCAGGAATATCTTTCGGTAGACACTGAATTTCAACTTCATTTAAACTCACAATTAAAACTCCGCCAGCAACTACAGCAGAGGAATGACCAGTGTAATTTAGAGATACTTTAACCTTAATTTTTTCATCACTTCTGATTTTATAAAATTCAATATTTAAAAAATTATCTCTTACAGGATCAACCTGCACATTTCTAATCAATACAGGAAATTTATCTCCGCCATCAATTTCAATCTCATTAATATGAGAATATGCTCTATGTGGAATTAATGAGAATTCTTTAGCATTAACCTGTACTGATTTTGATTCATACCCATGACCATAAACAGTAGCAGGTACAAAACCACTTCGCCTTAATGCATTAGGCTTAGTATTATCTCGTGGTTTTACTTTAATTGTTAATGCTTTTGCCATACCAGTAGAAATTATATTTTATCCTAATCAAAGGGAAAATCAAGAAATATTTTGTATGGACGTTCCTTTTATACAACTGTAATAGGTATATTATCAACATTAGAAGAGTCTGCCCCGGCAAGCATGCCATGTTTTGACAAAGCAAGCCTGGCTAATCCAATTGGAAAAGAATTATCGTTGTACTGACCGTATATTGGATATCCACCCACCAAATCAGAGAATCTGCTATCTTCTCTTGTCCTCAAACCATGCATAAAAGTAAATGGTTCAAATCTTTTATCCACACTAGCTAATTTAGTACCTGCTTTATTTACAGGGGTACCTCCTAAAAATGCACCTCTTGTTGGCATATCAGTTTGTAACTTGTGCCCGACATAAAGCCCTAAAAGCCTCTTCCACATAGCATCAGCAACTATACAGTGGATGCTCTCTCCACTTTCTGCTGCTTGTGAAATAACTGCACTTTTATCAATACCTGTCTGTGCAAGCCTGTCTCTTACACTGTCAGGCAAATTACGTTCTTTAATAAGTTCATGGATTAGAAGTGGTGTTTCTTCAGTAACCCTGAAGTCACTTCTATGATTGGTAAGTTCAATAAGAAAACTAAGAATATCCTGAATTGCATCTCCTCTTAAAACCATTTCCTGTGTAATTTGATCTCCATCAGTATATTTATGCTGCATATAATGTAGTAAGAGTTCTTCAATATCACTAGTAGGTTTAAAATTAGACTGTGCAAAAGGATCATGTCCACCTTCCGAAGGTCCTATTAACTCAACCTCTCCATTTGAAAGACTGTGTCCATATCCTAGTCCTGAACCAGCAGCTACTACAATCCTTCCACCAGAAGTACTAATACCTAATCCTTTATTAATTACAAAAGTTGAATCAGGATCAGAAGCTCTTACAATATCAGCACCTGCAAGCATTGGTGGCATATCATTACAGAGAAATGCTTTTGAACCAGTGACATAAGTCAAAACATCTTCGTCTATATGGCAATTCAAATGAGTCATTGAGCAAACTTTTCCGTTTTTACCATCCTTAACAGGTCCTGCTGCACCTACTGAAACTAAGTCATATCTCCAAGGCACACGTGTTTTTATTAATTCTGCAAAATCTTGACCTCTGGTATCTTCTTTAGAAATTTTTACTCTGGATGCACGATCAATCTGATATTTCCCATCTTCATATAAAACCTTATCAATCCTAGGTCCTGATGCACCAACGTTTATTGCAGCTACTGTTACAGATGACATATTTTTCTCCTTAAATATAGTTATTTAAATCATGTTTTAAATCATATAACATTAAAACATAGAATAAGTATGGTGAAAACGAGTAAAGATATTTGCTCTGACTAAATTTTCCAAACCTTAAACAGATTTAATTTATAACAAGCTCTTTTTGATCCTTAATGTGCATATTTAAAAAATTCCCACAACCAAGAAGAGGTACTTTGTCATTTAAAATTATTTTTACAGGTATATGAGAAATCATTACAGAAAGCCTTCCTTTATGAGTAAATGCCTGCATAAAGCCACCTTCTTTTATTTTGTTTATTATTTTTGGAGCAATTCCTCCACCTACAAATACACCACCTGTTGTTAATGCCTTTAATGCGAGGTTACCGGCTTCTGCACCATAAACAGATATAAACAAATCCAGCGCTTTCCCGCAACACTCATCTTTTTTGGACATGGCTACTTCTGAAATAACAGCACTTGGATCTTCTTTTTTTAACCTGTCAAGAAGCCAATCCGGTGTATTTTTATATTCAGTATCCTTAAAAAAGTTATAGACATTTAATAAACCAGGACCCGAAAGAATTCTTTCATAACTTATCCGACCGTATTTATTTATAAGATAATTCAAAAGGTTAATTTCAATTTTATTTCTCGGTGCAAAATCAGAATGCCCTCCTTCAGAAGCAGATGGTATGTATCGTTTTCCATCCCAAAATATTATTGACTCACCAAGACCAGTGCCTGCACTAATAAGGCACATATTCCCATGCTGTTGAGGTGTTCCTTCATTTAAAACATATACATCCTGTTCACTCAGAATTTCAATACCATGTGCAGCTGCTTCAAGATCATTAAGCAGAGATACATTTGCTGATTTTATATTTAACACTTCAGCAATTTTTTTTACATCTACAAGCCATGGAAGATTAGTAGCATCACACAATCCATCTTTTACAGGACCAGCCACGCCAAAGCATGCATGTGTCAGGGAATATTTAGTTTTTATATCCTGCTCAACAACATTTTTTACTATTGTTCGAAGACTGTCATAATCTTTACTTGAAAAACTTTTCTCATAAACTACATTAAACTTGTTTCCTGCTAGCGGTTCTAGAATTGATATATTTGTTTTTGTACCACCAATGTCACCGACTAAATACATTATTTTATTTTCCCTTCTAATTTTAATAATTAATTTAGCACAAAAGGAGAATGTAAACAAATAACTGGCAAGTCAGTAAAGCCCATTTACCCATCAGGCTGAGCGACGAAGGGTCTGTCAGTTCTTGGATAGAGGGGCGAAGATTGTTAAGCAGTTTCCTTGCTGGCTGCTTTTCTTTTGTTTGGATCTAAAATTGCTTT
Organism: Candidatus Melainabacteria bacterium SSGW_16; assembly: GCA_004769085.1. GTDB lineage: Bacteria > Cyanobacteriota > Vampirovibrionia > 2-02-FULL-35-15 > 2-02-FULL-35-15 > SSGW-16. The sequence continues at coordinate 69,187 of DUDS01000010.1, forward strand.
TCTAAGTCGAATTGATTTTGGTGTAACTTCTACAAGTTCATCATTATTTATGTATTCCAGTGCTTCTTCTAACGACATTTTCACTGGTGGCGGTAAACCTTCCAAAACTTCAGCTCCAGCAGATCTGATATTTGTCAATTTTTTTGTTTTGCATACATTTACTTCCAAATCCTGTGGTTTATTGTTCTCACCAACAATCATACCTTCATAAACCTGGATACCAGGAGCTATAAAAAACTGTCCTCTGTCTAATGCATTTAATATTGCATATGAAGTACTAACACCGCTTTCATATGCAATAATTACCCCATCTCTGGTTCTGCTAATATCACCTGCAAACTCTCTATACTCATAAAACGAATGGTTCATAATCCCTCTGCCTTTAGTCTGTCTGATAAATTCACTGCGATATCCTATTAGTCCTCGGGTAGGAACCTCAAACTCAAGTATAGTGATAGCTCCATCAGAATGCATGTTTTTTAACTCACCTTTTCTTTTTCCCATAGCCTGGATACAAGAACCAACAAACTCATCAGAAACATCCAGGATCAGGTTTTCATAAGGCTCAAAAATCTCATTATTTATTTTTTTTATAATAACTTCAGGTTTGCTAACCTGAAATTCATACCCTTCTCTTCTCATTGTTTCAATTAGAATACCTAAATGAAGTTCACCACGTCCGCTAACCAGCAACTTATCAGTAGAGCCTGTCTCTTCAATCCTTAATGCAACATTGCTTTCAAGTTCTTTAAAAAGTCTTTCTCTGAGCTGTCTTGAGGTAACATATTTCCCTTCCTGACCTGCAAATGGGCTGTCATTTACAGAGAAAGTCATTTGCATTGTAGGTTCATCAATTTTAATAAGTGCTAGTGCCTGCGGGTTTTCAATATCAGCAATTGTTTCACCAATATTTGCTTCAGGCAGTCCGCTGATTGCAACTATCATTCCACAGGATGCTGATTCAATTTCAACTTTCTTTAGATTTTCAAAACTAAACAATTTATATATTTTTTCTCTCTGTATAGATCCGTCTGACTTAATAAGGGCTACCTGTTGACCAGACTTTACTGAGCCATTATGTATCCGACCAATTAATATTCTCCCCAAATAATCACTATAGTCAATGCTTGTAATCTGAAACTGGAAAGGTTTATTTTCATCTCCAAGAGGTGGAGGCACATGATGAATAATCGTATCTAAAAGAGGTTTTATATCAACTGCTTCATGATCCACATTTAGTTTTGCCAAGCCTTTTAAACCACTTGCGTAAACTATAGGAAACTCTGACTGTGAATCACTGGCACCCAGTTCAATAAACAGGTCTAATGTCTGATCAATAACTTTATTTACACTTATGTTTTGTCTGTCAATTTTATTTATAACAAGTATAGGTCTTAAGCCTTTTTCCAGAGCTTTTTTTAAAACAAATCGTGTTTGTGGTTTTGTCCCTTCAAATGCATCAACAATTAAAAGGCATCCGTCGACCATTCCCAGAACTCGTTCTACTTCACCGCCAAAATCAGCATGCCCTGGAGTATCAACAATATTAATAAGATATTTTTCATAGTTAACAGCTGTATTTTTTGCCAGGATGGTAATTCCACGTTCTCTTTCAAGTTCATTAGAATCCATAATACATTCAGCAACTTCCTGATTTACACGAAAAGCTCCGGTGTACTTCAGGATTGAATCTACCAAAGTAGTTTTTCCATGATCAACATGTGCAATAATTGCAATATTTCTGATATTTTTATTCATTTGTTACGCTGCGGTGCTGCTACGCAAACTCCTCGCTATTTTGACTCATTATTCTTCGACGCTCAGATTTTCGCCTCGGAAAATCTTCGCTATTAGTTTTTGTCTAGCTCATATAAGATAATGGCGTTAATTCTCAAATTTGGTGGGAATTTTCATAAGAATTTTATATTTAAGTCATTTAAACCCTTTAAAAGGAGTATAAAATTCATTTTTTAATATTATCGAGGTTTTTTAATTTATTTGAAAAATCCAACACTTCATTTCTAAGCAAGTCATATTTAGTCTTAGCATTAGTAATATGCTGACCCAATGTATTAAATTCAGGCAATAAATTTTCAAAACCTATTTTTATGTCATCAATACTGGAAAGTATCTTTTGTGCATTTTTCTCTAACTCATAGCCTCTAAGTCCAATTATAACGGTTGACAAGTATAAATAAAGTCCAAGCGGTGATACAGGGAAAACATGTTTATCTTTTGCATGCTGAAGAAGTTTTTCTTCTTTTAAGATAATTTCATAATAAACATTTTCTGCAGGAATATACATTAATGCAAAATCCATAGTTCCCTCTGAAGGAACAATATATTTTGAAGAAATATCATCAATATGCTTTTTAACATCTCTAATAAATTGAGAAGGTGTTTCATCCTGTCTGTTCTGAAAATATTTTTTAACCGAGTCAAGAGGAAATTTTGCATCAATACAAAGGATCTTTGAGTTCTGGAACCTTACAACCGCATCAACAATATTACCTGTCTGAAATCTATGGTACATTTCATAATATTGAGAGGGTAAAATCTGAGATAATGCATTCTCAAGTAATAACTCTGAAAATGCACCTCTTAATTTTGGTGGTTTTAATACATCTTCCAGAGTTTTTATGCTTTGCCCAACATTTAATATATTTTCTGCCGTGGATTTAAGTTCTGAAAGCCTTTCATGAATATTAACTAATGTGTTTTGTGAGCCTTCCAAATGATTTGTATAAGAAGACTGAACATCTTTTAATTTATTTGATATTGAAATATTCAGCCGTATTAAAAGAAAGCCTAGAAAAATAGCAGAAACAATAACAATTATTAAAACAACAAAGTTTAAAATATCCATATAAATATTCTTTGGTTAGCTTAAGATCATGAATTAAATTTTACCAATCCTAGTATAGAGTTACAATTAATGTTTCATTTGATTAAAGGCTTAGGATCATCCAATAAATTTATTCCATAAATTAGACCATATTTTTGCTTAATATAGTCAATAAAATATTTTTCATTTACATCTTCACCTGATGCCATCTTAAGAATATCCCTTGCAGAATACATGGCACCATGCTTATGTATATTTTCTCTAAGCCAGTCTTTAAGAACTTTCATATTTCCACTAGCAATCATTACATCAAGATCACCAATTCTTTCCTTTGCTGAATGATAAATTTGTGAAGCATATATGTCACCAAGCAAGTAGGAAGGAAAGTATCCAAAATTTCCAGTAAACCAGTGGCTACATTGCAATACCCCCTCTTCATTGTTTTTAGGCTTAATACCTATATATTTTTCTACTTTCATACCCCATACTTTTGGAACATCTTTAACTTGCAGTTTTCCTTCAATTAAATCTTTTTCAATTTCATACTGAATAATATCATGCAAAGGAGATGTTAACTCATTTCCATTAGTTACTGTAGTTGGTTCAATCTTATTAATCGCTTGATAAAAAACTTCTAGCGAAATATTTTTAAGCTGCCCAGGAAATACTTTCTGCAATTTAGGATAAAAATTAATCCAGAATGGAAGACCCAATCCGATTATCGTTTCATATAATCTTGACTGAGATTCATCCATACCATAAGAGGGTGAATTTGCTATAAATGAATTTTTAATTTCTGTATCATATCCCTGTGCATAAATTCCATGCCCTCCTTCGTGGAGGGTATATGCAATAACACCAATTAAATCACTGTCCAAAGAAGTGGTCACTCTTATATCATTACCACCTAAACCAGTGCAAAACGGAGCATTTGATATATCAAATCTTCCTGCACTTAAGTCAAAACCAATATGCTCTAATATTTCTTTCACTAACTGCTTAAGTTTTTTTTCACTGTAATTTTTATCAAGAAAATCACTATCAATATTTTTTTCTGATTTTTTAACTGCTGCCAGGATAGAAATAAGTTCTCTTTTTATTTTTTCGGAAATCTTGTCTAGTTCCTTTGTAGTTATATCTGACTCATATTCACTAAGAAGAGCTTCATAAGGAGAATTTTTATATCCTATATATTCAGCTTCTTTTCGTTTTAAATTGACTATTTTTTCAAAGATCGGAATAATTTTCTTATAATCACTTGTTTCATGAGCCTCATTCCATATCAGAGTTCCTCTAGCCTCTGCTTCTTCTAATTCTTCAACCAAACCAACTGGAATTTTCTTTTTTCTGTTATATTCAGTCCTAAAGTCTCTTAATACAGCTTTATCAATATCACTCAATTTTTTAAGCATAGATTTACTCTCAAAATAATTCAAAAAGTCCTCAGCCTCCTTAGAAATAATTTTTTCATGATATATCTTTGCAGCAACTTTTATTTGCTTGACACGATCATCACTAGCTTTAACTGGCAGGTTTGTATACTGATCCCATCCAGCAAGCTCCTTTAAATTGTCAAGAGCGTTCAACTCACTTAAAAATGTTTTAAAATTTTCCAGTCTTTTTTGAAAAACTTCATTTTGGGTTTTTGTACGATTTAGAGCAGCAACCTTATTATTGTCAGGCACACCCGGTTCTGGTTTTTTGCAAACCAAACCATTGCTTTGAACTTTTTTCTTTCCACCAGGCGCACAAACATGCTTGTGTTTAAGAGAAGTTGCCTGTGGTTCTATACGTGGCATAGAGATTATTTTTTCTCATTTAGCTACTCTTAAAAGCATCGGGATATATCCTTCTGTATTTGCTTTTAATATACTCAATAAAATACCTGGGATTTAAATCCTCTCCTGTCACTCTTTTAATAATATCTTTAGTGTCTTCCGTGGAGCCATATTTGTGGATATTTTCCCTGAGCCATTCTTTTAAGACTTTCATATTGCCACTGGCAATCATCATTTCTAAATCCGGAATTGCATTCTTTGCTGTATTATAAATTTGCGCTGCATAAAGATTTCCCAGTGTATATGTAGGGAAATATCCAAAACACCCATCAGCCCAATGCACATCCTGTAATGGTCCTTCAGTATCATTAGTAGGTGTTACACCAAGATATTTTTCCATTTTCTTTTTCCAGGCTTTGGAAATATCTTTAACCTCAAGTTTTCCTTCAATTAAATCTTTTTCAATTTCATAGCGTACAATTACATGCATCTGATAAGTTATTTCATCAGCTTCTATACGGATAAGAGACGGTTGAACTCTATTTATTGCTTTATAAAAATCCTCAAGAGTCACCCCATCTAATTGTTTTGGAAATTGCTCTTGAAGCTTGGGGAAATAATAAATCCAAAACGGTAAACTTTGTCCCACAATTGTCTCATACAGCCTAGACTGTGACTCATCTATTCCCATAGACGGTGAGTCATGCAGAGGAGATTTTGAAAGAGCAGAATCCAGCCCGTGGGCATATAAACCATGTCCGCCTTCATGTATTGCATTGCTTATTCCAAACCATAGGTTTTTATTTAAAACCTTTGTTGTTATACGAACATCATTTTCACCTATATTTGTACATGTAGGATGTTCAGATTCATCAAGTCTGCCACTAGAAAGATCAAAACCTATATGTTCAAGCAATTTTTTACTTAAATCTATTTGCTTATCATGTCCATAGCTTTTATGCAGAAAACTTGCATCTGGTTGAACCCCTTTTTCTTTTATCAATTTTATAATTGGGATCAATTCTCGTTTCAATGCAGAAAATAGCTTATCCAGTTCTTTAGTAGTTAAGCCTTCTTCATATTCGTTCAACAAAGCATCATATGGTGAGTCTTTATAGCCAAGATATTTAGCTTCCTGACGTTTAAGCAAAACAATTTTTTCCAGTATGGGTGCAAATTTATTAAAATCTCCTTCTTCTTTTGCCTTTTCCCAAATATCAACTGCTTTAGTTGTTGTTTCAACCAGTTCTTGAGAAAGTTCAATAGGTACCTTTTTTTCTCTTTCATATTGCTTTCTGATTTGCTTAACTAATGCTTTGTCTACAATACCTAAAGTTGGAAACACTTCTTCAGCTTCCAAATGATTTAACAACCTTTCCATTTTTGCAGAAGTTAGCATTTCAATACTTAGTTTTGTAAGTCTTTTTGTTTGCCAAGCACGTATATCACTTGCATTTTCTGGTAGATATGCAATCTGATCCCATGAGAGAAAACCACTTAATTGATCAAGCAATTGTAATGTTTCAGCAAGATCTTTAAACTCATTTAAGGCTTTATCCTGTGAATGTTGAACATTTCCAGAAGGAAAGTTAATAACATTTGGAGATGAACTACTATCAACTACCGGTTCTAATATTGGTTTTGATAATTGTTTTTCAGGTAGCGAATTAGAACCTTTTAAGTCAGCTGCTGACAAGCTTCTATTCAATGCCTGTAGTTTGTGTACATTCATGTTAAGTACTTTTTGAGATTGCTAAATGTATGCTCGTGAAATACAAAGTATCAGGTTAGATACCAACTGTCAAATGAATGGTTTGAGTAAGAATATTGAAAACTAATTGTAAGATTAAATTTATTTTATTGATTATTTTTTAAAACAGGTAAAGGGAAATAAATTTTTTCTCCAGAACGGTAAAATCCAGCTAATCTCACATCTCCAAATCTTGAATATCCTATAAATCTTGGAGTAGGTACATTTGGATTAAACAACAATCTTCTAATTTCAGGATTTTTCTTAAATGCAAGATTCTGGTATTTCTTAAACTTAGCTTCATCATTGTAATTTGCATATGAATATAAAAGACACCAATAACCATCCTGTCCATCAAGCCTTATTGCCTTCTCCAACGATCTTCTAGCATCAACAATCTTATTGTTTGCAAGCTGTGCAGCCCCAAGAAATCCATAAAAATATGACACAGAAGGAGCAAGCTCAACAGACTTCAATAAATCAGTTTCACTTTGTACAGAATTTGTGCTAAGCAAATCAGCGCCTCTTGTAAAGTAATAAATCGGATTATACTTGTCTGACTTAATCGCATTATTTAAATCACCAGAATCATAATAATAATGACCGAGCAAGCTTTGAATATAAATCACTAACACAATAAATAAACCTGTCAGAAAAAAAGCAGATTTAAGAAACATATTTGACGCAGGCACAAACAATCTTTCTAATATTCCAAATCGTTTAATAAACGGAATAAATAAAAGACCACATAATAAATACTGATTAAAACAAAACAGCGGGCAATCACAAAATGAAATCACAAGAAAAGGCAATAAAGTTTGTTTTGCATTTATAAAAAGAAGATATAGTAAGCCAGCTATTAAAAGAAGTCCTACTATTCCCACTTCAAATGCAAAGTGATTAAATAAAGAGTGTCCATGAACAACCTGTTCACTTATTCTTCCACCAAGAACATCTGCATGAAATCTATATTCCGGGAAATCAAGTGCAAAAGTACCAAACCCATGGCCAAATAATGGTTTATCAATAAAGCCAAAGAATGATGACTTCATAATATATAACCTTGGCTCAAATGATTTAATTAAAAAGATCCCTAAATCCTGCTTTAATAAAAAATAAATAAAAAATAAGATCGCTGATAATCCATAGACCAAAACTGATCTCACACAAAATACAAATGCAATAAAAGCAGTAAGTTTATTTGAAAGAAATAAACATAACCCAAAAAGTAAATAAATTAGAAGATTCTTCTTGTTTAAGGGTTTAAAATATAATGCAAGAAAAACAGGAATCCACAATAAAAGACTACCTCTTTCTGACAACTCAAAGTGAAATAAATTAGCGATAGCAATAAGAGCAAATATTCCAAGTAATATTTTTTTTCTTTTTTCAAAAGAGTTGGTTTTATCTCCATTCCACGATGAATCTGCTCCCAGCGCAAAAAAAGATACAGCAAGTAAAAAATATTCCAGGCTAAGTCTTTTTTCCTGTGCTGTAATAATCACTAGAATTAACAGTAACCAGAATATAAAACTAGAATATAAGTTTTTAAGAGAAAAGAGGCTGATTAAAGAAGCTCCGAGATGACCCCAGAATACAGATAAACCAACAGGTGATCCCCAAAAATAAACAGACAAAAAAAGAATTAAGAACTCAAGCATTATCTTCTTGAGAATCTTAAATTAAACCTGCCTTTTGCAGTCCCACCGCCTGGTACCCTGTCTGAAAAAGTACCCTTTAACACTGCTGATCTGGGGCTTCTTGAACCTCTGTAGCGACCACCTTCTATTTCAACTTCCAGTTCGTCAAATGAAACCTTAACAATAGAACTTACCCTTCCTGAAAAATTTTTCTTTTTACCAGGAAAAAACTTGTTTACAGCATCAGGTGTTATAAAAGAAAAGAAATATCCACTACCAGCTTCACCGATACCGCCTAGATTCACAGTATCACCATCATTTTCTCCTTCTACCTTAACAACTTTTTTTCTTTTAAGCTTAGAATCGTTTCCGATATAAATAGACCTAATGCTTCCTCTCAAGGAAGGTGATGCCAATAAAGTAACTGTCCCCCTTACAACACTTAAAACATTAATTGATCCAATAGACCTTACAGATCTTTTTACATTTGAAATGACTTTACCAGCGAATTTGACTGGATCATTATTCAATTCAGCAAAAGCATTATTAGTATTAGTAATATTAAATACTAAAAGTACAAGCAAAACACATTGCAAAGAACGGCTCATGTTACACCCCCTGATTTACTAAGTTAGTATATCAAAAAGCTATAAAATTTAGATTTTATAACACAATTTATCGTGTTTAAGAAGCTATTAGTAATTACTGCTATTATTCAAATTCCTCTTCTAATTCAGAAGTAATTATTATTTCCTTAAAAGCCTCTGCACCATTTCCACAATTTACATCAATTGTTACAATTTCTTCAGTTATTTCTCCATTTAGAATTGATGAAATCACTGCTGGGTTTATTTTTACAATCAACACCCTTCTCTTTAAGACAGGTCCCAGAGGAAACATTCTCGGGCTTACACGAGCTATTGTTTTATCTGATGAGTCAGCAGTACATCTTGTTGTTTTGCTGAACTTTGATGCAAGTACACGTATTATTGTCCTTCGTTGTCTTGGTATATCAACGTTTAAAATATCAGGACCAGATAGTTGTATGCTTGGCAGATTTTCATTTAAAATTACCGGGGTTGGAGTTGGAGTACTTTCCACTGGTGTAGTTGTTGGTGTTGGAGTTGGAGTCAGTGTTATAGGTGGTGGACTAGGACTTGCAGCTTTAATTAAAGCTGTCACTTCACCTGTAATATCTTTGCCACCTGCTGCTTCAATTCTTGTAATAGTTAATTGAGGCAAAGTACTTACTGGATTTATTTTCCCGCTAACTGTTAATTTACCATCTGTAATATTTCCAGACCAGACAAGACTTATAACACCGGTAGAAGGATTGACATCACTTAAAATAAGTGAAGCACCATTTGCCTTAAATGTTACCCCTGGCTTTAACTTCGTGCTGTTTCCAGCAACTGAAGTTGTAATATTTATTGCAGTAACAGTGTTTAAAACATTTCCACTTAAGTTAATACTATATGAATCAAAAGCAACCTGATTGGCCGCAAAAGATTCATCTTGTGAAAAAGACTTTTGACAAAACAAACTATTTAACAAAAAAAATAAAATCGAAATAAGCAAAATATTAAAATGTTTCATAATCCAAACTACCCCTCCAAACCAATACTCCTTTTCTTATGCTCAGTGACAAATATTTATAACCAGGGGTATCATCTTAAGCTCAAATTTTCTATCTGATTGATTTGATACAAAAAAGCATAATTTAGCCAAATTTTCTTTAAAGAATTATTACCATATGCTAAAATTAAAACAATTTAAAAACTTAACTGTTTAAAGGCATCCTAAATGCAGGTAAGATCAACTATTCTTACAACCACCTATGGACAACCCACTGGATTTAACACAAGAAAATCCAGGATAGGGATAGTTTTAGGTTTAATTGCAGCAGCTATAGCCCTACCTTTCACTTCTCAAAAAAGTTCTAGTGCAGACGAGTCAGGTAAAACTGTAGCAAACAGAAGATTAACTGAAGATGATAGAGGAATCATTGAAAGAATGGCTAATACTTCAAGTAGAACTGATTTAAGGCCACTTGAAGAGAAATGGGCAGAAAAAGTTTGGCCCACTGTTAGACAAAGACTGATAAATCTATATAAAGCTGAAAGAGATGAAAACGAAAGAATCAGAACAAATATACTGAAACAAGAAGACAGGAAAGTAAAAATATTTTATGCTGACTTTGTCGGACCAGGAGAAACAGGAGATGATGGTGGCAGTGAATTAAACTTACATGTTGTAAAGTATTACGATGAAAAACAACCCAACGGTAATGTACTTAGAACATACGTAAATGAACACTGGCCTATAAATGAAGAAACTAGTGGTGTTTTGCCTACAGAAACTATTCGTGTGAGAGCACAGATTTTTAAAGGACCTTTAAATGAACCTGGTGCTGAAAAATATTTTATTACAGATCAAATTCAGGTTATATGGGGAACAAACTTTGATGGTTCTAAAGGTAATGCCAGAATGTATCCATATTTTCACAGACAAAGACTGTATGGAGATTTTGATCAAAAAGAAAAAGTAAACCTAAGAAACCAACTACAGGTTCCAGTTTCAAGTCCCAAAAGTTGTATGAGTTGTCACCATTCAGGTGCAACATTTACTGAAGATATCTTCCTGAAGAGAGATGAAGAAAGAGTAAATTATGGTGGAATAACTCCTGACAGAGAATTTATAAAACCATACAATGAACACAGAGGTTACATAAAATACAAAAAATATCTGGAGGGACGTGTCAAGGCAGGAGAAATGAAACAAAGCTATGCAGACAACATACTAAGAGATTTAAGAGGTTCTACAAGCGTAGAAAACCCATTTATTGTTGAAGGACTTGATGAAGCTCAGCATATCCAATGGTTTGATGGGGATACTGAAATTGATCACAGAGATCAGGCAACTGGTTTTAAATACACTGCAAATGGAAAGACCTGGGTCAAAGCACCTTACTATTACAGAAAAGATGAGCTACAAATAAATACCTGGTGGGCAAGAAAAGATCTTCAACTCATACCTTAGTTATAATTTAAAACTGTTCTTTTTCTGTTGATCCAGACATACTTAACAGCGATGAGGATCCACCTGAAACTATGTTAGATACTTCATCATAATACGAAGTACCAACAAAATCCTGATGTTTTACTGCTTCATATCCATGTTTTTCTGCCTGGAACTCTGCCTGCTGAAGCTTTGAATATGCTGTCATGCCGTTTTCCTTATATTCTTTTGCAAGCATAAACATATTATAGTTAAGCGAGTGAAATCCTGACAGGGTAACAAACTGAAACTTATATCCCATCGCTGCAATATCATCCTGAAATGAAATAATCTGGCTCTCAGAAAGATTTGCTTTCCAGTTAAATGAGGGTGAACAATTATAAGCCATTAATTTACCGGGAAACTCCTTATGAATAGCATCAGCAAATATTTTTGCATCATTTACATTAGGCGTTGCTGTTTCAAACCATAATAAGTCAGCATATGGCGCATAAGCTAAGCCCCGGGAAATTGCCTGCTCAAGGCTGGCTTTAACATAGTAAAAACCTTCATTAGTTCTTTTACCGGTAATAAATGATTTATCATATGGATCGATATCACTTGTAAGAAGTTTGGCACCATAAGCATCGGTTCTTGCAACAAGGATAGTATCAACACCACAAACATCACTGGCAAGCCTTGCACTAATAAGTTTTGAAACGAATTCCTGAGTAGGAACAATAACTTTGCCTCCAAGATGCCCACATTTTTTTGCAGAAGCAAGTTGATCCTCAAAATGTACCCCGCTCACACCTGCTTCAATCATATCTACCATAAGCTCATAAGAATTCAACACTCCGCCAAAACCAGCTTCAGCATCAGCTACAAGTGGTGCAAGCCAGTAAGTTGAGTTATCTCCCTTAAGATGATGAATCTGATCAGCTCTTAGCAAAGAATTATTTATTCTTTTAACAAGTGCAGGAACACTATCTGCTGTATAAAGACTTTGATCAGGATACATTGACATAGAATTATTCATATCAGCAGCAACCTGCCAGCCACTGACATAAACAGCTTTCAGACCTGCTTTTATCTGCTGAATTGCCTGGTTTCCTGATACTGCACTAAGCGTACAAACATACTTATCACTATTTAATAACTGCCAAAGGCGACTTGAGCCTAATTTTGCTACTGTGTGTTCAATACTAAAATTGCCTTTCAGCTTATAAACATCATCAGGTGAATAAGGCCTTTTAATTCCATTCCAGCGGGAAGAATCCGCCCATCTTGTTTTTAAGTCACTTATAAAAGTTTTTTTATCCACAGCTATATCCTAATTAAACAATATAATCATAAGCTTTAATGGTTAAAAATTCTGTGAAATCCCTACCAGTTGAAATTTCTTCAAAAAGCTTTCCTGCTAGTTCAAATTTACCCGTATTGTATTTTTCATAACCCATAGTATTTTGAATTTTATCCAGCTCTTCGCGAATTATCTTGACTATGAGTTCTTTCGAGACTTTTATTCCATTGGATAAAACAGCATTATGTCTAAACCATTGCCAGATTTGAGATCTTGAAATTTCAGCAGTTGCAGCATCTTCCATTAAATTATTAATTGGCACACAACCTGTACCTCTTAGCCATGGTTCTATATAAAGAATCCCTACACTTATATTTGTTCTTAGTCCAGCTTCAGTAATTTCTCCTTTTGTTATTTTTAAAAGATCGCTGGCTGTAACTTTGCCTTTATAAGGTATATTACCTATCTGGTTTGGACTTTTCATGTGTTTGTCAAATATTTCTTTTGCAACTGGTACCAGTGCAGGATGAGCAACCCATGTTCCATCATGACCAGCCATTACTTCTCTGAGCTTATCCTTTTTTACTTTCTCTAAAGCAGCTTCATTTGAACTTGGATCATTTTTAATAGGTATTTGTGCCGCCATACCACCCATTGCATGAATACCTCGATTATGGCAGGTCTGAATTAAAAGTTGAACATATGAATTTAAAAAATCCTTATCCATGGTTATTTGAGCCCTGTCCGGCATTAAAAACCCATCAATATTTCTAAACTTTCTGATTACACTAAAAATATAATCCCATCTCCCGCAATTTTCACCTGCAGAGTGGTCTCTTAATTCATAGAGTATTTCATCCATTTCAAACCCAGCAAGAATATTTTCTATTAAAACTGTAGCTCTGATTGTTCCATTTGGTATTCCAAGCAATTTCTGAGAAAATACAAAAATATCATTCCACAACCTTGCTTCAAGATGATTCTCAAGTTTTGGCAGATAAAAATACGGAGCTGATCCAGATTTGATTAAAGCTTTTGCATTATGGAAAAAATATAACCCAAAATCAAACAATGAGGCAGAAATTGGTTCATCATTTACAAAAAAATGCCTTTCTTCAAGATGCCAACCTCTTGGCCTCACCATCAATGTAGCTGTTTTAGTATTTAGCTTATACTCTTTACCTTCAGGAGCCCTGAAGGTAATATTTTTTCTAACAGCATCCCTTAGATTTATCTGACCATCCAAATTGTTTTCCCATGTAGGAGAATTTGAATCCTCAAAATCAGCCATAAAAACATTTGCGCCTGAATTAAGAGCATTTATAACCATTTTTCTGTCAACCGGACCAGTAATTTCAACTCTTCTGTCAAGCAAGTCATCAGGAATTTGAGCAACTTTCCACTCTGATTCCCTAATTTCTTTTGTTTCTTCTAGAAAATCTGGGAAAACCCCAGAGTCAATTTCTTTTTGTCTTAATTTTCGCTTTTCAAGAAGTTCATTTCTTTTTTTCTGGAAGGTTTTATAAAGAGACTCTATAAAATCAACTGATTCCGTAGTTAGGATCCCCAGATAAGCATCACTTAGATTTTTGGTTATTTTAACTGAATTTTTTAAAATCATGTTTTAGCCTATATTTAAAGTATTTCCTATTTCTCAAAATAATTCAAGAATATGGTTAAGTAATTTACTTATGCAATGGCAGGTACCCCGTATACTTGGCAAACTGCCAACTTTCACTTGCAAAAGCAGACATGAGAACAGCAAAACAATATATGGCACTAGTAGAACCAAAAGAGCTCAGTGAAAAATTCTTTACAGAAATTAGAGATGAGTACAATCTAACTGCATCAATACTTCTTAAAATAACCCAACAAAATGAAATCCTAGAAAATAATCCTGTGATAAGAAAATCAATTCAATTAAGGAACCCATATACAGATCCCTTAAACTATATACAGGTGGAATTACTAAGAAGAATAAAAAGGGATGGTCAAAACGTTGATAACTTGCATGGTGTACTCATGTGCATAAATGGAATTGCTGCAGCTATGCAGGAAACTGGATAAGTAAATTTCAGAACTTAATCTATGTAAGGTACTTATTATAAAAGATACAATCAAAACAATTATTTTGACAAGAAGATTTTTACATACTAAAATAGAAAACAATAAAGAATAATTTTAAGGAATAAAACTCACCTTAATGGTTTGTAGTAGAGGTTTAAGTACTTTTAAACCGTAAGACATATCTAAGGGTAGTTTATAAAAGTAAACCTAAAATGAAAATATCATTCCACGGGGCAGCAAAAGAAGTAACAGGCTCCTGCCACCTTGTAAGAAGCGGAAAGACTAACATTCTGGTTGACTGTGGTTTATTTCAGGGTGGAAATGGGAGCAAACAAGCTAACAAAAGAGAATTTGGATTTCAGCCTGCAGATATTGATTTTTTAATACTTACACATGCACATCTTGATCATTGTGGAAGGATTCCATTATTGCAAAAGCAGGGATTCCAGGGAGAAATAATTGGTACAGGTGCTACACGTGAACTTTCTGAGGTTGTAATGCTTGACTCAGCACATTTACAGGAAGAAGATGCAAAAAGACAACAGAAGTATGGTGGAACCACCCATCAACCACTTTATACAAAAGATGATGTTCATAATACGATGGGTCACTTCTTAAGAGATGTTGAATATGGAAAAACTGTAGATCTGACAAATCGTGCCAGAGCCACTTTTTACGATGCTGGTCATATTTTAGGCTCAGCATTTGTTTCGCTTGAAATAGATGAAGGAGGAACAACAAAAAATATAATATTCTCCGGTGACCTTGGAAATAATGGAAAACCCATTGTTAGGGATCCTGTAAACCCACCTAATGTTAATTCTCCTATAGTAGTATCAGAATCAACATATGGAGACAGGCTACATAAACCATTTGAAGCCTCAGTTACAGAGTTTTACAAAGCAATCAAAGACACGTTTGACAGAAACGGCAATGTTTTTATACCAACATTTGCAATTGAAAGAGCCCAAGAGCTTTTATTTATCCTTAGTGAAGGGATTGCTCATGGAAAACTTCCACGGCGCATGAAAATATTCCTTGACTCTCCAATGGCAATTTCAGCAACTGAAATCTTTAAAAGACATCCTGAATGCTATGACACTGATATACAAAGGGTACTAAAATCCGGAAAAGATCCATTTGAAATGCCAAATTTAACATATTCCAGAACGGTGGCAGATTCAAAAGCAATTAACGACATTAAAAGCGGAGCAGTAATTCTAGCTGGTTCAGGAATGTGTAATGGTGGAAGGATTTTACATCATTTAAAAAACAACCTTCCAAATGAAAATTGCAGTTTTATTTTTGTAAATTATGCACCAAATGATTCATTACCCAGAAGAATTATAGAAGGTACAAGGCCTATAAGAATGTTTGGGGAGGAAGTCCCTGTAAGAGCACAACTCTATACAATAGGTGGATTTTCAGCCCATGCAGATCAGAAAGAACTTTTACACTGGCATGAACAAATAGATTCTCCTGATGTTACATTTTTAACGCATGGTGATCCAAAAGCTATGGCTGCACTTGCTAAAAGGCTCAGCGCAAACGGGAATCATCCTGTAATTCCTGAACTACACCAAGAGTTTAGTTTTTAAACTATTCATAACCAAATTCTTAATTGAACTATAACTACACTGTTTAGGTTAGGAGAAACCCTTTCTGGGTGGGGCTTTTAGGTGATTTTATATTGATTATAGGGGTAAATATTAATTTATTAATAAAACCGTTACAAATAAAAAGTAAGGTGGCATATACAGAACGCAATCAAGATGCGGTCTTGAAAGGTACAGGACTTAAATCAAAGGAGATTGTTATGAATGTACTAAATACAATAATGAACAGTACTTTGGACAGCCTTAGCCACAGTTTTAACCTTTTGTGGTCAAAGGTTTCACCAATTCTGCTTCCACTGCTTCTAGTGCTTGTTTTTTCAGGCATTGGTCTATGGTTAGCAGGTTTTATTAGCGACAAAATAGGCGCGCTAATTAAAAAGATCAGGGTCGATAGCTTGCTGGATAAGGTTTTAGCACCGACACTTAAAATAACCGGTACTAAAATTAATGCTTCCAGTGTAATCATTAATTCTGTGCGATGGTTTCTAGTAGCACTTATTCTAATTGCAGCATTAGACTTGGCAAATCTTGACAATGTGACTGATTTTATAAGTCAGATAATTTCATACTTGCCAAATGTTCTTGTTGCAGCATTAATACTGATAGCTGGTTCAATGCTGGGTAATCTGGCTCATACCATTGCAGGCTTTGTGTCAAAGAATGGCTTTTCAACAACTGCAAAAGTTGCTGTAAATGCTCTGGCATTCATAGCCGCAATAGGTCAGCTTGTTACTCCAATTGTAGGCTCATTAAACCAGGCAATAGGGC
This sequence comes from Candidatus Melainabacteria bacterium SSGW_16, assembly GCA_004769085.1. Lineage (GTDB taxonomy): Bacteria > Cyanobacteriota > Vampirovibrionia > 2-02-FULL-35-15 > 2-02-FULL-35-15 > SSGW-16. The sequence goes on from DUDS01000010.1 coordinate 85,951, forward strand.
AATTAAGCTTGTCTAAAATGCAAGCTGATGTCCTAGTTATCGGTTTAATTGTTTTAGCCCTATTTGCCAGCAAAAATGCTATAGCAAAAACGGTTGAAAACTTTCTACAAAAAAGCTAAAAACCAAGCAATAACAAATTTTTAAAACCTGTAACATTAGAGGTAACTCTAGTGCTACAGGTTTTTTATCTTTTTTTAATCACTTTTTTATGTTATTATAACTTTTATGAAAAATTTAAGACTTTTACTGCTTCTGCTTATTTTATTAATCATCCCTTTAAGTGTTTTTGCAGATACAAAAGCAATAATACCCACTCTCACGGTAAGCGGCACAGGCGAAATAAAAGGTAGTCCCGATATAGCCACTCTATTTGTTACAAGTTCTTCAAGAGGCACAACTGCCCAGGAAGCTACCTCTAAGAATGCTGAAGCTGCAACTATTTTATTAAACACACTTAAATCACAGGGAATAGCAGAAAAAGATATTAAAACAAGCAATATAAGCATCTCGCCTATATTTGACACAGAGAACAATGTAAATAGCATAATTGGATATGAAGCATCAAACTCATTTATAGCAACTATTAGAAAGATCAGCGATGCAGGTAAAGTAATTGATTCAGTTACAGGGGCTGGAAACTACACCATAAGCAATATTTCTTTTAGCATAGAAAATGATGATGATCTTGAAGATGAAGCTTTCAAGCTTGCAGTAAAAAATGCAAGACACAGAGCAGAGATTGTTGCAAAAGAAGCTGGAAAAGATGTAACAGGCATTAAAACAATAAATGCTAGTAGCTCAGGAGGCATTATTTTTGGAGAAGTGTTTGCCGTGAAGGACAGCTCAACACCTGTTTTACCTGGTGATATTACAGTTTCTGCATCTGTAACCATTGAATATACAATTGGCAAATAATAACTTATAGGGTAAAAATCTTAGCTTCATCTTAAACTTATATATTTCCAGATTTTTTAGTCAAACGTACCACTAGAAAAATCTGCTTTTGATTAGCGATTTAATGTTAAGTTTTAGTGGTATGTAAGCAGTAACAGATTTTAATTTTATTTAAATTCCATAAGGCAGGTTTAATCAATTTAATTAAAAATATATTCATGGATAGAAGAATAAAATTATTTGCAATAATAACCATACTAACAACAATTTATATTAACTGCCACAAAGTTGGAACAGAGGGAATTGATACTTTAAAACAACATATTGAAGAAAATATTTATTTAAAAAATACAGATCCAATAGATTATCTCTCATTTGAAGATCTAGACAAATTAAGCAGGACAGCTGAACCTGCAGGGGAAATAAAAGACAGGCTTACAAACCATCTTTCAATGGTTTATATATTAAACCGTCCAACAGAGGCTAAACTTACCAATTCACATATTCGCATTGCACAATGGAATATAAAAAGAGGACTAAATGCATATGAAATAAAAGAATTATTAATCAATACAAAAAACTATGAAAATAAAGGTATTAAAAATCTAAAAATATGGGACAGGAAAAGATTCAAAAACGAATTAAATACATTTACCAATGCAGATATTCTATGCTTAAACGAAGTCGATATAGGTATGCCAAGAACAGGCTATAAAAACATTGTTTCATATATTGCTGATCCACTCAATTTAAACTATGCATATGCAACAGAATTCATAGAGGTTGGACCATTATTTTTAATGTCAAACATTAATAAAAATCTTTATAAAGGTCTTCACGGAAATGTAATCATTTCAAAATATCCAATTATTTCAGCTGAAGTAATAAGACTGCCTAAAATTTACAGCTGGTATAAAGCCGAGATTAATAGATATCAGTCCCCTCTGGAACACTTCAGAAAAGGACTTGCAAAAGGAATTTTTAGCCAAGGTATAGAAAGTCATGAAGTAAGACATGGCGAAAGAAATGCAATCATAGCTGATATTAAACTTCCAAACGATAAAATAATAACAGTAATATCAACTCACTTTGAGGACAGGGCATATCCTGACGAGAGATTAAAACAATTTAAATACCTGCTTGAAAAAATAAAAGATAAAAAAACTCCTGTAATTTTAGCAGGAGATCTTAATACCTCAACCACAGACACAAAACCAACTTATTTCAAGAAAGAAGTTGAAAAAAGAATAAGAGATCCACATTTTATACTAAGGGCAATCGGATCAGCATTTGTCCCCGGATTTCCTCTTGTATCGGGGCTTGCAGCAATTACAGCAAGCAAGTTAATCCAGTACAAAGATCCATTTTTCCCAAACATTCCTGTTATATTCCCTAATCATGAAAGAAAATTTTATACCTATTTAAAGAAATTTAGATTCAGCGATGGCATTCCATTTGATCTTAGCGGAGACAAGAAGAGAAGCTCAAACGGGAGAAAAGGACTACTTGCAAATTCAAATCAAAGGCACTGGAAAGGATTTAAAAGTACTTACAAACTGGAAGAGCCAAGAATTGTTGCATATTTTAAGCTGGACTGGTTTTTTGTTAAGCCTGTAGGAAGATTTTGTCTGCCTTTCAATGGAAAAACATTAAAAACACTAAATAGATCACTTAAAAAGGGCATATCAGACCATAATCCAATTACTGTTGACATAATGCTTTACTAAGTCTTCATAACAATATTCCTGTAAAATATATTTATGAGTGACTGTAAAACAATTAGCTGTCCAATATGCAGACATAATGTGCCTGAGAGTTTTGTGGAGCAAAAATGCCCACGATGCCAGACAATTATCGAATCAAAAATTATGTGCGGGAGCTGTCATTCATGTGGAACAGATTCATTGCCAGAACCACGTAAAAAAGATGGCTTAATATACAAACTGCTGAATATTTTTCAAAGTACAACTAAGAACTAACCCAGCAAACCGAAGTATCTATGTTTTCATTATTGACTTCTATTATCCTGTAACCAGGAGTAAGTTTTTCTATAGTAAACATTTCAGTTCTTGGTAAAACCTGATAACAGGACGATGGGGCGCTACAGTAGATTACATTATCTATTTTTGTTTCAAAGACCTGATGTATATGACCAAACATTACAGCTTTTATCTGACTATTACTATTAACAATTTTCAGATACTTATGTGAATCTTGTAAGGTTGATCTGTCTATCCATGAACTATTAACCAATACAGGGTGGTGATGCATAAAAACTATTGTGGGTTTATTTTGGTTTTTTTTCAGTGAGGTATTAAATTGTTCAAGTTGCTTATCTGAAAGAAATCCTTTTTCCTCAGGATAAACAGAAGTATCAAGCATATATAAAAACCAGCCATTTATTTCAACAGAATAGTCAACATTGTCTTTAACCCAGTTAAAATCAAATACTCTGTTAATTACATCTACATCATCATGATTGCCAGGCATAAGGGTATATCTGGTACCTGCTCTGTTTAAAAGATTAGCTAGGTGTTGATATGATTCAAAAGTACAGTCCTGAGACAAATCACCAGTTACAACTATAAGTTCAGGTTTAAAAGGCAACGCAGCAATATTATTCATGACAGCTTTTAAATTCTGATATGAATTAGCACCGTTGATTTTCTTATTTTTGTCACCAAACAAATGAGTATCAGATATCTGAACTATATAATTTTTGCTTTGCATCTGATGAATCCCTAAATCTTAATATAACAATAACAAACTACTTGGAAATTGCATCACTTATTTTTTTATTAAAAGGTGCAGATACTGCTGCTATCATACCTCTTGAAAGATCCCTTACATCTACTACAATACCCTTAATAAGCCTTTCAAGAATAAATCCTTTTCTTCTTTCAGAATAAGCTAGCCTTTTTTCATGTTCATCAAGCAAAACCTTGTGTTCAGCTACCTGTCCTTCAAGAGTAGCGGTCTTTGACTCTAATGTTCCTGTTCTTGTATCAAGCTCAGTTACTTTTGTCTCAAGCTTATCTACCCTGCCCTGAATAGTTTTGATTTCGTTTGAAAACTCATCAAGAAGTTTAGCAAGCTTGGAAAGGTCCTCTCTGTCAAGAGCAATTTCATCACTAAAATAAGTAGCAAGGTCATAAACAGCTGCAGCCAGTTCAAATCTGGTTGAAGGTTTTTGTCCTTTATAGGTACCATCAGGGTAACCTTCAAGTACATCATACTTCTCAACCAGTTCTTGTACTGCTGCATAAGCCCATTCATTACCCTTAACATCTGACAATTCATTAACAGCTACTACAGAAGCATCTCTCTGCCTTGCAGCCTGTGAAAAAACAGGGTTGGTAAGCAGAATTAAAATAATTACTAGAATAATTAGTTGCATTAATTTATTACTAAAAGCCACTGGTCAAATAACTCCTATATATATTGAAATTAAATTAATATACATCTATGTATGATAACTCAAAATAGCTTATTATTTTAAACTACCTTTGGTTTTATAAGAATATGTAATATTGAAAAAGTGCCCACATTTTATTTGCAAGGGGAAAAACAATTACAAAACAATTTTTAAAGACTCTATTTAAATGATGTTTTAAGCCTTAGCATAAGGTCATTACCGATTATGCTATGGTCTGAAATTTTAAACTCAAATGAATTATTAATCTTATCAAGTGGCCCGGTCAATATGCTTGGCAAAGCATTCATATCACCGAAAATTCGTGGGGAAAGGAATAAGTAATATTCATCTAAAAGATTTTCCTTCACCAGCTCCCCTGCAAGTAAAGGTCCGGATTCTATTAAAACACTAAGTATATCCATTTCCCCGATTTTAGCAAAAAGTTCCTTAAGATTAAATTTGTTTTCAGAGACTTTATTTAATTCAATAATTAAAATATTTTTATTTACTTTTAAGTATTCATTAATTTTGGCTGCAGGGTGCCCTTTAAGGGTGGAAAGTATAACTTTTGTACTATCTTCATATGCATGAGCAGATGGCACAGTAATAAGATCCGGATCAAGAACTATACGCACAGGATTTCTTCCCTCAGGAATATCCCTTACAGTTAGTTTTGGGTTATCCTTAACGACGGTATTTGCACCAACTAATACTGCATCAAAAATATTCCTAAGCCTGTGAACTTCTTTTCTGGATTCTTCAGAGGTTATCCATTTGCTCTCTTTATTTGAAAGTGCAATCTTCCCATCCAGTGTCTGAGCCTGTTTAAGAGCTATCCATGGAACCTTTGATCTGATCCATTTAAAGAAAAATCTATTTAATTCATCCCCTTCCTTTTCAAGGATAGAGGAATTAACATTTATACCATTTTCCTTTAAAATCTTTTGACTCTTATCCCGAACAAGTGGATTAATATCATGGTTTGAAAAAACTACTTTTTTAATGCCACTTTTTATAATCTGATCAGTACATGGAGGTGTCTTACCAGAATGACAACAAGGTTCAAGGTTTACAATTAAAGTACCTCCAAAAGCTCTATTACCGGACTCTTTTAATGCCAAGACTTCTGCATGATCAGCACCAGCTTTAGGATGAAATCCTTTCCCAACAGGCACGCCATTTTTATCTAATACAATTGCACCTACAACTGGATTTGGGGATGTTCTCCCAAGAGCCTTTGAAGCAAGCTCAAAACATTCCTGCATATAGTATTCAAGTGGTGCCTGGTAAATATCTTCTTCATTCATAAAATTTACCTCACAATGCAAGCCTTAGCCAAAGGTTGTAAATGGCTTCTGACCCTGACTGTTCTTCTACTTATAGCAACAGGGTAGCTGATACCAGAGATTTCAGCTAAAACACTTATAAAATAAAGCCCTGGCTTTCCCTGGAAATTCAAGTCAAGTTCTCCTGAAAATTCACCCTTGGAATTTAATTTAATTCCTCCTTTTAAAGGTATCTCACGCGGGGGTCCATTCTGGATAGATGATAAAAGCACAGGGGCAAGTACAGCAGTAGCACCACCTGTAAAAGGAGCCCCGGCAATTGCAGCAATTGCACCAATTCCTTTTAAAACTTTTGCAATGTTGTTTTTAGCAGTATCGCTATAGGCAATATAGTCCTGAGGCAGCAAATATGGCATCAAGCTTTCATTATCAAAAGATATATGATTATTAGTTGGTTCATCGAAAGCATCCTCAAGTACAGCATCATAATATGCTATAGACACTGCTTTAAATTTATATGGCTTAAGAACCTTTCCTGAAATTTCAATCTTTTCCCCAAAATTAACCACTGGTCTTAAGGGTTCAAATTCTCCACCTTTCGAAATTAGTTCAACAACAGAAACAAATGCTTTTTTATCCTTTGATAAAGCAAATCCAAATCCTATATGCGTAATATAAGGATTATAAATAATTTGTGAATCATCAGAATTAATAACAATAGCCTGAACAAGGTGGTGCGCAAGGAGTTCCGTTAATTGGATGGTTACATTACTATCAGACTGAAATCCTTTAATAATTTCAGTTGTTGTACCTGTACCTCCAGCTAAAGTATATCTCTCATCAGGGCCATATCCTTTCTGGTTAAAATATGAAAGGTGCCCTTTTAATATTATTTCACCAGACTGCTCATTTGCAACCCTATTGGCTAATGCATCATTATTAAGTGGAATAAGTCCTTTAAAACTTCTTTGTTTATTTACTTCTTCAATAACAGTATTTATAAAATCATGTTCATTAATTTCCTGTGTCTGAAGGTTCTCATATCCGCTGTCCTGCAATTTTGGATCTAAATCATGTTGTTCATATGGATTTTGATGAGCATTTCGAGGATTCCCAAACACATAAGACCTAACGCGCCTTGTTCTCTCATCAAGCGAATCATCTTCATATATTTTCTTAAATATATTTTTTTCAATACCAGAAAGTCTTTCAGAGATTTTTTTATTTTCAAAGGTTTTACCAAAGAGGAAATACTCAGCCTCTCCGACCTGGGGATAAATATCTGCAGGATAAGCAGGAGAAAAGGTTTGAATACAAAAAAACACACTCAAGCAAAAACACAATAATTTTTGTACTGACAAATATTTATTCATGTTATTATTCCTGGGGATACATTAAATCAATTAATTTTTTATATCTTTCCTGAATATACTTTCGTTTTATCTTTAATGTTGGTGTAATCTCTCCATTCTCAACAGTAAAATCATTTGGCAAGATCGTAAACTTTCTTATCTGTTCGTAGTCTGCAAATCCTGCTGTTTTAGATTTAATTTCCTCATCTATCAGCTTAATAATCTCAGGGTTTTTATATAAATCATTAAATCCATTAGAAATATGAACTTCTTTATTACCAGCAAACTCCAGTATCTGACTTTTATCTAAAGTAAGAAGTGCAGAAAGGTATTTTCTTTTATCACCTATAACAACAACATTACTTACATAGTGAGAGGTTTTTATAGAATTCTCAATATTTTGTGGTGCAATGTTTTTCCCTGACGAATTAACTATAATGTCTTTTTTTCTGTCAGTTATGGTTAAAAACCCATCTTCATCAATAACACCAACATCCCCTGTATAAAACCACTCACCTTTCATTACTTCATTCGTAGCATTTTCATCCTTATAATATCCGGAAAAAACATTTGGACCTTTTATCAGTATTTCACCATCAGAAGCAATCTTTATCTGAACATTTGGAAGAGGTTTACCAACAGTACCAATTTTATTATTTTTTACTGTATTAACTGTTGCAGGAGCAGAAGTCTCTGTAAGTCCATACCCTTGCAACAAATTAAACCCTATCACAGTAAAAAATTCAGTAATTTCATTCGATAAAGGAGCACCACCTGATATAAAACATTTTAATCGGGGTGCAAGTTTTTTTCTAAGCTGCTTAAATACAAGCATGTCAGCAATTTTATACTTAATCAACAAGAGTAAAAATAAGAATGGACTAACTTTTGAACCCGCTCTATATTTTAATCTGACATAATCAACTCCGGCAGAAATTGACCAGTTGAAAATCTTTTTTCTGAAATCCGGCAACGTTCTGATTTGTGACATAATCTTTGTGTGAATTTTTTCAAGTATTCTTGGCACAACAAGCATCATGGTAGCCCCTGAATCACGAAGAGAATTAGCTATTTGATCAATGCTTGAACAAAAAGAAATAGGAATAGCAGCTGAAATAGTATAATAAAGCCCGCCAACTCGTTCAAACACATGTGAAAGAGGTAAAAATGAAAGGAACTTGTCATCTGGTTTTAAAGGGAGTATCTCCGGGAGAACTTCAAGAACACTCAATATATTCTTATGGGTTAACATCACTCCTTTAGGAGGTCCTGTTGTTCCAGAAGTATAAATAATAGTAGCTATATCATTTATCTCTATATTTTCTATACTCTTTTGAATAAGATAAGGATCACTTGAAAAATTTAATTTACCTTTGTCTTTTAATTTATTAAAGGTGATTATTTTCCTGTCATATTCTGGAATATCTCCCAAATCTTCAATTACAACTGCATATTTAACAGTTGGTAAATTATCCCACTGTGACCTGATTTTCTGAAGTTGACCCTTATTTTCAACAATTACAATTTCACATCCTGAATTATTAATGATATAAGCGACAGATTCACTGGGCAAGGTTGGATAAATTGGAACAACAATTGCCCCGGCACACATACTAGCAAGATCACATACTGCCCACTCATATCTTGTATCAGAAATAATTGCAATCTTATCTCCTCTTCCAAGACCAAGTTCAATCAGTCCATATGCAGCAGAAAATACAAGCGTATGTAACCTCTCCCAGCTAATAGTTCTATAAGGCTCATTGCGTCTTAACCTGTACTCAAATGCAATTTTATTTGCATTTTTATAAGCCTGGTTTATAAATAGTTCTGGTAAACTACTAGGTATCATAACCACTATTTTATCTGATAATCAGATAAACAATTAAAAAAACAAAAAAATGACTGTAATACTAGACAGTAATGAACTGACCAAAACCCTTAAAAGACTGGCACATGAAGTAATTGAAAATTATGTTGACCTTAGCAGCCTGGTGCTTGTTGGAATAGTTACAAGGGGTGAACAGCTTGCAAAAAGACTGCAGGACACCATTTATGAAATTGAAAAAATAAAAGTTCCTAACGGATACATAGACGTTACTTTATATAGGGATGATCTTGATCACAGAAAATCATTAAAGCCAAGCAAGGCAAGTAAAATGCCTAACATTGACAATAAAAATCTTTTATTGATTGATGATGTTTTATACGAAGGAAGAACTATAAGAGCTGCTTTGGATGCAATTAAAGATTTTGGAAGACCTGCTTCTGTTAAACTGCTTGTTCTTGCTGACAGGGGACACAGAAAACTGCCAATAAGCGCTGATTTTGTCGGTAAAAATATTCCTACCAGCACAAACCAGACTGTAAAAGTTTTTTTATCAGAGGTTGATAATAAAGACTCAATTGAAATCCGATAAATTAACCTGGCAGGGTAAAACAAATAATGGAACGGACAGAACAAAATATCGCCACAGAAATAACTCCAAAAAACAGTGAGCTTTTAATCCGGATCAAAGGGCTGAAAAAATACTATCCTATACAAAAAGGCTTCTGGTCAAGAACAACTGGGCACATAAAGGCTTTAAACGATATAAATCTTGATATTTATAAGGGTCAGATTATAGGTATAGTCGGTGAATCAGGTTGTGGTAAGTCAACCCTTGGCAAACTTATTGTAAGACTAATAGACCCAACTGAAGGAGAAGTCATTTTTAAAGGTAAAAATATTTTTTCACTTCCTAATAAAGAACTAAGAGCACTAAGACGAAGCCTACAGATTGTATTCCAGAATCCATATTCAAGCTTAAATCCCAGAATGAAAATTTGTGATATTGTCAGTGAGCCAATTATTGTTCACAAATTAATAAATGACAAACATAAAGTAGAAGAGAGAGTCAATGAATTATTATTGCTTGTAGGGCTTGAACCATCTATGGGTATAAAATATCCACACGAGTTATCGGGGGGGCAAAGGCAAAGAGTTGCCATTGCAAGAGCACTTTCATTAAATCCTGAATTCCTCATACTCGATGAGCCGGTAAGCGCATTAGATGTTTCGATACAGGCACAGATACTTAATCTTTTATTAGATCTTCATAAGAAACTGAATCTAACTTACCTTTTTATTTCACATAATCTTCAGGTAGTAAGCTATATATCTACTGAAATTGCAGTTATGTATCTTGGTCATATTGTTGAATATGGTTCAAAAGAAAAAATACTTAAATCCCCTCTACATCCTTACACAGCTGCTCTTTTAAGTTCAGCACCAAAGATATCTACACTATATGAAAACAAAGACAGCAGAAGAAAGAGAATAATTTTAAGCGGTGAGATACCCAGTCCAGCAAATCCACCCTCAGGGTGTATCTTTCATACAAGATGTCCTATAGTAAAAGAAAACTGTAAAACTGATGTCCCGCTATTAATACCACTTAATGGACAATTAGTATCCTGCCACTATCCTGGTGAAGTAAAAATCTGAGTTATATTTTAAAGTCTGGTTCGCTAACAACTTCTGCTTGAGAAGTGTGTTCAAGCTGATTTAAGTATTCTAAACGCTTTCTTTCTGCTTCAGCGAAATTTGATGATTCAACTGTAAACATTTTAATAAAATTAAGTGGGACTAAATTCTTTGCAAAGTTTCTGTTATGGGGGGCATCATCAAAACCATAACTTTCAATTTCTAAATAATCCTGACCAACCCTGAGTACTTTACCAACAATACCGCTTGTATCATGGAAATATACTTTAACCCATTGTTTTTTTTCAGCTGCTTTTTCAAGTCTTGCTTTAATATTCATGGTTTAATAAATAAATCTCCTAATTTACCCGGCCGCTTATTTTTATTACATTTACTATTTATTAAGATGCTTTAGAAGTGTATGTATTTATTCTAAATTACCACTCATTATATTGCAAGTCAAATATTAAAGCATAAAAGCAGCTTAACAATATTTAAACAATTTACAATTATCACTTATTGCTTTAACAATAAAATTCGCAGGGTTTTTAATAGATTCTTTAATACTTACACCTTGTGGGACAATCTTCAAAATATTGTTTATGTTGTATTCTTTCCAGTTAATAGTTTCATCAAAATCACCACACACAACAATAACCTTTTTTTTATAACCTGAAGCTAGTTTAGATATCTCATATACAGCCTTTCCCATTAATGTCTGTTTATCCAGCTTGCCTTCACCAGTAATAATTAAATCTGCACCTTTTATTTTTTCTTCTAATGCTGTCAGGTTTGCTAAATATAAAAACCCTAGGCATAACTTAGCGCCTAAAAATGCTTTTATAGAAAAAGCAACACCACCTGCTGCCCCTACCATTGGTTCAAATTCAAAATCATTGCCAGCATATTCCTTTGCAATTTTTGCTAAGTGTTTCATTCCGTTTTCAAGTATAATTCTTTCTCCTTCTTTAGCACCCTTTTGAGCAGCAAATTTTTGGACAGTTCCTTTTTCTCCACTAAGCGGTATTTTTACATCACAAAGTAAAGTTAATTCACATTTTTTTAACCGCTTATCAACAGAACTTAAATCAATTTTCTCTATTGAATTTAAAAACCCGCCTCCAGGCTTTACTCTGTTCTTTTTCTTATCTAGCATCTTTCCGCCTAGAGCTTCTATAATTCCCATTCCTGCATCAACAGTTGCACTACCGCCTAGTGCAATAATGATTTTTTTACAATTTTTATCTAATGCTGAAAGAATCAACTCACCTGTACCATAAGTATTTGCCCACATAGGGTTAAGTTCATTTTCTGAAAGCAATGCAATACCAGAGGACTTTGCAAGCTCTATTACAGCAGTTTCTTCATCAAGCAATAACCATTTAGACTTGATTTTTCTCATTAGCGGATCACAAACATTTGATTCTATAAATTTTGATTTTTTAAAGTAGTACTTAAGCATTTCAATTGTTCCATCCCCGCCATCAGCAATTGGTGCTATTTCAGTTTTGACTCCCAGAGCTAAAGAATCAACAGCATTTTTTATAATAAGAGATGCTTCCAGAGACGAAAGCGAATTCTTAAAAGAATTTGGTGCTATCAATATTCTTTGATTCATAAAATAATGCTAACATTATGCATAATATATGCTTAAAGCAAAAAAAGGTTATTTTGATTCATATGGCGGCAGGTTTGTACCAGAAACAGTAATTCCAGCTCTGGATGAACTTGAAGCTGCATTCAATAAGTACAAAGCAGATAAAAAATTTACTAATGAGCTGAATTCCTTACTAACCACCTATGCAGGAAGACCAACTCCACTTTATTTTGCCAGACGACTTACAGACCACTATGGAAAAGCAAAGATTTATTTAAAAAGAGAAGATTTATGTCATACCGGAGCACATAAAATAAATAATTGCATAGGTCAAATCCTCCTTGCGCAAAGGCTCCATAAAAAAAGGATAATTGCAGAGACAGGAGCAGGACAGCATGGTGTAGCTACAGCAACAGTATGTGCATTAATGGGGATGGATTGCTGCATTTATATGGGAAAAACTGATATGAAGCGGCAGGAAGCAAATGTTTTCAGGATGGAACTCTTGGGTGCAAAAGTAATCCCTGTTGAAAGTGGTTCACAGACATTAAAAGATGCCACAAGCGAAGCAATTAGAGACTGGATAACAAATATTAAAACCACACATTATGTAATAGGTTCAACGGTAGGACCAGATCCATATCCTACAATTGTTGCTTATTTTCAATCCGTAATAGGAAATGAACTGGTTAAACAATTAAAAAAAGATCCCGACTATATCATTGCCTGTGTGGGTGGTGGTTCAAATTCAATTGGCATATTTTATCCTTACATTGAAAGAAATTTAAAATCCAAGAGTGAAAATAATTCAAAACCTTATTTAATAGGAATTGAGGCTGGTGGAACCTCAATTAACAATGGGCATAATGCTGCAACTCTAACAAAAGGAAAACCGGGTATTCTGCATGGTTCATATAGTTATTTATTGCAGGATAAAAACGGGCAGATAATAAATGCTCACAGTATATCTGCAGGACTGGATTACCCTGGTGTAGGCCCAATACATTCTTTCCTGAAAGATTCAAATCTGGTTCACTATAAAACAATTACAGACAAAGAAGCTATTGAAGGATTTCATCTTTTAACAAAGCTTGAAGGAATTATTCCTGCTCTTGAATCTTCACATGCAATTGCATACTTAAAATATTTAATCCCCAGGACAAGGAAAAATCAAATAGTTGTTTTAAGTCTTTCTGGCAGGGGAGATAAGGATATAAATTCCATAAGGACTTATATGAATAAAAAGCCTTACAAATAATCTTATTTCTTCATATTAAAACTAAATAAATTCTAAACTTTATATTTCAGGTTAAGGAATTGTAGACAGTAAAAGCTTAACCTTCATAGAATGATCTTGTAAGGCAAAATCCAGCAGGGATTAAAACTCTCTGTTGGAATGTTTTGCTTTATTATCAAATAATTTTATTTCAGAAAACATTTAATGGACAACATTAATCCTATAAGCTGCAAAGAAATGTATGAGAGTAGGTATTCTTATATACCTACACCTAAGTTTAATGGTGAGAGAGTATCAGTTGGTGAAGCATGCACGATTGATGATTATGAAACACTTGGGTTTAAAGGATATAACAACGATACAAGAACCTCCAAAGAGTCAAACAAGTGGGCAAAGGAAACCAGTTTACTTGCTGCAAAAAGCCTGGTATTTTCTGGGTTTGAGTTTGTATTTAAGTTATCTTCATATCTTTTCAAACAACTTGATGATGAAGACAGGTTAAGTACAAGAATATATTTTGGTGCTGAAAGATTATTTGGAGCCTTTGCTGGCATGTTTAGAAATAATATTTATGGGAGAGAGGACGATAATTTAGGTGCTGAAAAAGAAGCAGAAAAACAATTCGGTGATAAAAGCACAAGAAGGCTTTCACAATTAAATAATTTTCTTCAGACAAAAGCAAGATTTTTAATCCCTGTAATTGGACTTTTTAAACCAAGTCTTGCAAATGATATAGATTGTGGCTTAATTAATGTAATAGACAGTGCTTGGTGGAGAAATATGTCACTAAACTCAGGGTTTTACCCAGGTGTTGTGCAGGATACACTTGTCAAATTTAAAAACTTTTTTACCGGGGACAGAGAGAATCCACAGGGGAATAATTTGCCCAACTGGAATTATTTAACAAGACAAGTAAGAGAACACTGGAACAATGCAATGACATGTAAGCAAAAATCAAAAGAAGCAACAGGGAATGAAAAAAACCGCTTCCAGCTCCTTTATTACAAATATATGGATCAGTTCACATCAGTCATAATGCCTTTTATCTGCTTACCATCAAATTTATTCGGTGACACCTTCAGACCTATTGCCAGAAGATTAGGGCTTGAAGGTTTACCAAGAAATATTACCCGCGTACTCAGTGTGGCTGACAGATCAATTCTTGGAATTAACTACTGGTTCAGATTTTTTAAACCCGAGCAAATACTTGAGCAAAAGCACAACATGCCATTTAAATACAGATCATCAAACTTATATCTTGCCTCGTTAGTAGGTGATGTTATTGATTTACCACTTACTATTTTTGAAGACAGGATAAAAGAATCAAGTGGCTGGATACAGCATGCTATTGAGATTATGAGAATAGTTAAAGACAGTTCGTTCAATGCATTCTGGGCTGCAAGAAGGGCTAAAATATTGTACTCAGGTGAAGGTGGTGGTGGTGACAAAAAAAGAATACCTGATATTCCTGGAGATCAGTCAGGTTTTGATTTTGGAACAACCTACAGAATGACTGTACCACCAAAGAGAGCAGTACCAGTGGGTGTTGAAAGTTAATTCAGACTTGAAGGTGAGGGTTGTAAGCCAATTTGGGTCGAAGCAGGTTGGTCAAAATTTACTGGTATTTCAGTTAACTCTGAATAAAGATACCCCGTACCCGCAGGAATAAGCCTTCCAATAATAACGTTTTCTTTCAGACCCCTGAGCCAGTCCTTTTTCCCCTTAATTGCAGCATCTGAAAGGATCCTTGTTGTTTCCTGAAAACTTGCTGCAGAAACAAAACTCTCTGTATTCAGGCTTGCTTTTGTTATACCAAGTAAAATTGCCTTATAAATTGGCGGTCTGGCATCCTTTGAAATTAGTTGCCTTGCTCTTTCAGTCTCTTCTTCAATTTCTTTCAGCTCTACAAGTTCTCCCGGAAGGAGAATGGTATCACCTGCATCTTCGATCCTGACTTTCCTTGTCATCTGTCTGATAATTATTTCAACGTGCTTATCAGCAATCTCTACACCCTGACTCCTGTATACTTTTTGTACCTCATCTAGTAGGTATCCCTGCACAGCTTCTACACCCATCAGATTAAGTATATCGTGAGGACTTGCAGGTCCATCTGTTAAAGGCTGCCCTATTTTTACCTCTTCACCATCATCAACAGCTATATTTAAGCCTGGTGGAATGGAAACCTCTTGTTCACCACTCTCATTTTTCAGAAATAATCTTTTTACATCTTCGTCAATTACAATTTTTACCTTTCCATTCATTTCAGAAAGTATTGCTGCTTCACGTGGTTTTCGTCCTTCAAGCAATTCTTCTACTCTGGGAAGACCTTGAACAATATCAGCAGTTTTAACACGTTCATATACCAGTGCAGCAAGCTGGTCACCTCTCTGGACCAGATGACCTTGATCGCATAAAAGCTGTGCGCCTGTACTCACAAGGTATGGTCTACCTTTTCTTGCTATTATTGCTTTTTGATCAACAGAAACGACCTGCCCTGAACAGGCTCCATCTGTCTGCCCTCCAAGCTTATCCCCTATCTTTATAAAATCTCCAACTTTTACAACAGGTTTTGCCGTGGTTTCCTGTTTGATCAAATCATTTTTTGTAATCAGTAGTAATCTCTTTTCCTGCTGCGTACTTAAACTTACTTCTCCATTTACCCGTGCCAGCACCTGAGTTTTTGCAATAGCAACACCTGATACAACATGGTCATGATCATTAACAAGCAGCTGGCTTATATTTGTATCAAGTTCTCTCCTGAGCACAATATTTTCCTGAACTATAACCTGCAGTTCCTGTTTTCCATCTCGTGTTTTTCCGATTTCAACTTTTCCTTTAAGACTTACCAGATCGCCACTCATGGTCAGAACAAGACTCGTTTTTGAAAGCGGACCTCCATTAAAATTCCTGACTCTTTCACCATCACGATAAAGCATTTGCGTTACTGCAAGAAGTGCAATACTAGAATCTGTAGAATATCCCTGGAAGAAAACTTTTTTAGGTTCTATTTTAAAGACCTGAACAGGTCTTAAAAAAAGTTTTACAGTACCTTTTTCTTCATTTTCTATTATATTTACAACCTTTACGGAGTCAGTTTTAATTCCAGGATAAACCTCAACATCTTCCTTTATAATTTCTCCATCCTCAGCTTTTAACTTTGTGGCATCTTCAATATCATATAATTCACCCGGTCTTACTAAAATTTCATGAATAATATCATTATCAACCTTAATTTCAACAACACCATCTATATGAGTAAAAACTTCTTTTACAATTTCCTGACCTGCTTTTACCCTGTCTTCATTTTCTACTAGCTTTAAAGTAACATCTTTACTCAAATAGTGAACTTCTTCAGGAATAAAATAAATATTACCCGGCTGTGTAATAATTCTTGATTCATCAACCTCTAGTCCATCGTACCTGATTTCACCAGCAGAATTAACAGCAAGAACACCATCATCCACAAGCTCAGCTATAACACTTTTGTTTTCAAGAATTTCTTCCGGAACAACTTTTATTGTGTACAACTCTTCTGGTGTATTTTTTCCAGCTTTAACTCTCCAAGCATTTCCTTGTTTTACACTCTCATATTTTGCATTGTCAGCACCTACTCTGGCTATAACAATACTGACTTCCCTACCCTGCACAAGTCTTCTTATTTTTTCTTTTCCTAGTTTTTCTTCTTCAACAACAAGATCATCATGATAACGAACTTCCCCACCACGTTCTACAACAATATGAGTCTCAGCAAGGATATCGTTTGTTTTAACCTGCTGCCCATCCTGCACAGTAAGTCTGCTTCCAGGTGGAAGATTATAAACATCTCCTTCCATTATCCAGATTACCCCACTTCTGTTTGCAGAACGAGTAATATTTCCATGCCTGTCTCTTTTTTCATCTGCTGTAAAACCTTCAAACAATATTTGCCCGGGTCTGTCAGAAATAACATCTTTTGTAGCTCTTTCAATTGAAGTTTTTTGCTGGGTATCAGTAAACTCAGCAATCATCTCACTCTTCTCAACTTTAGTACCGCTTGGGTATCTAATCTGGGTACCACTTGGTACAAGGAATTCCTCTTTACCAACTTTAATTTTTCCATCTTTCATTGTCTGTAATACCATGTCGCCATATTTTGTTCTTACTTCTTTTGTTGGAATATCATATTTCAAAACATCATCTACAGGTGATTTAATAAAATTTTTCTTCACACCACCAGCTACTACACCGCCTGTATGGAAAGTTCTCATTGTAAGCTGTGTACCAGGTTCACCAATCGACTGTGCAGCAATAATTCCAATTGCTTCCCCTGTATCAACAAGCGTATTTGTTGTAAGGCTCCAGCCATAACACATCTGGCATATTCCATAAGGTAATTCGCATAGAAGAGGTGATCTTACTTTTACAGATGTTATTCCAGCTTCTTCAATTTCCTTTGCTTTTGCCCTGTCAATAATCTCGTTTCTTTTGACAATGATGCCTTTTGTACCTGGCTTGAAAATGTCTTCTGCTGAAACTCTGCCAATCACACGATCTGAAGCATTAACAGTAAGTTTATCCCTTTGATACAAGGAATGTACTACAACTCCTTTTTTGCTTTTACAGTCATATTCATGGATAGTAACATCCTGGGCAACATCAACCAGTCTTCTTGTCAGATATCCTGAATCTGCAGTTTTTAATGCAGTATCAACAAGACCCTTCCTGGCACCATAGCTGGAAATAATATACTCAGTAACATTTAGCCCTTCTTTAAAATTTGTTTTAATTGGCAGGTCAATGATTTGCCCCTGTGAGTCTGCCATAAGTCCCCTCATACCTACAAGCTGACGAACCTGGCTGATATTGCCTCTGGCTCCAGAAAATGCCATCATATAAACTGGATTTAGTCTGTCAAGATTGTCAACAACCTTTTCAGTTAATTCTTCCGTAGTTTCTGACCATGTATCAATAGCTTTGTTATATCTCTCAACTTCAGTAATGTCACCTCTTTCATATTTATACTGGGCATCATCAATTTGTTTTTCTGCCTTAGAGATAAGGCTCTTCTTTTCAGAGGGAATTGTAAGATCATCGATACTTATTGTTACACCTGCTTTTGTTGCATAATGAAAACCAAGTGACTTTAAAGCATCTGCTGCTTCACTTGCAACTGCAGAACCATATTTTTCATATATCTCAAGAATAAGCTTTGAAAGTTTTTTCTTATCTAAGGTCTCATTTATTATTGAGATCTTCTCTTTTGTTTTTATTCGTTTAACCATATTGTCTGATTTATCCTCACTTAACTAGTTAATTTAGTTCGACTACCCTGCGAATAGTTTGATTAAAAATAATTCTTCCAACAGTTGTATTAAGTTTTTGACCATTATCATCCCTTACCGTAATGTTTGCATGAAGGTCAATAACTCCAGCTTCATGAGCAGCCATTGCATCATCAAAACTGTAAAAAATCATCCCTGCACCCTTGCAGATTTTTGGATCAGAAGATTCTTTCTTTTCAATTGTCAGATAATAAATCCCCAGGACCATATCCTGCGTTGGTGTAATGGTTGGCTTGCCGCTTGCAGGAAGAAGAATATTGTTTGTGGCAAGCATTAGCATTCTGGCTTCAGACTGTGCATCAACAGATAAAGGCACATGTACTGCCATCTGGTCACCATCAAAGTCTGCATTAAATGCAGCACACACAAGTGGGTGAAGCTGTATTGCTCTTCCTTCAACAAGAACAGGTTCAAAAGCCTGGATACCAAGCCTGTGCAGAGTTGGTGCACGATTCAGAAGTACGGGGTGTCCCTGAATAACTTCCTGTAGAATCTCTAATACTATAGGAGTACTTTTTTCAATTTGCTTTTTTGCAGACTTAATATTTTGACATATCTGCCGTTCAATTAATTTGTTAATTACAAATGGTTTGAATAACTCAATTGCCATTTCTCTTGGCAATCCACACTGGTTCATTTTTAGCTGTGGTCCAACAACTATAACAGACCTTCCTGAATAATCCACCCTTTTACCAAGCAGATTCTGCCTGAACCTGCCCTGTTTACCTTCGATTATATTTGAAAGGGATTTTAATGGTCTGCCATTTGATCCTGTTACAACCCTGCCTCTTCTGCCATTGTCAATTAAGGCATCCACTGCTTCTTGTAACATTCTTTTTTCATTTCGTACAATAATTTCAGGAGCTCCCATGTCAAGAAGTCTTGCAAGACGATTATTTCTGTTAATCACTCTTCTGTATAAATCATTGAGATCGCTTGTTGCAAATCTTCCACCATCGAGCTGGACCATTGGACGTAAATCAGGTGGTGTTATAGGTAAAACATCAAGAACCATCCATGCAGGATCTGTTTTAGAAGTGATCAAATTTTCAACGAGCCTGAGTCTTTTAATTATTTTTGCCCTTCTTTGCTGACTACCTGATGCACCTCCTAACTCCTGTCTAAGTTTAAGTGCCAAATCCTGAAGCCCGGTCAATGACTTAAGATCACCAAGTTCTTCCCTTGTTTTTGCATCAGAAAACTCATAAACAGGTTTTGAAAGCTCTCCAAGTATAAGCTTTATTGCTTCAGCACCAATTGCTACTTCAAACTGTGCATTTTCATCACCAGTAAGCGAATCATATTCCTCTTCAGTTAAAAGCTGGTGCTTAGTTATTGTTTCAACATTGCCAGGGTTCAAAACAATATACTGATTAAAATAAATTACCTGTTCAAGATCCCTCAAAGGAACATCAGTTAAAAGACTAAGATAACTTGGAATCCCCTTTAAAAACCATATATGACAAACCGGTGCAGCAAGTTTAATATGTCCCATCCTGTGTCTTCTGACTTTTGACTCAGTAACCTCAACGCCACATCTTTCACAAACAATTCCCTTGTGCCTTACCCGTTTATATTTACCACAGTAGCATTCCCAGTCTTTTGTTGGACCAAATATTCTTTCACAGAATAATCCGTCCTTTTCAGGTTTAAGGGTTCTGTAATTAATAGTTTCAGGTTTAGTAACCTCACCAAACGACCAGCCCATGACCCTGGCAGGAGATGCAATCTTAATCTGTATATGATCAAATTTATCAAAGATTGAAAACGCTGAAAAGTTTCCATTTAATCTTGTTTTTGTTTCTTGCATTGTCATTTTTCCTATCCTGGTAAATTCTCTTCTGCTCCTGGTAAAGTCTCCTCTGAAAAACCTTCACTAATTTCAGCCTCATCAAATCCTTCTTCTTTTTTTACTTCTTCCTCTAGAATACCTTCTTCAGCTTCAGAAGTGGCAACCTTTGCTCCAGCTTCAGAAGTAGCAACCTTTGCTTCGGCTCCTACATGAGCAAACTGTGCAGCACTAGCTGCAGCACTCTTTTCACTCATACCATGAAGTTCACCTTGCAACCTTATATCACGTGATGAAAGAGATACATGCGGTTGCATCCTTCTGGAATCTGTTTCATCAATCGTAAGATCAACTTCCAAGTCTTGCCCTTCAGCAATACTTTTCAGGATTGTAATATCAAGCCCAATTGACTGTAGCTCCCTTACAAGCACCTTAAATGACTCAGGCACACCAGGTTTTGGAATATTTTCACCTTTTACTATAGCTTCATATGCCCTGCTTCGTCCTGCAACATCATCAGATTTAACTGTTAGCATTTCCTGTAGTGTAAATGCAGCACCATATGCTTCAAGCGCCCAGCATTCCATTTCACCAAGCCTTTGTCCTCCAAACTGTGCTTTTCCACCAAGTGGTTGCTGAGTAACAAGACTATAAGGTCCAGTGCTGCGGGCATGAATTTTATCATCTACAAGATGAACAAGTTTCATTATGTAGGTTTTCCCTACAAGTGCAGGGTTATCAAATTCTTCACCAGTTCTTCCATCAACAAGTTTTACTTTGCCATTTGTATTAACCCAGTCAATTCCTTTTATACGCTTGCCATCTTCAATTTCTTTTGTTATCAAGTTTTGACTGGCTTCAGGTTCATACATTTCATCAAATGGCGGGACTTCATAATGCTGTCCGGTAAGCATTGATGCAAGTCCAAGCATTGTTTCATATATTTGCCCTACATTCATACGACTTGGAACTCCAAGAGGGTTTAGAATTATGTCAACAGGCGTACCATCCGGAAGATAAGGCATATCTTCCACCGGCAGAATTTTTGCAATAATGCCCTTGTTACCATGACGACCTGCTATCTTGTCACCAACTGATACTTTCCTTTTCTGAGCAATAAAAACTCTTACAACTTTATTTGCAACAGGTGGTAATTCATCTCCTTTTTCCCTGTCAAATACTTTTACATCAACAATTCTTCCACCTTCTCCATGCGGAACCCTGAGTGAATTATCTCTTACATCACGTGCCTTCTCACCAAATATAGCTCTTAAAAGTCTTTCTTCAGGTGGATGATCGGATTCTCCTTTTGGAGTAATTTTTCCAACAAGAACATCATCAGGATAAACCCGTGCTCCAACTCTTACAATACCGCTTTCATCAAGATGTCTTAATGATTCTTCAGAAACATTTGGAACTTCCCTGGTAATTTCTTCAGGACCAAGCTTGGTTGTTCTTGCATCAATTTCAAGTTTTTCTATATGGATAGATGTAAAAGTGTCATCCATTACAAGCCGTTCACTAATTAAGATTGCATCTTCAAAGTTATATCCTTCCCAGGGCATAAATGCTACAAGAATATTTTTCCCAAGAGCCAGTTCGCCACAATCAGTTGCAGGACCATCTGCCAAAATTTGTCCCGGGATTATTTTTTCTCCTGTACTCACAATGGGCTTCTGGTTTAAACATGTGTCCTGATTACTTCTGTTAAATTTTGTAAGCGAATATTCCACTTCATTACTAAAGGACTGGTATTTAACCCTAATTCTTTGGGAACTGACATAAGTAATTTCACCAAAATCATTTGCAACAATAACCATTCCTGAATCTCTTGCTGTCTGTTTTTCAACCCCTGTTCCAACATAAGGTCTTTCAGTTGTAATAAGTGGAACTGATTGTCTTTGCATATTTGATCCCATAAGAGCTCTGTTTGCATCATCATGCTCAAGAAACGGTATAAGAGCAGTTCCAACTGAAATAATTTGAATTGGACTTACACCAATAAAATCAATTTCTTCGGGCGGTACCACAATAAACTCATTTTTATATCTGGCTGGTATAAGTTCTGCTTTAAAAGAACCATCTTCATTAATAGGAACATCGCCAGGTGCTACACGGAAATTATCTTCCTCATCTGCCGAAAGGTACTGAACCTCACTTACAACTAGTCCGTTAACAACTTTTTTGTATGGTGTTTCTATAAATCCATACTGGTTAACACGGGCATGTGTTGCAAGGGATCCAATCAGCCCTGCATTGGGACCTTCAGGAGTTTCAACAGGACAAATACGACCATAGTGACTTGGGTGAATATCTCTTACAGCAAAACCAGCACGTTCCCGTGACAGTCCACCAGGACCAAGTGCCGAAAGTCTCCTTTTATGTGTCAACTCTGCAAGCGCATTTGTCTGATCCATAAACTGGCTAAGCTGGGATGAGCCGAAAAATTCTCTTATTGCTGCAATTAAAGGCTTAGGATTCAAAAGGTTTGCAGGTGTTAAAGTATCTGCATCCTGCAATGTCATTCTTTCTTTTATAATTCTTTCAAGTCTGGATAATCCAACCCTGAACTGGTTTTGTAAAAGCTCACCTACAGCTCTTATTCTTCTGTTTCCAAGGTGATCAATGTCATCAATCTGACCTTCATCATAATGAAGATTAATCATATAATCAATTGCAGCAACAATATCATCTCTGGTTAAAACCCTTGCTTCTTCTGGTATAGAAAGTCCAAGTTTTTTGTTTATTTTATATCTTCCGACTTTCCCAAGGTTATATCTTTTATCATCAAAAAATCTAGATTCAAGTATCTGCCTGCCGCCCTCTACGCTAGCTGGATCCCCAGGTCTGAGTTTTTTATAGACTTCTATTAATGCCTGTTCCCTTGTTTCAGCGGGATCTTTCTCAAGTGTTTTCTGTAAAAAATCAAAGTGGTGGAAAAGTGTTTCCATTTCATTGACGGTGTAGCCAAGAGCTTTTAAAAGGGTTGTAGCATAAAGTTTTCTGTTTTTGTCAATTTTCACATGGACAACATCATTATTATCAGACTCAAGTTTCAGCCATGCGCCACGATTTGGAATAAGTGTTGCATTAAATGTTCTTTTACCGTTTGGGTCAATATCTCTTTTAAAATAAATTCCAGGGGATCTGACTATCTGAGATACAACAACTCTCTCAGCACCATTGATAATAAAAGTCCCTCGATCTGTCATCATGGGAATTTCACCCACAAACATCTTGTTTTCTTTTATTTCACCTGTATCACGATTTACAAGTCTTAGCTGTATGTAAAGTTTTTTAGTATAGCTCTGATCATTGTCCCTGGCTTCCTGAGGAGTTTTTGCTTTTTTAGGTTCTGTATGATCTTCAAAGGAATAGTTATCATGCAAAAAATATAACTCAAGCCGGCCGGTATAATCCCTGATTGGTGAAAATGATTTTAATTCTTCAGATAAACCTTCTCTCAAGAACCATTCGAATGAGGCTTTCTGAATCTCGGCTAAGTCTGGAAGGACAGAAGTTCTCTGGCCAGCCTTAGCGTACGGCTGAAAACGCTCAGGCGATTTAATCGTCATTTATTACCTCAGTATTTCTTTGTACAAGTTAATCAACTTCGAAAAATATTTGTTTCAAGCAAGCGAGGTTTAGATTATAATTTCTTTTTTTTTAGTACGCAACAAGTATATGAACATGTAAAGTTAATAATTAATGATAATTTAACATTCTACAGCCTTAGTTATTATTTATATTGTCATTATGTGTACTAGATCAATTGGCCAAAAATTATATTATTTGAAATATAAAATTAGCTATGTAAAAATTTATCGATCCTAAATAGAAATAAAATAACCCTAAAAGGGTCATATTATACGAGTTCTTATAAAAAAGTACAAGTTAAAGATAGTTATTTTTACGCTGCGTCGCTTCTTGCTATTTTCGCTCATTAATCTTCGGCGCTCAGGTTTTCGCTAACGGAAAACCTTCGCTTATTTTTTTTAAATAACACTTAATACTTGCCGCTGGTCGGACTTGAACCGACAAGGGATTGCTCCCGGCTGATTTTGAGTCAACTGCGTTTGCCATTTCGCCACAGCGGCATATGGAATATTATACAGATGTTTTAGATCTAATAGGTTTATTTAAAATTCTTATCATCAAGTAGGTTAGCCACTTCATGAATTTCTTTTGGTTTTACAGGTGAGTCAGAAATAAGTGAAGAAACTCTGCTTAAGCTGCCTGAAATCTTTAGTGCATGCTCATGGATATTTCTAAGCATATATTCTTTCTCGTGGTTATTATATTCTCTTGACAACATTAACTCAGAAAATCCCACTACCGTGGAAAGAGACCCATTGATTTCCCGAACAAACCAGCTTAAATCTTTGTTATTTATAAAGCATGGGGTCCTTTCAACAAACGGACTATATGTGGCTGAAACAGAAGCATCTTCCTGTTTTTTTAATCGCTCTGGATCTCTCAAATAGAATACAGACATAGCAAATATATAAGAACTCATAAAAAATAATAACTGAAACCCTTTCATGAGGGTAATACTTGAAGCCCCGAATAAGACTATATAGGAAACTACTAAGACGGTCCCAAATACCTGGTTATAAATAATTCCTTTTTTTGCTTTATCTTTTTTAAGAACTGGATCTCTTACATAAAATATTGTAAGTGCATAAATAAAAGAACACATAAAAAACATGAGCTGTATTCCATTTAAAACCATATGGGCAGTTATGCCATAAATACAACAATAAGAAATAACAAGTACACTAAGTAACAATTGATTGTATACAAGGTTCTTTTTAACTGTATTTTGAAACTTTTCAATCATTAGTGTTTTACAAGAATCCCTTCTCAGGGAACTACTCTGTTTGCTCTAGTCCCTTTATACTATCTTTTATACTAAGTATATCCACCAATTATTGTGATTTTTAACACATTAATGCTTAACCCTAATAAGCAATTCTTACTTTTATTAACACTAGAATAAATAAATCTACATTAGGTTAAATTTAATCAGGAAAACAAGGGTAACCCCTAAATTTAATCAGGCTGTGTTTTACCAAGCAGCACAGGGATTACCATACGCTTATTACCTCTTATAATTTTCATATTGACAGCAGAGCCAGGTTTTTTTGATTCAATATAATCCAGCAAATTATCAAACGATTTTACATCTTTATCATCTATGCCTGTAATTAAGTCTGCTACAGATCTATCAATAGCTCTGTATTCGACTAATCCTGATCGCTGAATAATTATTCTTGGACCATGAATGCCAGCTTTTTCTGCAGGACCCCCTGGTTCAAGCTGTGCAATCAGTAACCCATTTCCTGTTTCATATACCTGTAATATTCCAATATTTGATCTTGTAACATATCCGTATGTAATCAGCTCACGGGCAATTCTTTTAACAGTATTTATGGGAATTGCAAAACCAATACCTGAGCTTTGTCCGACCTTACTTACTATTGCAGTATTAACAGCTATTACAAGTCCTCTGCTGTTTAAAAGTGGACCTCCTGAATTGCCTGGATTTATTGCTGCATCTGTCTGGATAATTCCTTTTATAAGTCTTCCGCTTTCAGTTCTAAGAGATCTGCCAAGACTGCTTATTATTCCTGTTGTAAGAGTTCTATCAAGCCCAAAAGGATTACCAATTGCAAGAACTTTCTGTCCTACTTTTAAGTCCTGGCTTACACCCAAATTTAAAGGGTAAAGTTTTTCAGGAGGAATTTTTATCTGGATAACAGCAAGATCATTATTTGGATCAACTCCTACCAGACTTGCACTATATTGCTGTCCATTATAAAGAGTAACCACAAGGTTTTCTGCATTTTCAACAACATGATAATTTGTAATTATGTGTCCTTGTTTATCATAGACAAATCCAGAACCACTTCCTTCCTGAGGAACAGCAAGAAAAAAGAATTCATCAATTAAGACTTTTCTGCTTGTGATATTAACCACAGCTTTATTGGTTTTCTCATATATCTCAATATTGTTTTTTTCATCTTCAAGAAAGATATTCTGAGCAGAAACAATCATAAATGGCAAGTTGCAAGTTGCAAGAAAGAAAAACAAGATGAAATAACGAATCATGTCATTTAACCTTACAAATTGACTGCAATTTTTCTCCTGCATATATTGTATTTTTTCCTAGTTCTTCTTCAATTCTAAGCAGCTGATTATATTTAGCCACACGATCAGTTCTTGCTGGTGCACCCGTTTTAATCTGCCCGGCACAGGTACTAACAACAAGATCAGCAATAAATGGATCTTCTGTTTCACCGCTTCTATGACTAATTACACATTTATAATTTTTAGAATAAGCTAAAGCCATTGTCTGAAGTGTTTCTGTTAATGTACCAATCTGGTTTAACTTAATTAAAATCGCATTTGCACAGTTTTCATTAATTCCCCTCTGAAGTCTCTTAATATTAGTCACAAACAAATCATCACCAACAATCTGAACTTTACTTCCCAGTTCCTTTGTAATGTTTTTCCAACCACTCCAGTCTTCTTCAGCCAAAGGATCTTCCAGCGAAAATATAGGATATTGCTTAAGCCACGAAGCATAAAAACTAATCATTTGATCTGAATCAAGAATCTTTCCTTCTTTTGCCAGAACATACTTCCCTTCCTTATATAGTTCAGTTGATGCAGCATCAATAGTGATCTGAAAATCCTGGACTGGCTTAAATCCAGCTTTTTCAATTGCCTGAAGGATAAGTTCTATTGCTTCCTTGTTTTCCTTTAAAGACGGGGCAAATCCTCCTTCATCACCAATAGATGTACTTAGTCCTCTTGCTTTTAAAATTAACTTTAATGAATGATAGACCTCAATACATGCCCGAACTGCATCACTAAATGACTTTAATCCAACAGGCATAATCATAAACTCCTGTAAATCCACAGAATCTAGAGCATGTTTTCCACCATTTAATATGTTCATCATAGGAACAGGAAGAACATAGGAAGTTTGAAGTTTCAGGCAAGAAGTTTGAGAAAGAAATTTATAGAGAGGTTGTTTAAGTGACTGAGCCATAGAACGTGCAAGTGCAAGACTTACACCTAATATTGCATTTGCACCAAGTTTTTCTTTGCTCTCTGTACCATCAAGATTAATTAAAATACCATCTATATCTTTTTGAGAATCCATTGAAGGAATCAATTCATATCCATTTAATTTCTTAGCAATAATTTCATTTACATTATTTACTGCTTTTAATACACCTTTTCCAAGAAATCTTTTTTTATCACCATCTCTAAGCTCAACAGCCTCAAAAGCACCAGTACTTGCACCTGAAGGAACTGATGCCCTACCCATGTTTCCATCTGATAAAACGACATCAACTTCAATCGTGGGATTCCCTCTGGAATCAATTATTTCTCTTCCATGAATATTTTGTATTTTCACCTTGCTCATTTTTATTCCTCAATCCTCATACCTACATATTGAATGCTCTGTCCCCTGCATCTCCAAGCCCAGGGACAATGTATCCATGGTTATTTAATGTCGGATCAATTCCTGCTACATAAAAATTAACTCTTGGGAATTTTGCTTCAAGCAATCTTTTTGCATTTTCAGAGATTATTACGCTTAAGACATAAATTCTTTTTACACCTAATGACTTTATTCTCTCCAAAACAGTTGTAATTGTTCCGCCAGTAGCAAGCATAGGTTCAAAAATAAAAAACACAGAATCTTTACTAACTTTTTTAGGAAGCTTGTCGAGATACCAGTGAGGCTGTAGCGTAGATTCATCTCTATACAATCCAACATGGGCGACATGAGCTTCAGGAATTAAATTCTTTACCCCATGAAGCATACCTAACCCTGCTCTCAAAATTGGAATTACAAAGATTTTGTTTTGATCCAGGATTTTCACCCTTGTTTTCTTAAGTGGCGTGGTTATATTTTTGTTTACTGTCAAACCTTTAATATTGTTGAGTGCTTCCGAAAGTAAAATTAAACCAATATTTTCAAGAGCAGTTCTAAACTGAAGAGTAGTAGTATCTTTACCCCTGGCAATACTTAGCCAGTTTTCACTAAGAACATTTGAAGATTTAATTACTGGCATATCATCCTACTCTGCTAGCCTTGTTTCTTAACCTGTTTTCTTAACTTATTACTTAGATTAAGAAATTAACCAAGGTTAAAAAGCCAAGATTTATTTTAACAGCTTGAAAGTGGCAAAAATATTTTTCAAATTTCTTACAAAAATTCTTCTAGTCAAGATTGTTAAACTTTTTCATTATCTTTTAACAATTAATATTGCTTTATTAAAATCCTTTATGTCATAATAAAAACAGATTTAAACCTTTTGGTTTATTTTTGACCCTAAATAAATATAATATTAAAGTAAGATATACAAACAGGAAAGATAATTAGAAAGGTAAAACATGTTTCTATTATTGCAACCAACACAAGGTATTCAGCCAGGAGCATTTAACCCAACCGTAATACACGAAAAGGTTGTTGGTGAATTAGCTAAAGTCAAACAAATTGGTGAACAAATTGGAAATGCTTCACTGGCCATTAACAAGCTTCCAGATAAAGCACAAAGAAAACAGTTAGAAGTTCAGGCTGGTTCAGTTTTTAATATTTCAGGAAAAGCCTCTGAGTTGGTAGAAATTTCAAAACAATTAAGGCTTGCATTAAAGGCAGCAAGTAAAGATCTTGATAAAAACACAAAAGCAGTATTTGGAGCTAAAGCAGATATACTACAAGCAATTGGTGAGCTGGAAGTTGACATTGCACATGGCAAATATTCAGT
Source organism: Candidatus Melainabacteria bacterium SSGW_16 (assembly GCA_004769085.1). Classification (GTDB taxonomy): domain Bacteria; phylum Cyanobacteriota; class Vampirovibrionia; order 2-02-FULL-35-15; family 2-02-FULL-35-15; genus SSGW-16. The sequence continues at coordinate 115,097 of DUDS01000010.1, forward strand.
AGATGCTGCATTTGGACGAAGTAAAAGAGCAGACAAAATTATAAGAGCTACAATTCAAATAGCAGAATCTGGCGGATTAGACGATAAAAGAGTAGCACTGGAAAATATTCAGTCTTTGAAAGAATTTCAGAATGTGCCTGTAGTAGCATTGGCTCTTGCAAAGAATGCACCAAGAATTGCAAAACTAGAAACTGCTACACAGAATCCAGCTCTGCTTCCATTTCTTACTGCAGCAGCTGCAGGTGGAAAATATGCTGGTAGCAAAGCTTCTGCTGGAGGAGGACTACCTCCGGAACTTGCAGCCTTAGCAGGCAAAGGAAAAGGAAGAGCCGCAGCATAACTAAATTAAAAAGTTACAAAAACAAAAAACCCTCCTTTTTCAGGAGGGTTTTTTGTTTAAAATCCCTGGCACAAGGTTATCTTCTCAAGCCGTTTCCAACTAAATATTGTCACTGCTAGCCGTCTTTACCGTCCTGTTCGGAATGGGAAGGGGTGTGTTCCAGCCGCATAAGCACCAAGGAAAAGATATTATAACTCATCCTTTATGTAAAAGAAAGGTTTAAGGCTGGTAAACATACATTTTCATTTGATCTAACTCCTTTTTTTAACTACTATACAAATTACGAATTAAAACTTTGACAAAGGGTTTATTATGAATCAGGTCTTTCGGATTTTACCAAAAGGATATATAACCCAAATAGACCCAGCCAGGTCTTCTGAACCTACCCGCACAGGTGAACATAACACTTTAAATGATACACATACAAACCACGGCAATTTTTCTGCAAAATCAATAGCTGGTAGAGTAAGAATACACTCCCAAATAGAAGAAAGGGAAAGCAAAGTTTTTAAAAATTCAGTTACAGACATGAAAATTATTTTAAAGAATCAAAGCCTTGAGAATATTCAGTGTGATGCACTCATAGTTAATTTATTTGAAGGTGCAAAAACTTTAACAGGTGCAACAAATGCTGTCGATGAAGCATTGGATGGATTCATTAAGAAAGTAATTAAAGAAGAGGATTTTAAGGGTAAAGCAGGAGCTGTTTTAGTTATAAGAACAAATGGTGCAATACCTGCAAAAAAAGTTATTGTGGTCGGTCTTGGGGAAAAAGACAAATTCGATCTTAACGCCATAAGAAAAGCAAGTGCTTCTGCTATAAGAACAGCAAAAAGAGAAAAAGCAAAAACTGTCTGCACAGTACTACATGGCACTGGTATGGGGAAAATAGATCCAAAAGAAGCAGCACAGGCTATAACAGAGGTATCCCAGCTCGCACTTTATGATTTTGATAAATATAAATCAAAAACTGGAAAGAAAGACAATGCAACTAAAGTTCAAACAATAATAATTGCTGAGTCAGACAAATCGAAATTAAAAGATATTGAAGCAGGTATTGAAAGAGGAAACCTTTGTGTAAAAGGGCAAAAGATTGCACGTGATCTTGTAACTGAGCCAGCAATTACAGGCACACCAACATTTCTGGCTAAAGTTGCAAGGCAGGTTGCAAAAGAAAATGGACTGGATATAAAAGTAATGGAGAAAGCAGAATGTCAGAAACTTGGAATGGGAGCATTTCTCTCAGTAAATGTTGGAAGTGATGAACCTCCAAAATTTATAATTATGAAATATGTCCCAAAAGGAAAACCAAGAAAAAATATTACAATCGTAGGTAAAGGAATTACATTTGATTCAGGCGGGCTTTCACTAAAACCAGCTCAGTCAATGGAAACCATGAAAGACGACAAATCCGGCGGAAGCACTGTGATTGGTCTAATGAGCATAATAAAGGATTTAAAACTTGATGTTGCTGTTACAGGAATTATAGCTGCTACAGAAAACATGCCAAGCGGGAAAGCATATAAACCAGGTGATGTTGTAAGAGCAATGGATGGACAGACAATTGAGGTATTAAATACAGATGCAGAAGGAAGAGTAACCCTGGCAGATGCAATATCATATGCAAGACTAAAATTAAAACCTACACCTGATGAAATAATAGATCTTGCAACACTTACAGGAGCATGTGTAGTAGCACTGGGTGATACTGCTTGCGGAGTAATGACCAGCAATGAAAAACCTGCATATCAGAAGCTTGCAGAAAAAATCATAAAAGCAGGGAATGAAGCAGGAGAGAGAATGTGGCAGTTACCGTTATTCGATGAAGACAGGGAAAAAATTAAAAGCGACATTGCAGATATGATTAACACTGGCTCAAAAGGAAAATCAGGTGCGCAAAATGGAGCAGTATTCATTGAAAGATTTGCAGGTGATATTCCATGGGTTCATATTGATATTGCAGGTCCATCCTGGATTGATAAAGAAGATCCTTATGGGCCAAAAGGACCTACAGGAGTTGGTGTAAGAACTCTTATTAATTATTTAACGAATTACGCTTAACGAAGAAGCTAAGTGTGCTTAATATAAAGTAGCAAAAGGCACGGCGTAGCATTTATTCCCTGAATGCCCCGACGGGGACCCATCAGTTCCTGGGCGGAGGGGCTGAGGGGAAAAATGCGGAGCGCAAGATGCCTTTTGCTAAGTATAATATTCCTATGTCAAAGACATCATCAAAATGGGTTTGCCAGGAATGCGGACATGCATCTTTTTCATATCTAGGAAAGTGTTCAGAATGCAATTCGTGGGGATCATTAATTGAAGAAATTACATACAAAAAATCCGGCAAATCAAACCAGGTCAGTTCCAGTTCAAAATTTACTCTATTGTCCAAAGATACAGAACAAAATATTGAAAGGATAAAAACTTTTGACAGTGAAATTGATACAGTCCTTGGAGGCGGATTTGTACCAGGATCGTTAATACTTCTTGCAGGAGAACCAGGCATTGGAAAGTCAACAATACTTTCACAGCTTGCAGGGCATCTGTCAAAAAAATTAAAAGTAGCCTATATAAGCGCAGAAGAATCAATTAACCAGGTCCGCCTTAGGTTGGAAAGGCTAAAGCTCTCTAATAAAGAACAAGAAACAAATCTTTCTCTACTTGCTGAAAACAATCTTGAAGCTGTTTTAAATCTACTTGAAAACGAAAAGCTGGATTTTGTAATCATTGATTCAATTCAGGCAATTTATCACCCTGATATTGAATCCGGCATTGGAAACGTAAGCCAGGTGAGAGAATGTGCAAATAAAATTCTAAGATTTGCAAAAGATAAAAATATAACTACTGTTATCGTTGGTCATGTAAACAAAGAAGGTCAGATTGCAGGACCAAAAGTGCTGGAGCATATTGTAGACACAGTGTTATATATGGAAGGTGAGAAATTTCATAATTTCAGAATTTTAAGAACAACTAAAAACCGTTATGGCTGCACTGATGAAATAGCAGTTTTTGAAATGAAAGACGACGGTCTTAAAACTATTTCAAACCCAAGTTATATTTTTCTGTCACAGAATAAAGAACCAGTACCAGGCAGTACATATGCTGCACTTACTGAAGGAAGCAAATCTATAATATGTGAAGTACAGGCATTAATAGGAAGCACAACATACACTACTCCAAGGCGTATGGCTAATGGACTGGACTATAATAGGGTTCTACAAATTATTGCAATTCTTGAAAGAAGGGTAGGTTTTAATTTCTCAAAGCATGATTTATATGTAAACCTTGTTGGAGGACTTAATAGTTCAGAACCTGCTCTTGATCTAGCAATAGCAGTAGCAATTGTTAGCTGTAAACAGGATGTAATCCCCGAAAAAAGAACTGTTTATATTGGTGAAGTGGGACTTACAGGTGAAATACGACAAGTAAACAAGACAGAGCAAAGAATAAAAGAATGCATAAAGCTTGGGTTTGAAAGGGTAATAATTCCTGCAGGCACAGAAGTATCAAAAAAATTATTTAATGAAATTGAAATAGTTTCTGCAAAGAAATTACTTGAAGCAATAAGATCCAGTCTTCAGACAATAACCAAAACTGAAAATGTCAACCAGTAGATTACTTCACTACCCAGAGATAACTATTACTATCATATGGATCTGAATCAAGCTCAAATGCATATCTTTGTATTTCAAGTCCATTTGGCAAAACAGCTTTTACTTTCTGATTAGGATTTAAGGTAATTTTTTCATTATTAAATACAAGAGGTTGTGGTTTGTCAGTAGAGACAGCTTTCGGAATTACCCAGTCATTTCCTATTGGATTACCATCTGTACCTTCAACTATTAAAGTTACTTTTGTATATGCTGTATTTAAAAACTTGAAAATCCTACCACCGGGAGCAAATGCATTATCACCTGCAGGTTTTTTTACCGAGTCGCCAAGTGATGGCACATTTGCAACCTGCCCCGGTATTACAGCTTGTGGTTGATCCTGAGGAAATTGTGGGGGGGGCTGGACATAAGAAGGTGCAGTCTGTTCTTCACCGCCCTTCAATGCTTTATGAATTAACGCAGCACCAAGAGCTGCAGCACCAACTGAACCAGCTGTAATTGCTACCTTCTGACCAGTTGAAAGTCCTGTGATTTTACCCGAATTCGATACTGTTTTATCATTTAAATCATATTTGTAACTTGCTTTATTGTCCTTACCGACATTTCTCGTAAGGTTATCAACAAAATCACCTTTTTTGTTATATATAGTTAGCGTATATTTCCCAGGGGGTCTTTGACCTAAAGTAATTTTTTCTTTCGGACCAACAGGATATTTCCTGCCCTTATCAAGCTGTACTTCTATCTGATCATCAAAATCATTTTGAACATTAATTCTTATAGATGTTATAGCCGGACTTGGTTTAGTAATTTGCGAAAATGAAGGTGGTATTGAACCTATAATTAACAAAGTAAAAAGTAATGAAGCAAGTTTTTTCATAGATCCTCCCTCCTGACTAATCAGGTTTAATTCTCATCAATACCTGACCAAATTCAACTGTCTGATTGTCCTTAGCAAGAATTTCAGTAATTATACCATTAACTTCGCTTGGTAATTCATTCATAATTTTCATAGCTTCTATAATACAAAGTACATTACCTTGTTTTACTTTTTTCCCTACCTGGACAAACACTTCAGCACCAGGACTACTAGCAGCATAAAAAGTACCAACCATTGGAGAAGTTACTTCATATAGTTTGCTATCAGATAAATGTGATTTTTCTTTAGGAGCAGGTTTATCTAACTGTGGTGCCGATATTACCTGTGGAACATATGTACCATTGGCATCTTTTTTAACTGAAAGTTTTCCATCTTTAGTTTCAATGGAAATTTCAGACAAACCTTTATCTTTAAGGTACTTTGTTAGCTCTTCAATCTCTTCCCAAGGAATTTTCATTTCCTTATAATGCTCCTATCCTTTGACTCTATCAATGTACTGATTATTCCTAGTATCAATTCTTACAATATCACCTATATTAACAAAAAACGGAACCTGTACCTGTGCCCCTGTTTCAAGAGTAGCTGGTTTGTTATTTCCAGCAGCAGTATCACCCCTGACACCTGGCGGTGTTTCAGCAACCTTCAGTTCAACATGTGCCGGAAGATCAACACCTATAATTTTTTCATCAAAGAATAAAAGATAAACATTAGTGCCTTCTTTTAAATATTTAACCTGTTCACCAATCTGATTCTCGCTTATTTCAAGCTGTTCATAGGTTTTTGTATCCATGAAAGTAATCCTGTCACTGGTTTTGTATAGATATTGCATTTCCTTTTTCTCTACATTTGCTGTAGCCAATTTTTCACTGGATCTAAATGTTGTTTCTATTACATTACCTTTTTCCAGCTGTTTTAATTTGGCCCTGACAAATGCAGATCCTTTACCAGGCTTAACATGCAAGAATTCAAGCACAACCCAGACTGCATTATTCCAGAGTATTGTTTGACCTGTCTTAAAGTCGTTAACCGAGATCATCTGTATATTTTTTTCTCCAATTATGCTAGCTTATAACAGTTATAACAGAAGGATTCTACCAAATTTTCAATAATCATGCCCTCAAGTGAAATAATACATTCATACAAAGAAGTAGAAGACCTGCTTTTAAGCTCAAATTTATCTTTTGATAACTTAAAATACCTAGCAAGAGAAGTATCTGGTAATTCATGGTCCCCATATAGTCAATTTCCTGTAGGTGCAGTTGCAGTAGGTATAGACCAGAATAAAAGTATAAAAGTTTTCTCAGGTACAAACTGTGAACCTACTGTTTTTTCAAGTCTTTGTGCTGAAAGAAATGCGATCTTTAGCGGTATAACAGCAGGATATAAAAAATTTATAGCTATTGCTGTAAGCTGTCCAAAGGCACTTGAAAAACCTCAGGCTGAAATTGAACTAGCAAAACTTACACCATGCGGTGCATGCAGGGAAGTTATTTTACAGAAAGTTGATCAAAAGGGAATTATAGTCCTGGATGGACATGACAGAACTTTTACACCAAAAGATCTGCTGCCGCACCCAATACTTGATCAAAACAAACTCAGAAACATTACCATCGAAGAAATGGACACACTTGATTTTGCCAGGAATGCACTTCATCATGCACATGCACCACATTCAAAAGAAAAGTATGGTGTAGCGATCTTAGTAGATGGAGTAAAAGAAATTTATTCTGCCTGCACACTGGACAGCACAGCTTTTGGATGTTCTGTAGAACCACTTAAAGCTGTTTTTGGAATAATTACAGCAAAAGGTTTATTAAAAAACAAAATTAAAGCTATAGCTTTTGCATTTCCATTTGTAAAATATCCATCGGGCGATACTCTGCAGTTAATTTCTGATTACTGTGAACCAAAGACAAAAATCATCATTGACAATATGGGCATCACAACACTTGAAGAGTTATTGCCATGGGCTTTTAAGCTATAAAAATGTAACTGAAAGTATCACTTTAAAGATGTTTTTTATTAATTTAAAAACTGATACGAAAAGTATCATAAATTTTTCCCCGATATTGCTTAAATAATATCCTGTGGAAGATACTTTAGATATTATTAATGTAATCGAACCAAATGAAAAAGGTTTATTTTCAAAAATAATTTCATGCGGTTTGCTTGGAATAAATGCCTATAGTGTTGAGATTGAGGTTGATATATCAAATGGTCTTCCACACTTTATTATGGTGGGACTTCCTGATGCAGCTGTAAATGAATCCAGAGAAAGAGTTAAAGCAGCAATAAAAGCAAGTGATTATGAATTCCCAAATAAAAAAATTATTGTAAACCTAGCTCCTGCTGATACAAAAAAAGCAGGTCCAACCTATGATTTACCCATAGCAATAGGAATTCTTACAAGCAACAACATTGTTAACAAAAATAATCTTGAAAACCTGTTTATTGCAGGAGAGCTTGGTCTCTCAGGAAAAATCAGACCAGTTAACGGCATTCTCTCATTTGTAATTCATGCAAAAAGTAAAGGTGCAAAAGGGATAATAATACCTAAAGAAAACACAGAAGAAGCAACACTAATTAAAGGAATAAATATTTATCCAGTATCTGAATTAACTGAAGCAATTGAAACAATAAATAATATAAAAAACATAAAGCCAGCATCATGCAGCAATCAAAACATAAAACAAACTGAATCCGCATATGATTTTTCTAACGTTAAAGGACAATTACTGGCTAAAAGAGCTATTGAAATTGCAGCAAGCGGGAAACATCATATTCTGATGATTGGTACCCCTGGAAGCGGAAAAACAATGCTTGCTCAAAGGCTTCCATCAATTATGCCACCATTAAATCATGAAGAAAGAATTGAAATAACACAAATATACTCTGCAGCAGGAAAATTAACCAAAGGCTCAAAACTAATAACAGACAGGCCATTCAGAACACCTCATCATGGCACAAGTCCGGCAGGATTAATAGGTGGCGGATCTGTCCCAATGCCAGGTGAAATCTCACTGGCACATAAAGGAATATTATTTCTGGACGAGTTTACTGAATTTCAAAGGCAGGTTCTGGATAGTCTAAGGCAAGCTCTTGAACAAAAAGAAATAACTATCTCCAGAGCCCGAAAAAGCACTTCATATCCATGTGATTTTATGCTTATTGCAGCATGTAACCCATGTCCATGTGGATACCTGGGTGACAAAATTAAGAATTGTACATGTAGTCAAAATCTAGTAAAAAAATACCTTTCTAAAATTTCAGGACCAATACTTGACAGGATTGATATTCAGATTGAGGTTAAAAGGCTAAATGAAAATGAAATAACCAATATAAAACCACAAGAAAGCTCAACAAAAATTAAAGACAGGGTAATTCAAGCAAGGGAAATTCAGAAATACCGTTATAAAGACCTAAATTTTCTATGTAATTCAGAACTCACCGTAAAAGAAATAAAACAATTCTGCACCTTCAGCAAAAGCACAGAAGTATTAATAAAAGATGCTGTAAAAACACTTGGTTTAACTGCCAGAAGCTATGACAGGGTTTTAAAAGTTTCAAGAACAATTGCTGATCTGGAAAAGTCAGCTATTATAAAAGATGAACATTTACTTGAGGCATTACAGCTAAGATTAAATAATTTTGGGCAATAAGGGATCTTTTCAATTCACTAGGGAAGTTCAGCACAATTACCACAACAAGTCAAAATAGAATCATCACACAACGTTATTGCAACCTCATCTTGATTCACACAACCATTTGGTGTACCAGGGGCACAACCTAAGCTAGCACATGATGTTGGCACACACCTTACCCCATTATCACATCTAGTAAATCCAGTTGGACAACCTTCTAGGCTTACAGGACCAGGACCTGACTCAAGAATAATTTGTGCATTTAATTCATTAGTTACAATAAAAAAAGAAAAAATTGTAGACAGGACTAAAAGTAAAAGTACATTTTTATTAACAGTAAAATTCATTTGAAAATCTCCTTTTAAAATATATATAAGTTACTTACCCTAACTGTTTATCTTAAACATCACCTAAAAGTATCAAATACAAACAGCCAGTTAATTGGTTTTAATGATTAATAGGGCTAACACTCAAATTTAAGTTTTTACTCCCATTGACCAATACATGAATTCATTTATAGACTTATCTACATGAGAAAATTAGGTTTTATTACATTTTACTTATTTCTGTTAATAACACTTCAATTTGGTTGTAGTAAAAATGATAAGTCATTCAAAATCAATTCCAATCCAACCGAAATAACCTACTGGCAGTACTGGACTAACTACGAAGGAAAAGCCATTGAGCACCTGGTAAACAAGTTCAATGAAACACATCCAAACATAAAAGTAAAAATGCTTACTGTTTCAGAGCCCCGGAAAAAAATACTTCTTTCAATTATCGGAGGCACCCCACCAGATGTAATAAGCGCTGCAGCAGAATGGATACCAGAATTTGCAAAAAGAGATGCTTTAGTTCCACTGGATGAATATTGTAAAGAAACCATGATAACAAAAGAACTTTTTATCCCTGTATTCTGGGAAATGCTAAATCTCTACGGGCATACATGGTCACTTCCTACTACACCTACAGCAACAGCAATTTACTGGAATAAAAATTTATTTAAAGAAGCAGGGCTTGATCCTGAAAAGCCTCCAAAAACATTAAAAGAGCTGGAAGAATATTCAGAAAAACTTACAAAAAAACGTGCAGATGGGAAAATCCTCCAAAGTGGTTTTTTACCAAGCTGGCCTCCATTTGCATTTGGATTTTATCCAATTCTTTTTAGTGGTAGTTGGGGTAATTCAGATACTGGTGAAGTAACTGCAAATAAAAAAGAAAACATAGAAGGATGGAACTGGACCCAAAACATTGCAAAAAAATTAGGCGGGAAGAATATACAGACATTTCATGAAGAATGCGGGAATTACCAGGGACCAAATAATCCATTTTATGCAAGTAGAATTGCAATTGAAGTAAACGGTGTCTGGGAAGGTAATTTTATTTCCCGTTTTGCACCAAATATAAAATGGGGAGTTGCACCTGCTCCTACAAAAAACGGCAAACCCGCCACAATAGTAAACTGCGATTGCATTATAATTCCAAGAGGATCAAAACACCCAAAAGAAGCATTTGAGTTTATAGAGTGGCTTATGAAACCAGAAAACATGGAAGAACTATGCCTGCTTCAGAGAAAATTCTCACCTCTTGTTTACTCAGACAGAGATGATTTTATAAAAAAACATCCCAACCCATACATAAAAGTGTTTATCGATCTAGCCAGATCAGAAGGTGCAGGATATTTCCCACAACTAACATCTTATGAATTATATAAAAGAGAATTAAAAAGAGCATTTGAAGATGTAATGAGGCTAGAAAAAACACCTGAAGAGGCACTTAATGAGGTGCAGGAGAAACTAGTTAAAGAAATGGATAGAGTAAAGAAATACCAAATATAAATCAAGCTCTTAATATCATTAATTCATCATTATTTTTTCTAGCTTAGATACTATCCTCCCACTAGCCTTGCCATCTCCATAGGGATTTTTTATTTTTGACATTTTTAAATATGCTTTTTTATCATTTAAAAGTTTTGCTGTTTCTTTAAATATTTTTTCTGGGTCTGTTCCAACTAGTTTTGCTGAACCTGCTTTAATTCCTTCTGGTCTTTCAGTAGTGGTCCGCAGGACCAAAACAGGTTTTCCCAGTGCTGGTGCTTCTTCCTGAACACCACCAGAATCAGAAAGAATTAAATAAGATTTCTTCATCATATAAACAAATGGCACATAACCAGGCGGCTCAATTAAAAATGCTCTTTTATGCTTTTTTAAAACTGGCACAATTACACTTCTAACCTTTGGGTTCATATGCATAGGTAAAACGACAGCTGTATTAGAAAAAGTATTTAGTATCTTTAAAAGAGTTTTTGCTATATCCCTGTGTGGTTTTCCAAAATTTTCCCTTCTGTGCATAGTAACCAGAATTGTCCTGTATTTTTTAAAGTCATGATTTTTAATAATAAGTGGCGGAAGTTTTTTATATTGCTCATTTAACTTTTTCAATGTAATCTGCAATGCATCAATTACAGTGTTCCCTGTAAGAAAAACATTTTTTTTAATATTTTCCTTCTTTAAATTATTAACAGCGTTTTCAGTTGGCGCAAAGTGAATACTAGTCAGCCTGGAAACAAGTCTGCGAGCCATCTCTTCAGGAAATGGATTATAGATATCACCCGTCCGTAAGCCTGCTTCAACATGAGCCACAGGAATTTTCAAATAAAAAGCTGCAAGGCTTGCAGCCATTACTGTTACAGTATCACCTTCTACAATCACCAAATCTGGTTTTATCTTCTTAAAGAGCTTAGAGGTAGCCTCAAACACTTTTCCCGTAATACTTTCAAGTGTCTGATTTTTCTCCATTAATTTCAAATTAAAGTCTTCCTTAACACCAAACCACATAAGCATTTCATCTACCATTTCTTTGTGCTGCCCTGTGTTAATAAGTATGGGTTTAATTTTTTTAGACTTTTTTAATTCAATATAAACCGGTGCCAGTTTTATTACTTCAGGTCTTGTACCAACTATTACTACTATTTTTTTCATGGGTTAGATGACTACACTCTGGTTTTTAATTTTGACTCTAACTCATTTATTTTTTCTTCTAAAGTTTTTACCTGTTCTTCCATTTTTTCAAATTTCCCGGGAAGTCTCCTCATAGCTCTTTCTTTTTTAAAGTGTTCCTGGTATGGAACTGCAGGCATCCCCGTATAAACACTGTTTGACGGGATATTACCATGGATTCCGGACTTCGCTGTAAAAATTACATCGTTTCCAACATTTATATTATCTGCAAAACCAACCTGTCCTCCGGCAACAATCCTATCCCCCGTAACAACACTGCCAGCAAAACCTACCTGCCCGACTATCAGGCAGTCTCTTCCAATTTTACAGTTATGAGCTATCTGAACCAGATTATCAATCTTTGTCCCGGCACCAATAATTGTGGGACCAATAGTACCTGAATCCACGCAACTGTTTGCACCTATTTCAACATCATCTTCAATTATCACACCACCAGCAGATGGTATTTTATGTTGTACCTGGCGATCTAAATTAAAATTAAAATCTCCTCGTTTTGCTTTTTCAAAATTACTCTCTTCTTCAGTTACATAACCATATCCATCAGAACCAATCACTGTACTGGAATGAATTATCACATTATTCCCAATTTTTACTCTGTCCATAAGAGAACAATTAGGATAAATAATGCAATTATTTCCTATAGAAACATTTGATCCAATAAAAACATTTGGGTAGATTTTTGTATTTTCTCCTACTGATGAATCAGGACCAATAAAAACATTTGCATCAATTGCTGCATTCTTTGCAATTTTTGACGATGAATCTATCACCGCTGATAAATGAATACCAGACTTTAGGGAATATTTGGTTCCGCCAAAAGCCTCAAGAAGTTTTTTCATTACAAGCCTGGGTCTTTGAGCCCATATAACAGGCATCTTAAATCCCTGCGGCAATTTGTCTCTTACCTCATGTGGCAGAATAAACGCTTTGGCTTTTACAGTCTGAATATTTTTTAAATATTTCTGATCATATACAAAGACCAGATCTTCTGATTCAGAAGTAACAGGAGATACTGCAATACTATCTATAAACAACCCCTCATTTGCACAGGCAATTTCATTTAACACCCCACCTATAATTTCTGCTACCTGTTTTAGGGTTTTTGAAGTTACTTTTGGCATGGTTTAATTTGTCTTTTTTTTGTTCTCTGCCTGTTTTAAAGGATCAGCAGTATCACTTGCAAGTGGCACTTTCCTTTTAAGAATTTCAGCAACTGCATCCGTAACATCGCTGCCACCTACAAGAACAGCTCTTCTATCAAAAACTACTTCAAGTCCTTTTTCCAGTGCAACTTTTTTAATTGCGTCAGTAATATCTTTCTCGATTTTTACTGATATGGACTCAACCATTTTTCTTGTATCATCTGCTTTTAAATCAATTTTTTCCTGTAACTCTCTTTTTTTTGTAAGTTTCTCAGCTTCTGATTTTTTCTGCTTCTCAAATTCAGTAAAAACTTTTTCTGACTCTTCTATAGCATTTTTAAGATCATCCTGTGCATCAGCAATTTTCTTCTGTGCATCCTGGACACCAGGGTACAAATCAAATAGTTTCTCACCATCAACAATACCGATCTTGGAAGATGTCTGCCCATATGCAGGCCAAAAACTTATAAAAACCAATAAAACCATTACTAACAGACTTTGCATTTTAAAATCTCCTTAATATTGCATAACCACTCTATATTAACCTGAAAACTGGTGAATTTTTATGTCTTTCAAAGGATAGTAGATAGAATTAAACTAATTGAATTTGGTTTAATAACCCATTCTTAAAGTCTCGCAATAGTATATGCTCTTACGCTAAGCATATTATGTGCATATAAGGATCTTCTATGATTAACAATAATGAAATAGCAAAGCGCTATGCAGAGCTTGATTATCAGCAGGGCTTAAACAACGTAAACAGTCTTTCAAGAAGCAATGTTTCAGCTACTACTTTAAACAGCGAACGATTTGGTACTGAAATAAGACACATTCAGACACTGGCTCAGATTGGTCAGATAAGCCAGCAGGAAGCAGCAGTAAAAATTGCAGAGTTAGAACACCAGCGCGACATAAATAATGTAAAAAATATGGTTACTGGCGGGGTTTCAGAATATACAATTAACAAAGAGAGAATGGAAACAGAAAAAAGATATTTGCTTGCGCTTCAGGAAGCTCAGAACATGAGACAAAACAATTCTTAAATTAGAACCTTTCACCAAATCCAAAATTAAATCTTCCAAGAATGTTATTGTTATTCCAAAGCGGTTTAAGAAATGGAATACCATAGTCCACCCTGATGGAACCTAAAATAGGAATATTTGCCCTAAATCCAATCCCTGTTGAAAGTGCTGTGTTCAGACGGTTATACAAACGATTAATGTTTGAATTGCCACCAACATAACCAAAATCTGAGAACAACACAAACCTGAGATCTTTCCCAAGTGGAGTATTTTGAATACCGGGAATTGTATCAAGCATTGGCATTCTTACTTCTGCACTAGCAAGCAGACTTCTTTTACCAATCCCCAAATCAGAAAACGATCTGTAACCACGGACTCCGTAAAAGCCTCCAGCTTTAAACTGGCTGTACATTGGGATATCACCGATCAAACTTGAAGCTCCCTGTAAATTGAATGCAAGTGTGGTTTTTTGTCCCACAGGAATATATTTTCTAAGATCAATGCCAAGCTTTGTATAACTGCTGTTACCAATACCAACAGCTTCACCTACATTAACTTTGTTGTACCAGCCTTTTGTAGGACTAACATTATTATCCCTGGTATCAAATGCAAGAGTCGGATTAATCTGAATATAATTACCGCTCTGAAGTTGTTCATCCCTGATTTTTTCTGCTATATCTTTTGCAGCATCCTGTTTAACACCATCATTGTGATCGTCTATGGACTGACCAGGCTGAAATGCATTTTTCTCAGTAATATCTCCAAGAAATTTACCATTATCAATGTTCACAAGCTGATCAGTAAGAAAATCAGTAGCCCGGGATCCAATATCTTTCATTTCAACACTTTCACCCAAAAGATCAAATCCACCAAACAGGTTCATTCCAAGTGGTCTCATTAGTGATGCACCTACTGCAAGATTTCTTTCCTGAGCTAAGTCAATCAAATAACTGTTAAAAGTATAGCCATGGGTAAAAAATGAAACAGAATTTTTTGTACCAAGGAAATTCGGATCGGAATACCTGGCTTCTATCTGTCCTGTTTTTCTTTTAGCCAAAAATCTCTGATTAACAAGAGAATTTGCAAGTAGTCCTGTCCCCAGTTGCGAATTAAATGCAAAATTTTTCCCTTCACCAAATAAATTATTGTTATTAAATCCAAAGTTTGCAAAAACACCATTCAGAGTGTTTACACCACCACCAAAACCAAATGAACTACTCCTCTTTTCAACAACATCAATGTTTAAATCATATTTACCAGGGCTTGTTTCAGAAGGAGTAAGAGTTCGTTTAATATCATCAAACAACCCGGTACCATTTAACGACCTGAAATCCTGTACCAGTAAAAGCTCATTATATGGTTCACCTGAAGCAAGATTTGGTATAAATCTTTTTATGTATCTTTCTTTGGTCTTTGCATTCCCTTTAATTACAACTTTATCAATAACACCCTCATCAAGCTTAATCGTTAAAGTGCCGTCAGGATCAATTGCAATATCAGTAATTCTGGCAAGGAGATAACCACTCTCATGATATTTTTTTTCAATGAAATCAAGTGCCTTTGAAATCCTTGTGATACTTTCAGGTTTACCAATTAAACCCTGAACCACAATAAGCAAATCATCAGTAGGAATAAGCTGGTTACCAAGAATTTGAACATTGGTAATAGGATTATTTTCTTCAATACGAATTTTAAGGAGCACTCCACCATCAGTTTGTTCAGGGCTTGCCTGAATACTGTCCCTGACAAAATATCCCAGTCTGTCAATTGCTTCAAGATCGCTTAAAATCTTATCCTTATCAAACTTGGTACCAACTTTAGAATCAATTGCTTTTAAAATCTGTTCTTCAGGAACAAGCCTGTTCCCTTCAATTTGTATTTCCCTGATTGTTAAACTCTTATCAATAGTAGTTTGTTTTTTAGGTTCATCATACTTCCCGCGATTAAAAAATGAGCTGATATTTGAAAACCCGGACTGGGCATTTACCGGTAGCTGGCAAAACAATAGAATCACCAGAGTCCAAAAGGAGACTATTTTCTTATAAATGTTTTTTTCTTGCAGCATTATATTAACTTCAGGGGAATTACTGGAGCGGGTTTTACGAAGTGGTCATTCTAGCATAATATTATGACGGAAGAGTCCAGAACTAAGAGCCATCCCTATCCTAATATGCTTCAAATTTCACAAATATAAACATATTTTCAGCATTTTTTAGATAAAAAAATACATAATTTATTGCCAAATTCAAGGGAATTTAATACTTAATCAAACAAATGCACTTTAATACCTAGGAAGAATTTCTTGAGAAAAAAGTACTGTAAACCAAACAAGCTAGTCCCTATGTACTTACATAGATAATAAAACAAAATACCTTTTCAAGAAGGTGTTTTCCGGTTAAAATGTTAAAGCTTTTATTGCAAAAAAAAAGCAAAGTTGGTCATAGTTTTAAACAAGGAGTTAAGTAACATGGCAAGGGCAAAGTTTGAAAGAAAAAAACCAAATGTAAATATTGGGACCATTGGTCACGTCGACCACGGTAAAACAACCTTAACAGCCGCAATAACAATGACACTGGCTGCAGGAGGAATGGCTCAGGTTAAAAAATATGATGAAATTGACTCAGCTCCTGAAGAAAAAGCCCGTGGAATTACAATAAATACTGCTCACGTAGAATACGAAACAAAAGATAGACACTATGCTCACGTAGACTGCCCTGGACATGCTGACTATGTAAAAAACATGATTACAGGTGCAGCTCAAATGGACGGAGCAATCCTGGTAATATCTGCAGCTGATGGTCCAATGCCTCAAACCAGAGAGCATATTCTTCTTGCACGTCAGGTGGGTGTTCCACACATAGTGGTTTTCTTAAATAAAGTTGATATGGTTGATGATAAAGAATTAGTTGAACTTGTAGAAGTTGAAACCAGAGAACTCCTTACTAAATATGGATTTAAGGGTGCTGAAATTCCAATTATTAAAGGCTCTGCACTTAAAGCAATGGAAGCACTTCTTAAAAATCCTACTGCAAAACGGGGCGAGAATAAGGATGTTGATGCTATACATGAGCTTATGGACACTGTTGATAAAAGTATTCCTACACCAGTAAGAGATGTAGACAAACCATTCCTTATGGCTGTTGAAGATGTTTTCTCAATTACAGGTCGCGGCACCGTTGCAACAGGACGTGTCGAGAGAGGAAAATTAAAAGTTCAGGAAGAAATTGAAATTGTTGGTCTTAAAGATACAACAAAAACAATTGCAACAGGACTTGAAATGTTCAGGAAAACTCTTGATGAAATCCAGGCAGGTGACAATGCAGGCGTACTTCTCAGAAGTATCGATAAAGATGGTATTGAACGTGGTCAGGTACTTGCAAAACCAGGTAGTATAAAGCCACACACAAAATTCAATGCTGAGGTTTATATACTCACAAAAGAAGAAGGTGGAAGACACACCCCATTCTTTCCGGGTTACAGACCACAATTTTATGTAAGAACTACAGATGTTACCGGTTCAGTTAAACTTCCTCAAGGAGTTGAAATGGTAATGCCTGGCGATAACATAGCTATGGAAGTAGAACTAATACAACCAGTTGCAATTGAAGAAGGTATGAGGTTTGCAATCCGTGAAGGTGGTAAAACAGTCGGTGCAGGAGTTGTAAGCAAAATACTGGCTTAAGTTTAAATCTAGGAATCATAAATTATGGCTAAAACTGCTACTCAACAGCTAAAAAACAGGATTCGTATTCGTCTTAAAGGATACGATTACAGAGCTTTAGATGCCTCCTGTGATCAAATTGTTGAAGCCGCTGTCAGAACAGGCGCATCCATTACAGGACCTATTTATCTGCCTACAGACAGACATCTCTACTGTGTAAACAGATCACCCCATGTAGACAAAAAATCAAGAGAACATTTTGAAATCAGGGTTCACAAAAGATTAATAGATATTGATGGTCCGACAAATGAAACTACAGATGCCCTTACCAGACTTGATCTTCCTGCAGGAGTAGACATAGAGCTAAAACTATGACAAAACCTTTAAGAACAAGACCGGAATTATTAGGGAAAAAACTTGGCATGGCTCAGTTTTTTAACGAAGAAGGTAATGCAATACCAGTTACAGTTATTGAGCTTGCTGAAAATATCATAACTGACATAAAGACACCAGCAAAACATGGTTATTCTGCAGTTCAAATTGGTGCAAATGTAAAAAAGGAAAAACACTTGAACAAACCACTCATTGGAAATTTGAAAAAGAAGAATCTGCCATACTTCTCTTTACTAAAGGAATTCAGAGTACAACCTCAGGAACTTGACTCATATAAAACAGGAGAAATAATTGATTCATCAAAAATTTTAACACCTAAGGAACATGTTGATGTTTCTGGAATATCTATCGGCAAAGGTTTCCAGGGCATGGTGAAGCTATACAACAAACACCGTGGCGCAAAATCACATGGTTCAAAATCTTACCGTTCTCCTGGTTCTATAGGTGGTCATACATTTCCAGGCAGAGTATTCCCAGGAAAGAAAATGCCTTCAAGAATGGGAAATGAAAAGGTTACAGTCAGAAACCTTCTTGTTGTTGAATTTGATAAAGATAAAAACCTGGTTCTGTTAAGAGGTGCTGTCCCTGGTGTTGAAGGTACATTAATTACAATAAAACCATCCATCAAAAAATGGAATCAGGCTAATTCTTAAAGCCACAGGACAGTAATTATATAATCCAGTATAATCACACCCGCAAAGTTAATTACTACAGAAAGTCTTGTTGCACTGCCTACTTCCTTTGATCCACCTTTTGCCTGAACACCACAGTTATAACTAATTAATGTAACAAAGAAACCAAAAATCGAAGCTTTTATAATTGCCAGAAATAAGTCTTTTAATTCAATTGTATTAAAGATTGAACTTGTATAAAGGTTGTATGAAATATTGATTAGAAGATTTGTTGTAAAAAAATTTACTACAAGCCCAAAAACTATACAAATAAGAATAATAATAGGAAACCCAATTAATCCTGCAAGAATCATCGGGAGCAGGAAATATGAATGGGGTAAAACTTTGGCTATTTTCATTGCATCAAGCTGATCTGTAACTTTCATTGAGCCAATTTGTGCTGTAACTCCTGAACAGTATTGTGAAATAACAGCAAGTGATCCCATAACCGGCACACCTTCTCTTATAAGAGCAAGCGCAACCATTCCACCCAGATAAACCGACAAACCTCTTTCTCCAAATGCCGGAGCTGCATGAATTGAATATACAATTGCACTTGATCCAACGGTAAGAGTTGCTATTGGGAGACTGCCCCAGACAATTTTTCTCAGATTTTCAAGAAAAGTTACACTAAAAAATCTTTTCTCAAAAAATAAACTATAAAAAGCTTCTTTTAAACCTAGTACAAGTTTTGCTATAAAGTTTAATATTTCAAAAAAACGAAGCTTGTAAAGAGACTCTACTGCCATAAAGAAATTATTTCCTCTCTACCGCCCTCCTTGCTCCTTTGTCGCTTGTCGGGCTTTGCAAAGTGCATTTACTTGGCACTTCTTCTATCACAATCAAGATTTTACCGAGTTTTTTATAAATTTGGGGTTAAAATCTTACCTTGTAAATAGCTTATTTCTAAATATTTAGTTAGCTGGGCAATAATTATCTAAAGTTAAACTGGTTTTTTTTGGGAAAGGCTTAGTATACTTCTGGTCTGGTACCTGTGTGTCTGTGCGTATGTAATAATCTGGTTTCTGGTATCAATTGCAACACCAACAAGAATTATAAGCGAAGTACTGCCAAGTCCGCCTAATGTAGCCACCTGACACAGGGTTTCTGCATGGATTGGCAAAACAGCAACAAGTCCGATTGCAACAGCACCTATAAAAATAATCCTGTTTATTATTAAGTCAAGGTAATCACTTGTTGGTTTCCCTGGTTTTACACCCTGAATAGCTGAACCATTTTTCTTTAAATTTTCAGACATTTCTCTGGGATTAATAATTATTGAAGCATAAAAATATGAAAACAGAATTATAAGAAGAAAATAAATAACAGAATGCTGCCAGTGTCCACCTCTAAAAAGATACTCAACCTGAAGGGAAAGAAAGTTACCAAAATCACTGAAAATATAATTTTCACCTACTTTTATTTGTGAAAGAGCAAAACATAACTGGGCAAGTCCCGGTGTATTATTAAAAAAGTTCCTCAATGCAATTGAGACAGATTTATCCTGAAGCCCTGCAAAAGCCATAAGCTGAAGTGGAAGAAACATTAATGAACTGGCAAATATAATTGGGAGTACTCCTGCTGGATTTATTTTTAATGGCATATAGTGATCAGGGGCTGCTGCAACCCTTCCACCAGCTGTCTGTCTCCTGGCACCAAGAACAAGGACTTTTCTTGAACCTTCCTGAATAAAAATAATTAAAACAATTAAAAGAGAAAATATAGCTAAAAGAGTGGCTACACCCCAGGCAGGCGCTGAGCCGGTATTTAATGCCGTAACTGTATCCTTAATCATTATTGGCATTCTTGAAGCAATTCCTATAAAAATAAGTATTGAAGCTCCATTCCCGATTCCTCTTTCAGTAATAACTTCACCAAGCCACATAACAAAAACACTTGAACATGTAAGAATTACAATCGTGCTCAAATAAAAAGCAGGAGTCCCAGCAAGTGCAACACCAGCTACATCAAGAAACCTTGCAAGAGCAAGAGATTGTATTATGGCAAGAACAACTGTGCCTCTCCGTGTAAATTGTTGAAATTGTTTTCTACCAATGTCACCCTGCTCTCTCTGAAGATTTTTCAATGCAGGTATAACCTCTGTCATAAGCTGCATGATGATTGATGTTGTTATATATGGTCCGATTCCAAGAGCAAAAATTGACAGGGCACTTAATGCACCGCCTGCAAACAAGTCAACAAGTCCGAGAAGTCCGCTTGTAAGAACGTTTGATCGCTTAAGTAGTTCATGGTCAACCCCGATAAGAGGTATAAAAACACCGGTACGATAAATTGCCAGCATCCCGACAGTAAATAGAATCTTCTGCATTAACCCTGCAGCTTTAAACATTTCAGCAAAGGTAGACATGTTTGCTTCTTTACCAAGTTTACGTGCTGATACTGACATAAATAAAGGATTTTAAGAAATAAAATTTGATGGTTTTTTTATTTCTCTCCTATTAATTCCCACTTTCCACCACTAGCCTCGATCTTTTCTTTTGCTGATTCAGAAAAGTGATGAGCCTTAATCCTTACAGGAAATTTTATATCACCGTTTCCTAGAATTCTTATCCCATCATTTAATTTCTTTATAATTCCTTTTTCAAGCAACAAATCAGGATTAATTTCCTTACACCCTGAAAGCTTCTCAAAATCAGACAGATTCACTACGGTCCAGACTTTCTTGTTTGGTCTTTCATTTGTCTGAAACTTTGGAAGCCTTCTGTAAGTAGGAGTCTGACCACCCTCAAATCCAGCCCTATGACCCTTTCCAGCTCTCTGCCCCTGTCCATTATTTCCTCTGCAACAAGTCTTGCCATGCCCTGAAGCAGTACCCCGCCCAACTTCTTTGGCTTTTCTTCTTGAGCCGTTTGCTGATTTTAATTCTGTTAATTTCATAATTTTATACCTGCTTTTATTCCTTAATATTAAAAACTAGCGAATCATTTCTTTTAGTGAGATATCTCTCAGTTTTGCAACATCATTAAATTTTCTCAGTCTGCAAAGTCCATCAAGCGTTGCTCTTGCAACATTTAAAGGTGAACGGGATCCAAGCGATTTTGAAAGTATATCACCCACTCCGCCAAGCTCAAGAACAGTTCTTGCAGCACCACCTGCTTTAATACCTGTACCTTCCCTAGCTGGCTTCAGTAATACTTTTGCAGCACCTGCTCTGCCAAGAATCTGATGAGGAATTGTTGCTTCGAGTAAAGGCACACTTACAATGCTTTTCTTTGCATCAACTACTCCTTTCTGGATAGCACCAATAACTTCAGAAGCTTTTCCTACACCAACACCAACCTGACCTTTTGCATTCCCTACAATTACAACAGCTCTGAAGCTAAGTTTTTTACCGCCTTTTACAACTTTTGTAACTCTCCTGATTTGTACAACTTTTTCAATCCATTCAGAGCTTTCTTTTTTATCCTGGGATCTGTCACCTCTTTTTCTTCTCTTTTTATGACTCTCTTTTTTAGTAACTTTTTGTACAATTTCCTGCTCTGTAGCCTCTTCTATACCTGTAAGCTCATCCTCTTCTTCATCTGTTGTATCTGTTGTATCAGCTGGCTCTGCTTCATCCTTTAAAGGAGGTGTAGTTTCAGATCCTAAAGCAGCAGTTAACTCTGAATGCTCTGTATCTTTAGAAACATCTGAAGCAGCCTGCTCAGGAGTATTTTCAGTTGTATTTTCTTTATTTTCATCTTCCATTTTTTTCTCCATTAAAATTCAAGTCCTGCTGATCTTGCTCCATCAGCAAACGCCATTACTTTTCCATGAAAAATATTTCCACCCCTATCGAAAATAACTTTTTTATAGCCTTTTGAAAGTGCATCCTTAGCAAGGATTTCACCTATCTTCTTTGCCGCATCTCTGTTCCATGTAGATTTAATTTCCTTTTTAATAACAGGGTGTAAAGTAGAACAGGATACAATCGTGCTGGCATTAACATCATCTATAAGCTGAGCATATACATGTCTATTTGATCTGTAGAAAGAAAGTCTGGGAAGCTCTTTTGTCCCGGATATTTTTTTTCTTATCCTGAAATGCCTTTTCTGGACTTTTTCTTTTTTTGATTGTTTTATAATCATATCCTTTTTAATACCTCATCATTTCTTAACAGCAGACTTACCAACTTTTCTTCTTATCCTTTCATCTATATACTTAATTCCTTTTCCTTTATAAGGTTCAGGTTCTCTTACTGCTCTGATAGATGCTGCAAGATCTCCTACGACTTGTTTATTAATTCCTGTTATTGTGATTCTGGTTTGATTTTTATCAACTTCTATTTTGGTATCTTTATCCGGCGAAAGAATCTCTACAGGATGACTATAACCAACCTGCAGGTTTAGTTTATTGCCTTGTACCTGAGCTCTGTAACCTACCCCAACAATATCAAGTTCTTTCTTGTATCCCTGGGTTACTCCAAGAACCATGTTGTAAATCAAGGTTCTGCTTACACCATGAAGACTTTTTACAAGCTTTTCATTACTATCCCGCTTTAAAATAATTGAATTGCCCTCTTTTGAAATATTAATTTCTTTTCTAAAGCAACTTTCAAGCTCACCTTTAGGACCTTTTACACGAACAATCTGTCCTGCTGGTGAATCAGTAATAGTAACTTCAGCCTTCTCAAGGATTTGTATAGGATTTTTTCCAACTCTAGACATTAATATTTCTCCGAAATGCTTCTGCCAAATCAACTACCAGACCTGACAAAGCACCTCACCTCCTATTTTTTGTTTTCGGGATTCCCTGTCTGTCAGCAATCCTTTTTTAGTACTCAAAATCGAGATTCCAAGCCCATCATATACCCTTGGTGCATCTTTTGACCTGGTATAAACCCTAAGACCAGGCTTGGATATTCTTTTAATACCGGTAATCACTTTTTCTCCCCTTGGTCCATACTTTAATGAAATTTTCAAATTTTTCTTCACTGGCGAAATCTCAACGATTTCATATGAGTTAATATATCCTTCCTTCTTTAAAAGATCAGCAATTTTAAGCTTTATTTTAGAAGCAGGTATTTCTACAGTTTCATGAGTTGCTTTAATTGCATTTCTCATTCTTGTAAACATATCACTTATTGGATCGGTGTTCTGCATATTAGTCTTTAAATCTCCTTTATTTTCTTACCAGCTTGCTTTTACTACACCAGGCAGATAACCCAAATGAGCAAAATATCTCAAACAAATTCTACACAAACCAAAATCCCTATAGTATGCTCTTGGTCTTCCACATCTCCTGCAGCGATTATGCAGCTTAACTTTTGGGCACTTACCTTTTGCAGCAAGAATTCGTTTCTTTCTTTCTCTTTCAATCATGCACAGTTTTGCCATTTTTGTTACTTCTCCTGTTTACTCCTTTTTTCTAAACCCCACTTCTATAAAACCCTAAGCGGGCGACGGGATTCGAACCCGCGACGTCAAGCTTGGGAAGCTTGCATTCTACCACTGAATTACACCCGCATATCAAAAACTTGGCAGTATAATATTTGATTCTTTTCACTGGATGTAATTTATTTTTTGTAAAATTCTTCACTGTTTTCCTTATATACCTCTAATCCCTGAACGGCATTCCCATTGAAGTTAAAAGTTCTTTTGCTTCTTTATCAGTCACCGCAGTTGTTACTATAGCTATATCCATACCTTTTATATTGTGGACCTTATCATATACAATCTCAGGAAAAACAATCTGCTCTTTTAACCCCAGGTTATAATTCCCCCTCCCGTCAAAACATTTTGGTGAAACACCTTTAAAGTCTCTAAGTCGGGGAAGAATAAAATTTACAAGTTTGCTAAAGAAGTCATACATTCTCCGACCACGAAGTGTAACCATGCACCCTACAGGTCCACCTTTTCTAATTTTAAAGGTAGATATTGCTTTTTTTGCCCTGGTAACAAGTGGCTTCTGTCCAGTAATTAATCTAAGTTCATTAACCCCTTCATCCATGTATTTATTGTCTGACATTGCTTCACCCATTCCAAAATTAACTACAATTTTTTCAACCCGAGGAACCTCAAGGGTATTCTTGTAACCAAGCTTTTTCATAAGCTCAGGCACTACTTTGTCTTTAAATTTGTCTTTTAAATTAACTGCCATTTTTTTGTTTTACACCCCGGATTACTAATCAACCTGCTCCCCGCTAACCTTTGAAATTCTTACCTTCTTACCATCTTTTAAAAATTTATATCCAATCCTTGTAGGTTTTTTCTTTCCAGAATCAAAAAGCATTACTTTTGAAGCAAATATAGGTGCTTCTTTTTCAATTATTTCACCTGCTCTGCCCATCCCCTTTGCTTTCTGATGTCTTTTAATCATGTTTACACTTTCCACTATTACTTTTCCTTCTCTTGGAAAACTGGCAATAATTTTCCCGGTTTTTCCTTTATCCTTTCCAGAAATAATCATAACCATATCACCACGTTTTATATGAAGTTTTGGTCTTGGATTAGTTGAACCTGCTTTTAGAAATGCCTGTGATACAACAAACAAACCACCTTTTTTTGGATGTACATTTATTGGCAAACTGCTATAAATAAGCGGTTTCTTTTTATTTTTATTATTTATTTTTATATAATGTTCAGTCATTTCTCTTTTATTTACCTCATTTACAATTTACAAAACTTCCGGTGCAAGAGAAACAATTTTCATAAACTGTTTCTCTCTTAATTCCCTTGCAACAGGTCCAAAAACACGTGTACCTCTCGGGTTATTTTGTTTATCAATAATAACTACTGCATTCTCATCAAACCTTATTTTGCTACCGTCATTCCTACTTAAGGTCTTTTTTGTTCTGACAATAACACATCTGACAATCTCATGTTCTTTAACAATCATGTTTGGAAGAGCATCTTTTACAACACCAATAATCAAATCACCAATACCTGCATATCTGGCATTACCGCCTTTAAGCACTCTAATACACTGAACCTTCTTTGCGCCGGTATTGTCTGCCACTTCAAGTTTTGATTCCTGTTGTATCATGATTTTGCTTTTTAAAAACTCCTAACTTGACTTAACTAAAACCTCCTTAAGCATCCATCTTTTTGTCCTGCTGATTGGCTTGTGCTCAATAATCTCAACTATATCACCAGTTTTTGCCTGATTATTTTCATCATGAGCTTTAAATTTGTTTGTTTTAAGTACAATTTTTTTATACCTGGGGTGTGCTCTTCTGTTTTCAACAGCAACAACAATAGTTTTATCCATTTTGTCGCTCACTACTTTCCCTTGTAATAATTTCTTTGGCATTTTATTTCCTCTTCTTTATTTCTTTTTCTTTCTTTACCTGTGCTTTTACTTCAGATGTTTCCTTGGTTTTCTTTTCTTTTTTTTCTTTCTTTTCTTTCTTTTCCTTAACTTCTTCTGCCAATTCCGGCTTTTCCTTCTTTAAAGCTTTTGGTTTGGACTGAGGAATTTCAAGCCCAGCCACAGCTTCTCCTGAGTTTTGCTTCTGGGTATGAACAGTAAGGAGTCTTGCAATTTCTTTTCTCTTCTTTTTAATCTGTGAAGGATCTTCAAGTTGTCTACAAGCAAATTTCATTTTTAATCCAGCAAGTTCTATTCGGGATTTTTTAAGCTGTTCGCTTATGTCCTGGGGTGATAATTCTTTTATTTCCATTAATTTCATTAAACAATTTCTCCGGTTTTTATTAACTCTGTACGTTTTCCTCTTTCTTAATAATTCGACACTTAATAGGCAATTTATCAGAGGCAAGTTTTAGGGATTCAACTGCAATATCCTTTGGAACACCCGTCATTTCAAACAAAATTCTGCCTGGTCTAATCACGCTAACCCAGAATTCGGGATTGCCTTTTCCTGAGCCCATTCTTACTTCAGCAGGTTTTTTTGTTACAGGCTTATCCGGATAAACCATGATCCAGATTTTTCCACCTCTTTTAATACTTCTAACCATTGCTTTTCTTGCAGCTTCAAGCTGTCGCGAAGATACCCATGCAGGCTGCAGAGCCTGAAGACCATATTCACCATAATGTAGTCTTACCCCACGTGATTCTTTTCCGGTCATTCTGCCACGCATTTGTTTTCTATATTTTGTCTGTCTGGGAACAAGCATTTGTTACTCTTTGTATCTCCTTTTCCTTTTCCTTCTACCATGTTCCTGTTCTTCTTCCTGTAAAGATTCGCTTGAAACAGGTCTAATATTTTTTTGCGGCATTTCACCAGGAGTTATTTGTCCTTTATAGATCCATGTTTTAACCCCAATAATTCCAAAAACTGTTTTTGATGTTGCGTAACCATAATCAATGTCTGCCCTTAAAGTATGGAGAGGTATTCCGCCTTCCCTGAGCCATTCTGTTCTTGCAATATCATTTCCACCCAGCCGCCCGGATACCATTACCTTTACACCCTTTGCACCGGCACGCATAGCTCTTTGCATTGCCTGCTTCATTGCTTTTCTAAATGCTACTCTTCGTTCAAGCTGTTGTGCAATTGCTTCACTTGTAAGCTGTGCATCAAGATCTGCTTTTGTAACTTCAAGAACATTTATCTGAACCACAATATCTTTTCTGTTAATTAAATTAATTATTTCATTCTTTAATGTTTCAAGCCCCTGCCCACCTTTTCCAACAACAATACCAGGCCTCACAGTATGAACATTTACCTGAATTAGTTGGGCTTTTCTAAATATTTCAATTTTACTTATCCCTGCATTATAAAGTTTTCTCTTAATATGTTTCCTAATTATTCTGTCTTCAAAAACAAGATCACCGTAATATTTGGATGGTGCAAACCACTGGGAATCCCATGTCAGAATTACTCCCAGCCTAAAACCTTTTGGATGTGTTTTCTGTCCCATTTCTACTCCTCTTCTTCCTTCTTCTTTTTAGTTGTTTTCTTTTCGGTTTCTTTTATTTTTGATTTAGTTTCTTTTGCTTTTGGTTGTTTTATCTGTGTTTTTGATTCTGATTTATGTTCATGCTTGTGATCATGCTCGTCATGTTTATGCTCGTGCTTGTGATCATGCTTGTCCTGTAGTTTCTTTTCAGGCATAAATGATTTTTTGGATCTTAAATCCTGTTGTGTTGCAAGATGCTCATCATGATTAACTTCTATGGTTAGATGACTTGTTCTCTTTAATATAGGGAATCCTCT
Organism: Candidatus Melainabacteria bacterium SSGW_16; assembly: GCA_004769085.1. Taxonomy (GTDB): domain Bacteria; phylum Cyanobacteriota; class Vampirovibrionia; order 2-02-FULL-35-15; family 2-02-FULL-35-15; genus SSGW-16. The sequence continues at coordinate 142,590 of DUDS01000010.1, forward strand.
GCCGCGGGACATAGCCCTCCATCGCCTCAGGGTAGTAGCCTGGTCCACATATACTTTTGTAATCCTCAGTTCAGTCGGATTAAGTTTGTTATTTTCTTTAGCATTTGCAACTGCAGATTTCAATACCTTATTTACAACATCTGCAGCAGTATATGGCATAAATTTCAGTTTATCAGAGGCAGTGATAACATCCATACCGCGAATAACATCTACTACCCGCCTGAGCTTTCTGGGTGAGATTCTTATATATTTTGATTTTGCAATTACCACTTAGTTTAACCTCTTACTACTTCTTTGCTGCTGGTGCTGGAGTTCCACCACCAGACTCTGCAGCAGGTGCTGCTTCTCCAGATTTCTTTGCTACACCCGAGTGAACTCTAAAGTATCTGGTTATTGAGAATTCACCTAACCTGTGACCAATCATTTGTTCAGTAATATAAACAGGTACAAATTTTCTTCCGTTATGAACAGCTATAGTATGTCCTATCATTTCAGGGATAATCATGGAAGAACGTTTCCATGTTTTTATTACCTGCTTTTTACCGGATTTATTCATTTCACTAATCTTATTCATTAGTGAAGGGTGAACATATGGTCCTTTTTTTAATGATCTGCCCATTAGTTTTTATTTTCTCCTCGAAACAATATATTTGTCTGTAAGTTTTGGTTTTCTTGTCTTGTATCCCATAGCAGGTTTACCCCATGGAGTTTTTGGCTGTCCTCCAATGGGACATCTTCCTTCACCACCACCATGTCCATGATCCACAGGATTCATGGCAGAACCTCGCACAGTTGGTCTGATACCCAAATATCTTTTTCTGCCAGCTTTTCCAAGCTCAACATTAAGGTGATCAAGATTTCCTAACTGTCCCAGTGTTGCTCTGCAGTTTATGCTGACTCTTCTCATTTCCCCAGAAGGAAGTCTGACTGTTGCCATATCACCTTCTTTTGCAAGAAGCTGTGCAGCAACACCAGCAGTTCGTGCAAGCTGACCACCTGAACCAGGCTTTAGCTCAACATTATGAATAAATTCACCTACAGTAATATTTGCCAGAGGAAGACAATTGCCAGCTTTTTGCTCAACATCTACGCCAGACATTACTAAATCATTTACCTTTAGTACATTTGGAGCAAGAATGTATCTTTTTTCTCCATCGTTATAACACAGCAGAGCAATTCTACAATCTCTGTTTGGATCATATTCAATTCCAATTACCCTGGCAGGTATTTTGTCTTTATCTCTCTTAAAATCAATCAGTCTATAGTGTTTTTTATGCCCGCCACCTTTGTGTCTTGTGGTAATTCTTCCCTGATTGTTTCTTCCTGCAGTCTTTTTATAAACCCTCAAAAGTCTTTTTTCAGGCTTTGATTTTGTGATATCTTCAAAACTAATAAAACTCATTCCTCTTTGACCTGGTGTAAGTGGTTTTCTAAATTTAAGTGCCATGTATTTGTTCTTCCTACTCCTTAATTATGAAACTTCCGGGTAATATTCAATTTTCGGACCACTTGCAGTAACCACTGCTTTTTTAGAATCCTTAGGTCGGGTGAATCCTGACTTGGTCCTTCTTTTATGACCTGTAATCTTAAGTGTCTGGATACTTTCTACTTTTCTCCCAGGAAATATTTCCTGAAATGCATTTCTAATACTGGTCTTAGTAGCATCCTTAGCAACCTTAAAAGTATACTTATTGAACTGGCTTAAAGCAGTGCTTTTTTCAGTAATAATAGGTTCAAGCAATATGTCAGAAGATTGTTTACCCATTTTATGATACTTTCACCCCTGTATTTTTTAAACCTTTTGAAAACCTGCCCACAAACTTATCCATAGCTGCTTTGGTTATCATTACCGAGTGAGCTTTTAAAATGTCATGTGTACCAACATGCTGCTGATCGGCAAGATTCACTTTCCTCATATTCCCAGATGCTTTTTTTACACTCAAGAAATTTTGTTCAGAATTTTCAGCAATAATAAGCAAGGGTTCTTTAATCTGAGAATATGCTTTTAAAGCTGAATCAAGTTCTTTTGTCTTTGAGTTATTAAGATTTGGCAAACTTTTTATAAGAATAAGATCTTCTGATTTAACGGCAATTGCCTGTGCAATTGCAAGGTTTCTTGCTTTCTTTGGAAGCTGGATTTTAAAAGATCTTGGCTTAGGTCCAAATGTTATGCCGCCTCCTACCCACAATGGCGATCTTATAGAGCCTGCCCGGGCTCTGCCAGTACCTTTCTGGTTCCAGGGTTTTTTACCACCACCACGAACCTCTGCTCTGGTTTTAGTAGAGGCTGTACCAGCTCTTTGGTTCGTTAACTGTCTTAAAACTGTTAAATGCAATAAATGGTTATTTGATTTTAAACTCTTAAACAAATCAGGGAGCTTAAAATCTCCTGATAGTTCACTAAAATTTTGTGTGCTTGACTTCGCCATTTTTTTAAACTTTGTTTAAAAATATTTGATTTTGCAACCATATTTTAAAGATGCAAGGGTTAATTCTACCCACCTATAATACTTTGGTCAACCTTACTTTTATCTCTTTTAGGTATATTCAAGCAATAGAAACGAGAAGCATTCTAAAATAGGTAGAGACGCTATTAATATTATTTGTATCAATAAAAAACAAAGATAGAAAAATCATCAAAAAAAAATTGTTATTAATATCATTCTGATAACTGTACATAACACAACTATACTCTAAAAGGTAAGTCAGATTAGAAAAGAAATAATTAAGGAAAGATGAATTTATGCATGCCTTATTTATTAACCCAGGAGGAATTGGAGATCAAATTTTATTGCTTCCTTCAGTAAAAATATTTAAAGAGAGATATCCAAAGATTGAAATTGACTTAGTTACTGAACCAAGAAGTTCATGCATAGGTGAGCTAACCAATTTATACAGAAAGATCAGAGAGTTTAATTTTAAGGATAAAAATCCAAACATCTTTCACTTAAGAAATCTTTTAAGAAAAAGAAAATATGATTATTTGTTTTCAACAGGATCTTCTTATAAGGCAAACTTTGTGGCTTTTCTCAGTAATGCAGATATAAAAATCGGATTTTACAATGGAATATTCAGTCCTATATTTCTGACCCAGTGCGTGAAGCTTAACACTAACCAGTATGCTGGAAACATGTTTGCCCAACTTCTTTCGCCAATAATACCAGAGATGACCAATCTGATTTTGCAAAAAGATCTTACCCCTGAAATTAAAATTAATATTGATGCTATAGAATGGGCAAAAGAAATGTTAACCCCGAGAATAAGAGACAAATACTATGCAAAAAAAATATTTATTCATCCAGGCACAAGTAAATTAAGTCAGCAAAAAAATATCTTAAAAGGCTGGTCACCTAAAAACTGGGCAATCCTTATTGAAAAGCTTCTTGAAAAACAGGACAATGTAGTAATTCTTCTTGGCGGAAAAGATGATATAGATACAATTTCAGAGATTCATAAAAAACTTACATTTTTTGCAAGGCCAAAGAACTACTTTGATTTAAGTACTATTGATATGTCTATTGCAAAACTAGCAGCTCTTATAAGCTTTTCAGACTTGCTTATATCTGTTGATTCAGCCCCTATGCACATTGGGGTTGGACTGGGCAAAAAACTGGTATCAATTTTCGGGCCTACAGATCCTAAGAAACTCCTGCCTAAAGATCCAAGGTTTCTGCCAGTCTACATGCCAAACCTTGAGTGCAGACCTTGCTTATTTGATAAAAGAAAGGAATCCTGTTCAAAACCTGATTGCCTTGATGTTACACCTGAAATGGTATTAAATGAGGTACAAAAGCAGATTAAATAAACTCATTAAGCTAATGCGTGACAGGATCTTTCTCTGTGACTCTGGGAAATATAAGGATTTTTTCTTCTTCAGTTAATTCCCTTGAAACCTGCTTTAGCTGTGTAAGAATTCTTGCCAGAAAGAATAAATGCCTGTCTTCTTTCGCAGTAAGATTTCTAAATCGAGAAGAGAATTCCTTTTCAAGGAAAGCAGAAAAATCTTTTATTGTATTATTTAATTTAATTCTTGTTTCTTTGTTCATTTTCAAAATTCAAGGATATTATATAATGTTTAAACTACCTTATGAGAAAAAAAATTCTAATTGCAAACTGGAAAATGAACTCAAATCTTACTGACTCACAGGATTTTGGTTTTAAACTAAAAAATTACTCAAAAGAGATTAGTTCTGTCGATATAGCAGTCTGCCCTCCAGATGTTTACTTGTTAACATTAGTTAATATTTTCAAGGAAAGTAATGTACTTGTTGGGACCCAAAATATGTACCACAAGGAAGAAGGTGCTTTTACGGGAGAAATTTCCCCAAAAATGGTAAAAGACATAAATGCACAGATTGTTATTTTGGGCCACAGTGAAAGGAGGCAGTACTTCAAAGAGACCGATGGTGAAATAAATTTAAAACTTAAAGCTGCCTTAAAACACAATTTAATACCTGTCTTTTGTGTTGGAGAAGATCTGGAAACCAGGGAAAAAGGGAAAGCGCCTGAATGGGTTAAAAACCAAGTATTAGAAGGGCTTAAAGATATTAACAGTTCAGACGCTGAAAAAATAATCATTGCATATGAACCAATCTGGGCTATAGGAACCGGCAAAATATGCAGTGGTGAAGATGCAAATAAAATAATAAAGATGATAAGAGGAACAATAAAAGAGAAATATTCAGAAAAAGTTTCTGATAAAGTCAGAATCTTATACGGTGGGAGTATAAAATCAGATAATTTTAGCGAGCATATTAAATATGATGATATTGACGGGGGGCTTGTAGGTGGTGCCAGTCTTAAATATGATGAGTTTACAAAAATAATTAATCTTGCTGCAAATATAAAAAATACAAAAGTTAATGCATAATTAATCTGACTATAGAATTTAAAAAATTAAAGATTGCCTGAATCTGTGGCACATATCTATCACCAGAGTCTGCAAAGTTCTTTACCCAACCAAGGGTGCTAATAAAAGTAGTTAAAGCAGAAAATATACACAACACAGCATTTACAAATATCAGTTTCTGAGTATGATTTTTATAAAATTTTTCCTTGCCAAGATTTGAGACAAAAATTAAATAAAGAAAAACAAACAAAGGAATAAAATCAGTAGTATATCTTTGGGTAATACACCAAAATGATAAAGTAATGATTGCTGGAATACTTAGGACTCCAGCAATTAATATACATAACAAGTTTGTCTGATAATTTAAAATTAAAAACTGGATAGCTAGCAGCCCTCCAAAAATAAGCCATGGTGAAACCACCATCCAAGAAATACAGTGTTCTAAATACCAGTACAAATTAGCATTACCTTGATCAGCTTTGGTGATTATAAGAAATGGAGGGTTGTTTGAAAAACAATCTTTTCTGAGCCCAAAATAATTTACTATAGCAACCGGGATTCGTTTAATATTTAACATTCCAGTTCTTAGATATTCATTCATTCCATGCTCACTATTTATATTACCAATATATTTCGCTTCATCTTTAAATTTAAAATAAGAACCGAATCTTTCATTGTTATACCATAACTGAAACCCAATCCCAGAAAAAGCAGGAAGCATAATAATTAATATTTTAAAAAATACACGAGTAATGTTTTTAAAATCCTTACTAATAAACCTAGCGTTGATTTCTTTAAGTAAAATCAAAATTATAAATAAATAAATTGGAAATCCCAATGGTACACGAGATAATAAAGCACAAGCAGCAGCAAACGATAGACTAAAAAGATTAAAATAAGATAAGCTTTTTCCTTTTAAATACGGCAAAATTAAATATATTGCTAGCAATAAAAATGATACTCCCCATAAAATCACCTCATGATAAATCCAGCTTCTGGCAACTGAAAATAAAACTGGCGATCCAACCCCAAAGCCAATCAATGAAAAATATAAAATACTTTCTTTTTGAGTTAAAGTTAGGGACTTATTATTAACAAGATGATCTTGGATAAGCAACGAAAACACAATCAGAGAAAGCAATCCGGCAATCAAGCATGTTAGTATCATCCATTCACCAAAGTGTCCAGGAAATAAAAAATTTAAAATAATTCTAACTAAAGCTGGAAAAGGACCAAAATATGTATATGACCTACCACCTACTATATATGACTCAAATCCTATAGTTTCAAAAGACACAAAAGCTTTTCCACGAAGCAAACTTTCTCCAAGCTCATCAAAAACGTTTTTAAGTAAATAACCACCAAAAAGATTTGTCATGCCTCCATGCGTAGCGAACCATATATAAAGCAAACAAACTAAAGAAAATAAAAATAAAAATCTAAAATCAAAAAATAAATCTGTCACCTTACTGAAACGATTTCGAATTACTAATTTACCCCGGATGTAATCATGATCATCATTCATAACAACAGTAGAAAGGAATTACTCGGGGGTAATGAATTTACTTTTTCGAAGATATCTTACTTTTACAGGTGAAATATTTTTATCCTTAAGTTCCTTTGCAAATTCATATGCATGCTTTTTTGAAGAAAGCTTGTCAACAACAAAAACATAATAACCATTATCAAGAAGTTCAATGTTTACCTGTTTTAGGCTGGGTAATAGTCTGACCGCTTCATCTTTTGCTTCTTCTATGGTTTTAAACTCACCAATTGTTATAACAAAAGGTTTTTCAGAATAGTTTATAAGAATCTCATTGACTATAAGTCCACCACGGTTAATAAGTTCCACTGTTTTATCTACAACAGTAAAAAATTTCAGATCAACTCTTTTGAGCAATAAGGTATTAAGTGACATAGCTACAGAAAATATGACAACCACAGCTATAAAAACCCATATTTTATAATCAGAATAAAACGATGAACCTTTATTTAGTTCTTCTACAGTCATTTCTTCAGATTTATTCAATATTTTATCTACAGGATTACTGGTTAATATTTTGCCAGCTTCCTGTTTAGCTGAATCTTTACTCGGTGCTGAAGAAAATTTATTTTCAGGTTTCTTTTCTGTACTCTGTTGATGGCTTTTTTCACCAAGCATTATTTATTCTCCTCTTTAACATTTTCTTCGTTCTCATTAATACTTTCATTTTCTTTTGTCCCAGCCTCTGTGTCAGATTTAGCATCCGGGCTTAATAAATCCCTGTCTCTATCTTCAGTAGGAGACTCATCTTCTGTAAAATCTGTTTCTCTCATTCTATCATCTTTTACATCAACGTTATCCCTATCAGTTTCAGATTTTTCTATTTCACTTTGATCACCACCAGCATCAGTCAAAGGCAGCAAAGCTTCTTCTACCAGCTCAATATCTATTTCATCACCTGCTTTAATGTCTACCTTATTACCTCTTTGAAATGCAAACAGTCCGAGACCTAAAACTACACCAACTGCAGCACCTATTAATCCACCTACCGGGCTACCTTCTGCTGCAAGCCCTGCTCCAAAACCTGCTGCTGCAGGACCAACCACAGTAGCAGTTGATATAAGAGCAGCTTTCTTTGTTAGTTTTCCTTTTATTAATCCGCTTCTTGTAAGAACACTTGCAACAATTGGTATTTGTCTGCCATCAGGAATTGTGAGGCTTTTAAATTCAATCCTTACATTACCTGACTTGTGCATTCTTCTTGCAGGATTTACTTCTGAAATTATTCCAATAACAGTACTTCCTGCAGGAGCAACAGTCTGCCCATCAATAACAATATCTTTTGAAATTCTTGCAGTTACTTCATCATCAATCATGCTTGTAATTTCATCAACAGGCGACTCAAATATTATTGAAAGTTTTGTGCCACTTGGGATCTTACTCACATAACCTTTCAACTTGGTTCTTTTATCGTTTTTAATTTCAGATTTTTTTTCTGGACTTTCAGTATCTTCATTTGATTTTTCATTGTTTTGATTCAGAAGAGAATCGTAGCCTGATTCATATTCTTTCTCTACATACTCAGAATTTTCAGGATTTAATTTATCTTCTTCAATGCCTGCATATGCAAATAAAACAGGGTTTATAAAACTATGATTCAAGAAAAAAGCAATCAGTAAAACCTTTACAAGCCATTTTCTTCCTTTAAAAAAATATATTAAATTTATCATCTTTTGAAAGATTTTATTATTTTACAATGCAATTTTTATTTATAACAATTAATTGTTACAAAAGTCGTCTTTTTGCCTGATATATGCAAGAACATACCCTGTAAAAAATAAAAATAAATATCTGACCTCACTATCTCCCCAAAAATATTCAAAAATCCCTTCAATTAAAAATGCAATTATTATACATATTAAGCTGGGAGCATATTTATTGATTTTAAGATCGGTTATCAGTCTTTGAAAAATTGACAGAAATAAATTAATAAATGCTACTAACCCAACAATGCCGTTTACTACAAGAATCTGGAGATAGACATTGTGTGCATGGGTTAAAAGCTGGTAGGTATTTTTTCCTGCTAATTCATGATATACAGGAGGAAATTTTCCTGCACCAAAGAGTAAATTTCGTTTCCAGATACTAAATGCTATACCCCAGAGTTTAAATCTTGGATTTTTCCCTGATGAAAATCCCTGGAAAATTGTTTTTTTAATCCTTAAAAGAATTTTTTTACTGAGACACACAGTAAAAACAACCGGCAAGGAAACCAGAGCTATTAATTTGGCTAAATCTGCAGTTTTAAATTTAATTATCATCAGATAAGCAATGAAACCTATTAAAACCCCAATCATTACAGCTCTTTGGGCGGTGTTTACAATACAGAAAACAGACATCATTAATAATGGGATTATTAAAAGTAAAGATTTTTTTTCTTTTACATAATTTATTAAATAAAAGAGGAAAACAATTAACTGCCCTGCATAAGTATATGGATTCTTATGAAAGCCTGAGAGTCGATCGGGGTTTGACTGTCTATTGAACGGATCAAAATGAAAATACTGAAAGACACCATATAATACTGTAATTAAAGCAGCAAATAGTAATGCATTACTTATAAGATTTTTATTTTTGAAAGACCTGGAAACAACATGAGAAGCCCATATAAATACAAAAAAATCCTGACTTGTCCTACAAAATGCATTAACAGCATCATCTACACCTGAATTAATAAACTTCGACACAGTAAAAGCAGCTATATATATAAGAAATGCTGCATCAATATAATCTGTTTTAAAATTCTGAAAAAAGTTTTTCGGGTTTAATATAATTAAAAGAAGAAAGGTAATAGCCCCAGCATAAATTAATACACCAACCAATGTTATGGAAACAACAAGTGCTAACGGAAACAAGAACAGCAGTAAAATAAGTAATAGTTCTAATATTTTAATTATCATTAATGGTGATGAAAAATTTATTCCCGAAGATATATCTATTCTAGAACTACTTGATATTTACAAAATTAACAAAGATAGAGTTGTTATAGAGTTGAACAAAAATATAATAGGTAAAAATGACTTTGAGGAAACCCTTTTAAGAGATAAAGATTTGTTAGAAATAGTTACTTTTGTTGGCGGTGGATAGAAATTATTATTAAACCTCTACCAGTGATAATGCCTTTAAGAATTCAGCACAAAATGCAGGCAAATCCGCAGGTGTTCTGGATGTAATTAAATTTCCATCAGAAACAACTTCTTTATCAACCCACCTGCCACCAGCATTTATTAAATCAGTTCTAATGCTTACATAGCTGGTAACTTTTCTTCCTTTTACAATACCAGCCTCAACAAGCATAGAGCCTCCATGACATATGCAGGCAATGGGTTTATTTTTTTCATTTATCTGTTCAACAAATGTAACCATTTTTTCATTCATGCGCATTTTATCAGGCGCCCAGCCACCCGGTATAACAAGACCACCATAATCCTTTGCAGAAACATCATCAATGGATTTATTTGCTTTTATTTTGGTACCTTTTTTTCCAATATAGTCTTCTATTGTGTTTGGACCAATAATATCGACAGAAAAGCCTGCATTCTCTAGCTTTTCTTTAGGATCAGTAACTTCAGAATCCTGAAAAAGTTGATCAATTAAAATTGCTATTTTTTTATTTTCTGGCATATTAATGACTCCCTGATTAAATTAAATTTTAACCCTATGAATTACCTAATTCATTCTAATCATTTTCATTCAATAAATTCATGTAAATAAAAAGGAGTATACCCAACATACCTATTGCACAAAATGCTGAAGGTGCTAAAAGTGGGGTATATGATGTTAAAACACCCATATCCAAAGATTTTCCATGAAACAGGAATTCCTTAAAGGATTTAAAGCGCCATATATTATGAAGGTATAAACCTAAAAACCCGACAAGACAGGAAAGGAACATACATAAGACAAACAGATTCAATGAGAATCTGTTAAAGAATAAAGATACTAAAATCAAAACAAAACCACCTATAGAACCAAAAACAATTGGAGTCCAGGCAATTTTCTTATCAGACAAAACTTCAAAATGCTGAAGATAAATTTCAAAAGCAAGGGTACATAAACCGATTCCTAAAGAAAAAATTATAATCCTAAAAAAAGGTATAAATCTGTTCAGATCTCTCACAAACACCATCTTATCATTTTCAAAATAAGACTCTTAAAAAAGCTGTAAAATGATTAAATGACTGAGAAAAGTGTTAAAAAAATTAAAAGCATGGTAAAAGAAGCAAATAAAAAACACCTGATTATATCTGCATCACAGGAATTGCTTGCAGATCTAGAAACACCTGTAAGTGCTTTTTATAAAATTTGTGACAAAGCTCCTTATTCATTTCTTCTTGAATCAGTAGAAGGAGGAGAAAAGATTGGCAGATATTCGATTATCGGGACAGACCCTATTTTTTTATTCACAAGCAAACATAATAAAACCATCCTTGAAGATAAAGTAAATAATGTTTCAACAGAACTCAACTCAAACCCATTTTCAGCATTAAAAGAAATTCTTGGAGAAATATCTACCCCTGAAGAAAACAGTGATTTTCTGGGATTTGTAGGATATTTTGGATTTGAAACAATCAGATGGATTGAACCAAAGACAAAATATTCAACTCACTTACTTATGCCTGATGCATGTTTAATGTTTCCAGGGAAACTTGTCATATTTGATCATGTTCTTCATAAGGTAAGATTAATTGTCAACACAATTGCTGGTAGCGAAGAAGGAGAAACCAGGACCAGAGTCAATGAAAAATTAAATTCTTTGCTTGAATCACTTAAAAAACCACCTAAAAACAAAACTCTTCTTTTAAATTATTTAGTTAACAAGCCTGTAAACCACACAAGCAATTACACAAAAGAACAGTTTCAGGAAATGGTAATAAAATCCAAAGAATACATCAGAAATGGGGACATTTTTCAGGTTGTACTTTCACAAAAATTCACTATTAAAGGTAATTACGATGGATTCCTTCTTTATAGAGCTTTAAGAAGTATAAATCCCTCTCCTTATCTTTTTTATTTAAACTTTAATGATTTTGAAATTGCAGGATCATCACCCGAGGTAATGGTTAAATGTGAAAAATCAACCGGAAGGCATATCGCATCACTTAGACCAATAGCAGGTACTTATCCAAGAGGAAATAGTGAAGAAGAAGATCTGGTAAATATTACAAAGCTGTCAAATGACCCTAAAGAAAAGGCAGAACATTTGATGTTAGTTGATCTTGCAAGAAATGATCTTGGAAAAGTTTGTGAGGTTGGAACAATTAACATTCCGGAATTAATGGAAATTGAAAAATATTCACATGTAATCCATATGGTAAGTCAGGTTGAAGGCAATTTGAGAAAAGAAAAAACATCAGTTGATCTGCTATCTGCCTGTTTTCCTGCAGGAACATTAAGCGGGGCACCTAAAGTAAGAGCACTGGAAATAATAAATGAACTTGAAAATGAGCAGAGAGGCCCTTATGGGGGCTGCACAGGATTTTTTGGAGTAAATGACACAATAAACACCTGCATGACAATAAGAACATTTATAATTCATAAAAATTACCTGGAAATCCAGGCAGGTGCAGGAATTGTTGCTGATTCAAGTCCGGAAAATGAATACTATGAAACCCATAGAAAAGGTGCAGCACTTCTACAAGCGGTAAGCTTAGTTCAGGATGCAGTCTGATTTCCGGCTTGGCTGAAAATATTCCTAACAAACAATTTTCTGTGAAGCGGTGTAAGACCATGCTTTCTGATGGCTTTCTGATGAAAAGATGTTCCATAACCTACATTCCTGATCCATCCATATCTTTTAAATTTTTTCACCTTAGAGACTTTTTCCATTAAACTATCCCTGTAAACTTTTGCAATTACCGAAGCAGCAGCAATTACAGAAGATTTTGCATCACCTTTAATAATTGAAAGCTGACGACAGTTAATATAAGGATTAAATTTATTTCCATCAATCAATATGTAAGGTTTGTTATTAGAAGAACTAATACTTTCCTGCAATTTTTCAAAAGCTCTTTTCATTGCCAAAAAAGTAGCATTTAAAATATTCATAGCATCAATTTCAAGAACAGAAGCATAACCAACCGCATAAATGCCATATTTTATTAACTCACCATACAATTCCTCTCTGATCTGTTTTGTTAATTGCTTTGAATCATTAAGTTTATTAAGTACAGATGGAAAAGTACTTTTATTTCTGGTTTTATTTCTCCAGGAAAAAGCACAGGCAATTACAGGTCCAGCAAGTGCTCCTCTTCCTACTTCATCAATTCCAATAAGGTAATGACTGTCAAACTTACTATTTACATAGTTGTCAAATTTAAAAAGACTGTTTTGTTTCATTTTAAAAATATCTGACTAGTTATTATTTCTTCGTAAAGAAAAAAGTACTAAAGCATTATATTTTTAATCAACATTTAGTAAAGAAAAATGTTACCCGGATTGGTTATAGGGTAATCAAACTATACAAATAGCAAAACTTTAGAACATCCAGTAAAAGTTATGTTAATATCTGGGTAGCCGAAATTTATATTGGAAAGGATTAAGAGTTGTGGGAAATTATAAAAAATCAGATCTTATAAATCAGCTCAAAAACAGAAATGGTTCCTTCATTAATCATTTTTCATCTAATGCACCCGCTTTTACATCCGGTGTTGATTTAAGAAAATTTGACAATATATTTAAACTCCTTTATCAGCTTTTCTTATATTCAGTAATTGAAGTTTTTTCCAAGATAATAATTAAAGTGTTCAGGCTATATAAAATTTAATTCTGCCATAAGTACATTACCAGCCACCATAAAACCGCCAAGACAAGTTAACCATACATACAGATTTAGACCTGTGATAAAATCAAAATCCTGGCTATCAAAGGATTAGTTATGAATTCTAAAATTACAGAACTACTTACAAAGAATATTAAAAAAGACCCCTATAACATAAAAGTAGGAAGTACTGTAACAGTCACTGTAAGAATTAAAGAAGGTGCTAAAGAAAGAAATCAAAAATATGAAGGCGTTGTTATTCAGCTTAATGGGAAAGGGCTCAATAAAACCTTTACAGTAAGAAGAGTATTTCAGGGTGTTGGAGTTGAAAGAGTATTTTTTATTCACTCTCCGAAAATAGAAAAAGTAGAGCTTGTAAAGCACGGTAAATCACGAAGAGCAAAACTATATTACCTAAGAGACCGTACTGGCAAAGCAACCAAATTAAAAGAACAGTTAAATGTAGCAGAAGGTGAGAGAGTACTACAAAAAGAAACAATACCTGAAGAAGGTAAACTCGTTGAGGTCAGCAGCTAGTCAGTTAAAAGATTGGAGAGATATAGATAAAATGAAATATAGAAACTTTTTGATTTCTATATTAATAACAACATTGCTGTTATCAGGTATTTCAATTCTTGCCCAGGAGAAAAAAAATCAGAAACTGACTGGATATAAAGAAGTAACAATGGAATCAGAAATTAAAAACGAATCAATATCAATAAAAGCAGCAGGTGAAAAACAATCGAGCGATATGGTACTTATTCAAACAGAAAAAGGAAGCATAAAAATAAAACTTTTCACAAAAGAAGCTCCCATAACCACGGACAATTTCATTGATTTAATTAAAAAGGGATTTTACAATAGTACTGTTTTTCACAGAGTAGTGGAAAATTTTGTCATTCAGGGGGGGGATCCTCTTGGTGATGGAACAGGGAACTATATAGATCAGGGAACAGGTAAAGCAAGACTGATAAAACTTGAGACGAACCCAGCATTAAAATTTGACAAGCCAGGCAGAGTAGGAATGGCAAGAACAGCAAACCCGAATAGTGCAAGCTGCCAGTTTTTTATTGCATTACAACCACTTCCATCTTTAGATCCAGGAGGTGTTGATCCTTACGGTTATGCAGTATTTGGTCAGGTAACAGATGATTCACTTGAAACCATAAAGAAAATCGTAAAAGATTTTAAACCGTCATTCCCCGGAAGTGACAGACCAGCAAATCCGGTTAGAATACATTCTATAAGCCTCCAATAAATGCCAAGCACCCTAACAAGCACAAAAAAATCAGAAGCGCTTTATCGTGAAGCATGCGAAATAATTCCTGGTGGTGTTAATTCACCGGTAAGATCATTTAAATCTGTTGGAATGGAACCTTTATTTATCAGTAAAGCCAGCGGTCCTTATATATGGGACGCAGATCAAAATCAGTATATTGATTATGTATGTTCCTGGGGAGCATTAATCCATGGACATGCACCAAAAGAAGTTATACAAAATACCCAGAAAGCATTAGAAAATGGAACAAGCTTTGGCGCACCTCACGAAAATGAAGTCATTCTTGCAAAAATGATAATAGAAAAAATTCCCTCTATAAAGAAAATCAGGTTCGTTAACTCTGGCACTGAAGCAGTAATGACAGCAATCAGAATTACAAGAGCGTTTACAAGAAGAAATAAAATTATAAAGTTTGAAGGGTGTTACCATGGGCATTCAGATTCAGTTCTTTCAATGAGTGGATCTGGGATAGCAACTTTTGGTATTCCATCCAGCCCAGGTGTAACTAAAAGCACAGCTTCTGAAACAATTACTATTCCTTATAATGACATAACAACATTTGAAATCACATTAAACAAATTTCCAAGAGAAATAGCTGCAATTATTGTTGAACCAGTAGTAGGCAATTCAGGCGTTATCCTGCCAGAAGAAAAATTCCTGAAATCCCTAAGAGATTTATCAACAAAATTTGGATGTTTACTGATTTTTGATGAGGTAATTACAGGGTTTAGATTATCTCCGGGAGGAGCACAATCATTATTTAATATATCCCCAGACATCACAACTCTAGGAAAAATCATTGGCGGTGGTATGCCAATTGGTGCAGTAGGAGGAAAAAAAGAAATTATGGATCTTCTTGCACCAGCTGGTCCTGTATATCAGGCAGGTACTTTATCAGGAAATCCGGTTTCTGTTGTCTGTGGAATTACCACTTTATCTCTTATAAATGAAAAAACTTATGAAAAACTTGAGAGTCTTTCAGCACTTTTATGTAATGGAATGCAAAAGATAAATAATAATACAGGTCTGAATATCCAGATTAACCGTATAGGGTCTATGTTTAGCTTATTTTTCACAAATAAAAAGGTTTTTGATTTCAAAAGCGCCCAGCAATCAGACAGAAAAAGGTTTGTACAATTTTTTAAAAATATGCTAAATGAAGGGATTTATCTGGCCCCAAGTCCATTTGAGGCCAATTTCATATCTAGTGCTCATAAAGAAGAAGATATTGAAAAAACACTAGTTGCATATAAAAAATCAACAGAAAAACTTCAGATAACAAATAACTTATAAATCTTTCGGAACTTAATTGGCATTCTCTTTCGTCTAGATAAGTGTTTCACATAACTATAGGATTATTACACACATGGAAATATTCGAAACACTAACAAGATACTTGGCAAGCCTGAATCTGGATGGAGATACTTTAAGAGCATATACCATTGACCTGCATAGGTTTGAAAGAACAATTGGTAATATACCTGTTACTACCATAACCAAAGATCATTTGAAGGATTACCTGGATAACCTGACTTCAAAATATGGGCAGAGAGTTTCACTTGCAACACAAAACAGACATTATGCATCACTTCACAGATTTTTTGAGTGGACATTGCAGGAAAAAATCATTCAGGAAAATCCAATGGAACATCTCCCGAGAAGAAAACCAAATAAAGATCTTGGTGAAGCTACACCAGGTTCAGTAATCAGAGCGTTAAAGAAGGAGCAAATTGAAAAAATATTAAAGAATGCAGAAACTACAAGAGAAAAGCTTCTATTCACTCTTTTATATACAAGTGGAACAAGAATCAGTGAAGCACTTGATTTAAACATTCAGGATATTCATGAAGGTACAATTACCATAAGACATGGAAAAGGGAACCAGCCCCGACAGGCTTATTTAGGTAAACAAACTGAAAAACTTTTAGAACAATATCTTGCGGAAAGAGGAAATCCTACGAGCGGAGCATTATTTGTAACAAACCATGGTCAAAGATTGTCATATGCCCGCGCAAGACAGCTTTTTATGGAAGCAGCCAGAAATCTGTTAAATTCAGATGGCACACAGGTAACAATTCACCAGCTCAGACATACATTCTGCACTGAACGAGCCGGACATATTGACTCATTTGTTTTGCAAAGACTTGCAGGGCACAATGATATAAGAACAACTTTAAGATACACAAAAGTAAATGATACTGTTGCAAAAGAAGCATTTACTAATTTTGATGAGTGGCAGGAATACCAGCAAAAAATTACTCAGATAGAAAAAGCAAAGCCGTTAAGATAAAACAGCTTTGGCATCTGAATAGTAAAACCATTTTCTTTTAACTTAACCTTCCAGCGAAAACCTATCACTTAACCTCTTCTTTGCAATAGATTTGTAAGATACTGTAAGAATTATGAATTTCACTTATATTGCAAATTGACATAAAAAACCACAAATTGTACTATTTGCAACAAGATATTAAATATTTAGAGGATGCATGTAGTTTTCTACACAGAAAACATACACATTATTTACACCAAATATAAAATAAGAAGCAAAGGAGCATATAAATGCCAAGCAAAAACACCACTACAGAGATTATAAATCATAATTCACACAGCACTGATCAGAAAAAAGAACCAGAAATTATAACTACAAAAAATTATATTGATGGTAAATGGGTTGAGTCCAAGAGCCATGAAATGCTTGACGTAAAAAATCCAGCTACAGGAAAAATTATAGGAAAATGCCCGAAAGGAACATCTGAAGATGCAGTAAATGCAATTAGAAGTGCAAAAAACGCATTTAAATCCTGGAGAGAAACACCAGTTATTGACAGAGTGCAGGTTTTATTCAGACTTAAAGCACTCATGGAAAAAAATCTGAATGAATTAATTGAAATCTGCACAAAAGAAAACGGAAAAATATTAGCAGAATCAAAAGGTGATGTCCGACGGGGAATTCAAATGCTTGAAACTGCATGCGGAATGCCATCTCTTCTCATGGGAAAATCATTAGAGGATATTGCTTCAGGAATTGACTGTCATGCAATAAGAAGGCCACTTGGAGTATTTGCAGGAATTACACCTTTTAATTTCCCACCCATGGTGCCATTTTGGTTCTGGCCTTTTGCAATTGCATGTGGAAATACTTTTGTTTTAAAACCAAGCGAAAGAGTACCTCTTACACAGCAAAAAATATTTGAACTTATAGAAGAAGCTGATATGCCAAAAGGGGTAATGAACCTGGTAAATGGTTCAAAAGATATCGTTAACACACTATGCACTCATTCTGACGTTGCTGGAATTTCTTTTGTTGGTTCAACACCTGTAGCAAAATATGTCTATGAAACTGCCACATCGCACGGAAAAAGAGTCCAGGCGCTTGGAGGAGCAAAAAATTTCATGGTGGTACTGCCTGATGCAAATATGGATTTAACAGCAAAGACTGTTTTTGAATCCTGCACAGGGTGTGCCGGGCAAAGATGTCTGGCTGGATCAGTAATCTTATGTGTTGGTGACACTTATGAAAAGCTTCAGAATGCATTTGTTTCAAAAGCAAAAGTCGCTAAGGTTGGAGACGGGTTAAATCCTGAAACAGAAATTGGTCCTGTAATATCAGAAGATTCAAAAAACAGAATAATATCCCTTCTGGATTCTGCCCAGGAAGAAGGCGCAAAAATACTTTTCGACGGGAGAGAAGGAATTACCCAAAAAGAAGGATATTTTCTGAAGCCAACAATAGTAAGCGATGTAAAGAGAGACATGAAAATTGCAAAGGAAGAAATCTTTGGTCCTGTTATATGTCTTGGAAAAGTAAAAAATATCGATGAAGCTATTGAATGGCTGAATAGTTCTGAATATGGAAATACCACTTCATTGTTTACTTCTAGTGGGGCTGCAGCAAGAAAATTTTCTTATGAGGTTGATCCCAGTATGATAGGAATTAACATTGGGGTGCCTGCACCTATGGCATTTTTCTCTTTTGGTGGCACAAAAGCATCCTTTTTCGGTGACATAAAAGCACATGGATCAGTCTGTGCAGATTTTTACACTGATACAAAAGTCACCATAGAACGTTGGGTAAAAGATTCAAGCATATGGTAAATTAGAGAAAAAATTATGGGAAAAACTATTTTAATTAAAAATGGAACAGTAGTAACTGCTACAGATAAATACCAGGCAGATATCCTTATAGAAGAAGAAAAAATAAAGACAATAGGTAAGAGCCTGGATTATCCAACTGACAGGATTATTGATGCAAAAGATAAATATATTTTTCCTGGCGGAATTGATCCACATACCCATATGGAACTCCCTTTTATGGGTACATTTGCAAGCGATACGTTTGAAACTGGAACGCTTGCAGGTCTATATGGCGGTACAACTACAATAATTGATTTTGCAATCCAGTCACAGGGAGAATCACTTAGAAAAGCACTGGATCTCTGGCATAAAAAAGCAGATGGAAATGCAGTATGTGACTATGCTTTTCATATGGGTGTAACTGACTTTAATAAAAATACAAAAGCAGAAATAAAGAACATTTGCTTACAGGACGGGATTACTTCATTTAAAGTATTTATGGCATACAAAGGCGCACTTATGGTGGATGACAGGCAAATCATAGGATTAATGAAAGAATCTAGAAAATATGGCGCGTTGGTTATATCACATTGTGAAAACGGTGACATGGTTGATGAATTAGTCAGTGAAGCCAAATCAAATGGTAATTTATCTCCAAGATATCACTACTTAACTCGTCCTGAGATTGCAGAAACTGAAGCAACAGGCAGAATAATTGACATGGCATACCAGGGAAATCATCCACTTTATATTGTTCACCTGACTTGTGAAGGTGCTTTAAACCGTGTTCGTGAAGCAACAAAAAGAAATCAGAAAGTAAATGTTGAAACATGTATTCAGTATCTTTTGCTTGATGAATCACTATATGAAAGTCCTGGTTTTGAAGGATCTAAATGGATTATGAGTCCTCCGCTTAGAAAAGAAAAAGACAGAATTGCACTATGGGAAGGAATAAAGCAGGGATTGGTTCATACAGTTGCAACAGATCATTGCCCATTTTGCATGAATCAAAAAGAAATGGGAAAAAATGACTTCTCAAAGATCCCTAATGGAATCCCGGGAATTGAAAACAGGATGGAATTGTTATTTTCTGAAGGAGTACTAAAAGGAAAGATTTCACTAAATAAGTTTGTAGAACTTACTTCTACTGCAGCTGCAAAAATATTTGGAATATTTCCTAAGAAAGGAACAATTGCACCAGGATCTGATGCTGATATTGTAATTTTTGATCCAAATATAAAACATATCATCTCTAGTAAAACTCATCATCAAAACTGTGATTATTCTGCTTACGAAGGATGGTCAGTTACAGGCAAAACAAATACAGTGATCTTAAGAGGAAATATAGTAATAGAAAATGGAAAAGCCTCAGTGCAAAAAGGCTATGGAAAATATATAGCCAGAGCTCCATATAACACTGAATTAACTGAAGAGAGAATAAAACAACCAGTTCATGCATAAGCATAAATTCTTAGAACGGAGAAATAAATGGAAAACAATAAATCAAACAGAATAGTAAAAATCGGTCTTATACAAATGGCAAATAAATTAAATACTGATGCATCATGCAATGAACACAGGGAGGCAATGACAAAAGCACACATTCCTTATATAGAGGAAGCAGGAAAACAAAAAGTCCAGATGTTATGCTTTCAGGAAATTTTTACCGGTCCTTATTTTTGCCCATCACAGGACAGTAAATGGTATGGGCTTGCAGAGGCAATTCCAGATGGTCCAACAACAAAACTTATGTGTGATTATGCAAAAAAATATAACATGGTAATAATTGTGCCGATTTACGAAGAAGAAATGGCAGGCGTTTATTACAACACTGCAGCAGTTATTGATGCAGACGGGAAATACCTGGGGAAATACAGAAAAAACCACATTCCTCAGGTAAAAGGTTTTTGGGAAAAGTTTTTCTTTAAACCAGGAAATATGGGATATCCAGTTTTTAAAACAAAGTATGGAAATGTTGGCGTTTATATCTGCTATGACAGGCACTTTCCTGATGGAGCAAGATGTCTAGGATTAAATGGTGCTGAAGTTATTTTTAATCCATCAGCCACTGTTGCAGGATTATCAGAATACCTATGGAAAATAGAGCAACCAGCTCATGCAGTAGCAAATGGATACTTTGTCGCTACAATTAACCGTGTTGGAACTGAAGCACCATGGAACATTGGTGAGTTTTATGGCACTTCATATGTGGTTTCCCCAAAAGGAAAAATAGTAAAAGAAGCATCCAGAAATAAAGACGAGCTGCTTATCTGTGATGTTGATTTTAATGAAATAAAAGAAGTTCGGGATCTGTGGCAGTTTTACAGAGACAGACGCCCTGAAACATATAAAGAACTGGTTGCCATTTAGAAAGGGATAAAAATGAAAGTAAAAGAAAAAGGATTAACAAAAGAAGAAATTCTAAAGATTAGAAAATCCAATTTCCCACCCACTGCCTTTTTATATTACAAAGACCCTATTCAGCTTGTAAAAGCAAAAGGAAACTATGTCTATGACGAAAACAATAAAGAATATCTGGATGCAATAGGTGGAATTGTCTGTAATTCAGCAGGACATAACCATCCGAAAATCCAGGAAGCATTAATTGAGATGATAAAAAGTGATGAGATTCAGCATACATCTACTATTTTTCTGAATGAACATGCTGCAAAACTTGCAAAGAAACTTGTTGATGAAGCGCCAAAAGGAATTGACAAATGTTCATTTACAAACTCAGGTTCTGAAGCAAATGAGCTTGCATTTATGGCAGCCAGGCATGCTACCGGTGAAGGAATGGTTGTAAATCTGAAGCATGGTTATCATGGTGGGACATCAGCTGCTCTTGCAAACTGCGGACAGCACACATGGAGATTTCGTGCACAACCTGTATCAAATGTAGTTTCAGCACAGGCTCCATACTGTTACAGATGTCCGTTTAATAAAAGTCCTGAGAACTGCCATATGGAGTGTGCAAAAGATATTGAAAATACAATTCAGACATCAACAAGTGGAAAAATTGCAGGATTTATTGCAGAGCCTGTTATGGGAATTGGCGGGGTAATATCTCCACCAGATGAATATTTTCATGAGGCAGCAAAAATTGTTCATAATTATGGCGGGAAGTATATTAGTGATGAGGTTCAGACAGGGGCAGGCAGATGTGGGAAGAGATTTCTACTTTCTACAGACTTAAATATAAATGCAGATATGATTACCATGGCAAAAGGTCTTGGAAATGGAGCAGCAATTGGTGCAGCACTAATGAGATCAGATATTGCTGAAACACTCACAGGCAAGTTGTACTTTAATACATTCGGCGGTGATCCATATCAGACTATGCAGGCATTAAAAACCATAGAAATTATTCATGAAGAAAACATGATT
The DNA here is from genome assembly GCA_004769085.1 of Candidatus Melainabacteria bacterium SSGW_16. GTDB lineage: Bacteria > Cyanobacteriota > Vampirovibrionia > 2-02-FULL-35-15 > 2-02-FULL-35-15 > SSGW-16. The sequence continues at coordinate 164,479 of DUDS01000010.1, forward strand.
CAAAATGCACAAAGTATGGGAAAACTTATGATGGACAATCTTAAAGAACTTATGAAAAAATATGAACTTATTGGGGATGTACGGGGAAGAGGATTACTTATAGGCATTGAACTTGTAAAAGACAGGAAAACAAAAGAATATGCAAAAGAAGAATGCATTCAATTAATGGAAATGCTCAAAGAATCCAGTATCCTTGTAGGAAAAGGTGGATTATTTGGAAACATAATCAGGATTGCTCCTGCACTTTCAATTAACAAAGATGAAATAAACAGAATCATTAAAGCAATTGATGAATCGTTATATAAGATCTCAAGGAAATAAGTGAAAATATGGTACATCCCTCATTAACAAACAAAGAAACCACTGAAGATAAATTCAGTAAAATCAAACCTTTATACAATCCAAATGAAGCTGTAATTGAAGCATCTAGGTGTCTGTTTTGTCATGATGCACCATGTATAACAGCATGCCCTACCTCAATAGACATACCAATGTTTATCAGACAAATAATGACAAAAAACACAAAAGGTGCAGCAAAAACAATTTTTACACAAAATATTTTAGGAAAATCCTGTGGTGATGTATGCCCTACAAGTGTTTTATGTGAAGGTGCCTGCGTCTATCACCATCTAAATGAAAAACCGATAGAAATAGGCAGACTACAGGCATATGCTACAAATGATGCAATTGAAAACAATATTAAATTTTTTGAAAAGGGTGAAACAACAAATAAAAAAGTTGCAGTAATAGGAGGAGGTCCTGCAGGACTTGCCTGTGCACATGAACTTACAGTCTTAGGACATGCAGTAACTGTATTTGATGCAAATGAAAAAGCAGGGGGATTAAATACATACGGCGTTGCACCTTATAAATTCTCAAACAAGGACTCAGAGAAAGAAGTTAAATATATAAGCAATATTGGGTTTGAAATAAAAACAAGCACAAAGGTTATTACAGAAGGTAAAAGCACAGACAACAAAGTCCTTTTATCTGACTTAGAAAAAAATTATGATGCAATATTTATTGGCACAGGTCTTGGCAAAACAAAAAGTACAGGGATTACAGGTGAAAACTTAAAAGGAGTATATGGAGCAACAGAATTTATATATGATCTAAGAAAAAAAGAACAAAGAATTGATCCTGGGAAAAGTGTAGTTATTATTGGTGGTGGGAATACTGGAATTGATGCTGCTGTTGAATCAGCACTTCTTGGTGCCGAAGTAACAATGGTATATAGAAGAAGCGAGAACGAACTAAATGCATACGATTTTGAGGTACAGCATGCCAGGGAAAAAGGAGTTAAGTTTTTATTTTTAAGCTCACCTGTTGAAATAGTCGGGAAAGATAAAGTAGAGGGAATAAAGTTTATTAAAAACACCATTGAAAGAACCAAATCTAATACAAAATCAAAACCTGAAATAAAACCTGTTACTGGTACTGAATTTATAATCAACTGCGATAGAGTAATAATTGCAACAGGGCAGGAAAAACAAGTTAATTTCTTAAATGGGATACAAAATTTAAAACTTGAAGCCGGGAAAATAGTTATTAACAAAGATTTCCAAACCTCAAACGCAAAATACTTTGCCGGTGGGGACTGTATAAATGGCGGGAAAGAAGTAGTAAATGCAGCGGCAGATGGTAGAGATGCAGCAAGAGGGATACATAAATTTCTTATGAAAGGAAAATAATGGCAGATTTAACCACAAACTTTGCAGGAATAAAATCACCAAATCCATTCTGGCTTGCATCAGGACCACCCACAAATACCGGCTATCAGGTAATGAATGCATTTCGTGCAGGATGGGGTGGCGCAGTATGGAAAACTTTAGGGGTACCAATTGCAAATGTGTCCAGCCGTTATGGTGCAGTTTCTTATAAAAACAACCGAATAATGGGTTTCAATAATATTGAGCTTATTACCGACAGATCACTTGAAGTAAATATAAGAGAAATGAAAGAGGTAAAAGAAAAATTCCCAAATCATGCAGTGATTGCATCATTAATGTTTGAAACAAAGGAAGAGTGGCATGACTGTATTAAAAAATGTGAAGATGTTGGAGTTGACGGATTTGAATTAAATTTTGGCTGTCCTCATGGAATGTGTGAAAGAGGAATGGGTTCTGCTGTAGGTCAGAATCCTGATGTCTGTGAAAAAATTACATCTTGGGTAATGGAGAAAGCAACAAAACCAGTAATAGTAAAACTTACACCAAATATTACAGACATTACAAAAGCTGCTCTTGCAGCACAAAGAGGCGGAGCAAATGCTGTTTCTCTGATAAATACAATTAACTCAGTTACAGGGATTGATCTCGACAGAATGGAACCAAGACCTATAGTAGATGGTTTATCAACGCATGGCGGCTATTGCGGACCTGCAGTAAAACCAATTGCACTAAATATGGTTTCAGAAATATCAAATCACCCTGATTTCAAGCTCCCAATATCGGGTATTGGCGGAATCGAAACCTGGCAGGATGCTGCTGAGTTTATTTTAATGGGAGCCACTTCACTTCAGATATGCACAGCAGTCATGCATTATGGTTTTAAAATTGTTATTGAATTAAAAGAAGGGTTAAGTAACTACCTGGACAGCAAGGAAGTGAAAAGTATTACCGAGCTCAGTGGTAAGGCAGCAAGAAAAGTAAAGAAATGGGAACAGCTTGATTTAAATTACAAGGTTATTGCAAAAATCAATTCCGACAAATGTATCGGGTGTCAGTTGTGCTACATAGCCTGCGAAGATGGTGCACATCAGTCAATTGCAATAAATCCTGACTCTAGAATCCCTATAATCCTTAAAGACAAATGTGTAGGCTGTAATTTATGTAGCCTGGTATGCCCAGTAGAAGAATGCATAACAATGACAAAAATCGAAACAGGAAAAGGTAAATTATTCTGGGCTGATCATCCTGCAAATCCAATAAATCAAAAAGCAACTGCTTCACGATAATTAATTAGATTTTCAAATAAAATCTCAAATGTGTTTATACAAGGACATTTGTCAAGAAAATATTTCTATTTTCACCTCTTATAATTACTTAAAACCTTTAAATGTTCCTCAACACATAGAGGTAAAACTTCTAAATTATAGCCACCTTCAAGAAGAGAAATAATTCTTCCATTACAAACTTCTCCTGCAGTTTCAGCTATTCTTTCTGTCATCCATTTAAAGCATTCAGTACTAAGATTAATATTTGCAAGCGGATCATCTTTATGAGCATCAAAACCAGCAGATATAAGAACAATATCAGGCTTGTAATTTTTAATAGCAGGAATAATCTTTTTTATAAATGCTTCTTTGTAATCTTTATCTGAAGCTCCTAGTGACATCGGATAGTTTAATGTAGTGCCAATCCCTCTTCCTTCACCAGTTTCCAGCACAGAACCTGTTCCAGGATAAAAAGGATACTGGTGAAGGCTCATGTAAAAAACAGACGGATCCTCATAAAAAGTATGCTGCGTACCATTCCCGTGATGCACATCCCAGTCAAGAATTACAATCTTATTTACCCCGTGCTGCTCCTGAAGATATCTGGCAAGAATTGCAATGTTATTAAATAAGCAAAATCCCATTGCCCTATTAGCTTCTGCATGATGTCCGGGTGGTCTTAGAATTGCAAAACCATTTGATATATTTCCTTTAATTAATTCATCAGCAAGCCTGAGTGCACCACCACAAGCAAGTTTTGCTATTTCAAAAGAGTCTTTTGAAACCACAACATCAGGAGTATCCAAGATCTGAGAATTATTTTTACATGTATCTTGAGCTCTTTTAATATAATCTGCTGTGTGAGTAGTTAAAATCCAGTCAAGTTCAATTTGTTTGGGTTTAAGATGTTTGAATGTTGAATAAATTGGCAACTTTTGAAGATGCAAAACTATACTAGAAATCCTTTGCGGGCATTCAGGATGACCAAAGCCCGTATCATGATTTAAATATCTTTCGTCATACAATAAACCTGTAGCCATATTAACAACAACAATCTCCAATTAGCAATTCATTTAACTATATTATTTAAGCATTATATTAGCTATAATCTACTCTAATAGAAAAATATATTAAATGTACAAGGAGGTACAATGATTTTTTCTTTAAATACAAGCATTGCCAGTGATAAATTAAATAAAGGCATGCAAAAAACTTTTGAATCATTAAAAAAAACAATTGAGAAGGAATTTTTTCAGCATCCGGTTATTGTAAATAATCCATATACAAAATGGTTTAAAAAAGGACTGGCCAATACTGAGCAGGTAAAAGATCTGATAATTCAGTTTTCAGTTTTTTCAAATCATTTTATAGTAGTTCAATGTAAAAGGATGGTTTATGCATCCACTATTGAAGGAGAAGAAGCTGCTAGAGCAATTCTTCTGAATGAATGTGGCGTAGGGATGAATGTAAAAACTGGAAGCATTGAAGGACAAAAATTTACCACACCAAATGCTCATTTAAACTGGCTTAGAAAAATGGCAGGTATGTTAAACATTCCTTCAGATCAAATTGGCAGATGGAGTGCCGGAACAGAATCCACACATAAATTTCTAAATGGACTTGATAAAACTTATGGAAGCCTAGATGGAATTATCGGTGCTGGTGCAAGTTTTGCTATTGAAACATGGGCAGCCTATGGAATTGGTAGAAGTAAAGAAGAAGAATCAAATAATTTTTGGAATGAATTAGTCGTAGGGCTAGAAGCATATAATGCAAAGTACAGAATACCGAAAAACTTACCACCTGTACCAATAGGATTTTTTAAATATCATTTTGAAACTGAAGCTGGACATGGTGTAAGTGTTTGGAAAGAACTGGAAGAAACCTTTAATGAAAAGGATTTTGACGAAGAGAAATATATTAAAGCAGGCAAGATTGCACTTGAATCCATTTACACATTCTGGCTTGGGCTAGACGAAGCAAGAAAAAAGTTAGAAAAGTAAATGAAGCCCCCAGCAGTATCTGCTATAAGTAAAATTCAACCATTAGGAATTAAACCAGGTGGCAAGCCATTACTTGAAATTGAAAGAAGATTTTTGGTAAAAGAACTGCCGGACAATCTGGATATATATCCAAATAATAATATAGTTCAGGGTTATCTTTCTACAAAGGAAGGCACCTCAATACGTTTAAGAAAAGAGGGAGATAAATATTACCAGACAATTAAAAAAGGCACAGGTAAAGTCAGGGAAGAAATCGAGATAGAGATTTCAAAACCAATGTACGATATTTTGTGGAATGAAACAAAAGGCAGAAGGATTAGAAAAACAAGGTACGAAATTCCATATAACGAACATATTATACAGTTAGATATTTATGATGGAAAATTAAAAGGTTTACTAACTGTTGAGGTAGAATTTGGCACCATAGATGAATGCGATGATTTTATTCCCCCAGAGTGGTTCGGGACAGAACTAACAGACATAAAAGAATTCACAAATAAAAGCCTTGCAACTCATGGGCTTAATGAAAAATTGTTAAAGAAATTAAAGAAAAAACACTGAGTTACCTGACCGCACTTGATGTTTTATTATGTTTTTTTGCATAATCTAACATCATTTTTTCACATGATTCAACGTCGGATTCAGTAATTTCCCAGTGCTTTTTCCCTTTTAGGTGTGATTGAAGCTGTTTAAATAGCTCATGATCAATAAAAGGCGTTACCTGGTTTGCCTGATATTCACGTTCTTTCTCTGAATATAATCCCAAAAAGGTTTTATCCCTAAACCATGACTGTCTGTTATGCTCTTCTAGTTTTTTTAATAACTCTACCGTTACATTTCTCTGAGTAAATTCAAAGAATACTGCACTTGGTTTATAACCTGGCAAAAACCATTCACCACTAAAAACCTGAATTACATCTTCATCTTCATCTTTCATAATGGGTGTAATAAAATTTACACCTCTTTCAAGTGCATATCTGTGAAATGCAAGTAAATCAGATGTTCTGAGGGCAAGATGCTGCCAATGAACTGCTGCAGAATGATCTGCAAGTAACCCTCTGGAGTGGGAAGAAACATTTGTAGGTTCTGAAGGCTGCACAATTGCAAAAATAATATTGTTCAGTGATGCATCACCTATAACACCACTTCCAACCCTTACGGCAAAAGTCATGGATTCCTCTCCCTGACCCTTTATCCATTCTTTCCGTTTTTCATAAATCACATCTTCTTTGGTTACACCAAAAATAACTCTGAAAATTGTATAAGCCACGTTATACATTTCAGGGACCACATGCATTGTCATATGGTCAACCTGAAAGTTTAAAAATGAATGTTTTTTATTTGGCATATTACCTCCTTATTTATACGGATGCCTTTGTTTTATTTGCAGCATTGTACCAGCTCATTGCATAATTTTTATCCCTGAAATTATATGCAGCTTCAGTAACTGAGAGACTTTCAAAATACGTATCCAGCATTACAGCAAGTCGTTTAGAAATTTTCCCGCGATCATGCGTTGATTTTAAAGCTGCATCACCATGTGGACTGTGAGGAATGGAACCAGAGTGAAATGTTATTGAGCCTTCTTTAATTATGCTTTCACGTGCACCATACTCAGAATTTGAGAAAAACATTACTTCATCTGAATCAACATTTGAATGGGCATAAGGCGCAGGAATTTCCTTTGGATGCCAGCCTTCCATCTGGGATACAAAAGAACACAGGGAAAACCCGTTATTAGGCACATTCCCCGACTGAAAAGTCTGGTGCACAGGAGGTGCAGTATGAATTTCCCTGGTTATGCCATGATGGTTTGATATATGAAAACCAAAGGGATAAAAAGAACCTTCCCATCCTACAACATCAAAAGGATGATGACTCCATGTAAGAGTAGTAATAATGCCTTTTGAATGTTTTACATTAATAAGAAATTCACCTTTCTTATCAACTGGTTCCTGGAAAACAGGTGACTCTATTTCTGTTTCAACAACAGGTGCCATTAAATAAGCCTGTCCACCGCTATTCATATAATGTGGTGGAAATGTAACAGGATAATTTGACTCAATAATTAAAAAATAAGCATTTTTAGAATCAAGTTCAAACTGGCAAGTAGTCCCTTTTGGAATTATGATATAAAGTCCATTTCGAAAAGGAATATTTCCATATTCTGTTTTCAGAGTCCCATTTCCATTCTGAACATAATAAATCTCATGTTTCTCACCATTTCTAAAAAACATATTCTCAGCCATGCTCTTAACTGGTTTAGATACTGAGACAACAACACTATTTCCAAACAGAAGAGGTTTTCTACCTGTTACAGCATCACCTTCATAAGGAATATCATTTGTAAGAATATGATAAGGCTGCAAAATATCATCCGGTGTAATTTTCAAGAGAAAATTAAAATCTCCTTTTCTCGGTGGTTTTGACTGTTCAGTAGGGTAAGATCGAAGATGCATTTTCCTTGAATGAGGACCACTGAATCCATAAGAACCATGAATTTCCTCAAGTGAAAGTACATCAGGAACTGCATAATATTCTGTATGAGGTGTTTGTGGTAATTTCCCTTGTTTTAAAATCATTGCCATACAAAAACCCTCCTATGTTGCAACCTGTTGTTTTTTATATATAAGTTCTTTACTACCAGATGGGCTTCCAATCTTATTTTTAAGCACTCCTAGTTTTGGTACTTCCAGTTCAATAACATCCCCGGGCTTTATCCACCTATCCAAATCAAGTCCACATCCTTTATAGAAAGTGCCAGACCCAAACACATCACCAGGATAAACCATCTCTTCCTGTGAAACATGAGAAATCATAAGTGGGAATCCCCAGTACTGATCTTTAAAATGTCCATTTGACCATATCTCTTCATTCACTCTTACAGTAAGGGAAAAATCTACCGAAGGATTCACCTCATCTCTTGTAACCAGATAAGGACCAAATACATTTGCAAAATCTTTACTTTTTGCAGGACCCATTCTGAGCATCATTTCTTTTTTTTGAATATCCCTGGCTGAAACATCATTAAATATCATGTAACCAAAAATATAATTTTCAGCTTCAGAGACTGAAATATTTTTTCCTTTCTTACCAATAACACAGGCAATCTCACATTCAAAATCAAGTTTCCTTGTATAAAATGGCCATGGTATTTCATCACCAGGTCCTAATATTTGCCTATGGTTTCCTTTGTAATATGCAGGTATCTCATACCATTCAGGTGTTAGGGTTTCTTTTCTTCTTGCAGCACCTGCTTTTGCATGTTCTTCAAATGCAAAAAAATCTTTTAGCGAGGAGGGTAAAAGAATCGGTGCTTTTAACCTAATTTTATTCAATGATATAAGAGCTTCTTTTAAAGGAGAGCCTATTAACTGATTTGCAATTTTTAAAAACTCATCACCACCCGATATAAAAGAAATCATTTCATTTGGGAGTCTTTTACCTGATGCAAGGTGCAAATCCAAAACACTATCACCAACAACTACTCCAATGCTGCTAATTTCAGGACTTCCTTTTGTAAAAGTAACAAGCTTCACAATGTTTATATTTTAACAGACAAGACATTTTAAACAAATTCATTCCAAAGGCTGAATTTAAGATTATCCACATTCGACAGGAAAGCCAGCTTCAATCCATGCTTTTATACCACCATCTATAACATACAGATTTTTACATCCAAGTGATTCAAGATATTCAGCAGCTTTCATTGCCCGCTTACCAACGCCGCAGAGAAAATAAGAAGGAACTGTTTTATTTATCTCAGCAACTTTAGTATCAAAGCAGGACAAAGGCAGAAGTTTACTACCTTTTATTCTTACAGACTGATATTCAGATATTTCACGTACATCAATAATCTGAAACCCTGTGCCTGAGTCAGATATTAACTTCATTTCTTCTACTGAGACCATTTCAACCATAATTTATAACTTCATGATTATTGAGCTAATTATAGTGTAATACGACAAAACTGTATTAGTCAGAACTTACGCAAAGTTAACATATTCAAAACTGGCTGTTTAACCGCACAAGTATTTTTTTGCTCCTTGTCACTACGCTCTGGCGTCGCAAAAATATACTTGTGCTGACGCGCCAGTTTAGTTGGTATAACATGTGCGTAAGTCCTGGTAAGTTATAATTATAGGTCCTTATAAGGATTTTTAAAAATGACAACTCATATAAAAACAGATAAAAAACACATAGCACTGGTTGGGAATCCAAATGTCGGGAAATCAGTATTTTTCAATTATTTAAGCAATATGTATGTTGACGTAAGTAACTATCCGGGTACAACTGTTGAAATCACAACTGCTACCCTGAATCAAAATTACGAAATAAAAGACACACCTGGAATATACGGTGTCAGCAGTTTTAATGATGAAGAAAGGGTTGCAAGAGATGTAATTGTATATGCCGACGTAGTAATAAACGTTATATCTGCTTTAAGCCTGGAAAGAGACTTATTTCTCACAAAGCAATTAATCGATATGGGAAAAAGGCTCATTATTGCAATAAATCAATTTGACGAAGCAAGATCAATTGGTCTTGAAATCAACACAAAAAAACTAAGTGAGATTATTGGTGTACCAGTTTTTACCACTGTAGCAATAACTGGTGAAGGCATGAATAACATTAAATCCGCTATTGAAAATGAAGAAGCTAAAACAGGAATTGTTGATCCAGTATTATTAAATGAATTAACTGAGCTTTTGCCTTTTGTAAAAAATCAGGCTGAATCCCTTTTAATCCTTGAAGGTGATCTGGTCATTGCAGAAAGATATAAACTTGAACCAAGAAATAAAAGAAACGAAATATACAGTACAAGAAGAAAAGAAGTTAATGAAATAGTTTTAAAGATTACAAAAAAAGAAAACAACAAAGAAAGGTTGCTTACAAAATTATCAAACATACTTATCCATCCATTTTATGGTTCTATTGTTGCATTGTTTGTAGGATTCCTGTTTCTTTATCAGTTTCTGGGTATCTGGATAGGAGGAGATCTTGTCTCATTTACTGAAGGGAAAATAATGAACAGATATTATGAACCTTTTGTCAGGGAAGCAACAGGACTATTTCTGCCAGTAGAAGCAAACTACACCACAGACAACAAAAACATTATATTTAGTTTTCCAAAGGGATTCCTGGCAGAAAAAATAAAATACGAAGAATTAAAAAGATTTAGAGCTGAGAACAAAAACGTCATCGGTGAATATTTTTTTGGACCGTCAGATTACATTGAAAAGACAGACAAAAATATTTTCACCTCATCAAAACTAACAAATAACCTTACAAGTGGAACCGGAACAATACTTGCAGGGAAATATGGAGTTCTTACTTTAACGATTACATATTTGCTTGGACTTTTACTACCACTTGTAATTGCATTTTATACTGCTCTTGCAGTTCTTGAAGACAGCGGTTACCTGCCAAGACTTGCAGTGCTTTTAGATGGGCTATTAACCAGAATTGGTATGAATGGTCGGGCAATAATTCCTCTTATACTTGGATTAGGGTGCGTAACAATGGCTGCAGTTACAACAAGATTACTATCCACAAGAAGAGAAAAAATTATTGCACTAACGATTTTAGGCTTTTCTATTCCATGTTCTGCTCAACTTGGTGTAATTCAGGGACTTCTTGCTAAAAGCGGTGGTCTTAAGTCATGGATTATATGGTTAGCTGTCTTAGGGTTTGTACTAATTCTTACAGGTTATATTATGAATAAATTTTTGCCCGGCAAACCAACTCCTTTATTTATTGACTTACCACCTTTAAGAATACCTCAACTTAAAAATGTTTTTTACAAGTCCAAGACAAAGGTAGTATTTTTTATGAAAGAGGCAGTTCCTGCATTTTTCCTGGCTGCATTTATAGTTGCAGTTTTACAGGTTACAGGATTTCTCACAAAAATAATTTTACTTTTTGAACCAATCTCCACAAAGCTATTACACCTGCCAAAAGAAGTATCTATTTCATTTATATTAGGAATGGTCAGAAGGGACTTTGGAGCATTTGGATTAATGGAATTACCGCTTACGGCAGCTCAGGTAACTGTTGCTAGTGTGGTACTTACTTTATTTGTTCCTTGTATTGCAACTGTAGCTATTATGGCAAAAGAACAAAACTGGAAAGTAGCAGTTGGGATATGGATTAGCTCTATTGTTCTTTCAGTATCAATAGGAACTATACTTGCAGCAATAATAAGTTGATTTTAAATTTAACCATTTCAAAACTTTTACCAAAAAGGATTCTTACGAAAATAAGATATATTTAATTTTTCACAACTTAACAATTAACAAATGAATTAGTAAAAAAATCCTGCATGGTTGCTTTGTATAAACAGGCTTAAGTATTGGTTATTAGATTTTTGTACAAAAAGTTAAATTAAGTCATGAATAAGCACATTATAAATTTACTGAACAGTACTCAGCCTGACACAGAAGATAATTCAAGTACATGTGAAAACAGTAACCATTGCAATGACAATATATTGGATATAAATATCTCAATCCTTGAACATGCACTGGCAGGAATTAAATCAGATGAATTAATTGCATTAGCCAGAAAGCATGGGATTCAAAGCAGGACTTTATTTTATGAATTATGGGATCTCTACCTATGCACACAGTGGTTTGCATTTAATGAAATGAGATTGCAGGGTAAAACAAAAAAATATGAAGAACTGTTTAAGCTTGAACTATTATTAGAGAAGGAGGTAAAACAAGCAAAAATTTTATATTTTAAATGCTTAAATATTGAAAAAACAATAAAAGAACAAACAAGCAATTATGTATTTGGAACTAATTCAAAACCAACAGATGAATTAACTAAAAAAATCAGACTGTCAGCATTTAATAACATATCATCTATAAATCCCGAAAAAGAATATGAGCAGATAATAAATGAAAGAATTAATAACTTTGTTTCAGCCAATTACAAATACATTAATACTGAAACATTAATAGAAGGATCAAAATCAACCGATAAGGTTACATCCATACAAAAAGATAACACTTTCATGAGGAGGACAATTAGCGATCCAACTTGTTCTACTGAGCCAAGAGGAACAAGAGACATTTATTATTTAAATTCAACTCCTGACCCCAGATTACTGAGTGTAATGGATTTATTTATTCAAAGATCTGGTGGATATTATGAGATTCCAAATACTACTGAAGGCTGGTTAGAAAATAAAATAACTCTTACATACTTTCCGGGTTATACTCTCTGTTCAAGGATTGAAAATGAACTTGCAACAATTACAAAAGGGTTTGCAAGAGGTGCTTTATTGTTCGGAAAACAAGTTAATAATCTTGAAGGATATGAAATCAACTCATCAATAAAAAAGGCAAGTATTCCATATGATTTTGAGACTGAAGAACTAATAGCCAAGGCATACAGCATGGACCCATTATTAGGAGATGTAATCAATGCACAAATGAGGGATCACTCACAGTATCTTACAAATGATGGGCTATCACCTATCAAATACAGGCTTATAAAATTGTTCATAGATTATCTTGAAATATCAATTGTACCCGCTCTTAAAACTGAATTTGTGAAGTAACTTTAACTACTTCTCAAACAATTTAAATGCCATTCACATCTATTTAATCTTAGCTAAACGAACTCATGAAACTTAATTTTTTTTTATTTTGATAAGTTTGCAATCTTATCAACTAGAACACATACACTACCTTTATATATACAGCCTTCATGCTAATACGGGTGGGATGCATGAGAACTTTATCTTGTGCACTACAAATAAATTCATATTTTAATAAGCCTAAAGACAGGGGACATGGCTGAAATAACTAATAATAAAGCAAGTTCTCCTCCAATCAGAATTGCATGGGGACATCATAATAAGCCATCTTCTGACACTAGGCAAAAAGAAGAGACTAATGAACAATTCGATAGTTTTTCTAGGATAAATCCAGAAGCTTCGATTTTGCGACTTCCAAATATTCGAGCATTACAAGCTGATACAGCATTTACTCCAAATTGTTCATTTGATATCCATATCCTTACAGATAAATCAATTGCAGAAAACATAGATGCTATGAAAGCACTTGTTGAAGCAATGGATGACAATGACAGAGCATCATTGCTTGAAGGTTTTACAGGGAAAGGATTTAACAATCTTTCATTTAATGAAACAATACTTGCAAAAGAAATTATACGACATAGGCTTTTAAGGTTTAGGCAGAAAGGTTATGATCTTGAAACTGTTAAAGGTCCAGAATTTAATACAGTTTTTTTCGACAAAAGAAAAGATGCTTTTCTCCTGGATATCCAGTCATACGCCAAAGATAAAAAACTAGAATTGCCTGTTTATACAGCACCCAGAACAGAAACCAACAATCCATTATTATTACCAAAGCCTGATCCATTTAATTTTTTAAAGCCTGCCTATGAATATAGGATTGATTTAGCACCTGCATACCATGCAAAAGCAAAAGATATTCTTAAGAGTATAAATATTGATGAAAACGATCCTAATTATCAAACCCTATACTCTGGACTAGTAAAACATCTGGAATATCAAAGAGACTTAATGTATTTTGACAATGGACAACTCGATAGAACCACAATTCCTAGACATTTAATTGAAAACAACCCTAGATTAAAAGAAATATTTAATGAACATGCAGCATATTTTACACTTGTTGCACAATTTAATTCAGTATCAGAAAGACTTCATGAATTATGCGAAACCTATAGGGGGAAAAATCTTTATGCAGACTGCAAATGGTATTCACCAGGCATAGAAAATGTGCCGTTTGGACTCCTTCACACACTCTTTTTACAGGAAATGAACAATAAAGAAATAAAAAGGGTTAGTCCAGAAGACAAATTCAGGACATTAGTACTTATAGAAAAATTTAAGAAAGAAAATCCGGAAATATTTGCTGATGGTAATGGAATACTATCATTCGTACATTCTTATAATAAAAAAAGTGATGAATCCATAGAATCCACCCCATACACTGATAACATACATAGTCGGGTGAAAAAAGAACCCGCCTTTATAAAATACACTAATGAACTTCTCATTGATCCAATGAAGTACTTAAAAGGCAGTTCAACAGACCCTTTAATTAACTATGAAAGCCTTACAGAAGATGAAAAAGAAATAGTTGACACTCATCAGACTCGTTATAATATCAAACTTTTTGAAAGAAAAGTTAGAACATCGTTAGTAGAACAATGCGATGAATGCTTTGACTCTGTTAGAAAAACAGCTAATCAGACTCTTAATGGTGAAGGCTGGTTAGATATAATGACAGACTCCTTAAGAAGACTAACTTATAGGGATGCCACCTCTACAGATATCTCTAATAAATTAAAAGAAGTACGAGAAGCAAAGAATAAACTGGATGAATTAAAATATTCACTTGCTGTTACTAAAGATGGACACAAAATTGATACTGTAGAAGGATTTACAGAGCAATACAATGACAGAGTAAAAGGTTTAATTAAAAAGCTTGAAGAATTACAGGGATTACTGGGTGAACATGAAGAAGCAAGACAACTCTGGAATGAGGTTATTACTGATGTTTGTGCTGGGCTGGCAGCTTGCACGCTTGCACCTCTAACAGGTGGTGGTTCACTTGTAATGTTAGGAACTGCATTTGCTGCCGGTGGAGCTACAAAAGTAATACTAAAATCATCTAATGATTTTCATAGCGATAGAGGATTTGCTGATTCAAAATCTTATGCCAGGGATCTGGTGACTGGAGGAATTACAGGAGTAACCTGCCTGACAGGAGTTCGTATAGAACAGATGGCTGCAAGAGCACTAATGAAGCAAACAGGCTGGGGTGTTGGAAAATCACTTTTAGGACGTGAAGGTCTTAAATATCTTGGTGGAAGAATCCCTCTTTCTATGGCATCAGGTGCAGGGATGGGATTTTCAGTTTCTCTAGCAACAGAAGCATATGATTCTTTAACAATTGAAACCTACAGACCATCGTTTGAAGAAATCATGGGGAATGGTTATCGTGCAGCTGGACTAGGAGCAATTTTAAATCCTATTTTTCAAGGCGCTTCATATTCACTGGGAAGAGCATTTGCACATAAACCACCAAAACTAGATCCCAATTTGCCTGAACTTGCCCGTACAAACCCAAAAGCTGCAGAAAAACAAATTAATTCTTATTTAAGGTATTTAGCACGGGTAAACAATATAGATAAAAAACTAACTCCAAAGGTTCAAATTACAGATGATGTAGAAAATGCAATGGGAATTTATACCAACAAAGGACATCTTATAAAACTTCGTCCTGAATTTGCTGATGCCAATATAATATCTCATGAGTATTTTCATAATGTAAGAGCACTATTAACAACACAGGCAAGACTACAGGTACCAGATGCAGCAGCACAGTCCAGATTAAACCTTTCAAGTAATTATAAAACAGAATTAATCAATTCAATTGTTGATCAGATTGGAACTGAAGAACAGATATTTAATCCTCTGGTCGGGGTACATCAGAGACCAAATTTTTCCAGAATCATAGTTCCAAAAATAAGACAACTAGTAAGAGATTCATTAGACACCTACGAATTTAATACATCAGACAAATCATTTAATATTAATGCAAGAAAATATAATGAGATTCTGGATAAATTTATAGATGGGCTAACAAATGACGAATTAGAAGGTTTGCTAAAAAACTTAAATTCTTCTGAAAGTGGTGGAACTCCAAAAGTTACAGCCAGAATACGGCTTGATGAATATCTTACTGTAGAAAGAGGAAGATTCCATACACTTGATAGTAAAATGCAGATCTATCCTGGCGATAAAAACATATACGATCCCAGTAATAAAAAATTTATGAATGCTCTATTATCAAAACCATTCAATAACCGTCATACTACACTTTTCAGACAGTCTATCAGGTACCATGCTGAATCTATAAACGTACCCCAATTACATACTCTTTCACTAGAGTCAGATATTGCAAGGCAGTTTTCACTATTTGAAGAAATTCGTGCAAGAAATCATGGATATTCAAAAAAACTTTCCGGGCTACTTAAAGAAAATCCTGAATTAGAAACTTCTCTGAGGGAACTATCCAGTGAAGTACCAAAGTTTGAAGAGAATTTTCCTAAATTCTTAAAGGAAATAAAGGAACAAGTTAATGCACCTGGAAATAATCCTGAGATTGTACGGCTACAGAGTATTCTTAAACAAATTGAAAATCCAAAAGCACAGGAAGCTATAAAACTAAAGTCATTAATGAAATACAACAGTCAGCTTTATCAAGCTCAAGGTTTAATACACAAATTTAAAGAAATAAATTGTAATGGAAATCTTACTCCTTTACAACGTGACTCAATACAATCCTCATTAATGAACAGGATTAAAGATACTGCTAATAAAGCCCAGAAATATAGATGGACAACTAAGAACGAATATGGACAATATATAGACGAGGGGATAGCATTTAATGAAATATTAGAATTTTTAGCTGATCCTGCAAACAGAATAGCTAGCACAGCACTTAATCCCCCAGCTCGCTCCACTCAGCCAAATGAAAGAATGGCTTACAGGTTTACACCGGATAATGATGCAAACCTTCCAAATGTCAAAGATTTTTCTTTAGATGCACCTGAGAACCCGCTACTAAGTGAGCCCGATCTTCCGTTAAACACTATTCAGGATATTGAACAAGCATTAAAAGGGCACTCAGAAATATATGGTTTGCTTGATGAATATGTTTCAGCATGTAAGTTTGATGATGTTATGCCTGGACCGTTAGGATCAGCTCCCAGGGTCCTATTATCAAAACCTGAACCATTATTCTTTTTAGAAGAAATAAATGCTAGAGCTGGGTATTTAAGACTATGCCAAAACTATATAAAAAATTGTGACCCTGAAACGCTTAGTACTTTAATAAAAGACTTAAGAAAAAGTATTGATGGAACGTGGAAATTATATTTAAACAAAAGAGAAGGTTTCCTTGAAAGTAAATTTTTAAATAAAAGGGGTACAGAAAAACTAGGACAGGCAGCAGACAATGCATTTGAATTACATAACAGGTTAATTCAAATAGCAGAAATGATAGAAAGGTTTAGAGACATAAGCATATATCAATATCACACAAACTCAATTCCTGAGTTAACAGAAGTGATAAGACAAAAAGCATTAGGCAGAAGTTATAATAATCCGATAAATGAATATTTAAAAAAAGTAAACGAATTTTGTAATCCAGCTAAAACAGGGACCTACAAACATAACATTGAAAATGAAGATTTTGCAAAAACTACAAGAACGTATTCTATTGGCAGAGTTAGAAACAATGTTACTTCGCATGAAATAGCAGGCAATAAATGGGTTGTAAGAGAAGTTTCTGAAAGTCCACTTAAAGATTTCCCGCCTAAACCAACTAATATTTATCGCATAAATGCAGCTCCAAGTGAAGAGTTAATTACTGCAATGGACCAGTTTATTATAAGGAATGGCGGCACTTATAGGGTTGCATCAAGCAAAGAGTCCTGGCTAACAAATCATGACACTGTTGTTTATTATCCACATTTTAAATTGTCACTGGAAGCAGAAGTAGAACTAGCAAAAATTACAAGCAAATTTGCAAGACCATCCGGCACATCATTTGGAGGAGAAAAAATCACAGACGCCCTAGGAAATGAAATTAATCCCTGGTTAAAAAAAGATAGTCTTCCTACACACCTTCAACAATTCCAATTAGTACAACAAGCATATGATTTAGATTCTGCACTGGGAGAAGCACTAAACCTAAAATGGAGACAAACAAACGGTTTTGGTCCAACAGAATTTAGGGCAATAGAAGAATATCTGACAGGTCTTGAAAATAGCGGATTTTCAATAACTCAGTTTTCACTCCACTCTCCTGCAGCATTTGTACGAAGAGGGATGCCAAATACACAGCCACTGTTAAACCCAGAGTTGGTTAATACCAGAAATCATGCCATGGCAGAAAGACAATTAAAGTTATATTTTGAATATTTAGCAAGAAGAAGTGGAAGAAATCCAAAATTAAATCCCAAAGCTGAAATTCTAGATCCATCTGCAAGTCCTACTCTTGAAGATTTTGGAGCTTACGTTAAAAACCAAAACAAAATTGTCTCTAATCGCCTATGGTATGAAGTACTTGCTCATGAAGATAAGCATTTTGAGTTTGCTTACCATTTAACACATCTTCGTCTTCATGCACCAGAAGAATTTAAAAAAGCATTAATAAAACATATGGTATCTTCATTTGAAAACAGAAACACAATGATTGATTTTGACAGCCTCCAGCCTATGAGACGATTACACTTTCCTACCAAAGTAAGTTCAAAAGCAAAGAGTTTACTTAATGACTGCTTAGAATTATTTAATTTACCAAAAGACAAGGCAGATCCTACAATAAACACTTCAAAGGTTATAGAAAAAATTGAGAATTTTACCAATAGTTTAACTGTAGATGAAAGAGATATACTACTTTTACATTTTAGTAGAATTGGAAGCATAGACCAGATCATTTCTGATATCGCTAAGACTCATAATGTAAGTGGAGTAAATTGTTTCTTAGATGTTTTTAGGAGCAATCCTAATGTTCAGAATATATTTATAAATGATCTGATAAATGCTCATATTACTCTTGAATTAAAAAGATTTACAGGTTTTTGTATCTATGGACTTCCGTGTCCCCAAGGACAATTTTTATTTCACCCGTGTAATAAACACTATGTAGACAAAATTTTAAATACTCCTTATCCAAAAGGTGACTATGTGATTGGTAACAGAGCAATAGGACAATTAATTGAAATCTATGATGTACCTAATCTATCACATGCAAGCTTCAATAAAAATCTGATTTCTACACAAATACCCTGGACTAATTATCTTTTACTCTATGAAGAAATCTATGCAAGGATTAAAGGTTATTCTGAAGAAGCTAAAGGTATCTTAAGAACGAATCCTCAGTTAGAAAAAGTAGTAAATAATACAAGAATCCAGAACGGACAAGCTGAAGCATTTTTAAATACTCTTCAAGATATAAAAGGCGGAACAGATTTTATAAAAGCTATTACTAAAGTAAAATATAACAGCAGACTCTTTAGAGCAAAGTTCTTAAAAGAAGAAATCATAAAAGCCAACAAAAATCCTCAAGATCAAGGTAAAATACCAGATTTAATGTCTGCCTTACAGGAAGCAATTGATGAAGCAGAAAAATGCAGGTGGCCTTATAAAATATCTGCTACAGAATATACAGGAGAAGGTGCAGCACTTGATGCAATAAGGAGATTTTTACAAAGGCTTGTTACATCACCGACACAATAATCATAAGATCACTTCATACTTATTTCAAATTAGTTTCAAAAGAAAGAAAATTAGTTTTGCACCAAGTTTTAAACCTATAACAACCAGACTTTTAAGGCTTAAGCTACCATCTTTAACTGAGTTTTCTAATACTTTTACCTGCTCATTTAAAAGAAGACGACTTCTTGCCCTTTCTGACAAATTTTTTCTTTGAACTATATCCAGATATCTTGACGTTAAATCATCAAGTGAGATTTTACCCTTGCTTCCGACAAGAAGTAATTCCACAGTGTGTACATATGAGTCCAGCTCAATGTCAGTAGCTTTTGCTTTAGCAAGCTGAATAAAACCTCTTGAAAAATCATTTGTTGGAAGATTTTTTTCTTCCAGTGAAACAAAAGTATCTTTCCAGATATCAACTTGTTTTGATGTTACTCCAGCCTGAAGCAACTCTTCTGATATATCCTTGTAAGGTATAGAATGTTCAGTCTCTGTATCAGGTCGTTTATAAAGCCTGGGATTAAGAAAAGGCTTTTTAGATAAAGGATGGGGCAACGGAAGTTTAGGAATTCTATCAAACGGTGTCCTACTAATGAATTCTTTAGTAACAACAGTCCTGCTGGGCACTATTGTAGGTACCAACAGAGAAAGACCCACCTGGCGGAAAATCCCATTTCTAACTGAAGCAATCATATTAATTAGTAAGAGATTGTAGCAAACTTATCTATCTTTTCAAAATTGTTTTTAAAAGTTGCCTTTACAATTCGAAAAACAAAATAATGAATAATACTCCCATTAAAATAAACATTCTCAGGCAAAGGTAAGCCAATCTGAAAAATTATAAAAGTAAAGATTAAAAGAATTTTAACTGCACATGGGTACTTATAAATGAATTTGCTATTTGTCTAGAAAGTAGTAGTTGAAATATGGATCAGTTCCATTGTTCTTTCAATATTAATAGGAACATTGCTTGCAAGAATAATTTAATTCAAGGTATAATGTTTATGAGTTTAATAAAATCGAAGGGAAACAAATGACTCCCACAACTGGTGTGCTGATAGCAATAACATTAATGCTTATTAATTTCAGCCTTGGCATGGCTGTCCTATACAGGACTATAAAAAAGAAAAACGAACACTAAATTATTTTTTTTAAAATCCAATCAACGATTACTCTTAAAAGCTACAATTTGAACTGGCTGCTCTAATATAACTGAAATATGTGAACCGCTGTATAGTCCTACATCTTTACCTTTAGAAACTATTGCAGTCGTAGCTCCCAGTCCACCTCCAATAGCAGCTCCTGACCACGCACCTCTTCCTGGTCTTCCTCCTGCTATTGCTCCAACAGCAGTTCCAAGTGCTGCACCAACACCAGCTCCTAATGCAGCTTTCCCAACACCTTTTGCAAGTCTTGTGCCACCGGTTTCACCTGCCAGAGAATATGTGTTTGAACTGATGGGATATTTTTTCCCATCTGAAGTTTGAATAGAAGTAAATCTAACAGCTAAGTATCCGCCCTTTCCTGCTTTAAATCTTTCTGCAGGAGCTACACTTGAAACTTCACCAATTACCTGGCTTCCAGCCGGTACAGCAATATCTTCACCAATAACAATTGGATTTGATATTGCCCCTGTAATAATGTCACCTCTTCTGCTTGTTGCAGAGTTAACTGAGTTTTGAATTGTTACACTTAACCTGGTTCCATTTGGAACAGTTACTGTTTTTTGCCCAAGCAATTTATTTATAAAGGTGCCGTTGCTAAGCTGACCAAACGCCATTACTCCCAGAAAAATTGCAATAACTCCAAGTAAACTAGGGACAAGCATATTTGTTTGTGGTTTTACTTCTGTCATTTTAGCCTCCTGATTAAAATTTATTCTAACCAAACAATCTATTAGCTAATTCTTGTGCAATTGGATTAACATCAAATGATACTACATTTGGGTTTATTTTTTTACAATTATCTAAAAGCTTATGCACACACATAGGAAATTTTTCATTAACAGAAACATCTTGTGAAGCTACATTTTTTCCATCATTGAAGGCAATTAACTTATAAGCATTATCTCCATGTTTATAGTAATAACCAAGTCCAATGACATTACTAGCATTATCACCGCCAACCATTACAAGCCTGAAATCAGCATCACTATGAGAAGCCGGATGCACAACATCTGATGTTTTACTTTTATATCCTGGAGTTGTCCAAACCATTTGTACTACCTGAGCAACTGCATCAAATGGATCTTTTGCTGTTCCGCCTCCGCCACCACCATCTGGTGCAAAAAACATCCTGGGACCACCTACACCTGGCACACTTAACATATCTATCCTCCTTAAATAATATTCTTTTTAATTTAAATTAGAACATAATATTAAACAATGAACCACAAAAGATTTTATTCGCCAGGGGGAGGGTCTGCTGAAACATTCGGTGTCCCGGATTCAGGTTCATCGACTTTTACATTAAATAAAAGATCTGTTCCACCTAAACCAATTTTGTCGTCATTATCTAAGTAGGTCTCATTTTGTCCAATACCCTTAGCATTAACTTTGGTGCCATTCCTGGAGCCCAGATCAGTTATTGTCCATCTTCCACCAATACAAGCAAATTCAGCATGCCTTCTGCTTAATGTTTCTATGCTATTTTTACCGTCATTTTCTCCGCCAACTACTGTATAACCATCTGTCTCTGGTTTAAGAACTATATCGCATTTTTCGCTTCTTCCAATAGTTTGCTTAGGTGGAGTCAGCACAAATGTTCTTCCATTTGGAACCGAGAGTACTTTTAATGTTGCTGGCATTTATAATTTCACCTTTTTAAAAATCCTAGCAAAGCTTAGCCAAATTTTCTATATAAAGTCTAAATTAAAAATTAAAACTTTGATAGTAAATAGTAAAAGCTGTATTAACTAACCTTTAAAAACCTTGAAAGCAGCATAAATACTACTATGTACAATTAAAATTATGCCTTACAAGTAGTAAGAACATTTTGAGAAGAACATAGAAATTAGAAAAATTTAATCTAATTTTTTGACAAGTTGTTCAATATCTATTTTTTGGCAAAGCATTTTAACATCATCTTCAATTAATCCTGCGCTATGAATAAGACTCATAAGTATATCATCAGATGAATAAATATTTTTCTTGCCCGCAGAATCTTTTTCTGTTTCTATAATTCTTTTTTCTTGCTGGATATAATTTACTCCTAATTCTATAATCCTAAATAATAGTCTTTTTTCATCCTCAGTATTAAGAGTATTCATTGCTTCAGAAAGTTTATCAGTATCAATTTCTCCTTCCGGAGTCAAAAACATTTTTGCAACTTTTATAACTTCACTGTATGTATCTAAAGTCTCATATAAGGCTGCCACATCTTCCAGTGCCTCATGTAAAAGCCTATCCTTGTTTGCTATCACCTCTTGCTCAATCTTATGTTCAGCATGTTCAATATGAACCCCTTTGTCTGCCAATTCTCCTGCCAGGTCAAAAATTTCCCTACGAGCATCCCCTCCTCTTTCTGCTTCCTGCCTCCTCTCAAATTCTATCTCACGTCTTGTACCGGTTACTATTTTTACTATTCCTGATTTAACAAGTGAAATGTTCATAAGTCTTTTCCTGAATTTACAACATATCTTAATTGAGAATTCTTTACTTAAAATTTCTCTAATGCCAACGAACTGGTTTAAGATTTGTTTAAAAACCAGCAAATATCGGGCTTTCAGAATGATTTTAGAGCTTTTTAAAAAACTGTGCACCACGATCAAGCCAGTACACTCCAGAGTGAGGAGGGCGGTAGGCAAAAACAGTTTTTTCTTAACCTTAGACAAGAAAGTCAAAAATATCTTGATAAATAACGTCAAGTATGATGAAATTATAAACAATTTATAGTTTAACTATTTAATAAAAGATATGCTTAACTTACAACAAATAGGCACTGCTTCAGCAGTTAACGGGAAAAGACTATTAGCCGTAGAAAGTCCTGAAAACACCAATGAAACAGATGAGATTAATCCTATAAGTGACAGACTATCATTTGATGAACTTTGCGAACTAGCTGAAGAATGTTTAGAAATTGATAAAGAAATTAAAAGGAAGAAAGAACATAAACTAAAAATCTGGGGTGAAGATAGATACCTATCAAAACCCCTAGGCAGTAGCACTCTTGAGAGGGAAAGGCTAAGTGCAGAAACCCTAAAATCAATTGACACTCTTCAAAGCAGAAAAGAGTACATTGAATCTATAATTTATTCAAATAGGGATAATATTCTTAGTAATATAAGCTCAGAATTACTAAGGAAGAAAATAGGCAAACCAGATTTATCTCTGCCTTTTTCAGGACACAAACAATATAAGCCTCTTACCTCAGATCAATTTAACAGTCACGCACAAACTGGTGATTTGACTCCATTACCTGAATTCGTAGCCAGGAAATTCCAAGCAGCTTACAGAAGAATATCAAACATCTTAGACTCTAAAGAAGTACTTATTAATGAGTTTAAAAGACTTTTCCTTAAGGGAAATACATCAACGGATTCAAAGGTTCTAGTTCAAATCCTAATTGAACATAAAAGAAATTATTCAAACATTACAAATTCTGCTGCTTAGAAAAACAGGTTTCATTAGTCAAGCTTTTGCCAATTTTGCTTTAAGTCTTATGGCTTCTGTTTCTTTAAAGAGAGCCAACTCAGCAGCCCTGCTCTTCAGTCCTTTTATTTGCTTTTCTATATATTCATTTCTCTTTTTGTTACTAAAAAAGATTTTCTTGAACCACTTAAATAGCATGATAGTTCCTCCCGAGAATTTGTTGTCTAGAAATCTTTGTATCTGGGTTACTAATTTTCAAGTCAAAACTTTATTGACGATAGCTAACACTCATACTTGTTTGTTTCTATGTCTATATTTTACCATGTTTAATTGCTTTTCCTTCTCTAATTAAAAACCAGTATTTATGAGCTTTTCAGAGATATTGCCAATACTTACAAAACTTATTGTGCAAAGATCAACGAATGTCCTATTTTGTTGCGAGAGGATCGGAAAGCAGTATATTACTAACATAAGCTTATTAATAATAGCTTATACTAAGTGCAGATAAATTAAACGGTTGAATTATATGAACGACATAAGAAATATAAAAATTATTCCAAATATGTGGGCAGCTACTCAAGCAGTTTTAAAAAAGCAAATAGAGATATTAGAATCTCATGGTGATTTAAGCTCTGTATTTGAAGGTTTAGAGTTAAGGGACATTCAGCTTTTAGATATAGCAGGAATAGCTAGTCTCTTAAAAGATTTGAAAAATTTATTAGAATTTAGTTTAACAAGAACAATGGCTTTTCCTGTGAACAAAGCTATAGCGTAGTAAATTCTAAATAACTCATTTCTAACCATTGTTTCCTGCTAATTTAGTTTTGAGGATATCTGCCAGAAAAATAGTTATAACTAAAATTACTGGACCCATAAATAATCCTAATGGACCCATAAATAGTACTCCACCAAATACACTAAAAAAAACTAAAAGTGGATGTAGTTTTGCCTGTGAACCAATAATAAACGAACGAATTAAATTATCAACCAAACCAATTACAAACATCCCCCATAATATAAGTATTATTGCTTTCCAATAAATCCCATTTAATATTAAATAGATGGCTGCCGGCAGCCAAACTACAGGGGCACCAAGAAAAGGTATAAGACACAATATAACCATTACCATGCCCCATAATAAAGGAGAGGGCAGCCCAAGTATCCAAAAAGCTAATCCACCTAATGATCCTTGCGTAAGAGCTACAATTACTCCTACAAACACAGTTGTAAAAATTGTATTTCCAGCACGATCTAAAAGCTTGTTACTAAGTTTTTCATCCAATGGAATAAAGGCTTTGACAAATGATATTAGTTGTTTAAAATCTCTCAGGAGAAAGAAAAAAGTTATTAGAATTATAAAAAGGTGAAATATTCCAGAAGCTAGATTTTTTAAAATAGCCAGGCTTTGTTTTGCTAAAAAAGAATATATTTGTTCAGCTTTTTCCAAAATTATGCTTTCAATTTGAAAGCGTGAAATATTTAAATATTTTTCCAACCATTCATATATAAAGCTGATAAACGGAGTGCCATCTTCGGATATTGAGATTTGCAAACTTTGTATTAGAATTATCCCTTCATTAATAACTCTTACTGTTAGAAAAATCCCAGGAATTACAATAATTGAAACAACAATCAAGCACGATATTAATGATGCAATTGAGGGGTTTTTTATATGTGAGGAAATTCTTTTATTTAATGGTTGTGCAATTACAGTAAGTATAATAGCCCATCCGATAATATGAATAAAAGGAAATAGTAAAATAAAACAAAGTATCAAACATGCAGAAAGCATTATAAAAAAAAGTACAGAGTGGAATTGTTTTAAGTTTTCATCTTTCATTTTTATCCCAGGATTTTAATACCTAAGCTCTAAACTTAATTTTTCTATTCATCTATTATCTCCTAACAATTTCTTTTGCTATATGAATGAGTCATGATTGATAACTACCACATTCCTGGAACACCCTTATCTTCACCTTCTTTAGTATTGTCTTCAGGATTATAATCAGGGCTATTCTCAAAAGCTTCCTTACTTTTTGCCGAATCCAATGTCAGAGTATCTTTGTTTAGTCCAATATCAGATAAACGATTTTGTTCAAGTTTACATAGCTTGTCCAATAAAGCTACTTCTTCTTCACTTGTAAGTTTTTTACTGATTTGTCCTCCAATAAGAACACATTGTGAGTCAGCTGGAGTATCCCCAGTTATATTTCTATCTGCACCATCAATGCCTTTTTCTAGCACTATTCTTGCGCCACGAAGCGTACCTTCTATTAAACCACCCGGAAGACCTGCAACAGCTCCTGTAACTGCACTGGATGCAGTAGCTGGTAAAAATGCAGATAGCACTCCTGTTTTACCAGAAACATCTCCACCTAAAGCTTGATTTGCAGCATTTGAAGCTTGGGCTCCATGTATTGAACCTTTTATAATTCCATACCCTGTACCTAGAACAGTCCCAACGACAGCACCAAGAGGAGCATAAATTGTTCCAATAATTATGCTTTTTGCACTATGTTTTTCTCTTGGTATCTGTGAAAAATCACCAACCAGATAAGAGTGATGAGGAATATGAACAGTTGGATTTATATCAGTTTTTGACCTATGAACATCTTTCTCGTGAACAGTGTTTTTATTAAAGATAAAATTTTCTTCTAAGACAACTCCTGACTGTACTCTAAGAAATAAAGTTGCGGGGGAAACAAACTTTGTGTTATCAAGTTTATATGAAATATAATCATCTTGAGTAACTGGTTGCTGTCCCTGAAGCTTAAACCTTTTTAAAACTAAATCGATTTCTTCTCCTGGTCTTGCAGGTGTTGGTAGGCAATAAAAACAAAGCATTAAAATCAATCCTACTATGTATTCTAGCTGTCTCATAATTAGTCTCCATTTCTTTTATCTGGTTTAAGAATAGCTCTTTTAGATAGACTGCAACTCCATCCAAAGATAACCAAAAGGATGATCTTAAAAAGGTTACTAAACAAATCATCCTTTAGTTCGATGTCTTTTCCAAATCAATAAAGTTAAGCTTACTTTAGAATCCATGAAATCAAAAACCATACTTATAATCATCCTGTTTTCTATAGGCATCCTAGCATTCGCTTATCAAGGTATTACTTATAAGACAAAAGAAAAAGTCCTAGATTTAGGGTCATTGCAAGTAACAACTGAGAAAACAAAACAGGTACCACTATTGCCAGCTATTGGAGTGATTTCATTAGTTAGTGGAGTCGTTTTGCTTATCATGAATAATACAAAGAAGGTATAAGTCTAAAAATGGTTACTGCTTAGCTCTGTTAATAAGTCTAATCTGACTAACTTACAAAGAAAGGTTTTGTCCAACTTGTTTGGCAAAACCTGTAAAACGAAAAGATAAGCAATCCGGAAGCACTTTGCAAAGCCCGACAAGCGAAGTATGAGCGAGGAGGGCGGTAGACAATAACTAAAGATTTACATCTACAGTTATCGGATTATGATCAGAGATATGACCTTTCAAAGAATAATTTAAAGTTTTTAATGTTTTCCCATTAGATGGTCTAAAGTGTTCCCCTACAGGTTTTACAAAAAACCAGTCAAGTTTAAAGTATGCAATTAATCTAGGTTCTTCCAGCTTAAAAGTACTTTTAAATCCTTTCCAGTGTCTTTGGTTAGAGTTTGCTAGAAGTCCTCTTCTTCCATTTGAGCTTTTTTTCTTGTCTCCGCTTAAATCAAAAGCATTCCCATCATTAAACTTAAACTTCTTTAAGCAGGCATAAAACTTTCTTTCATGATTTGGAAATATTATTGGTATGCTAGGAAAAAAGGGATCTTTATACTGAACAAGTTTACTTAAAGGAACTGCAGCTAATGCACTTGCTACAGGTAATCCAGGTACAAATGGAGTAGCAATAGCTCTTAAAATAAAATGTGGATCTCTAACTCTTTTTACAACTTCTTTTTTAAAAGATGTGGGTATAGTTTCAGTAGTCGAAGTATTAAAGTCACCAGCTAGTATTACAGGTGTTTTTTTATCTTTTAAGCTTTCTAAAATATATTTAAATTGTTTAAGTCTTTTATCAGAGTAAGCCCTATCTTCTAAGTGTGTAGAAACTACTGTTACTATTTGACCATCTGGTAACTTGATATCAGCAACTAATGCATTCCTGCTTCCATGCCTCACCTCTTTATATTCGATTTTTTCACTAAAAATCGCCATTGCTCCAAAATGCCTTACATGTTCAAGAGGAGACTGGCGCTTAATAGTTTCTCTTCTATACCAGTCATATTCATTAGGTATTCTAATCACTTGCGCAGAAATTATTGGAAATTTTGAGATTATTACATTTCCATGCAAACCTTTATAAAGTGTTTTATCAACTTCTTTCTTTTGAAATAAAGGTCCTACTTCTATAAATTCAGTTGCATAAGCATAATTCCAGTTAAGAGAATCACTTAACTCCAAAAGAATATTTTTATATTTCGTGCGAGGCATTCCAATGTCTACTTCGTTTAAACAAAGAATNNAGGATTTCCTTAATTTCTGCAATGTTAAATCCTCTCTTAATATTCCAGTGTGCTATTCGAAGATATGGTTTATCCAGTTTGTAATTATTGTTGCGCTCTATGACATAGACCATTGATAAATGGTTATCTAATTTAGCTTTAAGATCTGCTTCTGGTGTAGGCGTCTGGCTTAATTTTTCAAGTTCATTAAATGTAAAATCGGAAAATTGTCCCGACCCTGGGTCTATTACATTGATATTTTCTTCTATATGTCGCTTGTAAAGGGTTGATGAATCTTCACTATTTGCTATATTACAAGTAAAAAGGGATAGTATTAAAGTAAAAATAAATATTCTCATGATTTATAACTGAGTAAGAAAGGTTAATTAAAATGTAACCAATCCTTCTCTCATTCCTTTTACTGCAGCCTGGGTTCTATCATCAACGCTTAACTTAGTTAAAATACTCCTGACATGAGTTTTTACAGTAGCTAAAGTAATAAAAAGTTTTTCTGCAATTTCTTGATTGCTTTTACCATCAACAATTAATTTTAAAATATTAAGTTCTCTGTCAGATAATTGGACTGTTGGTATCTTAAATGGCGTTTTTATAACCTTTCCATCTTTTGCTTCGCTGGCTTTACTAGCAAAATCAACTTTTTTAACCTCACTTAGCTCTTTTCCATAAAGATTTCTTAAAACTTTTTCTGCCACCTCACTTGAAAGCCATATATCTCCTTCACTAACTGATTTTATTGCTGCGTATAATTGCTCTGGAGATATATCTTTTAAACAATATCCATCAGCGCCGCTAGTTAAGCTAGCTAAAATTTCTCTCTCTGATTCATGGACTGTTAACATTATTACTTTTATACTCGGATTAATTTCCTTGATTTTCTTTGTAGTTTCAATGCCATCTAATTCAATTAAACCAATATCCATAATTATTACATCTAGTTTTTTTTCTTTAGCAAGGTCAATTGCTTCTCTGCCATTTGAGGTTTCAGCAACAACCTCAATATTGCCCAATTTTTCAAGAGATGCTTTCAGACCAATTCTGGTTAAAATATGGTCTTCTACAAGCATAAGTTTAATTTGTTTGGGTTGGGTTTCTGTCATTGTAATTTCAATTATATTTGACTTTAATGTAAAAAACATCATCCTTGAGGATTAGTCAAGTTCAGGGATTTCAAATGTTATTCTTGTCCATTCCCCTTGCTTGCTTTGTGCCCATATCTTGCCCTCATGGGCTTCTACAATTTGTTTGCTTAGATATAAACCTAATCCGGTACTATTTGACGTTCTTGTTGATTGCGAAAATCTTTTAAAGAGGTTTGGCAATTCCCGTATAGATATACCCTCTCCAAAGTCTTGAATTGTAACCATTGTAGTTCCTTCTTCGTTTTTTGATGATCTAAGTTCAATTTGTCCGCCACTTGGAGTAAAGCTAATTGCATTCATAAGGAGATTTACTATAACCCTTTCAATTTCAAACGTATCACAAACAAATTGAAAGTTTGTAGGTATAACTTTTAAATAAATCTTTTTGTCTTCAAGCATTGGTTTAACAGAATTAATTGCCCGTTTTAAAAGCTCTGATGCTTCAATTGGTTCAAGTAATAATTTGTGTAACCTTGCCTCATATTTAAAAACAGTAAGCAGATTTTTTACAAGTCTTAGTGCATCACTATTATTTTGACTTAATAAAGACAGGATTTGTTTTTGCTCATTTGTTATATTTCCAAAGTATTCGTTTAGTAAATGTTTCAAATTTAGTTCAGCAGCTATTAATGGGGTTTTTAAATCATGTGTTAGTCCACCAATTAGATCTTCTAATTGTTTGGATTGTCCTTGGGTCTTGGTTATCTCACTAATAATTAAGCAGGCTCCAATAAGAACATTTGTCTCAGAAAATATTGGTGAAGCGCCAATATTAAATATGTGTTTTACCCACCCCTGATCAAAAGAAACTGCCTCTATTGAAGTTACCGAGTTAGTGTTTTTTATAAAAACTTCTTGAATTATTAAAAGATCGTTTAATCTATAGCAATTTTCATCATAATAAAAAGTTTTAAAATTTTCGCTGATATACTTTCCTATTTCATTTGAATCTATGATATTTAAATCTAAATCAAATGCAATAATACCTTCAGCTAAGTTATCAAATAAGTTTTCTAAGTTTACAAGTCTTTTTACTTTGACAAATTGCCAAAGGGGTTTAGTTAAGGATTGTGAGCTATTACTTGTAGTCACTTGGTTAAGATTTTTTTCTTTTGTAAGTTTTTTTGTATTATCTAAGCCAGGCATTTACTTCTTCTATTATTATTATAATATCTGGTTTACCTAATTAAATACAAGCAACCCCTATTATCTGTTGTTAAGAATCATCAATATAGGCATTATTTTTTCCTTTCTTGATTGAATTTATAAATCATCCCTAAGACAGATAAAAGGCTTTTCTTTTTTAAAGAGCTACTATTTTACGAAACTATAAGCAATTAACAATTAGACAAAGTCATCAATCATCCTTCCGACAAACTTATTTTGGTAAACTCATCCTTTAGATTAATGGATTAAGCGTATACTTGCATTACATTAATAGAAAGAACTAGTTTACTAATTATTTCGTAAGAAGAAAATAGGGGAAATATAATGCCAACAAAAATAAAAGTAAGCCAAGTAATGCAAGCAAATCCTCTAACAGTAGGACTAAAAACAAGTCTTTATGAAGCAGCAAAATTTATGAATGAAGAAAGTGTTGGTACGGTACTGGTATCAAACGGGCATAAAAAACTTTTAGGCTTGGTAACAGACAGGCAAATTATAGTTCGAGCCATTGCATATGAAAGAAATCTTTCAACAACAACTGTTGAAGATATAATGTTAAAGTGGCCAATGACAATTTCTCCAGAGACTACTTGTAAAGAAGCTTTAGATATAATGGGTGATTATGGATACAGAAGATTGCCTGTAGAAAAAGATGGAATTCTTGTTGGAATTATTTCAATTGGCGATCTTTCCACAGTAATTAAATTTGATGATGAACATGTAAAAGGTATGATTAAAGAATTAAGTAGTGATGTAAGGTGTAAATAACACCGTAAATCTCTAAAATAATGTCATTCCCCAGCTTGACTGGGGAATCCAGACATTGGCAGATAGATTTAACTTACTGGATTCCCGCTTTTCCGCCAGA
Source organism: Candidatus Melainabacteria bacterium SSGW_16 (assembly GCA_004769085.1). Lineage (GTDB taxonomy): Bacteria > Cyanobacteriota > Vampirovibrionia > 2-02-FULL-35-15 > 2-02-FULL-35-15 > SSGW-16. The sequence goes on from DUDS01000010.1 coordinate 195,979, forward strand.
GGCCCTCCAGAGGCGGGCAAGCGGACCCGTCCTTCGGCGGGCGCGGGAATGACAACAGTATTATAAAATTTTTAAATTGGTTTATTAGTGTTGTAAATAAAAAAAGTTAGAGGTCTGATTTCAGGTTAGACCTCCAACATTAAATAATTATAAATGCTCCTAATTAATTATAATTTTGTGACCAGGTAACAGTACCATTTGGTGAATATTCCTTGGACAAGCCACGTCGGAAACCATTCTTATAAGATGATTCTGAAGATGGTTGTCTACGGGATAATGCTGAAGCCGATTTCCAGTAGTATTCTTTAAACATTCCATTTCTTTCACCATTAGAATAGTGACCTTCGCTAGCCAGTTCTCCATTTTCAAAAAAGGTTTTATATGCAGTGTTTTTTCCATTATTTGTGCATCGCGTTTCCTTTGCTACATGGCCGTTTTTATAAAATGCTTTGCACACTCCATTTTTATTATTGTCAAGTATGCATTCATACTTGATTCTATCTCCACCCATGTAATGTTTTCTTGTCGTCCTACCAGCAGCAGAGCTTGCTTTAAAATTGTCCCAACCCATCCAACTCAACTCACTAAAATATGCATGAGACTGAGAAAAATTTAAACCACTTATCAATATTGCAATTGCAACTATTTTTTTTACATTTTTCATTGTCTTGACTCCTTTAATTTGTTTCCCTGATTAAGGTTAACTTTATTAGTTGGGAAAGACATTGAACTAAAGGATGATTTGTCTAATAGTCTTTTTAAGATCATCCTTTAGATTATCTTTGAATAGATGTCTTTTTTTAATAAATGTATGTTAGTTATCACCACCTGGTCTGCCGCCTTCTTCTCCGTCTACTCTGTTAGATTTATCACCACCTGCTCTGCCAGTAGTTTCACCGCCTGCTCTGCCACCAGTCTCACCACCTGATCTACCACCAGTTTCACCACCTGCCCTGCCACCTTCATCACCACCAGCTTTCCCGCCAGCTTCACCACCACCTGCTCTGCCAGTAGTTTCACCGCCTGCTCTGCCACCAGTTTCACGACCGGGTCTGCCAACCT
>DUDS01000015.1 GCA_004769085.1 Candidatus Melainabacteria bacterium SSGW_16
CAAGACATGGAGACGATTCCCTGGTTACAGCCTGTGAAAATGCTGACCAATATGCTTTCATGATACAAGACGAACTGGGAAAATTTCTTGAACCTGGGAAAATTATTTCTGATGCAAGAACGTTCCTTGACATAAGGAGAACAAAACTAGCAAAATTAGCTCATGCACTACAGGAAGCAGATGGAATTAATGAACATACCCTAAAAACAGCATGGTGCTATTCCAGAGTAAGAGGTAACAGTGATAAAGCCTCCACAAGAGCCCTTTTAGATGAAATAGCCACACAAACTGGAGCAGAGACAGATCTTATTTCATTAATAGGTGAATTAAAAACACTGGAAAAATTCACAGGCAGAGAGTTTTCAATTGATTTATTTGACCAGGTTAAAGATGAGGTTGCTGCAAGAGCAAGATTTGCTCCAAAAGAATATACCAGATTTAAAGATGTAGTCTATAAAGGTATTATCCCTAAGCAATCCTGTCAGGGATTAGGCATAACAGAAGATACAGTCAGCCACATACTGGAAACTGTTATAGGAACAACTGAAAAAGATTACAGGATTTATAAAATATGCCAGGAGCTTGCTAACGGTAACAATGTGATTAGAGAAGAAGATTTAATACCCAAGTTAAGAGAAGCTGGTATTGAAGTTAATAAGCTGCAACTTTCTGAAAGTCTCTCTGCTATTGAAAGAATCTTCAATGAAAGATTTACCTTAAGCACTATTAATACAACTCAATCAACAGTAACAGCTAACATGCTGGATCAAAAAGCAAGAAGAGTAAGAGGAGTTCCTCTAGATGGTCATTATAGAGATCCCAAAGCCAGAAAGAGAAAATAAAAACTGTCCGAGAAGGGACTCGAACCCTTAAGGTTGCCCACACGCCCCTCAAACGTGCGCGTATACCAATTCCGCCACTCGGACAAGAAGCAAATAATATTCTATCAATGATTAAAACAAACTAAATTCCTATAAAAAGTCGTCATAACGATTTATCATATATAAACTATGAGTATGGATACTCAGATTTATGACACAACATTGCGGGATGGCGCACAGATGAGAGGAATTTCTCTCTCTGTGGATGACAAATTAAAAATATGCTATCTACTGGATGAACTTGGAATTGATTTTATTGAAGGCGGGTGGCCTGGTTCAAATCCAAAAGATGAAGAATTTTTTAAAAAAGCTGCTTCACTAGGACTAAAACATTCAAAGCTTGTTGCATTTGGAAGTACAAGAAGAGCAAATTCAAAAGTTCAAAGCGATCCTGTATTGAATGCTGTTATTAAAGCAAAGACTGAATACATAACCATAGTCGGCAAGAGCTCAGAACTACATGTAGATATAGCACTAAATATCAGTAAAGAAGAAAATTTGAAAATGATTCAGGAAAGTATTGAATATTTAAAATCACAAAACAAAAAAGTATTTTTTGACGCAGAGCATTTTTTCGATGGGATGAAAGCTAATCCTGAGTACACATTGGAAGTAATTAAGTGTGCAGCAGATGCAGGAGCAGATGGAATAGTACTTTGTGATACAAATGGCGGATCCATGCCAGAAGAAATAAAAGAATTTGTTTCAAAAGCTGTTCAAGCTACAGGAAATAAAACAGTTATAGGAATACATGTGCATAATGACAGCGAACTGGCTGTTAGTAATTCACTTACTGCTTTTAAAGCAGGTGCAAGACAAATCCAGGGAACTATAAATGGTATTGGGGAAAGATGCGGGAATGCAAATCTTGTTTCAATAATTCCAAATCTTGAATTAAAGTACAACACAAAAGTTTTGCCTGAAGGTGGATTAAAAAAATTAACACATATATCCAGGCAGATTTCTGATATCTTAAACTTAAATCCTAATGAGCAACAGCCTTTCGTAGGTACATGTGCATTCACACACAAAGCAGGGCTTCATGCAAGCGCAGTAAACAAAGACTCAAAAACTTACGAACATATAAATCCAGAGATTATAGGAAATACAAACAGAATTGTTGTGAGTGAACAGGCGGGTATATCAAATATTGTTACATTTGCTGAAAAATATATGATTGATCTAGGTCATACACCGAAAGAAACAGCGAAGGATCTGGTAAAAAAAGTAAAAGAACTGGAGTATAAAGGTTATCAGTTTGAAGGAGCAGAAGCAAGTTTTGTTCTTATTCTTCTTGAACTTTTAAACCAGAGACCAAAGTTTTTTGAATTAATTGATTACAGGGTTATTGTCAGTTCAAAACAACTGGCAGAAGCAACAGTAAGACTTAAGGTAAAAGGTGAGGTATTTCATACTGCAAGTCTTGGCGTGGGTCCAGGGAATGCAATTGATAATGCACTTAGAAAAGCACTGAACCATTATTACCCTGCAATAAAAGAATTTAAGCTGGTGGATTTTAAGGTAAGGATTCTGGATGGGCATGATGGATCTGCTGCAAAAACACGTGTACTTGTAGAAAGTTCGGATGGTAATACCACATGGAACACTGTAGGAGTCAGCGCAAATATTATAGATGCTACATGGCTTGCTATAACAGATAGTATTGAATATGGACTTTGGCTGAAATTAAATAAAGAAATAGAAAAGCAAGAGAACAAGACAAGCGAAGGCTTTCGTGTTCAGAAAGCCTGAGCATCGTGAAGCTAGACAGCAAAATAGCAAGTCGTCATCGTAGTTCCTAAAGCAAAAAACAAAAAGAACGAAGATGCGACGAAGCGTTTAAAAAAATGCAACACATTACAGCAATCTATTCTGGTGAAACAAAAGAAAAATAACCTGACTATTTCTTTCTGACAAATCCCCCATCAAAACTTTTTTCAATATGTCCCTGTAATTCCAGGATTGACAGATTTACACTAAGGCTACTTAAATCCATGCTTGTTTTCTGGATTAAATCTTCAACTGTAACTGATACAGATGAAAATACAGACATAAGTTCTTTTTGTTCTTTAGTTAAATTTTCGTCAATTTCATAGTTTTCAAATTTAATACTCTTCTGAACAGGTTCACCAATTTTTTCTAATATGTCATTTTCAGAGATAAGAAGTTCTGCCACCCCTGACTTGATCAGAGCATTTGGTCCATTAGATACTCTTGAATCAACAGGTCCAGGCAATGCAAAAAGCAGTCTGTCATGTTTAATTGCAAAACGGGCAGTTATAATTGCTCCGCTATCTATATCCCCTTCTATAACTACTACTGCATCACTTAAACCACTTATAATTCTGTTTCTCTGAGGGAAATTCCATGGCAATCCTGCTGTTCCTGGTGGATACTCAGAAACCAGCAGGCTGTTTTTATCAAGAATATCTTCATACAATTTTTTATTTGCCAGTGGAAATATTATATCGACTCCGGTTCCAAGAACAGCAATTGTTTTTCCTGAATCAAGAGCACCTTTGTGAGCAAATGCATCTATGCCGTCTGCAAGACCACTTACCACTATTAAGCCTCTTTTAGCAAAAGAATATGCGATTCTTTTAGCAGTTACCTCTCCATAAGAAGTAGATTTTCGTGTACCTACTATTGAAATAAATTTACTCTGGTTTAAAATATCAATATTTCCCTTACAAAAAAGTCCAACAGGAGGATCGTGGATTTCTTTAAGTTTTTCAGGGTATCTGGAATCATTCAGATGGATAAAATTAATCTGGAGATTGTTTAATTTCTTTTTTAATTCATTAATATTAATATTGCTTATAGCGTGTTTTAATAATTCAACTTTATCAATCTCTTGGTGTTTAAGATTGTTTTTCCATGAACTTTTATCAGCACAGAATACCTCACTTATATTAAATAAGGAGCTTATTTTTTTTATAAATGCTTTATCAACATAAATATCTGTAAGAAGAGATAAAAGCAGAAAAATATCCTCATGTGTTTTCATACAAACACAGATTTTAAAACAAGTTGTTTCAAAAAACAGATACTTTAGGTTTCAATTTCTAAAATTAATCTTTGAGCATTTTTGATTTAAGCAATGAAATTGCTCTTGCATGTACCTGACTTGCTCTTGACTCGGAAAAGTCCATAACTTCAGCAATTTCTTTAAAAGTTAGTTTTTTATAATGATAAAGTCCTACGACAGCTTGTTCCCTTTCAGGCAATGCTGCTATAGCCTTAGCTAATCTTTCTCTTAATTCAGTTTCTTCAAGATTATCAAGCAATGACGTTGTACCACTGGAAATACTTTCAACAAGAGGATTACTGTCTTCATATGAAGATTCACGAGGTTCATCAAGTGAAAATATTCCTATCTGTGCTTCATGTTGAATTCCCCTCAATTCTTCCGGGGAAATTGAAAGTTCAGCAGCAAGTTCTTTATTGTCAGGGTACCTGCCGAGCTTACTTTCCAGAATATTTGTAGCCTTAATAAGGTTTTTTACCCTCTTTCTTGCTCCTCTTGTAAGCCAGTCTGAGGATCTAAGATGATCATATATTGAACCTCTTACCCTTGTGATTGCAAACGATTCAAAGCTTGTACCTTTTGAAGTATCAAATCTGTCAACAGCTTCTATTAAACCTATAGTGCCATAACCAATCAAATCATTTTTATCAATTCCATCCATAGATGAAACCGGCATTCTGTTTACAATCCAGTTAACCAAATATGCATATTTTCTTATTAACTGATCTCTATCTTTTAATACATTAGTTTCTTTTGAATCACAGACACCGATTTTCCTGTCCGTAAATGAAGTACGGCAGACAGATTTTTTGCTGCTTCTTTCAAAGACAATTTTCCTTTTATGGGTTCCTGTTTTAAATTCATTCAGGGTCATGAAACTATTTTCTCCCTACAATCATTATTCTCACCCTTATTTATTTTTAACCCATCGACTGTTTAAACGAAGCTATGACCCTTAGTGCTGGCCTAGTTTCTTAGATCTGGTAACCCACTGGTGTCAGTCCTATTCAGATAGAACATGTGTACTTTATAATTGGGGTCTTTAGTAGAAAAATCCTCCTTAGGGGGTAGCATACTTGTTCTTAAAACAAGGTTTTTTATTTTCTTTAGAAAGTAGGTTCTGCGATATTCAGTGCCAATCTGATTTTTTATTTTTATCTCTGTGTCTCTGCTCTCCAGTTCATCGGATTGTTTTTTATGCTTAGTATCAAATATAGTCATAAAAAACATTACAATAAAGAGCATTAATAATGCAATCTTGAGGCAGATACTGTCCATAAAGTCAGTAAATGATTTAGTCAGAATATACGTTGTGTCATAGGCTACAAGCAGTAGCAAAAAATCATTCTTGTTAAATGAAAAACATTTCATTTAAGTGGATTAGTTTTTAGTAATTAAAGGTAAAAGCAATTAAAGAAAGGATTATAAGATTTTTACCCGTTCTGCCTTTTATTAAAAAGAGAAACTTAATTAATTTATTTAAATCAAATTTAGTGTTGTCCTCTTTTTGTTAAAGCTTTTATTATGATAAAGGGAGTGCCCTAATAGACCTGAAAAATAATAAACAAATAATAGAAAGAGCGTTATTAGTAACACTTCATGAAACCCCTGAAGTAAACCCATATTAAAATCAACATCTGGTTAAGCAATGATAAAATGTTTTTTCACTGGGGGTATCTCACTATGCATAAAATTGGTGTTCTTTTAAGCGGTTGCGGAGTAATGGACGGATCTGAGATTCATGAATCAGTTATAACTTTAATGGCCATTGACAAGGAAAAAGCACAAGCAATCTGCATGGCTCCGGATAAAAATCAAAATCAGGTAATAAATCATCTGACAAACAGTCCTATGAATGAGAAAAGAAACATGCTTATTGAATCAGCAAGAATTGCACGCGGTAACATAAAAAATATAAAAGACATAAATCCATCTGAGCTTGATGCAGTAATACTGCCAGGGGGATTTGGAGCTGCATGTAATCTCAGTTCTTTTGGAAGTGATGGAGAAAAAGCCATCATACTTCCCGAGGTTGAAGATTTTTTAATTAAAATTCATAAGCTAAGAAAACCAATTGGTGCAATCTGCATAGCACCAAATATAATTGGTAAACTCTTTGGAAATGAAAAGGTAGAAATCACTATTGGCAATGATCAAGAAACTGCATCAAAGCTTGAAAAAATGGGGGCAAAACATATAAGTAAAAAAGTTGATGAAATAGTAATTGATAATAAAAACCTGGTGGTTACTACACCTGCTTATATGCTTGGCAAAGGACCAGCAGAACTTGAAGAAGGAATAACAAAACTGGTTAAGGCAATTATTGATTTAATTAAAACCACTAAGAACTCAGAAAAGTTAACAGGTTCATCCATTGGTTAATTAACTATTTTTTTTAACCTTAAATAAAATAACTATTTTTTATCCAACAAAGATAAAATGGTTAAGATTTTACATTAGAGAATTCTAATGTACGAAAGAGACAAATATAGTAATATAATCTGTAAGTTAAATTTTATTCAGGCAGGTATCTAAAAATATGAGATATGCATTAAAAGAATGGAACACTGTAATTGAAGCATTAGGGAATGGATCAGCAATAGCTGTATGGCGTAAGGGGGGGCTTGAAGATACTCCCTCTGTAACAGTTCCTTTTGAAAGATTTGAATCAAGTCATGAACAGTTCATTCTTTTCCCAACCTTTACACATCAAACCACAGATAAAATTAAAAAAGAATTCTGGGATCTATTAGCTAACAAAACCATTTCAAATAAGGACAATCAGTTAAAAATAAAGTACTGGGCTGAACTATATGAAGAATTTGAAATCAATAATCTTGAAGAATTGATTTATGTCTCAAATCAGCTTGTAAATTCAAACGATCACCTGGTTTCATCATGGAATCTGTATCCGAATCATAAAGGTAAAATACTTTTATTAAGAGTTTATACTTTGACTGATCCGATACTAATTACAAATTCCCCTGAATATGGTGGATGTAAATCCTGGGCAGAATTAAAAATTGATATTCCAAAGATAGGAAGCAATCCTGTTCTTTCATTTAAAGAGTTCAATAAAAAAGCAAGATTTATCAAAAAACTGCTTTTGGATACAAAGGTTATAGAAAAAATTACTTCATAAAAACATTCTGACTTTAAGGTGAAATTCTTATAACAGAAAGATCGTTTTTTTCACCGCTTACCAGTAAAAACGGTTTTGAATCAGCTAGAAATTTTGCATTAAGAGGTTTCGAAATAATATCTTCTTTTCCACTGGATTTTACTACTTTCAGGTTTATTTTTTTAATTTGTACCACTTGTGCAGAGTTATTATCACCAAAATCAATAAGACCCCCGACATTCAGTCCGACAACACCACTTGTTCCAAGTGCAAGATAAACTACTCCATCAATAATAATTAAATCTTCAATCTCATTTTTTATTTTTAAATCTTCATTTACAGGAATACTTGTAAGATTATTTAGATCAAAAAGTAAAATCCCCCTTTGTGTTGATGCAACAAGCACATCAACAGGTTTGCCATTTACTTTATATCTGCCAGCATATGCTATTTTTGTAATTTTCTCACTATTTACATTTATTACTTTTATCTGAGAGTCAACATCAAGCAAATTAACTATTGATAAAGTGCCAACACCATCATAAGCAACAAGAAACGGACCAGTTACCTTATCAAGTGTTTCAACCACTGCAATATTTTTTGTATTTCCTGTAAGTTTAAAATTTACTACTCTGGGTTCAGTACTTAAAAGAGGAAAAATAAGATCAACACCTGAAGAGCCAACAGAGACAACTGATGCAGGCTGATTATCAACCGTTACAAGTTCCTGTTCAAAACCATTACCTGAAAGATTTACAGATATATCTTCCTGTCCATCATCAGCATTAATAACAGTAACTTTTGAACCTCTTAAGAGGGATACTTTTGTAAATTTTGTACTACCCCCGATTTCAAGAAGATCCAAATCGCTGATATCTGAAAGATTACTAATCATGTTAAACTGTCCGGTAAGTTTTTCACTGACAGAACTTTCATAATTCAGTGTTCTAATTCCATCACTAGATGCAATAACAGCAACTGGTTTTTTAAAAGAATCCGCAGAAACAAACCCGCCAATATGAGGAATATCTGTACCGATTAATTCCCTAAAATCCGTCCCCATTGCATTTAAGAGAGTTCGTGGCTGCGCAGTTGCTAAATCAAGTCCATAGATAGATCTGATAGTAAAAATACCAGTGATTGATGAGTTATCAACAGAGCTTTGAAAATTTACAGGAACATAGAAAGGAAATAAAGGTGATGCTACAGAAATGTTTACATCATCAAATGATATTAAGGTTGGATCAATTTTCCCTACAGAATTAATTTCAATACCGCTATCCTGAAGTGTACTTAAAACATCTAAATCAATGGGGTTGTCTGAAAATGATGGTGTACCAGCAACTTCAAGCGGAAGTGAAACAGATAAAACATCCGGGAAATTAATAGTAAAATCAAGACTTGTCTTACCAGGTTTTATGGCATTTACACTAAACTGTGTAGAAAGTGTGCCGGTAACCGATGAAATCCCAGTACCACCAAGATTAGCAACCTCTGAATCACCAATCATTGCTGTAACCTGTGTAGATTTTGAAATGGTGGTTATTTCTTGCTTTCCATCCTGGGAAAGAACCTTAAGCTGAATTTTCTGAGTACTACTTCCATCCTGAGTACTAAGAGAAACACCGTGTTGAGGTACAGTAGACAAAAAAGGTTTTGAGCTTTCAGAGATATTTACTTTTACTTTTGCTTCAATAAAGTCTTTTGAGCTATCTGCAGTCAGGATTGAGATTTCAAATTCACCCTGAACAGAACTGTCCTTGCGGCTTATATTTATCACCTCACCACTCTGGAAAAGTGCTGGGCTTACAACAACAGAGCCATTAGGATCTGAACTTTCTGTTTTAAGTAGCACTAACTCATTATTTGAAGATGTTACCTTAATATCAGCCATAAAATTATTTGAAACTGACAGATTAACTGTCTGTGGTTCAACTTGTACAGATGGAACCTGGGAAAATTTATCCACCTGTAACAATAACTGCCCTAAAAATCCACCTCGAATTAATGCTTCGGGGGTAAGTTTCATTCTCCTGCCCTCAACTGTGCTGTTTGAATCTATTTGAATTAATTCAGAAATTTTTGTAGGGAGTTTTCCAAAACCATTTGAAAAGCCTCCTGTTATATACAAAGCACTGTTTACAAAATTAGCAGAATCATCAGACGCCAGAAATCCACGGGTCTTATCTTTCGGGGTAATTAATGCAACAGATGGCTGAATCCTGCCCACAGAAGATTCTATGTTTAGTTCTTTATCTGCCCTAAGATTATTTCCTGAAAAATTTATTATGTTTGGTTCAATAACTTCTATAGAAGAAACCGGGGTGCTTATAAGATTTGCTGAATTTGTAGCAGCTTTAATATTTAACCCGCCAACTACCGCAACGCTTCCATTTGGAAGCAGAACAGAACTATGAAGAAATCTTGAAGACTGAAGCTCCAGATTCCCGCCTAAGTTTGTCTGAACCAGATTAAAAGTTTCATTATCAGGATTATAGAACTGAAACGTCCCTTTGGTAATACCTTCAGCTTTGTCTCCTGATCCACTTGCAAAGAAATCTGCTGCACCACCTGTTATTAAAACAAGTCCATTTGTAAGTAAAGTAGCAGAATGTCCTCCGATTCCTTCATCATCAAAAAATGAACCGACTTTTTTAATTGATAAATCAGATACATTTATAAGTTCTGCTATTTCAGTTGCAGGACCAGATCCAAAATCATCACTTTTTTCATTTGTAAAACCACCCGCAATAAGAATATTTCCATTTTGAAGTAATGTTGCAGTATGCAGAAGCCTGGAGGTATTTAAAGTAATCGATGATGGTGAAACTGATCTTGTGACAGGATCAAAGATTTCAATACTGTTTAATGCTCCAAGGTTGGCCTGGTTTATCCGCCCTTGTCCTCCGATTATTAAAACCTTTCCATCAGGAAGAAGGCTTGCAGTGTGAAATATTCTTGCTTTTTTAAGAGTAGCTTTTTTACCACTGAGCAACGTGCTTATTCCCTCATTAGTTCCGGTTTTTATTTCAACAATTTCTATTGTTTTTTTTAAGGCACCTTTTTCTGAAAAGCCTCCTATTACAAGAATCTGCTCAACCGGACCTGTAATCATACCTACTGGTACATCACTTATTCCAAGATATGTTGCAGTATGCTGGCTTCGTGGAGTTTTTAATTTTGAATCTTTAAGTCCGTCTGCAGTCTTCAAACGTGATGTCCTTCCTGATTCAGGATCAAATATTTCAACTGTGTTTAGAGGATCTCTGGCTAAAGACTTACTCCCGCCTATAAGCACAATTCTCCCGTCTGAAATCTTTGTAACAGAATTACCACCTCTTCCGCTTACAAGTGACGGAAGAACAGATAATTTCAGATTTCCCTGCAGTGAGGGTCTGTAACTTACTGTCTTTGTTATTACTGAACTACCGGAACTTAACTGTATTGTTCTCTCAGAATTTGAGGCAGCAGGTGGAAACAAAACAAGTGACTTTGTGTTATCCCCCCTGTACGGTCTTGGCTGATTTGTAAACTCCCCGACAGAGACATCAATACTTGACGTGGTATTTAAAGACGAAATGTCAATTACTACAGGCTCACCACTTGAATTCGGAACAATAAAGTCTGCAGCAAAAGATTTACTTAAAAAAGAAACTAAAAATAAATGGCAACAAAAAAGAACAATTATTTTTGTGCTTATAAATAGCTTAAATTTTTTCATACACAGAACATTTTTATCATCTTTCTCAAGCAAATAAAATAAACATAACACCAAAACTAGCAGATTTATGACAACCAGACAAAAGCCTGAATACTTAAGCATTTATTAGAAACCTTGGTACTTACTGTTTGCAGGGCTTATAATACTCATCTATGGAAAATAATGAACACCAAACCATTATAAAAAGAGCTTTATCAGGGCTTTCAGAAGCTGAGTTTACTAGTCTTACTAAACACGTTGGATGGCCTTCTTTTAAGGGAAACCAAATATACAGCTGGATTTATAAGAAATGGGTTAGTAGTTTTGATGAAATGACAGACCTTAATTTAAAAGAAAGACAATATCTGAAAGAAAACTATATCTTAAGCCCTTTGACCCTGTCAGAAAAGCAGTTAAGCAAAGATAAAACAATAAAATATCTCTGGAGAATGAATGATGGCAACTTAATAGAATCAGTAAGAATGTTTATGGAGGGCCATGACTCTTACAGCGCATGTATAAGCTCCCAGGCTGGGTGCGCAATAGGCTGTCCCTTCTGTGCAACAGGAACAGTTGGTTTTAAAAAGAATTTAAATGCAAATGAAATTGTGGATCAAATTCTGGGGATGCAGAGAGATACTAAAGAAAGAATCAGCAATGTGGTTTTTATGGGACAAGGCGAACCATTGTTAAATTACAATGAGGTTTTAAAAGCAATTCATTTGGTAAAAGATTCTGTAGGAATAGGTGCCAGACACATTACACTTTCAACAAGTGGAATACCACCACAGATTAAAAAGCTTGCAGATGAAAAACTTCAGATTACACTTGCTGTTTCACTCCACGCCCCGGATCAAAAAACCAGAGAGATTCTTGTACCAGTTGCCAGAAAATATAAAATGGATGAGTTAATGGGAAGTCTACATTATTACTACAACGCTACAAAAAGAAGAATAACAATTGAGTATGTAATGCTTGAGGGAATAAATGATCAGATTGATAAGGCAAAACAGCTTGCAGACCTAATCAGAGATCTTCACTGCCATATTAATTTAATTCCTTATAATCCCATCGATTCATTATCGGGTGTTGAACTTTCAAGATCCCCAATGAACAAAATTAACAAATTTAAAGAAGTTCTTGAAAAAACAAGTCGTAAAAAAGTAACCATAAGGCATGAAAGAGGAATAGACATCAATGCAGCATGCGGCCAACTTGCAAATAAAGTTCGGTAGCTGATTTTAACAGATGTAAGGGAAGTCATACTAATAAATTACATAGGCGAAATACAAGTTAGATATAATCTACTTTCAAGGATAGAAATTAAAGTACAAGCGATATGAAAATTGTTTACATATCTGGCCCTGTTGTTGGTAATGCAACACAGACAAACATTAAAGCAACAGTTGAAAAAAATATAACCGAAGCAAAGAAATATGCTGAAACGTTAGCTAATAATGGCATTGGTTTCTGCTGTCCACATGTTCATAATGTTGAACTACAAAATAAATCTGTAACAGATATTCAAAGATATTATTATGATCTGGATTCAGAATTTCTAATCAGAGTTGCAGATGCATTAATTGCAATACCAGGATGGGAAACATCAAACGGGGCCAAGCATGAAATTGAAATTGCAGAAACTCTTAAACTCCCAATATTTTATCCAAAGTTCCCTGAGGATCTTCATGAAGTAATAAAGTGGTGCAAAGAAAATGAAACTGATTCATCAACCGAAAGAGAAGAGAGAGAAAACAGGGAAGGAAACATTGACTGGAGCAAAGTAGTTGAGCTTAAGAGAGCCTTAAGCAAATATAGGTTTATAAGCAATGTTGCATGATAATGGCTTGAAAAACCCTTATTCAGGGGCTTTTTGACTGTATATGCTCTAGAAATATCTTCTTTTAAGCATATTATTTTTACCTTTTAATAACCTTTATTTATTACCCTTATCTTTAAGGGTATATTCCTAAAGAAAGAGTCAAGATTACAGAATTTGTTAGTATTTAATGTACAAATAGTATATAAACAAAACGGATTTTGGAAATTTGGGGAAATTATATATAAATGAAAATGAGTCAGGAAACAAAAACACTAATTAAAGCAAATATTTTTGCACTTGTAATTTTTTCTCTAATTATACTTTCAGGAAGTGTATTCAAAGAATCAAATACAGTAATTGGAGCAGACTCACTTGTAGCATCTGCAGTTAAAGCTGATGAAGACAACATTAGCCCTGAAAAACTTTATAGCAGAGTCTGGGAATTAATTAAAAAAGATTATGTAGATCAAACTTTTAACGGTCAAGACTGGAATATCTGGAGAGACAGGTACAGAGGAAAACTTAAAACGTTAGATGATGCACACAAAGGTATTGAGACCATGCTTGTAAGTCTTGGTGATAGATATACAAGATTTCTAAGCAAAAAAGATTTTGATGATGAAAAGCAGGCAATTAATGCAAAGCTTACAGGGATTGGGATTCAGATTGGGCTGGATAAAAGCCAGAGACTAATTGTAATTGCCCCGATTGACGGAACACCTGCCCATAAAGCAGGACTTATTCCTGGTGATGAAATTACAGAAATAAATGGTGAACCTACAAAAGGAATCTCTGTTGAAGAAGCTGCCACACAAATTAAAGGTCCAATCGGTACAGAAGTAACACTTACAATAGGACGGGGAAAAGACTCACTTAAAAAAATAATAACAAGAGCAGAAATTCCAATTAAAGCAATTGCAAAAGGACATGCAAGATTTCTGAAGAAGAATCTTGGATATATAAGACTAAATAGTTTTATTTCCCAGGAAGCATCAAAGGAAATGAAAGATGCCCTAAGTCAGTTATCAAAAGCTGACGGACTTTTAATTGACCTGAGAGACAATCCAGGAGGACTCCTGACTAATGCAATAGAAATATCAGACATGTTCCTGGAACAGGGTGTAATTGTCAGTACTGTCGACAAAGACGGATACATACAGTCACTAACTGCAGATGATAAAATTATTACAATCAAACCAATAGTAGTTCTTGTAAATGAAAATAGTGCAAGTGCAAGTGAAATTTTCAGCGGTGCGCTTAAGGACAATCAAAGAGCAAAAGTAGTAGGCAGTAAAACCTTTGGTAAAGGACTTGTACAGGGCATAAATAAGCTTGATGATGGATCCGGGGTAAATGTCACAATTGCAAAATATCTGACGCCAGCAAAAGTAGATATTAACCAGCTTGGAATAAAACCAGATTATGATGTAAAACTTACTATAGAAGATTACAAAGCAAGCAAAGGTCCGTGGTTTTCAGATCCAAACAATCTCCCGTCTAAAAGAAAACCAGACGACGGAAAAGACCTACAGCTTGTAAAAGGTATTGAAGTTTTAAAAGAAATGATTAGGGTTATAAATACAAACGAAATTAGCCGAAGAGCTGCTGACAGGGCAAAAGCTTCTTTATAATAATAAAAATAATTATCTGCCTATCTTTTCTTTCAGCCAATGGACTGCTTGTTCTTTTGTTTTAATTTCCCCTACTGCAATTGCTTCATCCAGATCTTTTAAAATAAGACCTATTTCAGGTGAGGGTTTTAATCCTGTAATTTTCATTATTTCATTACCATCAAGAAGTTTAGGCTTACTGGCAGTTTCTTCAGTTTCTGTTCTATATTTTCTGTACTCTTCAAAAAGATATAATATTAGTTTCTCACCTGTTTTTAAGTCACTGTCAGTTACTTTAGGTCCTACTGTTGCATATAAATCAGCCATAGCTAGCATAAGAAGCATTGTAGTATCACTGTCAGTATCCCTAAAAAATCTGTATAATGCACGTTCTGTAATTGGTGCATTATTCTGACTCAGCTGAAAAGGTCTAAGATGATATCTTACAAGTTTCTTTGCTGAGTCTCTGATTGAATTACTCAGTTTCAGTCTTTCACAAATTTTGGCTGTAATTTCTTCTCCCAGTTTGTCATGCCCGTAAAAAGTGTGCTTCTCTTCGCCATTTATTTTTTTAATCTCCCAAGTTCCTGGCTTTCCTAAATCATGTAACATACAGGCAAATTTAACAATTCCGATTTTTCTTGGTGATTCAGCACTGCTGAACTGTTCAAGTAACTCATTTGCCACCCAGTCAGGAACAGAAACAAATTTCTCCTCACATGTTTTTACAAGCTCAAGTGAATGATCATAAAGCCATAAGTGATGATAAATATTTGGGGGTACTTTTCTCATGGGCGAAAGCTCAGGAAATATTTTCTCAAGCAAACCTGAATCTGAAATTTTAATAATGGTTTTAAAAGATAAATCATAGTCAAATATTTTCCACAATTCAGAAGCAATTCTTTCTGAAGCAATTTCCTGATTAAAGTAAGTTAAATTATTTTTTATAAAATCATATGTTTTACTCTCAATTGCGCCATTTAAAATTGCTGAAAACCTGAATGCTCTTAAAAATCTAATGGGATCATCAAGCAAATTCTTCAGATCCACAGCTCTGATAAGAATTTTTTCTTTTAAATCATCAAAAGCAGAAAACCTGTCTTCAACAAAATCAGGATTTTTAAGATTAATGGCAAAAGTATTAACTGTAAAATCCCTTCTGGCAAAATCATTTTCAAGCAAAGCATCAGAAACAGGGGTAAAATCAAAAGTATATTTAAGAGAGTTTTCATCCTTAAGTACAAGTCTGGTAGTTTTGGTTTCATCATCCAGCACAAACCAGCTTCCATTCAGCTGGGAAGCCAGATTGCTGGTAAGTTCAAAGGAATCTTTGTTAACAACTATGAAGTCAAGATCATACGATTTTCTTTTAAGTAACAAGTCTCTCACAAACCCTCCAACAATGTAAACATCATTCTTTTCAAGCTTAAGGGTTTTAATCAACCCTTTAACGGCTTCAGGAAGAGTAATGGTATCCAAAGTGGGTAAATTCAAATTAGATAAGTTGATTTTTCTTAAGGACATAGATTTCTCCAGAATAACATCTTAAACGAAAAAATGAAATTGCAAGCAAAGAAGCTAATATTTCCAGGCCTGGTAATCAGTTTAGCTGTTTTTATTGTTTTAACTTTTACATATGTACTTTACAGCCAGCCAAAAAGAAGCGGGGAAATAAAGTTAACCGGTCTTAAGGATAAGGTAACCGTATATTTTGACAAACACGGCAGGCCTCATGTTTATGCAAACAATTTAAGAGATCTTGTTTTTACACAAGGTTACTTAATTGCACAGGACAGGCTGTTTCAGCTTGATATAACCAGACGAGCTGCAAAAGGAGAACTTGCTGAAATCTTTGGAAAAAAAGGATTAATCAGAGATAAGTTTACACGGGATATAGGTCTTCTAAGAATTGCTCAAAATGAATTTATAAAGTCAGGCAAAGAAACCAGGGAGATACTTGATTCATACAGCAAAGGAATAAACTCATATATTGAAAAAAATAACCATGAGCTTCCAATAGAATTTAGAGCCTTAAATTACAAACCAAAACCATGGGAACCAGTTGATACTTTGCTCATTGTAAAACAAATTGCTGAGGTAACAGATACAAGCTGGCAGCTTGATTTAATCAGACAGGAAATATTTCAAAAAATTCCAATTGAAAGAGCAGAAGAATTATTTGAACAAAACTTTCCAGGTAACCCGATAATAAACTACGATGCAAAAAAATATCTGGTATTTGATGAATATACTCTCAAAAAACCAAACTTATTACAGAAATGGAAAAACACAGGTCAGAAAATTGCAATAAAAGAAATTTTACAGGCACCTTACTTTAAAATCAGAAAGGCAATAATAGAAGCTGCAGATTTTTTAAGAAACGGATCAGACAGATGGGAAGGGTTTAACTGGGGATCTAACTGTTGGGTTATAGGAAATCAAAAGAATAAATTACCAATACTTGCAAATGATCCTCATATGGAACTTGCAAATCCTACTTTCTGGTACCCGGTACACCTAGTTGACAAATCAACAAAAACTGATTTCCTTGGTTTAAGCATCCCTGGAATTCCAGGGATTTTAATCGGACATAACGGTAAAATTGCCTGGGGAATTACAAGCCTGTCTGCAGATGTTCAGGATTTGTTTGTTGGTGAATTTAAAAATAAAAATTCTATGTACTATAAAATTAACAACAAATGGGAAAAAGCAAAAGTAATGAAATCAAAAATAAAAGTAAAAAACCAGCTAAAGCCTTATACCCATACCACTGTTCTTACAAGCTGTGGACCAGTTCTGGACAGAGAAGGAAATAAAGCAGTTGCGTTAAAGTGGAGTATAAATGATATAACAAACCATGATTCAGTCAGTGCAATATGGAATTTAGGTAAAGCAAAATCATGGAACGATTTCAGAGACACACTCAGAAAATATAATGGTTCAACCTTAAGTTTTCATTACATTGATAATAAAGGAAATATCGGTTATCAGGCTGCAGGTATTATTCCGCACAGAGCAGCTGATATAGGAAATACTCCAATAGCAGGTTTCAGTTGTAGTGAGCACTGGAAAGGAAATATTCCTTTTGAAAAACTCCCACATGCATATAATCCAAACGTAGGCTATATAGTCAGTGCAAACAATAAAATAGTCAGTCATGATTTCACTCACAATCTGGGAAATAACTTTTTATCACCATTTCGCGCAGTAAGAATCAGCACGTTGTTATCACGAAGCAGTGATAATTTAGATCTTGCAGCAAATAAAGAGATGCAGAAAGATTCATATAGTTGGATTGCAAATTATATTACTATTCAGATACTTGAAGCATATTACAAATCAAAAATGACAAATCTTGATCTACTGCCAGTTATACAACTTCTTAATAAGTGGGATTTTAAGCTTGATTCATCAAGTCCTCAGGCACTGATTTTTGAAAAAACTTATGAGAATCTGTTAAAAAACATACTTATCGGTAAACTTGGTCCAGAACTTGCAAAAAGCTATATGAAGGAATGGCGGGCTAACAGTCTGGGTCTTTTAAAGATCCTCATAAATGAAAACAAATTCTGGCTACCGGCAGGAATAAGAAATTACGAAACTTTACTGCTTATTTCACTTGAGGACGCAGTAAGAGAAATAAAACAAATTACAAAAACAGATGATCCATCAAAATGGATATGGGGCAATTATCACGTTCTTACTATTGAGCATCCATTTAGCAAAGCTCTTCCATTTTTAAGTCCTCTCACAAATGTAGGTCCGCTTAAAGTAGGTGGAGACAGGGACACAATAAGTGCATTTGGTACAAACAACAATTTAAAAGTTGTCTGGGGACCCTCTGCCAGGGTTGTAATAGACTTAAATGATCCTGATAGCGCACATTTTCAGCTGCCGTTAGGTACATCAGCACAGTTTGGAAGCCCCTATTATAAAGACCAGACAAAAGACTGGCTGGAAAATAAAGGTGATCCTTTTTCATTTAAAGAAGAAATAATAATAATAAACAAAAAAGATATACTGGTTTTAAATCCTGAAAAGAAATAATTATCAACTAATAAATTTATGAAACCCTAGGTTACGTATTTGATTAAGCTAGCTTTATGTGATTAAAATGGTTTTGTTCTAGGCTAGAAATAAATATATTGTGAGGAATTATATGGTCAACTCTTTAATACCTTCAGAAAAGGTTGAAAGAAAAATATTTTTAATACGGGGTAAAAAAATAATGTTAGATAGGGATCTTGCTGATCTTTATAATGTCAAACCTATTGCATTGAGACAGCAAGTTAAAAGAAATAAGGACCACTTTCCACCGGACTTTATATTCAAGCTGACTAAAAAAGAAGTGGAAGAGATGGTATCACAAAATGTGATACCATCGAAACAAAGTTTAGGAGGCTATTTACCATATGCTTTTACTGAACAGGGTGTTGCTATGCTTTCAAGTGTTTTAAGAAGCAAAAGAGCTGTTTATGTAAATATTCAAATCATGCGCACTTTTACTAAACTGCGAGAAATGATTGAGACTAATAAAGATCTGAAAAAGAAAATAGAAGACCTTGAGAAAAAATATGATAATCAGTTTCAGATTGTTTTTGATGCTATTAAAAAATTAATTGAGCCTGAAGTAAAACCTAAAAGAAGAGTTGGGTTTTAAATGATCTGTAACGAAATACGAGTTGAGTGTGCGCACAAAACAAAGGTTTAAAAGAGTGAAGGGACCGTGATTCCTGCTGGGAAGTTTGTATATGCTTCTTAACACCACCAACGGTAATTAAAGCTTCGAAATTATAAATCCATTATTATTCTAAATAACCACCCCTACATCATCTTTTATAACTTCATCTTGTGTAATTATAAGATAAAATAAATACCATGGCACAGGACTTTAGTTTTGACATAGTAAGTAAAGTTGATCTGCAGACCCTTGATAATGCAGTAAACAATGCTATGAAAGAAATTAAAAACAGATATGATTTAAAAAATACAAGTAGTTCCATAGAAATTGAAAAAAACACACAGGAAATAACCATGATTTCAGATTCAGATATGCAAATGGATCAGGTTGCACAGGTTCTCTATCAGAAAATGATAAAACTCGGGCTTAATATGAAATCAATTAAATCAAAAGGAAGAGAGAAAGCTGGTGGTGATAAAGTTCGCGAAGCTTTCACTACAGTAAATGGGATTGAACAGGAAACAGCAAAAAAAATTGTAAAAGACATTAAAGATCTAAAACTTAAAGTTCAGGCATCAATACAAGGCGACCAAATAAGGATATCAGGCAAAACCAAAGACGATTTACAGTCAGCAATAACACTGTGCAGGCAAAACGATTATGGTATTCCTCTTCAGTTTGTGAATTATAGGTAGCCCGTGGCTATGCTTTAGCAAATTTTTTCTTGCATTGAATAACTAAAAATATTAAAACTGCTACACCAAGAACAATTAACAAGAATGTCCTTTCAAATTCACTTCGCAGCTGTTCTCCGATAAAGCTCGCTGTATTTGCTACAAGTATATATCTGATACTTCTTACAGGAAAACTTACAGCAGCAAATAATATAGGATTAAACTTCATTAAACCACTTCCAAGGGTAAGAGCTTTATATGGAATAGGAGTAAATGCATCAATTACAATTGCCCACACACCGTATTTTCTAAACATCCCTTCTACTTTAATAATAAACTTACTGTTAGGAAAAATTTTATCTACAATGGTTCTCCCGCCAAATCTTCCCACGCAATAACCAATACAACCACCAATAACCGATCCCAGGCTACATATCATCGCCAGTGTTGTAGGATTTGCTACTTTTTGTATTGATAATCCTGATAATAAAAAATCTGGAGGTAAAGGTAAAATAAAACCATCAAAGAAAGCATTAAAAAACAATCCAGTGCTACCATATTGTTTAAAGAATTCTTTTATACCTTCAAGCATAAAACAATGCAAAAAAAACCTGTGGCAAAAATAAACGCAAAAAAGAACTTACGCCCTCTTATACTCGACCTGCACCAGTATACAGCAGGAAGGTCTATTGAAGAAATAGCACATAAATATCATATTGATCCTTCAAGGATTTTAAAACTGGGCAGCAATGAAAATGTTCTGGGCTCCTCACTAAAAGCAAAAATTGCAGCAACCTTTGCACTTGATAAGGTAAATATTTATCCTGAAGTTACATCCGACAAATTAGCAAATAAAATTAAAAAAATAAATAGACTTAAAAACGTTGAGGTTGTTGTTGGAAATGGCATGGACCACATATTTGAGATGCTTGCAAGGTTATTTCTGAACAATGGTGATGAAACTATCATTTCTGTACCCACCTTTACACCTTATGAACTTGTAACTCTATGGGCAGGTGCAAAACCAAGACTTATACCGCTTCTGAAAAACAGTTATCAGATGAACATAAAAAAAATTCTTGATTCAGTAAATAAAAAAACAAAAATTATTTTTATATGTTCTCCAAACAATCCCACAGGGAATCTAATGAATTCAGATGACATAAAACACATACTTGAATCCACGGATAAAATTGTTTTTCTGGATGAAGCATATACAGAATTTCCGGGTAATTCGCTTATAAAATGGATTGAAAAATATCCACATCTTATAATAGGAAGAACTTTCTCAAAAATATTCGGACTGGCAGGATACAGGGTTGGATATGCCTTTATACATAAAAGCCTTGTCACTTATTATCTAAATTCAATTACTCCATTTACAGTCTCAAGACCAGCGCAGTCAGCAGCATTAGCTGCCCTGGATGATCATGACTTTTTTAATAAAAGTGTTCAAATGGTAAAAGAAGCAAAAGAGTATTATTCCAGGGAGTTAAGCAAATCCGGAATTAAATACATTCCAACAGATGCAAATTTCATTACAATTGACACAAAACCAAATAAAGCAAAACTAATTGCAACAAAACTACTTGAAAAAGGGATCATAGTCAGGGATTGTTCATCATTTGGTTACGGAGCAGAATATTTTCTAAGAATTACATTTGGAACAAAAGAACAAAATAAAAGAGTTATTGATGCATTAAGGACAAATATCCATTTGTGTCAATAGGTGTGTCAATAGGTGTGTCAATAGGACTGTATCCTCTCTGAATAATCTCTGATAACCCTTACTGCTTCTTCCTCTGCAATATAACTTCTTGCAAGCTTGGTTATGTCTTTTGCACTTGCAGCATATGCAGGTTCATTCAGCATATGCTGAACCTGATCAAATAAAGCACCATTATTTAACTCTTTATATGATAGTTTTGTTGCAATACCAAGCTCACAAAGTCTCTTTGCATTTGATTCCTGCTCCACCTGATAAGTATCAGGAACAACAAGCATTGGCAGTCCTAAAGTTATAAGCTCCATGGCTGTACTGTGCCCAGCCTGGTTAATTACCAGATCTGCATTCAGATAGTAGCCTGCAGGATTATCTACAAAACCAACAAGAAACAGATTTGGGAGATTAACATCAGAGGTAAAATTACCAAGCACTATAAATAAAACTTCAGGCATTCGTTTAGCCAGATTTAAAACAGCATCAAATAAAGGTCTTCTGTATTTATGTCCTCCTAATGTACAAACAATACGTTTTTTAAAATTATGGTATTGCACAGGGAGAAACTTCCTATAATCACTGTCAACAATTAATTTCCAGCTCCAGGGTAAGAGCGGTCCTATAAACCGTTGTTTCTTTTTTACAAAATTTTCATTGTAATAAAGTGGAAGTCCAACTGAATACGGTGGTGGTAAATCAGGAATAAAAATTTCATCTGTAGCTTTAAGCCAATCTTTAACTACTTTCAATACAAAAGGTTCTGCAGCATTGGTAATAACAGCCTTAGTTCCTGCTCTAAGCCATTCTCTGAACGGTTTTTCTATAAGACTTCCCTCAAGATCATTAATTTCAACATCAAAAAACGGTGCAAATGTAGTCTGATTTGTAAGGAGTATGCACGGCAACCCAAGTTTATTTGCAGCAAAAACAGGTGCAGTTCTGGAATCAGAAACAACACAGGTAATCCCATAATTCTGCATTATTTTTTTCTCTTCCCTGATTATCTGGTTAATTGCAACAGGCCATGAACTGTTTTTTATAATCGTTAACCCAATATCAAAATTACCATCCTTGCCTACAAAGCTTACTTCAGGACTTATTTCAACAGTTGTATATGGAGTATTTTTCAGTCTGTTAAATACATAACCATAGCTGCCTAGAACCACTTCACCTCTGCCAAGCTGCTTTGCAATTGCAAGACATCTGCTTGAATGACCGTATCCTTCTCCATTAATTGAAAAATAAATTTTATGTTTTAGTTCTTTACAGGGAAAGTTACTACTTGTAACCTGTATGTTTTTAATATCCTGTTGTAAGACTCTATCATCCATAATACTAGTTTGAGTTCTGGCTTATATATTATAAGCCAATATAAATTTTAAAGGATTTTAGTTAATTTCTTACTTAAAACAGTCTATTCAGTTTCAGGGATAATACACAAGTCCTTATGTTAAAATCCTCTGTGTTTGCTGGTTTCTAACATGATAAAAGATACACAAAAAAATACAGTAATCAAATTAAAGAGTGTTAACTGCTATTACAATAATTTTCTTGCTGTTAAGGATGTCTCCCTTGAAATAGAAGCAAATAAAATATCTGCATTCATAGGACCATCAGGCTGTGGAAAATCAACGGTTTTAAGAACACTAAACAGAATGAATGATACTGTACCAGGAGCAAAAATTACCGGCTCAGTATTAATCCAGAACGATGACATCTATAAAAATGGAATAGATCTTATAGAGCTGAGAAGAAAAGTAGGAATGGTTTTTCAAAGACCATACCCCTTTCCTATGAGTATTTATGACAACGTTGCATACGGACCAAGAATGCACGGGATAAAGGAAAAAAACATACTGGATGAAATTATTGAAAGTAGTCTCAAACAATCTGCACTCTGGGATGAAGTACATGACAAACTCCATGACCATGCATATGAACTTTCCGGAGGTCAACAACAAAGACTCTGTATAGCAAGAGCTCTTGCAGTAGAACCTGAGATACTTTTGCTTGATGAACCTTGCTCAGCACTTGATCCTATTGCAACTTTAAAAATAGAAGATTTGTTAAATGAGTTAAAAAAAGAATTGACCATCGTAATAGTCACTCATAATATGCAGCAGGCAAGCAGAATTTCAGACAATACTGCTTTCTTCTGGACTACAGAAGAAAGAACCGGATTTCTTGTTGAGTACAGCGCAACAGCAGAAATTTTCAGTAGTCCGCAGGATAAAAGAACAGAAGATTACATTACCGGAAGATTTGGTTAATATGGCTGAAATAGTCACATTAGATCAATTACCTCACAAAATTGAATTTATCCGTTCAAGGAATAAAAATTTAAAGTTTGTAGCCACAAACGGCTGCTTTGATATTTTACACGTTGGTCATATAAGATATCTTCAAAAAGCAAAACAACTTGGCGATGTTCTTATTGTTGGCATAAACAGTGACTCATCAGTAAAAAAAATTAAAGGGTTGAACAGGCCTCTTAATTTACAGAATGAAAGAGCAGAAGTGCTTGCTTCACTTTCATGTGTAGATATTGTGAGTATATTTAACGAAGAAACTGCTGAAAAATTTCTAACGATGGTAAAACCTGATATTTATGTTAAAGGCGGAGATTATGATCCAGATAATCTTCCCGAAGCACCTTTGGTTAAAAGTATCGGTGCAAAAGTAGTAATTATCCCTTTTGTACCTGGATACTCTACTACCAGCACTATTGAAAGGCTTAAAAAAAATTAAGCTCTGGGACTATCTTTTTTAAAACCTGATTTGCTATTATAAAATTAAGAGAACATTAAGGAACCTAATTCCTAATAAAACAACATTATTTAAGGAGATATATATGGAAAACCACCAATACTCTAAAGAGCAGGTACCGCATGTGCTTAACTGGCAAATTGCCTATGCAGCCAGAGAACTAAGGCATAAAAAGAAGGTAACCCTAAGCTGCCTTAAAGGGGATGCAGGTTTAATTCTTGAACAAATATGTTCTTTCAGTAACTCAAGCCCGGTAAGAACAAAAACCTTTCCAAAGTCAAATTCCACAGAAGTCTTAATGGAAATATTCCAAACAGCATAATAAAGAACAAAAAAGGCGCCTTATGGGCGCCTTTTTAATTATATTGGTTAATCCCTTATATTCCGCCTGCTTCTTCGGGAATATCCAGCTCATCACCTAATTTTTCCTCAAGGTTATCTACAAACTCAAGCATTAAACCAAGCTTTCTTAGTTTGTCTTCCTTAAAGATGATCTCTTTAGCTATGTCTTTTCTTCTATGATACAGTTCGCTAAGATCTTTTGCCAAAGTTCTAAATTCATCAGTTAATGTAGCCATAATGCCCCTTTTGTTTTTAAAAGCTGACCAAGATTAAACTTCGGCACCTTTTAACTTTTAAATAGTGAGGCTAACCCAAAACCAGGGGTATCCTGTAAAGATTTTCAATACAAATATTGCTGACTGTTATCTGAAAAAAAATTGAAACTTAATTATATAGGATAAAAATACTAGGTAGTGCCAGGCTGAACACCTTTATTGAACCTGTTTCCGACAAAGCCTCTTATGGCTCCCAAAACTGATTTAAAGTTTTGTATAAGACCACTAATGCCTAATTTAATATCAAGTTTTGGAAACAAATGAATCATTTTTGCATTTAATACGCTTAAAATTTCTTTTCTGAAATTACCTAAATGATCCACTAATAAATCATTCACTGGAGGATTTGCAATCCTTAAGAATCTAATAAGTCCACCAAGGAAACCTCTCTTAAATACATGAGCAAGTATTGGAATAAACAAATTCTGTATTGAATAAATTAGCCCGAATGTGCTTGTTACTCTTTTAATGGTATCTTCACTTATTGAACGAACTCCTTTTACAATACCTAAAATTATTCTTGAAACAACACTTCCTCCAGGGAGATCCTTAAATACTTCGTCTATGTTTGACTTCTCTCCTTTTTTCAGATAATCACAAAGCTTCTTAATAAAAGTTGGATTCTCAACATACTGAGCTGCAAATTTCTGATAGTTTTTATTTTTACTGGAGAAAAGCCATAACATTCCATTTAAAAGCAGGGATGATAATGTAGTATTTTTCCCAAACAATCTTTCAAACGCATCATTTACATCTTTTACTATTCTCTGTAGTCCATATTCCTCATGGTTGTAATCGGTAAGTTTAACTTCATCCACTACTACACCCTCAGGGTTCTGAACAACTCCATGTACAGCAGGATTCTTTCTCTCAGTATTATTATTTACGAACAAATTGCCTGAAACTGATCTTATACTTCTGACCTCTTTCATTAAATTCCCCAGAAGTTCAGTAAAATAATCACCAATCCATGGATTTAAAATCACCATCATATTTGCAAATTTTGAAAATAACCCCTTCTGAGAATCTTCCTTTTCATTAATAAACCATGGCATTAAAATATTCTGCGCAGTAAATACTACAGGGAATATACTCACAATCCAGTCTGGCAAGCCGCTACTTATACCTATAATTTTTGAAGAAAGTTTAGCAATTTCTTTTTTCTGTCCAGCATTATCATCTTCCTGAAATGCAGTGTGAAGATATGATTCTGCTTTTCCCCTGTCAGTTCTCTTAAGCCTAAGATACTCAGTGAATACTTTTACAAAAGCAGGATCCTTCAGCATTTTATCTATTTTCTGCGGGATGGATTCTTTCCCATCATCTTCTATCCCAAGCCTCTGCAAATACATTAATAGCATCCATGCAGAAGAACTTGTTCTTCTATCGTATACACGGCTAAGCATGTCAGAAATATTCCTAAGCAGGTCATGAACTTTCTGTTCATCATTTGAAAAGCCTAAAAATCTATCTGTTGCTTCTATAACATATGCAGTATTTGGATTTAAATCTTTTCCCTGTTTTTGATCACTTAAATCAATGCTTTTCCCCTGTAAATTTTCAGGAGTCATTAAACCATCGGTAAATTCTTTCCCTTTGGTACTGCCGAATTGAAGAATATATCTCCCGGGACTAATAGCCGAAGGAGTAAATCTTACCTCATCAGGTTGTAATTCCCCCTTTGTGTCAACTTTTACTGCTTCAATTTTATCTACTTTCTCAGCCTCTCCAACAGGCACAAAAAGCCTTAGCCTGGTGCGAACCTGATCACTCCCGCTTCTTAAAACTGAAACTGATTTTAATGCCTGTACCATTTAATAAATAACCATGGCCAAAAGCATCAATACCTGATCTAATAACATTTAGATAGTATGCTTAAATACTTTTGGCCTTTATAAGAATCAAGCTTTCAAGCCGATTTTATCAATCCTTAACCAGTAAAAGGAACTTTTTCTTAACCTAAAAAGATTAATTAAAAATTATTAGTTTCAAAACCACTATTTTTACCCCTCCAAAAGTTAAAGAATTCACCCAAATAACCTAAAAAGCTTAATTCTTTTAACCATTTTACGGGTATAAAAACTAGAGTCGCTTGTTTATCAAGTTAGATTTCTATTTTTTTGAAAGGGTGGATCTATGAGTAAGGTAGTTGTAATTGGAGGTTGTGGACGAACAGGGTTTAGATTTTCATTGATTGCTGCTAACAAAGGACATAATGTAGTAAGTATTGATCTTGATGAAGAAAAAATACATGAGATAAAACAGGGTAACCTTCCTTTTGTAGAGAAGGATGGAGAAATATATTTAGAGCAGGCATTAAAGAAAAAACTTCTTGCAGTTACTTCAGACTATAAATCAATTGAGAAATCAGAAGTAGTTGTTATTGCAGTAAGTACACCTGTGGATTCGAATTTAAATCCAAGTCTTGAACCAGTTGCAGGAGTGGTTTTCGATATCGCACCATATCTGAAAGAAAATCAGCTCATAATTTTCAGGAGCATATTATCACCTGTTGTAATTGAAAGAATAAAGACTCTTATAGAAGATAAAACAGGGTTTAAAATCGGCAAGAATTTAAATCTTGCTTTTGCACCAGAAATGTATGATGAAAATTCAAACATTCATTCACTTGCAAATTCAAATCAGCCAGTAGGAGCATATGATGAAGAAAGTTTCGTAGCTGCTGAAGGATTCTTTAAAACAATTACAAAAGGAAAAATAAGCTGGCTCACACCTGAAGAAGCAATGCTTTCAAAATTAATGAAAAATATGCATTTTTATATACAAAATGCAACTGCAAATGAATTTTATCTAATAGCTGAAAGCTACAAAGCTAACATTCATAAAATTCTTGATGCAATCCAGTGGAAATTACCTAACCCAAATCCAAACAGCTCAGGACCAGGAACACATAAAGAAGGATGGTTCCTTGTTGATCGAATTCCTTTTGGAGAGCTCATAACAACAGCATTTAAGATAAACGAATCAATGCCCACTCTTATTGTTCAGAAGCTTGAAAATTATAAAATAAACAAAGTAGCAATTCTGGGCATGTCAAACTGGGCAGACTCTGATGATTACAGGTCGTCCTTAAGCTACAAACTAAGAAAACTACTCTACTATAAAAACTATACTGTGGGTTGTTATGATCCATATTTGCCTGAATATTCTGATTCATCGGTTATTCACAAATCAGATGCAGTCATACTCATGACTCCTCACAAAGAATTCGAAAACTTAAACCGGATAAAAGAAATGGTAAAAAATCCAAACTGTGTTTATATAGATCTTAAAGGTTTCTGGAAAGAAACAAGTGAAAAGGGTGTAAACGGGATATGGCAGGCAAAGGAAGGAAAAGTAAAAAAGTAATCTAAAGGAGACTTATGAAAAACGTTCTTTCTTATATAGCTTTTGCTTATTGTCTATTATTAATCCTATATCCTAGCAAAGTACACTCCCAACAAAATATACAATGGGCATGCGATACTAAACATATCTGTTTTTATGATGTAGGAATTAACGGATACAATGGTGTTTGCTTTGAAGTAAGAGAAGGTGATGAAAGATTAAACGATACAGATCGCTATAAAATAGTTGGCGATCATTGTGATGATAGTAACTGTGACTCTACTTGTAAACAATAATAGAATTTAAATTATTCTTTTCCTACAAACTGCACAAAATACCTTTAGGTTTTCTTTTTTATAAAATCTAAAATCTGAATAATTTCTGTTTTTTGCTGAGTGAAGTTTCCCATCTGCAAGGCCACGGACAAAAATATGAACTTTATCTTTATGACAGAACTGAAAACTTGATGGGATTTGGAATTCTTCATGAGGCAATCTTTCAGGATCAATTTCTTTACCACTTCGCTTTAAGAGCTTTGCCCAGGTTAATATTGCTTTTAAGTAATTGTGCATTTTCTAATATTTTATCTTCTTTTAAGATTTAATAACACTTAACGTCATTGCGAGGAGTCCGCCTATCTTTATTTCATTGATATAATTAGTTTTTATTACACTATGACAGAAGATAAAAAACAAACAACAAAATTAAAAGGTTCACAAGCATTATTAAAATGCCTCGTAAATGAAGGTGTAAAAACAATCTTTGGTTACCCTGGTGGCGCAGTGCTTGGGCTCTATGATGATTTATATATGCAGAAAGATTTAAATCATATTCTTGTCAGGCATGAACAGTGTGCAGGATTTATGGCTGATGGCTATGCAAGAGTCAGTGGAAAACCAGGAATTGTTTTAGCTACAAGCGGTCCTGGAGCAACAAATATTGTTACAAGCCTTTGTAATTCACACATGGATTCAGTACCAATAATTGCTCTTACTGGTCAGGTTCCTACCTACGGCATTGGAAAGGACTTCTTTCAGGAAGCTGATATTACTGGAATAACCATGCCAGTAGTAAAGCATAGTTACCTGGTGCTTGAACCAACACAGGTTCCAAAAACAGTCAGAAAAGCTTTTTTAATTTCAACTACAGGAAGACCAGGTCCGGTTTTAATTGACCTGCCAAAAGATGTGCTTGCAAAAACATTTGATTACTCTGAAGGAATGGAAACAAAATTTACACTCCCTGGCTACAAACCCACTGTAAAAGGAAACTCCAGACAAATACATACAGCATCAAAAGCAATTCTTGAAGCTAAAAAGCCTATTCTATATATTGGTGGCGGTGTTATATCCAGCGGTGCTTCTGAAGAAGTGTTAAAGCTTGCTGAAACATGCTCACTTCCTGTCACATATACAGTTATGGGAAAAGGGGCTTTTCCGGATAATCACTTTTTAAATTACGGAATGCTTGGAATGCATGGAACTGCATATGCAAATTATGCAATTCATGAATGTGATTTGCTTATAGCAGTCGGGGTAAGATTTGATGACAGGGTAACAGGAAAAATTGAAACATTTGCACCCGATGCAAAAGTAATTCACATAGATATAGATCCAGCAGAGATTGGTAAGAACAGAACAATGAGGGATGTAGTAGATATCCCTATTGTAGGTGATGCAAAATATGTTTTAATTGAACTCAATGAAAAAATAAATGGCAAAAAAGGAAACACTTCTGAATGGATAAAACAGCTTGAAGACTGGAAGAAACAATATCCTCTGGATATGCCAAAAGACAAAACTCAGGTTTCTCCTCAGCAAATTTTACTTGCACTAAACAAATATTTTAAAGATGCGATTTTTACAGTAGACGTTGGTCAACATCAGATGTGGTCTGCCCAGTATCTTGAAATAAACAAACCACGTAGTTGGTGCAGTTCAAGCGGGCTAGGAGCTATGGGATATGGTTTTCCTGCTGCACTTGGGGCAAAAGCAGCTATGAAAGATATGGGAATTGATAAACCAGTTGTAGCTATTACAGGAGATGGTGGTTTCCAGATGAACTTTCAGGAATTAGCTACTATGGTTGCAAGTGATCTGCCTGTAACTATCATCCTTATAAATAACAATAATTTAGGCATGGTTCGTCAGTGGCAGGAGCTTTTTTATAACAAACACTATAGTTACATAGACTGGGGCAGCGGTAATCCGGATTATATAAAACTCGCTGAAGCTTTTGGAGTAAAGGGAAGAAAAATTGAAACCCCTGAAGATGTAGAAAGTGCAATTCAGGAAGCAGCAAAATCTAAAAAGTCAATTCTGCTTGAATTTGTTATCCACTATGAAGCAAATGTCTGGCCCATTGTCCCGCCAGGTGGAAGTAGTCATGAAATGATGGGAATAGATTCAGATACGCTTCCAAAAAAGCCTGTTAACAAAGATGAGTTAAAAAAAATCATTAAGAGCTAAAAAGTCAAAAGTTAAGAGTAAAAATCCTTCAAGGTTAAGAAACAAATCTATCTTTAAGAAACAAGATAAATAATTTGTAAATATTTAAATAAAATTACTGATACCTAGTTATAAGTACTTATAATATAAAAACACATATTTAAGGACTTTAAATTCTTTAAAATTAGTTTTTAATAATGGATATTTAAGAATGCCACCTATTTCCAATGTCCCAAGCATCACTGCTTCTGCAGGCTCACAGTCTCGCAGAACTAATCTGTCTGGTTCACGAGATCAATATATCCGGCAATACCCAGTAGCCTCCCCGGATGAAGAAGAAATCAAATCAAAAAAACTTTTAAATTATGTTACTAATGGCGGTGCAGCATTATTAAACCTTCTTCACTTCATAAACAGCAACTGGAATTTTTCAGATTTTCTAAAAGATAAATTGGGATTTGCAAGCAGCCTTATGACCAGAGCAGCTGTTATAAGTCAAGGAATTATTCTTACCAATGAAACATGGAATGCAAAGAATTTAATACCATTTATTGGTTCTGTAAGTGAAATTCCTATTGCTCTTCTTAGCAGTGATGACAATATCTGGTTTAATCGCGGCTGGTCACAAGGACTAGGGCAATTTTACTCAATGATTGCTAAGCGGCATATAAAACAAAACGGAGAATCTATTTTTGACACTGAAGGAAAACCCATCTGCATGAATCCTGACTTTAGTAAGCAAAATTTACATGGACTTATAGAAAGTACCAAAGTTACACTTAGAGAGTCAGGAAAAATAGTTTCAGAATTAATCAAAGAGCCAAGAAATCTTCTTAATTACTCACATTCAATTTTTGTTGCTTCAGCAGGGCAAATTACCGGTACATTACTAGGTGTATTCGGACTAACAAATACCGGAGCCATAATAAGGGATATCTTTGGAACTTTTGTTGATTTTGCACTTACCAGAGACGATGAAAATAAAAAGCAAGTTGTTGGTTCAGAACCTCAAAG
The DNA here is from genome assembly GCA_004769085.1 of Candidatus Melainabacteria bacterium SSGW_16. Lineage (GTDB taxonomy): Bacteria > Cyanobacteriota > Vampirovibrionia > 2-02-FULL-35-15 > 2-02-FULL-35-15 > SSGW-16. The sequence goes on from DUDS01000015.1 coordinate 31,430, forward strand.
AGTAAAACATAAACTTTTCAATTTAGATTTTTCATCAACCTTTGTCTGGAGCGGATTAACCTGGGTGCTGGCTGCAGTTGTTGATGCCTATAAACGCATACCATTCTTATCAGATACTCAAGAAGCACTTACAAATCTGTCTCTCACATCAGACCGCTTTGCATCAATGCTTTATACAGAAGCAAATCTAAATATTAAACAAGAAAAAGTAAGGAAAGAAAAGGAAAGACTTGCTTTAGGAGTAGCTGCATAAAGTTGAGCACTATGGCAATTACAGGAGTGGCTCCTTATGGCGGACAAAGCCCTGCCGGTCAAAGCTTCTTAAGTGATAGATTTAAAACTAATGTAAATCTTACTTTTAACGGAATAGCATCTGCTGCAAATTTACTTACAACACTTAATGGCAATTTGTTCGCTGGAAATAGTCTTCAGGAAGGGCTGGAAACAACAAGCGCTTTTTGTTCAAAAACTGCAACTGCAGTGCAGGGACTTTTAAATGGAATTATAGCGTTTGAGAAAAAAAACCTACTTGCAATGATTGGAGGCCTTTTAGAATTACCAATAGCTTTTTCTGTAAAAGGTTTTAACTTATTTCTAGCAAGAGGAATCTCTGCTGGTCTAAATCAGTTTGACAGTATAATTAGTAGAACAATAAAGCAAGGCAAAGATGGGAAATTTATAGAAATTGCAGGTAAAAAACAACATTACGATAGCTTTAAAAAAGAAGGATGGATTGAAGGACTTAAAATTATTGGCAAGAATTTCCCCAGATTAATTAAAGAACTTTATCCAAACCCTTTTAAAAGTTCCGAATTATTCCCTAGGACATTTTTACTGTGTTCAATATTCATGATACTTGGACCTATAATTTCACTGGCAGGGAATTTCGTACCTGGACTTTATAAGCTCGGTGCAACAGTCAGGCATGTATTTGGTGGTCTTGCAGCAGTATCACTTACAACAGACAAGAAAACAAACACAAATATAAAACAACAAAAAGAAGGCAAAGCAAAAGGCATATCAAAATATGCTGCCTCGGGAATATTTTGGGTACTTGCAGCAATCCCGGATGTACTAAAGCACTATGACTTTTTCTCAGACAGAATAAAAAACGGTACAGAACTAGCATTATGTTTTGATCGTTTAGGTGGATTCTTCTTTATTCGTGGTAATCAAAGAGCAGGAGAAAAGTAAAACATTTGGATAATATAACATAATTAGTGGTTTCTATAGAAATATTTAGATCTGTTAACAAATTAAGACTTTGAAAAAGACCTTAGGTTATAAGTCCAACAATTTGATCCCACCCTGCATCTATAAAAATACTTTTTACAAACTCTGTATGCGCAACACCTCTATTTTTAACTATATTTCTAAATGCTGTTCCTCCTATTGATAAAAGTAGTTTATTTACTCGATTGCTTCTTATTGAAGCATTAATTCTACTTAGCTCTTGAGCTAATTCTCTTATTTTTTGCCTTAGTATAACCTCTTCTTCTTTTAGAGCTAAATTTTCTACAGTTAAAGCTTCTAAACTTGCTCCTAATTTTATGTTAGCCTGATACAAAGCTCCAATTCTATCTAAAAGAGGTCCTATGGCATCTCTATATTTATCTTTCTTTCTAATTAACTGTTCTACCTTTGCTCTTGATGGATGCTCTTCTAACTCCAAAAGCAACTTTGCATCTTCTAGTCCAGATACAGTTACTAATCTATTTAGTGATTCATTTATTGTTTGCAACTCATTTGTTGAAGCAACTTCTGGGTCTCTATTCACAGCACAGAGATGTTCTATTTGATCTGACTTTTCTTTAGGAATCAAGTCAAAATTTCTATTAGTTATTACAGCTAATCCATAAGTAGCATTATTCCTTGCTAATTTATTTAAATCATTACTTGCAATATGTAGAAGAGATTGAACATCACTACCTTGAACTTCTAAAACTGGCTCCAAAGAAATTACCAAACCAAATATTTTACTAGCACCAGCTCTAATGTGTTCATTTTCATCATGCAAATTATTTCTTGCTATTTGCTTTAATTCTGGATCGTTTATTTTTTCTCTTTCAAGACAAAAACTAAGTGAACCTAATGCATTACTCCTATTTTGCCATACCGAATCGTGTGCAACTTCCTTTAACAGCGACAGCAACCTAGGATTCCTAATTAATCCTCTTTTTAACCTATGGTAAACAGCATATATCCCTCCTTGATCTTTATTTTCCAAGCCTTTAACTAAAATGTCATCTAGAGAAGGATCATCAATCTGGTGCTGTAATAAATACTTTCCTATTGTACTAAACGCTCTTGTCCTAATTTGAGGATCATGTTCTTGAGAACATTCAACTAATATTTTTTCTATCTCAACATCTTTTCCTTTGTATGTTATGAAGCTTTCATCTTTATCTTTAGCAAAAAGAAATCGAGGATCTGCCGATATGATGGAAAGGGTAACTTTTCTTTTTCTTTCAGGAACAGTTTGAATACCTAACGTTCGAACAATACCCCATACCGCATCTGAATCATTTCTCCATTTATGTTTTCTTGCACTATATACCGCTTTTACTCCTTCATTACGAACTTCATCTAATGGAGCAGTTAATAGTTTCCTGATAATTTCAGCCTCATCTGGTAATGAATTGCCTATCTTCTCAACAATAATTCTTAAAGCTATTGCAGAATTTACTGCTGCATTTCTACAAATAGCTCTATTAGTACCAAACCAGTCAAACCATATTGATATTTCTTTAACAGGATCACAAGTTGACCACTCCATTAATTTGGATTGAGAATATGGTTTAGAAAGTTTACCGGGAGTTATTTTTTGAACAATTCCACAAATTATCTCCGTCTTATAATCACGAAGAGCATAATAATCATCTAGATTCAATATAAAAACTATGTCATTAAAATCTGCTCTACCTTCATTAAGCTTTTTTGCCCTATCATTAAGGTATCCCTTAACATTCATATAGCCTGCTATTTCAGAAGAAGCAGCATTAGCCTGAAATCCTATACCATTAGTTACTTCTTTTAGACTTAACATTTTTTCAATGGAAGATGGATTTTGATTGGTTCCAGCCACTCCTGAAAATCTTGCTAATTCAAAATGAATTTCTCTAGGCACAGCAAAAAATGGTTCAAATACAGGTTCATGAGCACCACCAGACATAATAAAAACATTTGGTTGTTGATTCTTGTCTAAGATTCCAGTCAACCTTTTCCTACTTTGAATATTGGATTCATTGATTAGTGTCTGTCTGACTTTTGCCAATAAATTTATTTCTCTGCTAAGCACAAATCCATTATGCCAAGACAACCTTGAGAATTCTCTTCTAACATTATTTACTCTCATATCAAATTGTTCTGCCACAGATTCCGTACATTGCCTGATTAACTCATCAAGCTCTTTTCCATTAGGTAATCTTTCAGCATCTTCCAAAAATGGCACAAGATAATCTAGTACTAGAACTGAAGTAGCAGCTATTTCTCTATCTATAGAAGTTTTGTCAGATATAGATGGTGTAAAAGGATTTACTATTGGATCTTCAGTTTTTATTCCATTCTCATCAGTAAAAATTTGAAGAGATTGATTTTCAAAAGGAGAAAAGGGGATTCTATGTCTTTTATTACTTCCTTCTATTAAAAATAACCAATCATAAGGATTTAAATTCGCTTGAACATTTTCAGTTTCTCTTTGAACAGTAGTAAAATTTTCTGGCAAGGTATGTCTTTTTAGTAAAACAGACTTAATACTATTTCGGCCAGCCCAAATACCTCTTAAGGGTTCACTTATAACTTTTGGAGTTTTCAAGGTCATTAGATAAAAATACTACACTCTAATCAACTTAACTAACAATCGGGCAAAGTAGGTAATTTAAGCCACAAGTTTAAGAAAATAGTGGTAAAAATTAATGTAAAATATATGTGAAATAATTATATTCTCCATCATTGGCTGAACAACAAAACAACACAATAATTTTAATTGATGCACCTAATCTTGCATTCAGAATGTTTTTTGCTATGGAGCGCACAAATATGCGCACTCTGGGAGGAATCCCTACCTGGGCTACATATGGTTTTTTTAAAGCAATTTTTGATCTTCTCGACAGAACAAAACCAATAGCAATTGCAGCAGCATATGACTGTAAAGAACCTACTTTCAGACATAAAGCATATGAAGAATATAAAGCAAACAGACCAGAAGAAATGCCGGAGGAACTTTCAGTTCAGTGGCCTTACATAAGAGAAGGACTTGAAAGTCTGGAAATCCCTATTTATGAACTTCCTGGGTATGAAGCAGATGATGTAATTGGAACGCTTGCAAAAAAAGCAGCAAAGGAAGGACACAACGTTTTGATTCTTACTGGTGACAGGGATGCATTTCAATTAATCAATGACAAAATAAAAGTACTGGTGCCATCAAAAGGTGAACTAAAAGAATATGGAAGGGATCAGGTATTTGAGTATTGGGGAATATGGCCTGAACAGGTAGTTGATTTTAAAAGTTTGTCCGGAGATTCATCGGATAATATCCCTGGTATTAAAGGTATTGGTGAAAAAACAGCTACAAAATTACTTACTGAATATGAAACTTTAGACAATATTTTTAAGAATGCAAAGAAAATACAACAAAAATCACTTCAGGAGAAAATCCTGACTGGTGAAAAAATTGCATACCTGTCAAGAAAATTAGCTGAGATTGACACTAATGTACCAATTGATATAAACCTTAAAGATACTCACCTGAATATGCCTGATGTAAATAAAGTCATCGCTTTCCTGCAAAAATTTGAATTTAACAGTTTTATAAAACGGCTTCCAAAAGTTCTTGCATCCTTTAACGAGGGTAAACCAGTAGAAATAAAGGATACACAGAAGCTTCTAGCAGGGCGTCAGGAGCAGATGAAGCTTGATATTGGAGGATTAAATGGTAATAAAGATTCTGATGATCTGTTAAGCCATCTTAAAATACCAGATCTTGAAGCAGATGTAATTGACACTGAAAAAGAACTTGAAAAGCTAATATCAAATCTTAAAAAGAAAAAAATTATTTGCGTAGACCTTGAAACCACTTCTACAGATACAATGACATGTAATATTGTAGGCATAGGTCTTTCATGGTTTGAAAACGAAAATTTAAATATTGAAACCTCTACAGAAATAAAAACATGTTATATCCCTGTAGGACACAATAAAGGAAAACAGTTAAAGGAAGAACAGGTTTTAAAATCACTAAAACCAATACTTGAAAAGGATGATGTTGAAAAAATTGCCCAAAACTGTAAGTTTGAGTACAAAATTTTAAAAAGACATAATATAGATCTTGGTGAAAATATTTATGACACAATGCTTGCAAGCTATGTATCAAACCCTGATGAAAAACATGGATTAAAGGATCAGACAGCAAGAATTCTTGGTTACAGAATGACAAAAATAGATGAGCTTATAGGTTCAGGGAAAAAACAAATTTCAATGGCAGAAGTTGATATTGAAAAGGTTGCACCATATTCAGCCAGCGATACTACTTACACAATGGAGCTCGCACTGCATTATAAGAAAAATATCGATAAATCATTAAAGTTTGTACTTGAACAAATTGAAAATCCTCTGGTCTCAGTTCTTACAAATATGGAATTAAACGGAGTAAGAATAGACACAAAGGTACTTAAGAAATTATCAACTGAAATAGGAGAAAAAGTTCGGGAACTTGAAGAACAAATTTTTAAGACTGCAAAAGAACCTTTTAACATTAATTCATCACAACAGCTTGGAAAAGTTTTATTTGAAAAGCTTGGTTTAAAGCATGAAGGAAAAATTACAAAGACTGGTCAGTATTCTACTGATGCAAGAACACTTGAAACACTTTCACATCATGATAAGACAGGAATCATTCAAAACATTCTCGAATATCGCACCTTAAGTAAAATAATTTCCACATATACTGATTCGCTTCCAGAGGAAATAAATAAAGATACAGGGAATATCCACTGCGATTTTAACCAGACTATTACATCTACAGGCAGGCTAAGTTCAAGTAATCCAAATCTACAAAACATTCCTATCAGATCTGAACTTGGCAGGAAAATTAGAAAAGCTTTTGTTTCCAGCTTTGATGAAGGGATATTATTAAGTGCAGATTACTCACAGATTGAACTTAGGGTACTGGCACATATGTCAGAAGATCCTGTATTAGTGAAAGCTTTTAAAGAAGATGAAGATATCCATAAAATAACAGCCATGGAAATCTATGGTGTGCCAGAGGACAAAGTGACTTCTGATATGCGATCCCATGGCAAAACTTTAAATTTTGCTCTTATATACCAGCAGGGACCATTTGCAACAGCCAGACAACTAAACATAAGCCAGAAAGAAGCACAGGATTTTATCGACAGATATTTTGAATCCTTTAAAAAGGTAAAACCTTTCTTTGAAAATCTTTTGAATGAAGCAAAAGAAAAAGGTTATGCAGAAACAATTTATGGAAGAAGAAGATATTTTAAAAATCTAACCATAAGGAATAAGGCTCTTCAAAGAGAAGATGAAAGAGCTGCATGTAATGCCCCTCTTCAGGGAACTGCAGCAGACATAATGAAACTTGCAATGATAAAAGTTTATAAAGAATTAAAAGAAAAAGAATACAAATCAAAGTTAATACTACAGGTGCATGACGAACTTGTTCTGGATGTTCATCCTAAAGAAAAAAAAACAATAGAAAAATTAATAAAAGAATCAATGGAGCTTGATCAACCATTAAAAGTTCCACTAGTAGTAAATCTTTCATGGGGAAAAAGCTGGTATGAGTGTGGCTAATGGTTACAGAACAACAAATACTAAGTCTAATAAGGCAATTAACTCCTAACTCAAAAAAATATCTTCATGATGATGCTGCAGTTATTGAAAAGAACCTCGTTATTACTACTGACACACTTGTAGAAAATACTCATTTCACCTTAAAAAATTACAAGCCTGAAGAAGTAGGCTGGAAGGCACTTGCAGTAAACCTGAGTGATATTGCAAGCATGGGTGCAAAACCACTATATGCACTAGTTTCACTATCATTGTCAAAATCCTTATCAGAGAAATGGATAAAAGGGTTTTATAAAGGTCTTCTTGCTTGTGCTAAAAAATTTAAAACCCAAGTTATAGGTGGTAATCTTACAAGATCAAAAGAAATAAACATTACAATAACTTTAATCGGAAAGACAGTTGTAAGGGCAGGTCTTACACCTGCCACAGGAAAACGATCAAATGCAAAAGCTGAAGACCTGGTTTTCACATGCGGCAATTTTGGTGAAAGTGCTCTGGGATTAAATATTCTAAAAAGAAAGATTAATAACTTTAATACCCTGATAAAGATTCACAAAATGCCTGTTCCACAGATTTCACAAGGTCAACATATAGCAAAAAAAACAAAAAGAGCATCAATTATGGATGCAAGTGACGGTCTTGCAGACTGCATTATACAGATTGCAGAAGAAAGTAATGTAAAAATAATCATTGAAGAAGATAAAATTCCAGTTTCTTATGAGTCAAAAAAGGCTGCTGAAAAGCTTCATATTTCACTTTTAAATTTAGTCTTATATGGTGGGGAGGATTATAAATTAGTAGGGACAGCATCAAAATATGACTGTAAAAAACTTAAAAACATAAAAATCATAGGAAAAGTAGTAAAAGGCAAAGGTGCATTTTTAAAACAAAAAAACGGTATGGTTGTTAAACTTGATATGAACAAATCTTTTAAACACTTTTAATAATGAATACTTCAAATGAACGAATTGCAGCAATAGACATTGGATCAAATTCTTTCCATATTATTATAGCTGAAATAAATCCTGAGACACAATCATTTAAAGTCATGGACAGACTACGAGAAACTGTTAGACTTGGGACATTTCATGAACCTAATAATGAGCTTAGTGAAAAGGATATGAAAAGAGGGTTTGAGACTTTAAAGAGATTCAAGAAACTTGCTGAAGGACACCATGTATCAGAAATATCTGCCAGCGCAACTAGTGCTGTTAGAGAAGCAACAAATGGAAAAGACTGGCTTTTAAAGGTAAGGAATGAACTAGGTATTGATGCACATATTATTGCAGGAGTGGAAGAAGCCAGACTTATATATTTAGGTGTACTTTCAGCTATGGAGTTACAAGGAAGAAAAATAGGAATCGTTGATATTGGCGGGGGGAGCACTGAGCTTATAGCAGGTGATGAACAGTTTATTTCCCATCTTTCCAGTACAAAAGTAGGTGCAGTAAGGCTTACAGAAAAGGATCTAAAAGATGAGAGCAATCTGCCTGAAAAAATAGAGTATATGATAAACCATATAGAAGGTTTAATCTTTACTAAAATCCAGCAAATCCATGAAGCAGGTGGATTTGAGGTCCTGGTAGGCACCTCAGGAACTGTGCAGACACTTGCAAATATTGACTATAGAATGCATAACTTTGTTGATTCTGAAAGAACCCCGAATTTAAACCAGTACAAAATTACATATGATTCACTTTGTTCTATTACTGAAAAAATGGCTGCCACTCCAAAGGAAAAACGTGCAGATGCTTTTGACATAAGCAAAAACCGTTCTGAAATTATTCTTGCAGGTTTAGTAATCCTGAAAGTAATCATGAAAGATCTTAAAGCAAATGAAATAATTTATTGTGACAGGGCTTTAAGAGAAGGATTAATTGTCGATAGGCTTTTACAGAAAGGGATAATTAAAGACAGACTCCAGTATCAAAAAACAATCAGGGAAAGAAGTGTGCTTGAGCTGGCTAATAAATATAAGTTTTTAAAAGATCATGCATTCCAGGTAAAAATGCTTGGTTCAAAGATTTTTGACCAGACAAAAGGATTATTACACAATTACACTAATAAAGAAAAAGAACTTCTTGAAGCTGCTGCAATACTTCATGACATTGGTTCTTTAATTACCCATAATGATCATCATAAACATTCTTATTATCTGATAAGACACAGCGGACTGTTAGGCTTTAATGATGAAGAAGTAGAACTAATAGCAAATATAGCCAGATATCATAGACAGAGTAATCCTAAAGATAGTCACACAAATTTCCAGAATCTGCCCAGGGAACATAAAAAGATAGTTAAAGAGCTAAGCTCTATACTAAGAATTGCAGAGGGTTTGGATAAAGGACATAAATGTGCTATAAAAGATATTGAGATAGCCCCCAATTCCAGTAAAAAGAAGTTAAAATGTAAGATAAAAAGTAATATAACCGGATATGATTGTGAGCTTGAGAAATGGTCAGCAGAAGGAAAAAGCAAGGATTTTAAGAAAGAATTTGGTGTGGACATTGATTTTATTATGCAAAAGCAGGGTAAATAAAGAATAAGTATTCAATGGCAATTTTAAAAGTTTTAAAAAAATTAAATAGTTAATGATGGTAGGATTACAAAAATTGCTACTATCGTTATTTTCTGAGCCCACAAGCCCAAGAACCTATGAGCCAATTATATTCACTTGTGATGCCGAAGTGGTGAAACTGGCAAACACACTACGTTCAGGGCGTAGCGGGCGCAAGCCCTTGCGGGTTCAACTCCCGCCTTCGGCATTTGGTAGTAAATAAATCGAAAGGAGAAAAAATACTTGGCTAGATTTGAAAGATTTGAAAGAAGACCTTACAGGGAAATTCCAAACATTAATGAGAGGATACGTGCAAAAGAAGTCAGATTAATTTCTGAAGCAGGAGAAATGATGGGTGTTATGCCTACTTATCAGGCTGTTCAGATAGCAAAGGAAAGAGGCTATGACCTTGTTCTTGTAAGCGCACAGGATCAACCAACACCTGTTGCAAAAATAATGGATTATGGCAAATTTAAATTTGAGACAGAAAAAAAAGCAAGAGAAGCAAAGAAAAAACAACACGTGGTTGATGTAAAAGAAATTAAAATGAGTTATAAAATTGAGAAGCATGATTATCTTGTAAATGTAAGAAAGGCAGAAAGATTTTTAACTCACGGTGACAAAGTAAAAGTCACAGTGGCTCTACGAGGGCGTGAAATGGAACATAAAAATCTTGCTATGGACTTACTAGGAAGATTTGTCCAGGACACAGCACAATGGGGAGTACCTGAAAAGCCGCCAAAGATGGAAGGGAAAATAGCACTCCTGATACTTAATCCGATTCCACATACACATAAGAAGTAGAGATGTATTATGTCATTCCGGGCTTGACCCGGAATCCAGACAAGGCTTCTAACGTTTGGTTCTTTTTCTGGATTCCTGCTTTCACGGGAATGACATAAAATGCATTGTATAATAAATGGTCTGCTATGCCGAAGCTACATACAAACCATGCAGCTAAAAAGCGCTTTAAAATAACCGCTAATGGAAAGGTATTGGCCAAAGGTTGCGGAAAGCAGCATCTTAATGAGCACATGTCTTCAAAGAAAAAAAGAAAAATAAGAACTCCAAAAACACAAATACATGAAACACTGGTTGATCATGTAATGAGACAGCTGCCATATGCCAGATATACGAGGTAATCATGAGAGTTAAACGTGGAAGTGCCACAAGAAGAAAACACAAGAAAGTTTTAAAAGCAGCTAAAGGTTATGTAGGCTCCAAGAGTAAGCTATTTAGATCAGCCCGTCAGGCTGTAATGAAAGCCTGGAGATATGCTTACAAACACAGAAAAGAGAAAAAAAGAGAATTTAGATCTTTATGGATAACCAGAATAAACGCTGCATGCAGAGAGCATGGAATTTCTTACAGCAGATTTATGAATGCACTAAACAAAGCAAACATCAAATTAAACAGAAAAGCTCTGGCAGAAATTGCAGTATCTGATAAGGATGCTTTTAAACAATTATTATCACAGGTAAAAGCTGCCTGATTTTTTAAAATATCAACCCTTTATACAATCACAACCTATACCAACTTTAGTTGTTGTTTTACCAGTAACTGAAGTACCATTTATTGGATTACAGGTACCATAGCCCTTTACAGTCCTACAATTACCTCTAGGGCAAGGATGGAGCTCCAGTGAGCAAATACTTTCTACCCCTCTTCTAACAAAATTTCTGGTTATGACTTGTCCTCCAACTCTATATCTATACCTACAGGTAGCTGTAACTTGTTTGGATTTTGAAGCACAGCAACTAGCATTTGCAAAAGCTGGTGAAAAGATTAAGCCATAAGATATTGCACCATCATTTGCATCACAAGATGGTAACAACTCTTCAACTGAAAAGCCATTTTCATCATCAGGATCAACCTCTATACCTTCAAAGGGATCTGTTTCGAAATCCTGCAATTCTTCATCACCTTCTTCCTGAGCATTACTCAAATTAAATGTGATTGCATTAAAGCTAAAAACTAATATAATTGTTAGTAGTATATAGAACAAATCTTTTCTATTATTTCTCATAATATTAATCTCCAAAGATTTTGAATCCCCAATAATAAAAGCTGGATTCCTTTATAAATATACCCAGGGAATGACAGTTTAATATTAAATTCCTCTTAATTACGAATACAAGATTTAGCATTTATTATGCATAAATTCACTGGTTATAAATCTTCAAGTACACCATTTAGATGAGTCCTTATAAACCAACCAGGTAAAGGCTATTTAACGCTTTTCCTTTTTCTCAAACCTTTGTAGATCAAAAGTAAACTTGAAAATTGGCTTATTTAGAATCAGATTTTTTATTTAGCTTTTCTAATCTATCTGGTCTCCACATATACATAAGTATAAATGGACCAAGTGCAAAGGCAAAACATGCTATAGCAAAAACAATTAATTTATTTTGATCTTCCATATTACCTTTTTCTATAAAGTATATCACGTCCAATTTCTATAAAGCAAAATCCAAGAAAAAATAAAAAGAAACAAAACAATGAATAAAAGATAAATCTCCATAACCCTAGCTGACTAAATAAAGTAGCTGGGTCCATAATCAAATGTCCAAGTGGTGTCATCAATGCAAACCCACCGAAATTAAATGTTCTTGATCTATATTCTCTTTCTTTTTCAAGGTTGTCCATAGCAAGAACAAATTACCATGAACCACATAAAAAACCCGTAACCTAAGGTTACATAAATAAAATTAACAATAATTTAATGCACCAAAAACTATCTAACCTACACCCTCTAACTGCGATTGTTTTAAATACTCCTGTATAAAATCATCCAGATCTCCATCCAGAACCCTCTGTACATCACGGGTTTCATATTTAGTTCTGGCATCTTTTACCCTGCCTTCATCGAGGACATACGATCTTATTGCATTTCCAAAAGTAGCTGAAATTGTTTCACCTTTTATTTTTTGAAGCTTTGCTTCATGCTCTTCTTCCATTTTTGCAAAAAGTTTACTACGTAAAATTTCCATTGCTCTTTCTTTATTTTGCAGCTGGCTGCGTTCTTGATCGCATCGAACTACAATACCACTTGGTATGTGTCTAACTCTTACTGCAGTTTCTACTTTGTTTACATTTTGACCGCCAGCTCCTCCTGATCTCATGGTACCTATTTCAAGTTCTTCAGGTTTTATTTCTACCTTCTTATCAAGCTCTGGAATTACAGGTGTAATTTCTAAGCCTCCAAAACTTGTTTGACGGCTATCTTTTCCAGCTTTATACGGAGACTTTCTAACTAATCTATGTACCCCTTTTTCAGATCTTAAATAACCAAATGCAAATGGACCTGAGATTTTAAAAGTGGCACTTTTAATACCTGCCTGCTCTCCATCTGACTTTTCAAGCATTTCAAACTTATAGCCATGAAACATCTCTGCCCATCTCTGGTACATGCGAAGTAACATCTCTGCCCAGTCTTGTGCATCTGTCCCACCAGCACCTGCATTAATTGAAACTATTGCATCACAATTATCATATTCGCCGGATAAAAGCTGTTCTGTTTTAGCTGTATTTAATTCTTTTTCAAGACCAACAATTTCATTTGATATTTCTTTTAAAATATTAATGTCATTTTCCCTCACAGCAAGTTCAAAAAGATCGTTTAAATCTGTAACTCGTTTAGATCTATTCAGATACTTCTCTTTTTTATCTTTTAAAAAACTAAATTCCGAACTTATTTTTCCTGCTTCTTTAGGATCATTCCAGACATCAGGTTTTGCCAGTTTCTCTTCAAGTATTTTTATATCAGACTCAAGTTTATTTAAATCAAAGCAACCCCCTTAAGGATTGCCATAGATCATTTAAATTTCTAAGTTTTATTTGTAATTCAGAGGTATCCATTTGCTAAAAATATATCACATTAACTTTCCAATTGGCTTTCCGCCCAGTAAAGCAATTGTTCAAGGATTCCTCTGCTTACAATTTCTCTTTCTGTTGGTGAAAGTCTAGCTGCTCTTAGCTGTCTCAACCTGGGATCTGAAATCTGGACTAATCTAGCTCTTTGAGGATTTGAAAAATCTGCATAACATCGGGCTTCTTGACTATGCAAATTGTGTTGTTCATTACCAGGTGGCAAAAATGGCCTAGGAAATTTTTGCCCAGAGATATTTGCTCTATTGTCTTCAGCAGATATATATCTAATTATGTTTGCCATTTATAGGAATAATTAATATCTGATCTGTAATTCATATTCAATATAAAGCTAAGTAATATTAATAAAATTAAAGAAATTTAATTGGTTAACAAAATAAATAACTGGTTTCTTAAACAAATCAGCTACTTTACCTGATTATATTCTGAAAAATATTTCATTACTATTAATCCAACTATTATGCCCTTAACACTTGAAAAACTAGACAGAATATCAACTGGCTACAGAGAAAAACTTGTAATTGAAAAAGATCGTATTAGATTACCCTCTCCAGCACCTGCCAGGACATCATCTCATTCACCAACAAGCCTATGGACTGTTCAATATCCTGCCCTACAGAGAAACTATGACAACAGTACTCTTTTTGAACAGTTTGCAAAAACAAGGGGCTGGATATCACCATATTACATTGCCGCTTTAATTTCAAAAGGAGCTCTAAAAGAAAAGGATCTCGATATTCTTGATGTTGGCTGCCATCATGCAAATTTATTAACAGCCATGGAGGAAGTTAGCAGTAACAGACTTAAAATTAGAAATTATACAGGGTTGGATTTCTCCGCCTCAGCAGTTACAACTGCCCAGTCCAGGTACCCATATCACCGTTTCATAACAGGTGATGCTTTAAACCCGAACAGTTATATCCATATTCCAGATTACAGTAAAAATGCAATCGTCTGTTCCGGGGTTTGTGATTATTTAACCCCTTCCAAAATAAAACAATTATTAGAGAATATCGAAGAAAAACTTTCCTGGGATGATGATTCAAGGATATACATGACATACCGAACAACAAGACCAAAATACAGCCTAGATAATGCACAGGAAAGAAAATTACCACATGTTACAGGAAGAATATTTACAGAAAATGGAATAAAATTTTATGGTTTTCCTGATCCTCACATGAAAGATCTGATGCTATTTAACTATAATCCGGATGATATTGAAAAAATAGCCGAAGAGTCTGGTTTAGAAATAGTAAAAGAAAACTCTCTTAGCTGTCCATCAGTAAATAATGTTCTGGGAAGTGATTATGATTATATTTCCCTGAAAAGAAAAAAATCACCCTTACCTGAGTTTAAACCCTATTGGGATGTAAGGGCAAGAATATTAGCCAATTAATACTTTTTCTGACTGCTTTTTATTTCTACTATTTAGAGAAGAAAGTAGTACCGCAATATCTGCAGGAGATACACCACCGATTCTTGAAGCCTGACCTATAGTAATGGGTCTTATTTTCGAAAGCTTTTCCCTGGCTTCATTTGACAGGTGTACAAACTGGTTAAAGTCAAGTCCAGCAGGGATTTTTATTTTTTCAAATTTATCCTGCTGAGAGATTTGCTGAAGCTGTCTGTTTATATAACCCTCATATTTAATTTCTGTTTCAATTTCAAATTCAGGAATATCGCTGATCACACAATTTGATAATTCTTTTATACATTCATAAGTAACCTCAGGTCTTTTTAAAAGTTCAAGCAAGGTAATTGGCTCCTCAATTTCCTGATTATATTTTTTTAAAATTTTATGTATCTCAGATGCAGGTTGTATCTTTGTTTTTTCTAATCTTGATTTTTCACTTTTAATTTTTTCCATTTTTTTATTGAAGTGTTCCCACCTGAAATCATCCACAAACCCGATTTCCCTGCCTAATGGTGTAAGTCTTTGATCTGCATTGTCCTGTCTGAGCAAAAGTCTGTATTCAGAGCGGGACGTAAGCATCCTATATGGTTCATTCATTTCCTTTGAAACCAGATCATCTACTAAAGTACCAATATAACTTGAGTTTCGTTCGAAGATTATAGGTTCAAGATCTCTCACATACTTTAAAGCATTAATTCCTGCTACTATTCCCTGAGCTGCAGCTTCTTCATACCCAGAGGTACCAAGCACTTGCCCTGCAATAAACAAACCATTAATCCCTTTAGACATAAGTGATCTGGTAAACTGTGTCCCCGGGAAATAGTCATATTCAACTGCATATGCAGGTCTTATAATAATTGCACTTTCAAGCCCAGGAAGCGATCTTACAATCTGCCACTGGATTTCTATTGGAAGGCTTGTTGAACAACCCTGTAGATAAATTTCATTTGTATGTCTGCCTTCTGGTTCAAGAAATAAATGATGAGATGGTTTGTCTTTAAAACGAACAACCTTATCCTCTATTGAGGGACAGTATCTTGGTCCCACACACTCAATAATCCCTGCATATATTGGTGATTTATCAAGGTTATTCAGAATAACTTCATGTGTTTTTTCATTGGTCCGTGTCAGATGACATGGGTACTGTTGTCTTTGAGGTCTGTCAGGTAAAAATGAAAAGAATGATGGTTTATCATCCCCATAATGTTTTTCAAGAATTGAAAAGTTTATTGTTCTTCCATCAAGCCTCGGCGGAGTACCGGTTTTTAGTCTTTTTGTTTCAAAGCCATAAGATACAAGTGAATCTGTCAGCCCAAATGATGCAAACTCTCCTGCTCTTCCTGCAGTACTCGATTTCAAGCCTACATGTACTTTCCCTGCTAAAAATGTGCCGGTTGTGATAATAACCGCCTTTGAATGTATGATTTCTCCCAGGTGTGTCTCAATTCCTGTAACCCTTGGTATTTGTGAAGATTCATCAACAATAAGCCTGGTAACCATACACTGGTATATATCAAGATTGGGTATATTTTCAAGGTGGCTTTTAACCCACATTGAATACTCTTTTTTGTCAGACTGAGCTCTTAGCGATCTTACAGCAGGGCCCTTGCTGCTATTTAAGGTTTTTAACTGAAGATAAGTAGCATCTGCTGCAACACCCATAAGTCCGCCAAGAGCATCTATTTCTTTGACAAGATGAGATTTTGCAGGACCACCAACTGCAGGATTACAGGGCATGTATGCAATGGTGTCTAAATTTAAGGCTAAAAGTAAAGTCTTTGCACCAAGTTTACTGGAGGCATGTGCAGCTTCACAGCCTGCATGTCCTGCACCAACAACTACAACATCGTAAAATCTTTCCATGATCAACCAGTTTCTCCAAAAGAATATAAAATTATTTTACGGCATAAGGCAACTAAATGGATAAAAAGACTCAACAAACTGAGAAAAAAAGCCCTAAAGATGGAAAAATTAATTCATCTGACAATATAAACATTGTAAAAAGAAATGGAAAGACAGATAACAAGAGGAATTTAATCCCTAGTATAAAACCTACAAATGTTGAAGGACATTATCCTCGTTTTCTAGTACATGGCGCAGTAAATCTTCTGGAAGAAGATATTCGAGAACTAAGTGTTATCCTTGAAAGTTTTCTCCCTCACCTGGATAAAATTGGTATTCAGATTTTAAAAACAAGTCCATTAATAAAGGAAACAATAACCGGGACTGAAATCTTCAGAAGGCTGAAAGGAATAAGTCAGGTAGAGCTGATGCCATTTGCATTTAAGCAGGTTCCATGGTTTACAAGATATACACACTCATGTCTCACTTATGTATTTGGCGAACATATAATTAATAAACTCCGACCAAAACTTAAATTCAACAATACTCAACTTGAAGCTGCAAAACTTTGTTTTTTAATTCATGACCTGGGACATGGACCATTCAGTCACCTTACTGAAAGAGCATTTAAAAAACCAAGGGGACGCGGAGGAAAAATTCCAAAGGAATACGATCATGAATACTGGACAAAAATACTTTTAAATGAACTGAGAGAACAATTATTTGATACAAATAACAACCCTTACATAAACAAGGTATTAAGTAAAGAGGAGAAACTAAACCTCGATATATTTTCAAGTGCAACAGAAATTATATCTAAAGAAAAGAAAAATATACTTTCACAGCTTCTTTCAAGTCAGATTGATTTAGACAGACTGTCAAACTACCTTGGTGACAGGATTGTAGTAAATGCTGTTCTGGATGAGAAGGATATTCAAAACGAAGACATGCTTAAACACCTTAGTTCAATAAATGAAGTTGTAGAAAATATAAAGAGAATTATGAATAATTTTATAGTATTTGAGAAAGACGAAAACGATAACAAATGCGAACCATTCATTGCAGTTCATGAAGATGCTGTAAACCCACTAATCAGATATCTTTTAGACAGACACATAATAAGATATTATCTCCTGAAGCATTCCAGACGGGAAGCAGCAAACAATCTTCTTGAAAAAATACTTCTTAGGTCACAGTATCTGGTAAGAAATAACGAAATAGCTTCACTTGGTAAAACAGATTTGCTCGTACAGACCTGGCTATTCGGAAATCATACTGAAGCAGAGTTTGTAGGAATGAATGATCAGATGGTTTTTAATCAGATCCGAAAATGGAGTAAATTTACAAATGACACAATCTTAAGGGATCTGACTTTAAGATTTACAGCACATAATTTCTTCTGCAGCTACACCTGTGAAAAAGATGGCAAACCATCTCCACCAGATACCAAACTCATAGAAAAAATAAAAAGTAAGGTTAACGACCAGATTAATCTTGATATTTCACTATATCCTCAGGAATTAATAACCCAGTACTATTTCACATATGATGAAACCACATCAAAGCCTTATCATACTGATAAAGATGAGGCCTTTATTTATACTTCTGATAAAAAAATTAAAAAACTATCGAACTATATAAATGAAACAAAAAATGAATATGGAAAATTGCTTTTAAATTCAGAATTTGAGAGGTATTTGCTTATAATGCCACCAGAAGTAGAATTATAGGTTTTATTCTTGAGTATTGACAATTCCTGTGATTAATGTAAAATATTACTTACATTCAAAAATGACAAGAATTAATACTGAACATCCATCTGTCAGCTATCCTGCTTTATTCCCCACTATCGGAACTACAATGGGTTATTCATCAGCAGGACATGCACTTTCGCTTGCAGAATCAAAAGGAATAGGAATTAAAGGTACAGGCATTGAGAGGGTTTTAAGCATGTTCGATGCTAACAAGTCCTTAGAGTTTTCAAACGGTGATGGAAGAGTTAGAAAAGTTAAATCACTTGGTTTTGTTATGCTTGGTAACAGAGGTGAAGAAACTTTATATCTTGGGATTTCATCTGGCGGAAGTAAGATAGATGACGAAATTCCTATTGCAACACAAAGATCAAACAGAACAATTACTCTCTTAGAAAATGGCAGTTCAATTGAAATAACTGATCAAAACGGGCATGGACCCGTCCACTACACTATACAGTCAGAAAAAGTTAGTACCTAAATTCCAAGCCCATGCATATAATCATCAATATTTTCAATAGTATCTTTTTTAGACTGTGCCCCATTATCATCCAGGAATTTCGGCAAAGGATATTTATCTAGCACCTTCTCAACCTCTTTTGAATTTGTTTCCTTAGAAAGGATTTTAATTGCTTCTTCAAGTTCTTTTATTTTAGTAACCAGGCATCTTATAGCATCTGCTTCCGGATCCGGCAAAAGATTATGATTTAAAGGATCTCTTTCATGTACTTTTCTTCCCTGATGGATGACAATTCTTGCTGGTATGCCTACAACAGTTGAATTTGGAGGTACATCTTTAATGACAACAGAATTAGCACCAATCTGACTACCATCTCCTATTTTTACATTCCCAAGGATTTTAGCCCCACACCCGACAACAATATTATCACCGAGTGTCGGATGTCGTTTTACTTTTTTTGTACTTGTACCTCCTAAAGTAACACCCTGATAAATGACCACATCATTTCCAATTTCAGAAGTTTCTCCTATTACAACTCCTTTACCGTGATCTATAAAAACTCTTTTGCCAAATTTTGCACCAGGATGAATTTCAATTCCTGTAACCCAGCGCGATATATGTGAGATGAGTCTGGGAATTATAGGAATTTTTATTTTGTATAAAAAATTGGCGATTCCGTGAAATATCATTGCATGCAGTCCTGGATAGCAAATTAAAACTTCAAGCCAGGAACCTGCTGCAGGATCCTTTTTCTGTATGTTTCTTATTTCATTAAAAAGCCAGGTTAACATTTGTTTCTAAACTGACGCCTTTGCAAACTGTTGTTCAAATAAATCAGCAAACAGTATAGTTGATAGGTACCTTTCTCCTGTACTTGGCAAGATAGTAACAATTAGTTTCCCTTTATTTTCAGGTCTTTTACCAACTTCAAGAGCTGCATATACAGCAGCACCAGAACTTATCCCGCAAAGAATACCTTCCTGCTTTGCAAGTTTTCTTCCATACTCAACAGCTTGCTCACTTGAAACATGAAATATTTCATCCACAACAGATTTATCCAGAATATCAGGTACAAAACCAGCACCAATCCCCTGAATTTTATGAGGTCCAGGCTGTCCACCTGTTAAAACAGGTGATTCCGTTGGTTCTATAGCAATAAGCTTTAATGAGGACTTTCTGGGTTTTAAAACCTGTCCACAGCCTGTTATAGTACCACCGGTTCCTATACCACTAATAATAATATCAACTTTCCCATCGGTATCTTTCCATATTTCTTCTGCTGTTGTTTGTTTGTGAATTAAAGGATTGGCTGGATTTTTAAACTGCTGAAGCATAAATGCATTAGGGGTTTCCTTTACAATTTCTTCTGCCTTTATAACTGCCCCTTTCATGCCAAGAGCACCTGGTGTTAAAACAAGCTCTGCGCCAAATACTTTTAAAAGAGCCCTTCTTTCCATACTCATTGTGTCAGGCATTGTAAGAATCAGCTTATAACCTCTTGCTGCAGCAACAAATGCAAGTGCAATCCCGGTGTTACCACTAGTTGGCTCAATTAAAACCGTCTGACCTGGTTTTATTTTTCCTTCTTTTTCTGCTTCACGGATCATACTTACACCTATTCTGTCTTTTACAGAACCAAGCGGGTTCTGACTTTCAAGCTTGCATGCAATAACGGTAGAAGGATCAAGACCATGTTGTTTATTTAATTTATTTAATCTGACTAACGGTGTACTTCCTATTAGTTCAGTAATGTCATTAGCAATTTTCATAATTTATCTCCGTTTCTTATACAGCCTGCTCGCTCATAATGAGACTCGCAGGCTTTGCAGAGTGCTTATAATAGAATTATACCCCACTTAACGGTTTAGTTTTTAAACAACTGCTGGAGCTTTTTAAACTCTTCACTCCCAGCCTCATAAGCCATTTCAAATAAAACTGTTTCGACAGAACTAATTACTCCTCCAGCACTTTTAATTTTCTCAACAGCAACAGGTTTGTTATGAGCCAATCTGGAGGTAACAGCATCAGTAACAAGATGTATTTGAAAACCATTATGAATAAGATCTAGCGATGTCTGAAGAACACAAACGTGGGCTTCTATTCCACATACTGCAATTTGTTTTATGTCTTTTGATTTAAGGTCACTAACAAATTTAGATTCTCCGCAACAGCTCATTGCCTTTTTTGAAAAGAACTGGACACCCGGGAGCATATCTTTTAGTTCTTTTATGGTTGGTCCAAGCTTTTCAGGAACCTGCTCTGAAACATAAATTGGCACATTGTAAATTTTTGAACCAGAAAGCAAAAGTTTTATGTTTTTTACAGTTTGTTCATTATCCCGAAGAACAGGCACGAACCTCTCCTGATAATCAACAAGCAAAACAGCAGAATTGTATCTTGAAAAAAGATTAGGATGTCTTTTATTACCACTCATAACTTTGATCTTCTTCTTTCTTCTTTTGGGTTTGTTCTTTTAGCAACTTTAACTGATTTTCACCAATTTCTTTTTTTATATTTCCTTTTGTTATTAAATCCTGCCTGTTACGTTTTTCACCTTTTTTTATAAGTTCTTTACCCTCTGTAATGAGCTTATGTGCTTCCTCCTGTCTTTTTCGAAGCATTTTGTCAGTCTTATCCAGAACCTGGATCTCATCATTCTTTCTCATCTGGTTTGCCTGATTTTGAGTTCCAAGTTGAGCATTTACTGAAAGTAAAAATCCAGAAATAAAAATTAAAATAAAAATTCTAAAAAGAGATTTCTTCATTAGACAACTCCGACAGCATGTTTATCTTTTAATTTCTCAGAAAGGTTGCACACGCTTTCGAATGCATAAGCTGCATCCAGAAGAAGTTCTTCACTTAAAGAAGGTGCAGTTAACTGAAGTCCTATTGGCATATTTTTAGAATCAAATCCACACGGAACTGACACTGAGGGTAATCCAGCAAGGCTTGCAGGAATTGTTGCAATATCTGATAAATACATTGAAAGTGGATCATCTACTTTTGCACCAAGTTCAAATGCAGTTGTCGGACAGGTTGGGGTAAGAAGTAAATCAACTTTTTCAAAAGTATTCAGAAAATCCTGGGTAACAAGTTTTCTTACCTGCTGTGCCTTTTTATAGTAAGCATCATAATAACCAGAACTAAGAGCATAAGTCCCAAGCATAATTCTTCTTTTTACCTCAGGACCAAACCCGCTTTGACGGGTTTTTGTATACATTGGCAGTACTTCTTTTGCACCATCAGCCCTAAGCCCATACTTAACACCGTCATAACGGGCCAGATTAGAACTGGCTTCAGCAGTAGCAATAATATAATAAACAGGCAATGAATATTTTATGTTTGGTAGTGAAACTTCTACTACTTCAGCACCAAGATCCTTAAAAAGCCTTACTGATACTTCTATAGCTTTTTTTACTTCAGCATCAATGCCTTCCCCCATAAGTTCTTTTATTAATCCAATTTTCTTCCCTTTAACAGTATTAACATTCAGTCTGCTGATATAGTCCGGGACTTCCACATTTAAGGAAGTTGTGTCTTTAGGATCATAACCACTGATAACCTGAAGTGTTAGCGCAGCATCATAAACATTTCTTGCAAAGGGACCTATTTGATCAAGGCTGCTTGCAAATGCAATTAAACCAAATCTTGATACTCTGCCATATGTAGGCTTTAAACCAACCACCCCACAAAAACTAGCAGGTTGCCTTACAGATCCTCCTGTATCAGTACCCAGACTAATAGGTGTTTCCATAGAAGCCACACTCGCTGCCGATCCTCCGGAACTGCCACCTGGAACGGTATTTAGATTCCATGGATTTTTTGTTTTTTTAAATGCAGAATTTTCAGTCGAGCTGCCCATTGCAAACTCATCCATATTTGATTTAGCAAGGCATATTGCACCAGCATCCCATAATTTACCAGTGGCAGTCGCTTCATAAGGAGCAATGAAATTTTCAAGTATCTTCGAACCGCATGTAGCTGAAAATCCTTTTACACAAATCACATCTTTTATAACTATAGGAACCCCTGCAATAGGTCCCAGCTTTTCTCCCTTACTGATTCTTTTATCAAGTTCTTCAGCTTGTCTGTATGCCAGCTCCTTGGTCAGGGAAGTTAAAGCCTGAATTTTTGGTTCTATAAGTTCAATTTGTTTATAGAATGAATCAATAATTTCTTTTGCAGAAATCTCTTTATTTATAAAAAGTTTATTTATTTCTTTGGCTGATTTATTAATAATTGTCATTTACTAATTGTCCTTTTAGTTAATTTATCTTAGATATATTCTAATGGTCAAGGAATAAATAGGTCCAACTATTTTTCAACAAAGGTTTTGTTCCACCTTTGGTGAACAAAACCTGGAAACCATTAAAATTAGTATACTATAAGTGCACTATGCAAAGGTGGCGAGTCTCATTATGAGCGAGCCACCTGTGTAATAAAAACATGGATATTTTTCTTATAAGGCATGCTCAAAGTAAAGGAAATGAATTAAACATTGTCCAGGGTAAATCTGATAACGGATTATCTGATTTGGGAAAGGAGCAGGCAGAAAAATTAAGCAATCATTTTAACATAGGGGACCTTCATGCAATTTATTCAAGTGATTTAAGCAGAGCATTTTACACAGCAGAACCAACTGCAAAAAAACTTGGAATAGAAATCAAAAAAGATCCTGACCTACGTGAAGCAGATTTTGGTATATGGGAAGAACTTACATATGATGGGGTAAAAGAACAATACCCTAATGAACATTCAGCCTGGTTTTCAGATTATTATGCAAGACCTGAATGGTTTGAAAGCTTCGAGTCCCATTTTAAAAGAATAAAAAATGCTATGGGAAAAATACTTAAAAACCATAGCATAGATGAAAAAGTTGCAGTTTTTACACATGGCGGCAGCATTAAAACACAAATAGGCTATTTTAACAATCTTACAGGATCAGAGTTGGCTCAGTTTGCAACAGTTAACTGCAGTCTTACTTTAATAAGATTTAATCCCACCCAGCATTATGAAAAAGGGAAACTAATTTATTATAATAAGATTGTAATTGATCCAATAACTCATAGGATGTTACAGCAATGAATCGGATACAATCTTACTTTATAAGTAGTTTACTCGGCAGTGTTGTCCTAGGTAGGCAGTAACATGAACGAATTAAATCTAGATGCAGAAAGTATAACCAGGAATAAAAGTTATGATGCACTGGATCATCTGCACCACCTTTTAAAAGTAGGCTGGCCACCTGAAAGCAATCTGATTAAAAAATTTCTTACAGGAAACAATCTCACAACCACTGATTTAAATAATGTCTTATCAAAAATAACCGAATCAAACAGTAAAGAGTGCTGTACAGAAAGGCATAGCTGACTGAGATTCGAGAGTAAATATAGTGTGAAATACGCTTTATGTCAGGGTTTTGCATTATATTTTTGTTTTTTATATAATTAAATGGTTTAAAGTAGAACAGGACTAAACCAATGGCTAAAAAGAAAGATCGTGTAATAGTTACTTTGGAGTGTACAGAAGCTAAAAAAGAAGGTAAACCACCTTCCAGGTATACAACTTCAAAAAACAAAAGAAACCAGACCGAAAGAATAGAACTTAAAAAATATAATCCATATCTTAGAAGGTATACACTCCATAAAGAAATTAAATAAAAAGGAGTAAAACCTGTGGCATTTAAAGAGTGGATTTACTCCTTTAAAAGAACTGCAAGGGTAATTATTGATGCTTCCCTTTTTGGCATATCACTTGCAATCTCATACAAATTAAGACTTGAACATGATATCTCTCTCACCACACAAAGTTGGTACTGGTCTTATCAGTTACCCTTTGTAATTAGCTTTGTGGTTTTTCTCAGAACAGCTTCACTATTTTTATTCCAGATTTATAGCAAAATGTGGAGATATACAGAAATTGGAGAAATTGCAGAACTTACAAAACCAATTGTTTTTTCATCCATAATTCTTTCAATACCAAGAATACTTGGCTTATCAGCCCAAGATCATATTTTTGTAGTTCCTGTAAGTGTAATTATTATTGATTCCTCATTAAGCCTGATTTTCCTATCAATAGCAAGGCTACTCAGGAAATGGCAGATTACATACAGGACATACAGAAAAAGACAAAAAACAAGCAAAACAAAAACAAAGAAAAGAACACTTCTGATAGGTGCCGGACAGGCAGCTCTTGAGCTTGCAAGAAAGGTTATACAACACCCTGAGTTAGATATTGAAATAGTTTGTGCCTTAGATGATGCACAAAGAAAACAAAATATTAAAATCATCAATGATCTAAGAGTAGTAGGACTAATCAGTGAAATAAAAAACAAAGTAAAAGAACATGATATTGAACAAATTATAATAGCAATTCCTTCTTTGCCTCCAAAAGAACTAAGAGAAATTATTGAGCTTTGTCATTCCACAAATCTTGAAACAAAAATTATTCCTGGCGTTGATCAGCTGGCTGATGGAAAAGTAACGGTAGAACAGTTAAGGAAAGTAAGCCTTGAAGATCTTCTTGGAAGGGAACCAGTAGATTTATCAATTCCTGAAGTTGCAAATTTTATAAACAATAAAACTGTTCTTATAACAGGCGCAGGAGGATCAATTGGAAGTGAGCTTACAAAACAGCTAGTGAAAAGCTTTTCACCAAAGAATGTCTACATTCTAGGCAGGGGTGAAAACAGCATATTTCAACTAATACAAGAACTCAAATGCATTACAGGAGTTAAATTTACTCCAATAATTTGTGATATAAGAAATTACAAATCACTATATCAGCAGATACTGAAAGCCTCTCCAGATGTGGTTTTTCACGCTGCAGCACATAAACATGTTCCTCTTATGGAAGATCATCCCGTTGAAGCATATGAAAACAATGTAATAGGCACAAAAAATATTGCTGAAATTGCAGGTATTTTAAACATCCAGACATTTGTAAACATTTCAACAGATAAAGCAGTTAATCCCCAAAGCATTCTTGGCTTTACGAAAAGGCTTGCTGAACTAGTAGTAAATTCACTTGCAGTCAAATATTCTAAGACCAGATATATCTCAGTAAGATTTGGAAATGTAATTGGTTCTAGAGGAAGCGTTATTCCCATATGGGAAATGCAGCTAAAAAATAATTTACCCGTGACGGTCACCGACAAAAATGCTTATAGATATTTTATGACACTTACTGAGTCTGCACAGCTTGTTATTAAAGCCGGCGCTACTGGAAAATCATCAGAAATAATGGTTCTTGATATGGGAAGTGAAGTAAACATTCATGAGCTTGCAAAAGACTTTATAAGGCTAGCAGGTTACGACCTAGATCAAATAAAAATTAACTTTACCGGGCTTAGACCGGGTGAAAAGCTAAGGGAAGAACTTGTAGGCTACTATGAAGGAACAAATACTACAAAATATAAAAAGATTCTTGTAATTAATTCAAATAACCCTGCTTCAGAGCTTATTACCAAAGCTATTGAAAGGCTGGATAAGACACTTAATGATATAGATGATGAATCCTTCAGGAAATTACTGTCTGAAGAAGTAAAAAAACTAAATAACATAGAAAAATTAGCACCTGCACAGGTTCTTTAAAAACCATAGAGATTATGCACTTTTTGCAAGTACTTTAACTTTAAGCCTGGCTAGCTTATTTTTCTTCTGTTTCCTTTTAAGAACCTTCTGTGATCTCTTCATTCCTTTTTGTTGTTTATTTCTCATAATGATTAATCAGCCTTTACTATATCAACCTTTGCCACGGTAATAACTTGTGGATTAATGCTTACAATCGGACCTCTTACAAGCGCAGTATGCCCTTTCTGGGGAATTGCAATAGCAAATTTTGCCTTCCCAACTGCTCTGGCAACAAGATCAACATCAACAGCAAAATCCTTTTCTGCTTCAGGAGTTAAAATAATTTCCACACCTGGACCACCTTCATGCAGAGAGCCTGAACCAAATGTTTTTACTGAAACCCCCTGTGCTACAACTGCATGACCAAATGATTCATCCAAATCAACAGCAGTCTTATCAAAGATAACAGGAATAAAAATTGTTTCTTCAACTTGTACTGGTCTTTTTATATTAATTGAAAGCTTATTGCTGCTAAGGAGCAGTTTTTTCTTGCCCTTTTCAACCTTTTGAGAAACTTCTACCTCATCTTTATTATCAGTAAAAGTTATAGAAATATCTTTATTAATTACTGTGCCTCTTGCAAGCAATGCCGGCTCATCTGCTACTTTTACCAAAGATACTTCTGTCTGACCATCTCCAACCGGTTTTAGAAAAACTTTTAAAGTAAGGCTTGGAGGAAGTCCTTTATCATCAAATTTAAGCAACCCAATCCCTGTACCAACTTTATCTTTTGATGTAGAAGCTACAGCAAGTATATTCTGGCTGGATACATCTTCTAAAGCTACTTTATCAAAATCAAGAATCTTTGTATCAATTTTTATAGGTACAAATAATGTCTGCTGACCAGTAGGAATATTATCAATTTTTACCTCAAGGGAATACTTCGATGATGAAATCTTGACTAATGGTTTTGACTTATTGGGTGAATCTTCAGCAGATACAATTAAAGTCATTGAAACCATTAAAAATAAAAGAGTTAAAAGTAGTTTTTTCATAATTATCCTCACTTTAAAAACCATTCTAGCAAAATATAAAAAGCAATTTACTATATTTCTGACTATAAATAATTAGGAATTCAAGCATAAAAAAAGGCGCATCTGATGATGCGCCTTTTAAACCAGTAAAGCTAAAGGTAAAGTTATTTTACCCTTAAGATTTTACTCAAGCAATGGACGTGAACAGGCTCCTTTTACGGAAATTTTCGCTGCACCTGTACCACCAGCAGTGGATACATTTACAAAACTTCCGTCTGGAATACAGTCATCAGCAGAGAATTTAACAACTACTTTGTTTTTCTTTGCTTTTAAGCCCTCTATTATACGAGTGCTAGACTCTGGTATTACTACTGTAGTAGCACGTTTGAGGTTCTTACCCCTAATTATAAGTTTTGCTGGTACATTATTCTTTGCATTAGCTTTCCTTACTTTTGGAGTTTTACCTGAACCTGAGCCAACTGTTACTGTGCCAAGGTCAACTGTCGTTGAACCATTTACAACCAGTGACAGATCTAAGTTACCACTTGCTGGTAAGTCAACAATTGCTATACCTACAGTTGAGCCACTATCAAAAGTAACAGGATTACCATTTAATGTAGCTGATAGGCTTCCCATTGCTCCACTTACTCCAAATGCAAATGCTGCTTTTCCAGGACCTGTAACAGAATTTGGACCAAGCAATGTAAATGTTCCTAAATCTGTTTGGGCTGAATTTGAGTTAGTTACTGTTGTTGGATCAACTGTAACTAAAACTGCTGTTGTAATGTCATTTCCACCAGATGCTTCTACTTTGCTTACGCTGATTGTAGAAGTACCTGCTTGTGTGCCAGCCTTTAGCATGCCGGTAATTACTGCTCTATTATCAGTAATAGCGCCATCCCATACAACAGTTAAGACATTAGACGCAGTGTTCACATCTGTTAGTAATTGGGTTGCACCAGTACCCATAAATGTAACTCCGGAATCTAATTGGACTACATTTGGATTGCTGAATGAAATTGTAACGTTTAATGCGTTTGTGGCTGCTAATGCATCACCGTCAATTGTTACTGTAAAGGTATCAGCACTAAGGTTTCCACCAGGACCACCAGTAGAACTGCTTGAGCTTGATGATGAGCTGGAACCAACTGTTACTGAGTTTACATCAACAGTTGCTGATGCCCCTGTAATTGGTGTACCGCCAAGCATATCCAGTACCTGACCAACAGCAACTGAGGATGTGCCTGCAGTTACTCCAGTAAATGGAACTGTAATTGTAAAGCTTGCTGGTAATTCACCACTTGTACTAATAATTCCTACGCCTTCTGACATACTCCCTACAACTGCTAATGCACCGCTTACACTGCTTGATGCAGATGAGTTAAGTGTTACAACGGAAGTATCAACCGTCACTGCTACAGCAAGCCCATTTGTACCACTAGGTACACCACTTACTGTAATTACCGCTTCTGAAGGTGTTGCTGTTTGTGCTTTTGCAGCTGGTACTTGATTTATTAGATACAGACCAACTAAAAGCAACATAACCACCACACCTGAAGTTGCTCTTTTTATCATTTTATTTTCCTCCACCCTTTCCTAAACCACTAAACTTTTTTTGGTTAAAACTTTTTTATTACTATTTTATTTTCTATATATTATTTATTTAATCTGAAAAGAGGCCCCCGTTGCCGGGGGCCTCAAGATTTAGAGGATCTTAGCCTTAGCTAAGTCCGAGTGCAGATTTAGCAGCTTTGATTACGCCGGCAAGTTTTCCACCACCAGCTGAAACAATTGCTGCCAAGCCGCCATTTGCTGATACATACGATAGGACTTCGTCTATCGTGACTATGCCATCACTGCCAGCAATTTCATTGAATACTGCATCTTCATCTGCTGCAGTTTCACCTGAACAAAGTGCTGTCTTTGTGACAGAGGTTGTCTTCGTTCCGCCGACTTGCTCAGTTACAGTAACTGTAATGCTTGTAGCAGTTGCACAGTCACCTCTAACCTTAGCTGTAAATGACCCATCATCTGAAGCCACTACTGTAACACTGTCAAATGTAGTTGTACCACCAGTTGTTACCACTACTTGGGAATTACCATCAACAGCACCAGCTGCACCAGTAACTGTAACAGTATTGTCCGTTGTTCCTGTCGGAGTAGTTGCCTTAGCACTGGTAACTGTGATCTTTGAGCTATCAGCATTCTTTGCAGTGGTAACTACCTTTGCGAAAGGATTAAGTTGTGGTGAACCTTGTGTGGTTAACCTTGATGTCAGGAGTTGGTTTGCAAGCGAACCGGTTCCAAGCTGGACACCAGCTGCTTCAAGTTGTCCAAGTGCTTTTACTGAAGCTTGGGCATACGGTGTAAATACCGTTGGGCTTGAAGCATTGTTTCCAGATGCGGAACCTGGTGAGTTTACAACAACACCTGCATCTTGTGAGAAGAACAGTGCTGAAGATACCAGATCTGTAGTGCTACTTGTAGCAGCTGACAGCTTCAGATTCTTCACAGTGACTGTAGTTTTCTTGGTTTCAGGACCAGCAGCTGTTGAAGCTGTATTGTCCTTAACACCAATTATGAGTGTTCCAATTGGAGCACTTGGATCAACAGATGAACCAGTCACGATAGTTGGACTGCCATCGATAACGAGTGAGTCATCTGAGAATGAAACATCAGCTGCTACAGGTGCTGTTGAGAAGGCTGAACTATTTGCTGGAATAATCCAGATTTGTCCCCTTGTCAGTACACTTGAAAGCAGTGAGTTTTCTGGATCCAGATTTCGGGAAGATACTCTCCCTCCAATTGGAATGGATTTTTCATGATTTTCCGATATAGTAAACGGATTTGAGTTAGTTACGCCTCCTCCAACAAGTCTTGGTGTTGGACCAACCATTGAATTAGTTGATACTTCACCTTTTGTTGAAGTTGCTGTGTCACCTTCAAATGCAAATTTAAAGGCTTCAACTGCAGTACCAAGCATTGCCGAACCCAGACTGCTTGTAACTGTTGGGCTGGTAACTTGGTTAATTGCTTTGACTGAAGCTGTAAGATCTCCTGTAACTGATATTGGACAGAAGAGGTCTTGAGCATCAAGCCTTAGCAAGACTGCGTCATTAGTTAGTGCATCTGTGCTGGTTCCTGTAGCAGTTGCCAGTCTAAAGAGAGCTTTAGCTGGTGTACTTCCGCTTGCTGGTTGCAGTACGTTAGCATTTGTTAATGCTGCATTTCCTGTACCACCAGCAGTTACTGCTGCAGTAATACCACCTGTAGTGATGACTGTAGTTCTTGCTACGTCGTTACCACCTGCATTTGATGCACCATTAGTTGATGCTGTGTTGTTGTCATCATTATCATCAATAACATCGCAACCATTTGGTAATGAAACTTCAAATACTGTTCCTTGTGTTCCACCACCTACTTGGTTTACAAGTTCGCTGAATCCGGTTGCAGTTTGTTCTTCAACAAGTATACCTCTGGCATCACCTTGAACAGTGGGTGAACCATCAATAACTGTTGTACCAGATACTGTATTTCCAGCACCACCTGTAAAGAATGGTCCTGCCGGAGCAACTACACCACCTGTACATGCTGCTGTTGCTGCTGCATCAACTGTACCTGAAGTAATACCTGCAAGCACTACGCTTGAAGTACCACCACTTGAACAGTCAACTCCAAGTTGGCTTGATTCAGAAACTGCAACACCTTTTACTTTAACAAGTGAGCTGTCTCCTGTTGGAGGAGTTCCAATCAGTTTGGTTAAGTTCAGTGTTGTTGTACCAGTAAGGTTATTACCAGATATCTGAGCAATAATATTTATATCTGATGTAAATGTATTGCTGATATTGGTAACTCCAAAAAGTGGAGATATTGCAATGACATCTCTTTGAGCGTCAAATGCATTTTGAATTGGTAGAAGAGTCAACACATTGTTTGTGCAGGAAGCATATAACAGTGCATTATCAGTAATATTTGATGTTGATGCAACTGTTAAATTGTTTGATGCTGTAAACGATATTGTTGGGTTTGTACCAGCTAGGTTTGTCAGTGATTGTCTGAAGAAGTTGGTTTGACTATTGGTAAATATTAATCCACCAGCTTGTGAGTTATCAATTATCTGACTACCAGTTGCTGTTGTACCAAAAGTACCAACAGTAGTGTTACTACTGTTAATGAGTGCAAACCAACCTGCTACTGGGTTTGTACTTGCACCACACTGAAGTCTCAGTTCAACAAAGGTACTGTTGAATGGTTCAGATACAGTCGATGCAAGTGATGGAAGACCACCAAATGCTGTACCTGATGCATCAACGGCTTCCTGAACAAAGACGTTTGCTGGACCGCCTGAGATTGCTGCAACACCCCATAAGCCTGTTGTATTACTTATGAAGTTACTGTTACTAGTAGCATTTCCAGCTTCAAATACTGCTGCTCTTAATGCTCCCAAGAAACCATGTCTTGAGGTTGGAACTGCAGAAAGACCTGTAACTGTTGGTGTAGAACCTGCATTAGAATTAGCAATAATAATGCTTACCGCATCAAGTGTTGTTGTTGCTGCTGCATTATCATCTGCAAATGCAACTGTAATTGGCGCTACAACAGAGTTACCAAATGCAGTTGTAATATCGAGACTGCTTGCACTTGGGACTTCTGCAGCTGTATCAATATCGCTGGACAGTCCACCTGTTGCAAATACCTGGTCTCTTACGGCTGTACCGGTTCCTGCTTTACCCCTGATAAGTATTGGTTCAAGGTCAACAGCAGAACCAGCAGTACCACCAACTGGAAGTGATGAGGCTGTATTTGTTGTAGTGTCAAATGCATTTACTCTTGTTACAGTACCAATCTGACTTAAAGCCAGCAGGTTTGCACTTGCTGTTGCTTGTTTGTCATAAAGGTCTGTCGTAGAGTCTGTATCTAAAATTGCTTCCAGCTGACCCGCAGGAGATGTAAGTGTACAAATATTAATTGTTCCACTAATACCTGGAATAGCTGAAGCTACTGTTTGCGTACTGTTATTTCCTGTAGTATATGCAGTAATACCAGCTGGCGGAGTTGCATCAAAGGTGGCTGCTAATGTTCCACTTAATGAACCTTGACCACTTGGAGGGATTGCAACACCCAAACCATTAATTGAAATGGTTGCTGTACTACCGGATGTACCTGATTTTGGATATGTTTCTGCACCGATTGTAGCAGTTGCTGCTGCTGTGTCAGAGTCTCTTGCAATTGCAATGATGGCTCTGCCTACACCAACTGTACCTGTTGTAGGAATACCAACTTCAATTGCGAGATCACTTGTGTTTGCACCACCGGTTGCGTCTTGTGATTGTGCTCCGGAAATAGTAGCACTTACTGAATTAAGAATGTGAGATCTATTAGCTCCTGTATCTCCAAAACCAGGAACAATAACAAAGTTTGTACCTGTTGGAGGGACGATTGATACTACGTTACCGATAACATCGGCTGCAGTTGCAAGATCACCGTCAGTACCAACTGCCATTGCACCTGCTGAGTTTGCAGCTGCAGCAGCTGTAGTGTCCTGTCCAGGAACTATGTCTGTATTTAACAAGGTAATTTGAATATTACCGACTGAATAAACTGTGACCAGTGCACCAGTTGCAACTGTACCTGATTGTTGAAAGCAAGTACCTGCTGAGGGTGCTGATATCGTTACCGCTGCATTGGCACTTGGGCCGAACAGAGATAAGAGATTCGAAAGCATGAATGCGAATACGAATGTAACCGCAATTCTACGCTTGGTCTTACTCGATGAAATCAATTTCATTAATTTCTACTCCTTTTTGATTTTCGTTAACAGCTTTTAACTTTTTAAAGCTTTTGGAAGCCAGGCCTAAATTCTTTTTGGAATCTTAACTTGACATTAGAATTCCAAATAAAACTGTGTCCTGACTCAACCAAACTTACAATACACCAGTCTGTTTGAACTTCAACTGATTCATAAAGTTCCACTTAACATAGAAAATTCACACTAAAAAGTATTACTTATTCTTATGACTTATTTGTTTTAGCAGTAATTATTGTATATTCCGAAAATTAATTTATTAGTCCTAAAGATACTCTTTCTATTATTTTGATAACTTTTAGGAGAGATCCTAATGCCAGGACAAGACATATAACATATTTGTTTGCAGGTTTTCTCCTAATGAGTTAGGACTTAGAAAGAAAAATAATAATTTCTTTAGGTTTAATTATCACGAATATAAAATAGTTACAATGCCTAAAACAAAACAGATGCTAAATAAAAAATCTGCAGAATCTTTCTTCACTTTTGAAAGTATGATTTATCTCCTTTCAACAATATTTTTTGTTTTTCTAATATACTCCTTTTCACTTCCAAGACCATGGCTTCCTTTTGATGAAAGGTCATTCTACAAAGAAGTACTTTTCCCTATTCCTGTAAGATTTGATGAATTAAAAGAAATTATTAATGCATTTGCGCTTAATTACCATATTGAATCAATGAATACTTTTTTTTCAAGCCATCTGACAATCAGATCGAATCCCATAGCTGCAATACTCGTAATTATTACCTCATGGCTTTTTCAAAAAAACGCTTTCTTATATCATTTGCTCCAATTATCACTACATCTTACAAATACATTGCTGGTCTGGGCAATTCTAAAAGAAACAGGGAGAATCCTAGGTTTTAATTTTAAAGAATATATTTTTAAAGAATATCTATTAAAAAAAATCAACCTGGGATATTTGATTGTTTCTCTTTTAAGCTGCATGTGGGCTTTGCATAGTGCAAATACAGAAGCAGTTTTACTTACTACAAACTGGACAGCTATTCTTACATATACTTTTTGTTTCATTTTTATTTATTACGAACTCTGGAAAATAAATAAATACGGTATTGAAAAGGCAAGTAAACCTTCTGGTTTTAATTTTATCTTCGTAGCTGCATCTTTTTGCACAGTAATGTTTTTAACAGAATATGGTTATTCTCTTCCACTTATAGTATTTTCTATTTGTTTGTTTTTTGCCTCAAAGCACTATGAAAACATAAGAAAAGGAATATCACATTCTTTCAGGATAAGTTTGCCTTATTTTGCAGGACTTTCTCTGTTTGCATTCTTTTCACTATTCAGAACTGATTCACCACTTGTAAATATTTTTAAGTCTCAAAGCAATGGAAATATTACTGAAAGCATTACCTTCTTTATAGAAAGGAATTTATGGCTTACACCACAAATTTTTATTAAACTGCTGAGTCTTATACTATTTCCAGTAACTCTCACACCATATCAGTCTGATCTGACAAACATTTCACCTTCTATTTTTAATTTGTATTCTGTTTTTTCTTTTGGAGTATATATTATTTTCTTGTCTTTACCAATAATTCTTATTATCAAGCTAAAAACAAGATTTAAATATTTGCCACTTCTTATATATGCATTTTTCTTTTCTTTACTCCCTTTTCTTCATATCTTATTACCAACGTACTGTCTAAGTGCAGATAGATATTGTTATTTCCCATCATTTGTATTCATTTTCTTTCTTGGAACCTGGATATTTAATATCATCATTTCAAAAACACATTTAAGCCGGGTAATTATTTCATCACTGGTTATTGTTTCACTTTTATTTTCTGTAAGAACTTTTATAAGAATCCTGGACTGGAGTAATCCTTATATTTTGTACAAATCAGCAATTAATGCTGAAAAATCACCCCTTTACAAAGCACATAAATTAATTGTTTTTGGAAGTTATCTTGGAGAGCTTGGAAAGCAGGAAGAATTTGAAGATTGTCTTAAAGATAGCCTGAACCTTCTCTCTAAAGCCTTTACTGATTTTAAAAACCTTGTGAAAGAATATCCGAACCAACCAGTTACCCTATACAAATATGGGCTGGATTACAAATCACTTTTATTAAAAACTTCATATCTAATTTCTACAGTAAGGTTTGATAACTATAAAGAATCCCCAGAGAAAATACTTGAATTTTACAGTCCTTTTATAAAAAAATACCTTAAGCTTGCATCACCAAATGAAATTTCATTTTATGCAGAAGTACTGGTCGCCAATAATGAAAGAGAAAAAGCAGAAAGGATACTTAAATACGGGCTTAAAAAATATCCTTATTCTTCTGCACTGCTTTTTTCACTTTCTGAATACTATCTGCAAGAACAGGATCTTGATAAAGCACACAACATACTCGCACAGGCTTATAAATGTTTTCCAAATGATCCTCTCTCACTAAAAAAATATTACAAATATTATTTGCTAAAAAATGATCCTGTAAATCAAGCCAGGTTTGCTTATCTAATTGGTCTAAGAGAGCATGATGCACAAAGCTATCAAGTAGCATTTCAGCTCTATCTAAGCTTAAGACAATTACAAAATTCAAAACTTGCATTAAGAAAATTAATCAGGCTTACCGGGGAAACGCCTTTAACAATACTACTTACTACAAGCTACTTAGATTCCACCGGTCAAAAACAACAAATCTTGCCTCTTTTAACCAAAGCATATCTTTTAAGCAAATCCCAGGGTAAAAATGAAAATGTTCAAATTACAAAAAGTATTTTAGCCAGTTTAATCAATACAAACATTTTTAATGGTAAGACCGGTGATGCAAAAATATATTTAAGTGAATTTAAGCAGTTAAAAAATCTAACCAGTGAGGATAAAAACTTAATCCAACAACTACAAGTTAAATTGGCTAATGAGAACATGTAATAAATGTTAAAGCAAAAGTCAAAACACATTTTATTCCTTTCTTTGACACTTTTAATAGTGTTTATTATTTATAGCTTTTCACTTTTAAGACCTTGGCTGCCTTTTGATGAAAGGCTTTTCTATAATGAAATCTTATTCCCAATACCCCAAACCTTTAGTGAGATATTTGAGATTATAAGCTCTTTTGTAGTAAATAGTCATATAGAGTCAAGCAATACTTTTTTCTCAAACCATCAGACTATTCGGGAAGCTCCAATAGCATGGATAATATATGTTTTCTTATCTTACTTTTTTAAAACAAATTCTTTCCACTATCATTTATTTCAACTTCTAATTCATTTAACAAATACAGCTCTTGTATGGTTTATTATTTATTTCACAATAAAACCTTTTAATAATCAGCTTGCATCACCCAATAACAATAAACAATTCTTTTTTATATCACTGCTTACTTTAATATGGGCTCTACACAGTGCAAACACAGAGGCAGTATTACTTACCACTAACTGGAATGCTCTTCTCTCATTTACATTTTGTTTTGCCTTTTTGCTTTATGAAATCTTTTCAATATACAGAAATAACCTGAAAATATCAAAACTAAGAGCAACTTTAATCTCAATGTTATTTTTTTTAGCTGTTTCTTTAGTAGAGCAGGTGTACACATTTCCGCCAGCTATTTTCTTAATTATTTTTGCTTATGTCATAAGAAGGTCTAAAAACATCAAGGAATCATTTATTACTTCACTTAAGGCTACTTCCCCTTATTTTGCCGGGCTTTTTTTATTTGTACTTTTCTCGTTTTTCAGATCCGGTTCACCACTAATTACTAATTTTTATAGTTCACAACATTCATCTATCTACCTCTTTCTTGAAAGAAACCTATGGCTTACACCTCAAATATTTGTTCATTTTTTAAAACTTTTAATTTTCCCTCAGTTATTATCAACTTATCAATCAAATTTTGTTTATTTGTCAAAAACTCTATTTGAAACCTACTCAATACTTTGCACCTTATTTTATTTGCTTTTTTTATCTATTCCTATAATCTCTTTTTTCTTGTCAAAGAATCAAAACCATAAATCTATATCTCTTATTGTTTATGGTTTTTTCTTTGTGCTTTTTCCTTTTCTTCATATACTTACACCAACATACTGCTTAAGTGCTGACAGATATTGTTATTTGCCCTCTTTTATTTTTTTGTTATTAGTGCTTAATGTACTTTTATTTTTTAACTTTACAGTAACCAGAATTTTAAAACCCGTTATTATTGTATTTTTCTGCATAACACTATTAATTGGAATAAGAACCACTATAAGAATCCAGGACTGGAAAAATCCCTACACTTTTTACAATTCAGCTATAAGAATAGAAAAAAACTGGTTTTATAAAGCACAGAGACATAACATACTTGCTAATTATTTAGAAAAGGAAGGTAAAAAAGATAAAGCACAAAGGCTTGCTAATCTAAGTTTAAAAGAACTTTACAAGGCAGAAAATGAATTAAGGCTACTTAAAGAAAAATATCCAAAGCAACTGGAAACTTTAATAAATTACGGTTTAGACCATGAGTCCTTACTTCAAAAAGCTGCATATTTAATTCTTGCTATAAAGACCCAAAACAATAAAATAACAGATGAAAAGGCATTAGCTGAATATGAATCCAGCTTACAAGAAGAAGCTATACTTCAAACATCTGAAGAAACAAGTTTTTATGCTCAAGCTCTCTTAAAAGCAGGTAAACTAAACGAAGCAGAAAAAATTCTTAATTACGGAGTTAAAAGATTTCCACACAGTTCATTAGTATTAAATACCATTGCAGATCTTTATCTTATACATAAAAATGATCCGGATAAAGCATTTCCTTTTATTCAAATCGGTTATAAATATTTTCCAAATGATCTTGTAATCTTAAACAAATTATATAAATACTTTGAATTAAAAAATGATCCTATTAATCAGGCAAAATTTGCATATTTACTGGGTCTAAGGAACCATGATCCAATCAGCTATCAAAAAGCAGCACAAATCTATCTGGACTTAAATCAAGTAAAATTAGCAAGTAAAAGCATAAACAAATTAATTCTTCTAAGCGGGGAAACCCCTGTAGCATTACTTTTTTTAAGCAGATATTTTGATTTAACTGGGCAAAGAGAAA
Source organism: Candidatus Melainabacteria bacterium SSGW_16 (assembly GCA_004769085.1). Classification (GTDB taxonomy): domain Bacteria; phylum Cyanobacteriota; class Vampirovibrionia; order 2-02-FULL-35-15; family 2-02-FULL-35-15; genus SSGW-16. Next base: position 69,621 of record DUDS01000015.1, read on the forward strand.
AAATAATTCCGTTATTAAATAAAGCCTACATACTAACTAAAGCTCATGAGGGAAATAATATACAAGTTACTAAAAGTATACTGGCAAGTTTAATTAACATAAACTTATTTAGTGGTAAAACTAATGATGCACAAAGATACTTAAGCGAATTCGAGCAATTAGAAAACCTCACAAAAGAAGACATGTTAATAATTAAAGAATTAAAGCTTAAGTTAAACAGCTAGATCCAAATAAATGAAAAGTAAAACCTTATTTTTATTATTTACTTTAATTACAATATTTTTCTTCTATTCTTTTAGTTTAAACAGAGAGTGGCAGTTTTTTGATGAGAGGCTTATATATGGTGAAGGATTATTCCCTATACCATCCAGCATAAGTGAAGTATTTGAGGTTATTAAAACCTATGCATTTAATTATCATTTTGATTCACAAAATGCATTCTTTTCAAATATTGTTGTAATGCGCTCAGCACCTGCAGGTGATTTTTTAAAAGTTCTGGTTTCTTTTTTCTTTAAGAAGAATGCATTCTGTTACCATATTTTACAGCTAACAATACACTTGTTTAATTCACTTCTCGTATGGTTTACTTTCTTTTATTTATTCAAACATTTTAATATTTCCGAAGGGAAAAATACTTTATTGTCAAGTTTATTTAGCTTATTATGGGCACTGCACCCTGCAAATGTTGAAGCAGTTATGCTTGCAACTAACTGGAATGCTGTGCTTTCATACGGCTTTTGTATTTCTTTTGTACTCTACACCGTTAAAAAAGCTTCTGAACTAAAAAGATATTCAAAAAATGAGATCATCTCCATTTCAGCCTTATATATAATAAGCCTCTTTTTAACTGAGTACAGTTATACATTGGTTTTTATGATTTTTATAATTTGTTTTGTATTTTCAGCTAAAAGTGAACCTTCATTTAAAAGCCGGATTGCTTATAGTGCATCTATGTCGCTCCCTTATATTTGTGGTTTAATTTTATTCCCCTTAATTTATTTTGAAATAGCATTATTTAATACAAAGCCATCTACATTTTTTAGTCAGTTTGCAAATTTCTCTTTTGAAAGGTTCTTTTTTCTTACACCTCAGATTTTTGTACATTTTTTAAAGCTATTTACCTTTCCAAAAGATCTTTCACTCTATCAGACAAACTTGATTAATCTTGCTGAAAGTTATTTAAGCCTAAAGATATTCATTTCAATAATCATTTTTTCTGCTTTTGTTTTATTACCCTGCTTAATATTTTTAAGGTCAAAATCCAATCCTGGCATTTTACTTATATATGCATTTTTGTTTTCACTTTTCCCGTTTCTGCATATTATTTCTCCAACTTACTGTCTAATAGCTGAAAGATACTGTTATTTCCCTCTGTTTTTACTTCTTTTGTCAGTTGCATTTTTATGCGGGAATATTTTTAGATCGCAGGGACTCCCGGGAAAAGTTTTTCCAGTACTTTTGCTTTTTATTCTTCTGGCTAGTGGCACAAGAACTTTTTACAGAACATTAGACTGGAAAAATACTTACTCACTTTACAGCTCTTCATTAAATCTAAGATCGAATAATATTTTTAAAGGGCAGATAAACTCTATACTTGGTTACTATTTAAGTAAAACTAACAACACCTATCAAATGCAAAATCATATTATCCAGGGAATAAAAGAACTAAATAATGGTATTGAAACACTCAAATTAAGTAACAAAAATACCCCACAGTCACTAAAAGTATATGGATTAGATCCAATTTCAATGCTCATTACATGTGCATTCTCTATTTCAGAAAGCAGGCTTAATTACTTAAAAGAGTCCCCTGAAATTATTTTAGCTTATTATGAGCCTTTTATAAAACCATATTTATCTTATGCAGGGAATTCACAGATTGATTTATATGCAAAATTGCTTATAAGTAATAAGAGAGAAAAGGAAGCAGTGAAAGTACTTGAATCTGGAATTAAAAAGTATCCTTTTTCTCCATTTATTATTTATACACTGAGTAATGTTTATTTAAAACAAAAAGATATTCAAAACGCAGAAAGAATCATCCTCCATGGATACAAACTCTACCAAAGCTATCCACGGATGTTACTTAGAATGATAAAACTCTGTATATTAAAAAAAGATATTGAAAATCTGGCAAAATATGAGTACCTGCTTGGATTAAGAATGCATTCAATTACAGGTTATCAAAAAGCGCTTCAGCTTTATATAAAATTAAAAAACCTAAGTCAAGCAAAGGCATGCATAACCAGATTAACCAAAATTGATAGAGAAGATCCGATAACGCTTCTTTTAAAAAGCAAATATTACAGCCTTATAGGTGAGATTAATCTAATAGCACCCACTCTTGAAGAAGCATATAAGGAAGGGAAAAACCGTTTTCTGGCAGGAAGGTTAAGCAAAGATTTATACAAAACTATTTTATTAAACTTAATAAGCTTTAATTTAACCTACAACAATATTAGCAGTGCAGAAACCTATAAGAATGAATTAAAACAACTGCAGAATTAAAAATGAACATTTTATTTTTATCGCTAACCATTCTTTCAGTATTTTTATTTTACTTTCACACCATTTTTTACGGGGTAAAACTTTTTGATGAAATTACACCATTTAAGGAGACATATTTACCTGTTTGTTTTTCACTGAATGAAATGTTTGAGCTTATATCAAAACTAGGATTAAATCAACATTTCGAGGCAACTAATACACTTTATTCTAATATAGTCTCGCTGAGGTGCAATCCTTTTGGTACTTTTCATACCTTATTGGCACAGTTTGTTTTTAAAAAAAATCCTGTCAGTTACCATTTATACAGTCTTATTCTTCATCTGATAAACACTGGTCTTGTTTTTTTAATCATTAACAGCACTGGAACAAAATTTACAATCCTCCCATTAATGAGATTATTAACAGCTTTAGTCTTTTCATTTCTTTGGGCTGTTCACCCTGCAAATATTGAATCTGTACTATTACTAACAAATTACAATACCTTGCTTAGCTATACCCTCTGCTTTTTAACAGTCTATATTTATTTCAATAAAATATTTAACTTAAAGGCTTCTGGACTCGGATTATATATTTCTGCATTTATACTGTATCTTTTTGCCTTATTTACAGCAGAGTTTCATTTCATGCTGCCTGTTGTTATTTTGTCTTATTCACTGGCATATGGAAACAATCTGTTAAAGTCTTTGAAAGTTACTTCCCCATTATTTATTGCTGCAATCTTGTTTGTATTATTCTTCTCAATTTCAAATACAGGAATAAATCTAAAATCACAAGGGAGCTTTCAGTTAATTATTGAAAGAATCCTATGGCTAGCCCCTCAGATATACTTTCATTTCTTTAAACTTGTTCTTTTTCCGTTAAAACTTTCAATTGATCAGCCTCTTCTTGTAAATCTTGGTAAATCACTACTTGATCCTTATTCTTTATTTTGTATTTTATTTCTTTTAGTCATTTTAGCTCTGTCTCTTATTTCACTTCTAAGATCTAAAAAAGCCTTCCCTTTTATTTATGTAATTTTCATCCCAGCGATTATTTCACTTTCTCCTTTTTCACAAATATTTGCTCCTCTTTATAATATGGCTAGTGAAAGATATTTATATCTCCCTACCTTTTTATTTATATTCGGGATTTCACATTTTGTCTTTTATATAACTTCAAAAATAAATACTAAAAGAGCCTATATCCTGCTTTTAGTTGTTGGGTTAATTACATCAATATATTCAATTAGAGCATTTGTTAGAACATTAGACTGGAAAGATAGCTTTAGTTTGTATTATTCAGCCATCCAAGCAACTGACAATCCATTAAACAAAGCTTTCAGATACAAAGGTCTTACTCCACAGGATAAAATCTATGCAAGATTTCCAGAGCATTTTGTAGATCCAAAATACCTTAAACTTGCTTATGAAAATCTTGAGATAGCTTTAAAAAACCTGGAAGCTGATAAAACTAAATATCAGCACAAAATACCCAAAATAATAAAATTCTATGGACTTGATCCTGAATCCCTAATCTCTAAAGCAGGGTATTACCTCTCCCAGACTGATTTTACCTTAAACAAGGACTACAAAAGAGCTTTGGATATCATTACTCCTTACACAACTGACCTTACAAAATTCGACAGTGCTGCTCTGTCCTTCTATGGCGCTCTTCTTTTTTACAATCAACTTCCTGACAAAGCAGAAAGTATCTTAAGAAAAGCTCTTCAGATTACTCCTTACTCCACCAAAATTATTTTTCCCCTCTGCGATCTTATTCAAATCAACAATAAAGATTCAAGCGAAATCGAAAAGTTAATGCTAAAGGCAGTTTATTACTTTCCCTATGATACCTATACTCTTTATCGGCTCACTAAATTTTACAGACAAAAAAGCAATCTTAAGGCATTTGCATATTACTCTTATATTTACGGCTTGAGACATCATTCAATCCAGGATTTAATTAGTGCTGAGAGAGTTTATCTGCATCTGGGTAATAAAGAAAGTTCAAGAATGGTAAGGGAAGGAATAAAAAGATTGGAAAAATAATGAAAACTACAGAAAAAATAAATTTCAAGAATAATACCTCTTTAAATTCCAATGCTGATTTAGCAAAAAGAGGATTTACACCTGTATCTATTTTATTTCTCCTGGCAACACTGTTAATTGTTTTTATTTTTTACTTTCCAACAATATTTTACGGAGTAAAACTTTTTGATGAAATTACACCAATTGCAGAATTATATTTGCCTATATGCTTTAGTTTTACTGAAATGTTTGAGCTTATATCAAAACTAGGATTACATCAGCATTTTGAGGCAACTAATACATTTTATTCAAATATAGTTTCATTGAGGTGCAATCCTTTTGGCAACCTCATCCAGATGTTTATTCAGTGCCTGTTTAAAAATAATCCTGCAAATTATCACATGTACAGCCTGATGCTTCATTTAATTAATACTGCATTTATATTTTTAATATTAAAAGATATTGCAGGATTATTTCATCCAAATTCTAATTTAAATAAAATGTTGTTATTTCTTACTTCAGTTTTGACATTGCTCTGGGCGCTTCATCCGGGGAATATTGAATCAGTACTATTACTCACAAATGCAAATATTGTACTTAGTTATACCTTCTCTTTTTCAGTATTATATTTTTACATTAACAAACTAGCTCAGGGTAACGAGGGAAGTATTTTATCCTTTCCGTCTAATGTAGTTTTATTTTTATTGTTTCTAGGTGCCCTATTTACAGCAGAGTTTCATTTCATGCTGCCTGTTGTTATTTTGTCTTATTCACTGGCATATGGAAACAATCTGTTAAAGTCTCTGAAAATTACTTCCCCGCTATTTATTGCTGCAATTTTATTTGTATTATTCTTCTCAATTTCAAACACAGGAATAAATCTAAAATCACAAGGGAGCTTTCAGTTAATTATTGAAAGAATCCTATGGCTAGCCCCTCAGATATACTTTCACTTCTTTAAACTTATTCTTTTTCCGTTAAAACTTTCAATTGATCAGCCTCTCCTTGTAAATCTTGGTAAATCACTACTTGATCCTTATTCTTTATTTTGTATTTTATTTCTTTTAGTCATTTTAGCTCTGTCTCTTATTTCACTTCTAAGATCTAAAAAAACCTTCCCTTTTATTTATGTAATTTTTATCCCGGCGATTATTTCACTTTCTCCTTTTTCACAAATCTTTGCTCCTCTTTATAATATGGCTAGTGAGAGATATTTATATCTATCTACCTTTTTATTTATATTCGGGATTTCACATTTTGTCTTTTATATAACTTCAAAAATGAATACTAAAAGAGTCTATATCCTACTTTTAGCTGTTGGGTTAATTACATCAATATATTCAATTAGAGCATTTGTTAGAACATTAGACTGGAAAGATAGCTTTAGTTTGTATTATTCAGCCATCCAAGCAACTGACAATCCATTAAATAAAGCCTTCAGGTACAAAGGTCTTACTCCACAGGATAAAATCTATGCAAGATTTCCAGAACATTTTGTAGATCCAAAATACCTTAAACTTGCTTATGAAAATCTTGAGCTGGCTTTAAAGGAGTTGGAAGCTGACAGAACTAAATATCAGCACAAAATACCCAAAATAATAAAATTCTACGGACTTGATCCTGAATCTCTAATCTCTAAAGCAGGATATTACCTCTCTCAGACTGATTTTACCTTAAACAAGGACTACAAAAGAGCACTGGATATCATTACCCCTTACACAACTGACCTTACAAAACTCGACAGTGCTGCTTTGTCCTTCTATGGCGCTCTTCTTTTTTACAATCAACTCCCTGATAAAGCTGAAAGTATCTTAAGAAAAGCTCTTCAGATTACTCCTTACTCCACCAAAATTATTTTTCCACTCTGTGATCTTATATACACTAAAACTGAAAGCTTAGATGAAATTGAAAGTCTTATTCTCAAAGCATTTAAATATTTTCCGTATGATGATTACACATTGCTTGCTGCAACAAAATTATATGGACTTAAAAAAGATCCAGAGAAATTTGCACATTTTTCATATATTTATGGAATAAGGCACCACTCAATTTCTGATTTAAGAAATGCTGCTAGTGTCTTTAAAGCATTAAATAAAAACAATGAGGCAGAGAGAGCAGAAAAAAGGCTCAATGAAATAGAACAATTTTTAATTAAAAATAAAATGAGGGTATAATTTTGGCTTTAAAAAAACTAAATTTATTTTTTTGTTTACTTACAGGACTAATTGTGTTTTTATTTTATGCACATACTTTAAACTACGAATGGAAATTCTTTGATGAAGACATTATTTATAATGAGCTTATCCTCCCTGTTCCAGGGTCATTTTCTGACCTGCTAGATATAATTTCGTCTTTTGGATTAAATAACAGGTTTGAAGCCAGCAATCCTTTTTATTCAGATATTTCAAACTTAAGAGGAACGCCATCAAATAACTTAATACTACTAACAGCATTTTATCTGTTTAAAAAATCCCCTTTAAACTATCACTTATTTGCTCTTATTATGCATGTAATAAACTCAATTCTGTGTTTTCTAATAATTCACAAAATAATTTCTAGGCAGAAAAATAAAAATATTTCACCCAATTTTACGGGTTTTCTTTCACTGATAGTTTCCCTGATATGGGCATTGCATCCTGTGAATATTGAATCTGTTCTTTTTACAACAAATTTCGGAGCATTAATATCATACTTTTTCTGTTTTTTAATTGTTTATATTTATCTGGTGGCTACATGGTCAAAAAATGAATTAAATAAAAATCAATTATTTCTAGTGTTTTTTCTGTATTTAATACCACTTTTTATAACTGAGCATTCAGTTACTCTCTCATTAGCGATATTTTCATATTGCTTTTTAACAACCAGGTTTAAAAACAGCTCTATTAAAGAATCATTATTTAGAAGTTTCAAAAATACTTTCCCTCTTTTTATAGCATTATTTGTTTTTTTAATTTATTTTGTTTTTATCCAAGACAATTCAGTTGTAAATAAAACTCCAATAGTTATAACTCTTCAGAGAATATTCTGGTTTTCACCTCAGGTTCTTATACATTTGCTCAAGCTCCTGTTCTTTCCATTCATACTTACAATAGATCAAAGTGCACAAATGAAATATTCTTTGGAGCTATTTAGACCATATCCACTTATATGTCTTGGAATAGCTCTGGTTTTAATTACTAGTTCCTTTATATGCCTACTCAACACAAACAAAAAATGGGGATATTTATTTAATATCACTTTTATCCCGTTTATTTTTTTCCTTTTGCCATTTCTGCACATTATTTCACCAGTATATAATCTGGCATCTGAAAGATATTTGTACTTTCCTTCTTTTTTATTTATTTTTGGTATAGCACATGTTTTATCAGTTGGTTTTCAGATTTCAGCAAAAAATGGTGTAGTAAAAACGATAACACTAATTATTTTTTTCATTTTGCTTTCTGCTTATAGCACAAGAGCATACCTGAGAACGTTTGACTGGAAAGACAGCATTTCTCTTCTGGAATCAAGCATAAATGCAACAAATAATAATCTTTTTAAAGCATTGAGAGAACAAATGATTTTCAGAGCACTTAAAAACATAAAAAAAGAAACATCAGTCGAGATCCTAAAAAAGCATTCAGACTCAGCCATAGAATACATAAAAATGGCTTGCAATGAAATGGAAGAAAAGAAAAATAAATACAATTCAAATATTCCAGAAGTTATTAAATTCTATGGCTTAGACCCTGACACACTGCTTGCTAAAGCAAAATTTCTGGAAGCAACAATTGAAATTGACATAAATGGTGATGTAAAAAAAGCATATGAAATATTTGAGCCATTTGCAAATAAGCTAAGAGCACCAGATACACAAATAATTAATTTTTACTACAAACTTCTTTTTAACATGAAAAAATATGATGAGGCAGAAAAACTCTTATTATTTGCATACAATAGAAATAAAATTAGTCCTTCGTTATTTGTAGCACTGTCAGATTTAAATGAATTTAAATATAATGATTTAAGAAAGACTGAGGAATATCTCCTGAAATCATTTAGTGTTTTTCCTTATGATCCAAATACACTATTTGGGTTAAGAAGGTTATATAGGAAAGGATTAATAGATAACGAAAAATTTGCATACTTTTCATGGTTATTTGGATTACGTACACATAACATTGAGAGCTTTAAAGAAGCTGTACTAGTATATCTTGCACTAGGTAAAAAAGAAGAGTCAAAAAGAATAATCAAAAATTTACTTTCAAGCTTCCCTGTTGATAAGGAGACAATTGAACTTAAAACCATTTTTGAACGAAGGTTTCAAGCAACATTGTAAAATCAAGAAATGAATTATTTGTTTTGTATTATTAGTGGATTAATTGTGTTTTTATTCTATGCACATACTCTAAGCTATGAATGGAAATTTTTTGATGAGGATATTATTTATAATGAAATAATTCTTCCTATATCAAAATCTTTTTTAGATCTAACTGATATAGTTTCATCAATTGGTCTAAAGAACCACTTTGAAGCAAGCAATCCTTTTTATTCAAACATTTCAAATCTTAGAGGAACTCCTTTTAGCAACCTGGTGACACTTGCTATATTCTGGCTATTTAAGAAGTCTTCTTTCAATTACCACTTCTTCATGCTATTTTTGCATATTATAAATTCAATCTTGTGCTTTCTTATAATAAAAAACATATTCTCACTTTTAAATGGAAATAATAAAAGTCTTATTTATAAGAACTTCATAGCATTAATCATTTCATTATTATGGTCTCTTCACCCGGTAAATGTAGAGTCAATCCTTTTTGCAACCAATTTCGGTGCAATAATAACTTACTTTTTCTGTATATCCTTCATTTACATATTTGTAAAAATAGCTTGGTCTGATGAATCCTTAAGCCTTACGAGAACTTGTTTATTATTCTTATTATATTTAATACCTTTATTCTTAAATGAATATTCAGTAACTTTGCCACTTATAACTTTCTCTTATTGCTTTTTTATTAAAAGACTAAAAAACTTTTCTATTAAAGACTCTTTAATCACAAGTTTAAAGAATACAACACCTTTTATTTTTGCTTTGCTTTTATATTCAATTTATTTTATTTCTAGTCAAGCAAAATTTAATGTAATTCCTGCATCAGCAACATTAACATTAGAAAGAATACTTTGGTTTTCACCACAGATATTTATACATTTAGTAAAACTAATTTTATCTCCACTCTCACTAAATATAGATCAAAGCGGGCATTTAAAGTACTCCTTTTCCTTATATGATCCATATGCGATGCTTTGTTGCTCAGTAGTATTTTTACTTTTGACTACTTCTTTTATATCCATTATATTTGGAAATAAAAAATTAGGATTTTTATTTAATGTTACTTTTCTACCCATGTATTTTTCTTTAATCCCCTTTTTGCATATTTTGTCACCGATTTATAACATAGCTTCAGAACGATACTTATATTTTCCTAGTTTTCTATTTGTAGTCGGAATCGCACATATTTTCCCAATTAGTTTAAATTCATTTAAAACAATTTCTATGGCATCAAAGGTCTTTATAGCGACAGGACTCTCTATAACACTTTTAATATTTAGTACTAAATCATATTCAAGAACACAAGATTGGAAAGATAGTATAACTTTGCTTAAATCAAGTGTATATAATACAGAAAATTACTTATATAAAGCTTTAAGAGAACAAATGGTTTTCAGAGTATATAAAAGCCTTAAAAATCCTTCATTAAATGAGCTTTTAAAAGGACTTTCTGAGTCTACCAGGTTTTACATAAAAAGAGCATGTTTAGAACTTCAAATAAAAAAAGATAAGTACAACCCAAATGTTCCTAAAATTATAAAATACTATGGGCTTGATCCAAACACATTGTTTGCAAAAGCAAAATTCTTAGAGGCTTTGATTGAACTTGATATAAGTGGAAATACACAGAAAGCTTATGAAATATTTGAACCTTACTCAAAAGATATTTTACTACCTGACACTCAAATTACAAGTTTCTACTATAAAGTTCTTTTCAATACAAAAAATTACAACGCAGCTGAAAAGCTTTTACTTTATACCCTTAATAAGGGGAAAATAAATCCTTCTATATTTGTTGCATTATCAGATTTAAATGAATTTAAATATAATGATTTAAGAAAGACTGAGGAATATCTCCTGAAATCATTTAGTGTTTTTCCTTATGATCCAAATACATTATTCGGGCTTAGGAGATTATATGGGAAAAGTATGATTAATAACGAAAAATTTGCATATTTTTCATGGCTATTTGGGCTTAGAATGCACAGTCAAATAAGTTTGAAAGAATCTGCCTTAGCATATATTGCACTGGGTAAAAGGAATGAGGCAAGGAAAGTTCTAAAAAACCTTATAAAACATTATGGAGCAGATCAGGAGACAATAGAATTAGCTTCAGGATTTGAGAGGAAATTCGGTAATCTTTAAATGCATAAACAAGAAAATAAATTATTTTTTATATTTCTGTCAATTAACATTCTTATTGTTTTTTTATTTTATGCACATACACTGAATTATCCATGGAAACATTTTGATGAACAGATAATTTACAACGAAACTGTTTTCCCGCAGGCTAGATCCTTTTCTGAAATTTCTGAATATCTTAAATATTTTGGATTAAATCATCATTTCGAAGCAAGCAGCCCGTTTTATTCTTCAATAGCAAATTTAAGATGTGATCCAGCAAACACATTTATGACAATTATTGTTTATTATTTATTCCAGAAAAAAGCATTGTTATTTCATCTTCTGTCACTTATATTTCATATACTCAATGTTTGTCTTTTATTTAATTTATTAAATATAATCTCTATGAAATACTTATCAAATTTAAATCATATTTTAAAACTTACTTTTATTTCAGCCCTAACCCTTATATGGGCTTTGCATCCATTAAACACAGAATCAATTTTATTTACAGCAAACTGGGCTGCTTTAATAAGCTATTTCTTTTGTATTCTAACAATGTATTGTTTCTTAAAACTAGATCTCAAAAAGAAGGTTAATTTATTATTTATTTTTATTATTTATCTTTTCCCCCTATTTATAACTGAATACTCAATAACCATTCCTATAATTTTATTTTTTTATATGTTTTCTTTTTATCGTTTTGAAAATAAGGAACTTGGGTTTAAAGATTGTCTAAAAAAATCATTTAAAGATGTTATTCCATTATTAGCTTCACTGGGAATATTTATTTCATATTTCATAACGCAAGAAACCAGAACTAACCTGTCATATTTTTCTAACAATGGTTCAAATCTGGTACTTGAAAGGATTTTCTGGTTTAGCCCGCAAATACTCTGGCATTTTATAAAACTAATTATTCTGCCATTCAATTTATCAATTGATCAGACCTCTATGGTAAACATTGCAAATTCATATTTTCATCCACATGCTATTTTTTGTATGGCATTATCTGGGTTATTAATTATTTTATTATTTATATCTTTTCTAAATGTTAAAAAGAAGCCTGGATTTTTCTTCTTTATTTCACTTTGTCCGTTTCTTATAGCATTATTACCATTTTTACATCTTATTTCACCCACCTACTGTCTTAGTAGCGAAAGATATTTATATTTTCCTTTGTTTATGCTTGTGTTTGGAATTTCTCATATTTTATTTTTCTGTTTAGCAAGATTAAACGATACGAAAAAGGTTGTCCCTATAATTATTGCTGCATTTTTATTATTAATTACTCTTGGTACCAGAGCATACATTAGAACCTTTGACTGGAAAGACAGTGTAAGTCTTTTTACATCAAGTTTAAACTCAACAAATAACAAACTATTCAAATCACTCCGTATTGCAATGCTTGGAAGTCTTTACTCACAGGATTCAAGATCACAAATGTATGGATTTAGACTATTAAACAATGCAGTATTAATGCTTGAAAAATATATTGCAGATCTGGAACAACATAATAAGTCAGTGCCACAAATTTTAAAATTTTATGGGCTTGATCCTGATTCACTACAGCTAAAAGCAGCATATCTTCTGACTTCAACAAAACTAGGCATAAATACAGATATTATCGGAGCACTTGGAATCCTAAAGCCTTATGTTAATAAAAAATACGTTCAGTCTCTGGATACACAAATCCTGGATCTATATTTAGGTATTCTTTTTCAATTAGACAAACTGGATGAGGCTGAACAAATACTTAATGAATCAATAAAAAAGAGATTAAATCCTACAATACTTGTTATCATGTCAGAGCTTCAAAAGCGCAAATACAATGATTTAAACAAAGCAGAGATGTACTTACAAAAATCATTTAAATACTTCCCTTATGATGTCCAAACACTAGATGCACTTAAGAAAATATACTTAATATCAAATAAAGACAATGATCACGGATACTTTTCATATTTACATGGAATAAGAACTCATTCACTGGAGAGCCTGGAAAACGCATATAATGTTTTTATAGCATTAAACAATTCAGAAATGGCAAATAAATCCTTTAAAAGTATTAAACTAATCAGGCAACAATAATGAAACCAAACAGTAAAAATTCTGATACTAAAAACAAAGAAAAATCAGCATTAAGTATTTTGCTTTCTGATATTACCAACCTGGATGTGCTTATTTGTTTTCTGATAGTTTTTATATTATTTTTTCAGTCTTTATTTCGCCCCTGGTTAATTTACGATGAGAGAGCAATCTATGAAGGGTTTCATTTTGGTTCACCAAAATCTATTGGTGAATTATTTGAGTTTATAGAAAACTTTGGCTTGAACTTTAACATAATCTCATCAAACCTTATGTACAGCTCAAACTATGTGACAAGAACCAGTCCATTTGGACAATTGCTTGGAACAATTCTAAGTCTTCTTTTTAAGAAAACTCCCTTTCTTTGGCACCTTTTTAATCTGATAATGCATCTAATCAATTCATTTCTTGTTTTTCTCATTTTAAAGACCTGTCTTATAAAGGGTGAAACAAGAAAGGTTTCAGTTGTTCAAAGAATAGTATTAGTACTTCTTACCTTAATATGGGCAGTTCATCCTGTAAACATTGAGCCAGTTCTGCTTGGAACAAACTTTGGCGCATTATTCAGTTATATGTTTTTCTTCGGGTTTTTGCTTGACTTTTTTCTAAACAGAGAAAAGAACAGAAGCTCTCTCGTGAGGGAATTTTTAATCCCTATCGTTTTCCTTATTCCAATGCTTACAAATGAGTATATAGTAACAATGCCTCTTGTCTTATTTATAATTTCATTCTGGATGAATTTCAAAGAATGGAATTTTAAAAAGGCTTTGAATTTAAGTTTTAAAGAAACAAAACCATATCTCTATGGGCTTGTATTATATTGCTTATATTTTGTTTTTCTTACTAATTTTAAGACTAGTTATAGTCTTGAGCAAAACAGTTTAATTGCATTCCTGGAAAGAATTTTCTGGCTTGCACCTCAGATATTCTTTCATTTGATCAAACTTGTAATATTTCCATTAAGACTGTCTATTGATCAAACTATTTTTGTAAAGTTGGGGCATGTAATCTATGATCCCTATTCATTGTTTTGCATTTTATTCTCTTTCGTGTGGCTTGCTTTGCCTTTATTTTGTTTCCTGAAATACAAAAAACTTTCAACTATTTTCATGATTACATGGACTTTTTTTCTAACACTAATGCCTTTCCTTCATATATTAATGCCCTCCTATACACTTACTGCAGAAAGATACCTGTATGCACCTCTTATGTTACTTGTGCTTGGAATTGGAATTATTTTTTCAGATTTGAACATTAAAAGTCAAAAACTCATTTCAATCTCTGTTCCTTCATTACTCTCAATTATTCTTTTGTTCTGCCTATGCAGATCATACATAAGAACTCTTGACTGGAAAAACAATGGATCATTTATTAATTCAACCTACCTGACTAATACTGATCCGTTGTTTAAAGCAATGCGGCTTGGCATGCTGGCTAAATGCCTTTCTGTAACAAATCCTGAGAGATCTGAAGAAATTAAAAATTATTTCAGAGAAACAATAAATCTTTTAAATCAGGCAGAAGAGAAATTCACCAGAGAAAAAAAGAAATATCAACACTCACTACCAAGGATTTTAAAAGTTTATGGCTTAGATTATGATTCACTACTTTCAAAAATTGCTTTTTTACAAACATCCTCAATCTACCTTGAACTAAAGGGTGATTATAAGACTGCATTAAAAATATTGAAACCACATGTAAAAACCCCTGAAACAGTTGATCCCAGGATTCTTGAATTATATGCAAATCTCTTAATACAGGACAAAAAGTTTAAAAAAGCTGAGAAGATATTTTTAACTGCAAATAAAATATATCCAAATAGCAATTTCATTCTTGGGAATTTATTTGATTACTATATTACATATGAAAAAGACTACAAAAATGCCGAGAAGTATCTTCAGGAAGCTCTCAGGCTATACCAACATGATCCATTTATCCTGCTAAAAGCTGTTTCATTTTATCAGGAATTAAAAAATCCTCTGCTTACTTCACATTATGCATATCTTCATGCGTTAAGAACAGGGTCAAAAACCACTTATCAAATTGCTTTATCAAATTTTCTCATTTCAGGAAATCTTAGAGGAGCACAGAAAACAGTAAATAAATTAATAAATCTCGATCCGACAGATCCTGAAACACTTTATTTTGTAAGCAAGTATTATTACCAGCTTAAGAACTATGAGAAAGCACTTTCATTTCTTACTGAAGCTTATAATCAGACCAAAAGACCAAACATAAGTAAGATTCTTGCTTTTGATATTACACACAATCTTGCCAAACTCTACCTTTTTCTGGGGAATAAAGACATTGCAGCAAAATTATCAACAGAAGCATTTAATCTTGCAGAAAGCAAAGAATCATTTAAAAAACTTGCATCGTTTTACAAAGCCTTGGGGCTAAATAAAGAAATGCAGCTTTGTATAAGCAGATTTAGAACTGCAAAAAGTTAAGTTTTAATCTTTCAATTCAAAACAACGATTGTTTCAGTTTAGTAAACTGAATATTTTTTATTTAAATAATCCCTTACTCTTCCTCTAGCAGCTGCATTTAATACCCCGTTAAATACAAGTACTTCAGCAACATCACCATCAAAATAACGAACTCCAAATTTCCCTATTTGAACCGTGGTAGTTAAACTTGAGGTTGCTCCACTTGCTGTTGAAGTTGCACTATTAGCATTTAATTGATTATAAATATTAGTACCATCATGCCAACCAGTAAAAATATAAAAAGTTCCGGTTGAAATTGATGTATCCAATGTGTCAAATGCTCCATCATTATTATATTGACGAACAACTGGTCCAGTTGCCACTTGTATTCTCCAGTCTCCTCCTTCAAATATATTATGATCTGGGCCACCTACAGAAGTCGCTTTAAACACTACAAATATTGTCTTTGCTGACGCCGTTGCAAATGCACTTAAAGCACTTCCAGCTTGCAAATAATCATCAGAGCCATCAAATCTTACAACAGGTTTACCATTAAGAATATTAGTCTTATATAAAGGCTTTAAGCCTGCTG
Source organism: Candidatus Melainabacteria bacterium SSGW_16 (assembly GCA_004769085.1). Lineage (GTDB taxonomy): Bacteria > Cyanobacteriota > Vampirovibrionia > 2-02-FULL-35-15 > 2-02-FULL-35-15 > SSGW-16. The sequence goes on from DUDS01000015.1 coordinate 85,677, forward strand.
TTGACTGACTAACATTTTCTGCTGCTCCACTCGTATCATTCCAAGTGGTTACAGAATCATTGTCACTCAAACCTGTAATTGCATCTGCCGCAAGCAATAAACTCAAAGAATCAAGATTCTTCGGATTAAATGATACACCAAGCTGGGTATCCACGTATGCTTTATTAGCAACTTGAAAATTAGTAGTGGGGTCAGAGCTTGGAGTAACAGGGAAAGAACTGAAAGTTTTTATCCCTGCTATTGTTTGATCACCAGTTAATAAACAAACCTGATCATGTCTAACAGCATGATTAGCAGAAGAACCAGCAGCGATTTCAAGATTGCCTAAAGTACTACCATCTGTAGTAACTTGCCATGCAGTATTCCCACCTTTCCAGCAAACTCCCGGATCGTTTGCAGAAGTTGAACCTCGATTAACTTTATAACAAAGAGTAGTGGCTTCAGGACTAGCATTATCTCCGTCAAGTGTAAGATTTGCATCATTGAAAGTACCAGAAATTGTTAGCCCACCAGAAATTGTTTCAGTACCAGAAGTAGTTACTGTGCTGCTGTTGGTTACAGCACCATTATGTGTGACCGTACCATCAAAAGTAGTATTTAATGTACGGCTAGTTAACTCCACTTGATTCCAAGTTTGGCTTGTACCATCACAAACTTTTAATACAGGATCAGTTGCTGAGCCAGGTGCAGTGGTATCACACCACATTTTGCCACCATTAGTCATAGTAGTACATGTAGGAGCAGGATTATTATTTTGAAAAAAATCGCAAGTTGCTAGACAAGGACTTCGGCCGAAAAAGAAAACCAGAAAAAGTAATAGTGGCATGAGTAATAACTTATTTAAGAATTTCATATGGTTCATCTCCTCAATTTTTAAGCTAACAAGCTAAAATCAAATAATAACTTTATCCCCCCCTTAACTTTTTTCAAGTATTTGTAGCTTAGTTTTTTACAGTAAAGGAATTATCTTTGTAAAATACCTATAATTAGCAAAAATAACTTATGAGAAAAAATACAATTAACTTTCAACAAAACAAAAATCATAAACTAAGGACTATCATTGGAATATTCATTTGTTTATTAATTGTGGTCGCAGTTTTCGTATCCACAATTAACCGCCCATGGATTTTTTATGATGAAAATGTAATTTATGAAGAAACCGCTGTACCGATGGCTACATCATTTAGTGAAATTGGTGAAATAATTAATGAATTTGGAACTAGTTATAGTTTTACATCAGGGAATTTTCTACATTCATCAAACATAGTCTATAGGAAAATAAATCTTGGCGCACCTTATCTGCTATTACTGGCTTTTTTATTAAAAAAATCTGCTGTTTTATATCATTTAGCTAATTTATTTTTTCATTTAGTGAATGTCATTATTGTATATTTAATACTTAATAACTGCATTTTAAAGAATTCACTTCCTAAAAGGATTTTAACCATTGCTTTTACATTAGTCTGGGCATTACATCCTGTTCAGGTCGAGTCAGTGTTGCTTTCATCAAATATAGGAGCAACAGTCTGTTATTCGATTTGTTTGGTACTTTTCTATAACTTTATAAGACAAAAACACAGAGTTTATCCAATTCCAAAATCATTCCTGATTTTTTTTATTTTTATCATTACAGCAATAATGTTACATGAATACATTATAATTCTCCCTCTGATTTTTTTAATTTATTCATTCTTTAATCATTACTTAGAGAACAATATTAAATCTTCACTTATAAAAAGCATAAAAGAAGCACATCCTCTTCTGTTAGGGCTGGTAACTTATCTGGCATTTTTACTCTTAACTTCAAACCACGATTTTAATCAGCAAGGTCTTTCAAAGCCGTTACTGCTTTCATTAGAACGGATATTCTGGCTTAGTCCACAGATAATTATTCACTATTTAAAACTTATATTCTTCCCCCAAATATTATCAATCGATCAATCGGCATATGTAAAATTAGCCGACTCTGTTTTTTCTCCTTATTCAATCCTGTGTTTTTCTTTGTTAATGTTTTTGCTCTTTATACCTCTTTTTATTTTTTTGAAAAACAGAAAATTATATTTAATGGTTTTAATTACCTGGTTAACTTTTATCAGCCTCATCCCTTTCTCTCAGATCCTCTCTCCGACATACTGTCTGGCTGCAGAGAGATATTTATACCTGCCACTGTTTTTTATTGTCTTTGGAGCTGTAAATCTTATATCAAAAATAAATTTAAAGAAATCTACAATTCCTGCTTTAATATTATCGATAATAATTATTATTTCCTTAGGTATAAGGACATATCTAAGAACAAATGACTGGCAGGATAATCAGACTTTGCTCTGGTCTTTAATTAATAAAAGTCCAAATCATTTATATAAAGGTTTCAGATTTAATGATCTATATAATCTTGAAAAAGAACCAGAAAAACAAAAAAAATTCCTTGAATTATCCACGAACTATTATGATTTATATATAAAGGAGATTAGCAAAAATATTACAACAAACAAAAATGAGCCCGAGATTCTTAAATCATATGGCTTAGATAGGAACTCATTATTAATAAAAGCAGTTTATTTAAAAAATTATCTGAAATTTGCCACAAATGAAGGATTCTATAAAGAATGCCTGAAAGAATTTGAACCATTTTTACAACATAAAGACAGACTTGATGCAAAAATACTTGAACTTTATGCAAACCTTTTAATTAAAAAAGGGGATTTAGCATCCGGAAAAGATATTTTTCTATATGCACACAAAAAATATCCAACAAGTCCATTTATACTTGTTTCACTTATAAGATTTGAAAGGGATATAGAAAAGGATATAACTGCAACAAAACTATATCTGGACAAAGCGCGAAAACTCTATCCTTATTCAAAGGATATATTGTTTGAAACACTAAGGTACTACCAGGCATCAAATAATCTAAAGGAATATTCAAGACATGCATATTTATATGGACTCAGAACCCACTCAGTTTTTACATATCATGAAGCATTGGCTGGATTTCTTATACTTAATGATTTAAAAAATGCAAAAAAAGCACTGGATAAGCTTTTAGTAATAGATAAGAATGACCCAAAAACACATTATTTTGCAGGAAGTTTATACACAAAAACAGGAGACCTGATTAAAGCAAGAATACATCTAAGAAATGCACTTGACCTTGCAAATAAAATTAAAGATAAAGAGCTAATCCAAAAAATATCAGGCATATTAACGGTAATAGATACTAGATGATTTAAAATATAGTTATGATAGCAGTAACAAAGTTTATTTTTTTCATAATGACGTTATTTGCATTTGGTTCTACATCACTATTGTTTTTAGCCAATATCAGATCTGCCATATTACTTTTAGCATTATCTCTACCCATTGGAATAGCTTCATATGTTTTTCTTTTACATTCACTTTCTTTTATTATTGGACCACGCGCTGCATCAATAATTTCAATTCTAATCATATTTCTTATCCTAACAACAATTCTTACAATCAAAAGGAAATATCTTAAAAAGAAGATTAGTGAAATTGAATTCTCGGGGAATATTTATTGTTTTGTATTCTCAGCACTATTAATAATTATCCTTTCATATTTTGCGGTAAACAGGTCAGGAGTTACAGATATAAAATTTCATAATGTTGTCTCTCTAACAATTTTTCAAAATAATATTTATCCTCCAAAGGACATGTTCAGACCTGAATATCTGCTTATCTACCACTATGGGAGTGATCTTTTTGCAGGTGCAATTAATTATATATTTAATATAAATATAAACAAATCATTTGAATTAATTGTCAGCATAATGTGCGGGGTTACTTTTCTATGTTTTTGTGCAACTGGTTGGATTTTAAGCAAAAATTATTTGTTCGCTTATATTGCCGGGTTTTGTGGATATTTTTCTGGAGGACTCTTATGGTTTGATGCATTACTAAAATATTTAAGTGGCTATTCAAAAACCCTAAACCTGGATTTCATTCAGTCTTTAGCAAACTTTGGAATTCATGGAAGCATACTTAATGCTCCCTCATCAAGCTGTCTTGTACCAACGTTTAATTTTGGATACCCTCTACTTACCACTTCGTTTATTCTTTTCTGGCATATGGTTAATTTAAAAGAAAATAAAAAGATCATTATTCAAATGATACTGTTAAACCTGTTACTATTTGGTTTATTTTTGTCAGCAGAATGGCTTTATTTTACCTTTTGGATTGGTATTCTTCCTTTTTCGCTTTTTTACTTAGCAAATAAATCAAAAAAGAATTTTTATTTGACATTAAGCCTTCTTATAACTTCTACGATTCTAAGCAAGTTAATAGGAAATGCAATATTTTTACAGGATAAAATCCAGAACCTTGGAAGAGCAAATATATTTAATATTGATTTAAAAGAAAAACTATTCTGGATTACAAGTTGGGGAAAGTTTCCAAGGAACACATTAGATTATTCCGAAATATCGCTCTTTTCATGGGATTTTGTTTCCGACTTCGGTGTAACAATCATTTTAATTCCTTTAATTGTTTTTTACCTAGTAAAAACAAAAAACATGTTTGCTGTTTTATTATCAATCTGTTCAATCCTTACAATGTCACTTCCTCTATTTATAGATTTTAAAACTAATCCTGCTGATTTAAACAGATTTTTTTCATTTGGCAATGCAATACTTGCAATATTAATTCTTTACAGCATTGAAGAATTGATTAAAAATTCCAGGTATAAAAGGATATTAATTCTTGCTTTTGTTTCTATGCTTACATTTTCCCCTTTTTTGGGACTACTGCTTAGCTCAACTCTTACAAAATATTGTTACATGAATAAAGATTTCTCGGGCAAAGTAAGAAATGAGGTTAGCCAATTAAAAACACTGCATGATTACATCGACTACTTTAAAAAATATAATGATTCTATTTTTTATCTGAAAAATGAAGGTTTTATTATTTTTGACAAGGAAATAAAATTCCTAAAAGAGAATATGAAAGCTAAAGATTTTGCTATCAGTGCAGATCCTAGAATATCTTTATTTTCTGGCATCTATACTATAGTTCCTTCTAGATATAGTGTCTATAAAGATCAGCTTTATTCAAGTTTTGATTCAATTTATTCAACCATATTTAATACACTGGATCCTTATCTTTTAAAAGAATTAGGCATTAAGTGGATAATACTTGAAAGTAAATTTAAAGAAGGATTACCAAAAGAAGTACTAACATTGTTAGATAACAGAAAAAAATTCAATCTCTTATATACAAATAAAGTAGCTGGCACAGAAATTGAAATCTACCAGGTGCAAAATATAGAAGAATCTTTACTTGCTTCCATTAACAGAAAAACAAACTGGATACTTGTTAATAAGTATGGTCATCCAGTAGTAAGTACAAATAATCCAAAAGATATTATTTCATTTCCATCTTCAAAAGATGCCCTATTATATCTTAGCGAACTCCATACTAAGCATAAATCTCTCAAAAAAGAGCTTTTTACTTCACAAGCAATAGTTATTGACAATTCAAAATTAACAGTAAAATAATTAGAATTAAGCTGTGATTTCATTTTTTATACTTTTAACTTATCTTCTTATTACATCAATATTTGGATTTTTAATTTTAAAAAAAGTTTTAAAGATAACCTCACTTGTTTTATTAGTACCGTTATCAGTAACACTTGGCACTGGTAGTTTTATTTTTTTACTGCAGAGCTTATCATTTTTACTTACTCCAAGAACAGCAGCAGTTTCAATTTTAATAATACAATTTGCTGCATCAATAGTAATTAGCCTATTAAAAACAAATGAAAACAAAGAAAAGGAACCTGATATTTCAAAAAAGCAACTGACTGTTTTAGTCATATATGCATCAATAATATGTTTTTTTACATACCTTGGAATTTATAGATATGGCACATTTGACAGAACTGCTCACCTACCAATGGCAACTTCAATCTTTCAAAACAACATTTATCCTCCAATGGATCCTTACAGACCAGATTATGTACTCCTATATCACTATGGAGGCGATTTGTTGGCAGGAGCAATTAACTACCTTTCTGGAGCAAATATTTCAACATCATATGAACTTGTTTCATCTCTTTTTAGCGGAATCACTTTTTTAAGTTTTATTTCACTTGGATGGATATTGAGTAAGAATTTTTATTTGTCGTTCATTGGGGGATTCTGTGCTTACTTTAGCGGAGGATTACTCTGGCTTGATGCAATACTAAGGTACATAACCAAAAATTTTCCTAGTGGAGAAACAGACTGGGGCTTCTTACAGACGTTTTTAAATTTGGGGATTCATGGCAGCATTATTAATCCACCCTCAGTAATGACTTTTACCTCAACATCAAGCCTGGGAAATCCTATGCTTATTTTTTGTCTGATAATTTTTTATTTAATGACATTAAAAACCAGATTTAAAGAAACAATGCCTTTTATTCTTGTGCTTTTTATAACTTTATTTTCACTTTATATGACCACAGACTGGCTATATGTAACTTTTTGGGCTGGAGCTGTATTATTTTCATTATTTATCCTCTCCAGAAAAAATAAACAGGCTCTAGTTGCCACCATTATATTATTAGTACTTTCTGCAATAAGCTGTAAAACACTAGCAAACCCATTATTCATGCAGGATGCTGTCCAAAACCTTGGAAGAACTAACATTTTTGCCCTTGGAATAAAAAAAGATTTATTTACTGTTGTCAGCTGGGGAAGATTAGCTACCCACATCATGAATTACACAACTATTAACTGCTTTAGCTGGGATTTTCTATGTGAATTCGGACTTAGCCTTATCCTCATACCTTTTGCCATCATCTACCTGATTAGAGAAAAAAATGTTTTTTCCATGCTTCTGTTTTTTTGCATAATTACAACCATGCCTTTACCAGTAATTATTGATTTTAAATTAAATCCTGTAGAACTTGTAAGATTATTTGCATTCGGAAATACAATGTTAGTATTGCTTATTACACTTGGCATAAATCATATTCTAAAAACATTTTTCCAGAGCAAAATATTAACTACACTTTATTTGATCTTCCTCTGTCTTTCACCAATATTACAACTTACAACTGCTGTTATTTTCACTCCTGATGCTTTTACAAATAGAGAATATGTAAGGAGACTATGCATCAGCCTAAGAGCAACAAAATCCTTATCTGATTTTAAATTTGTATTTAAAAATATAAATGATCTGGCTCTTTCAAAAAAAGATTCTATATTCTGGAGCTATAAAAATGAGATGGATTTCCTGAAAAAGAATTGTAAAGAACGTGATGTTGTAATAAGCTCACTTTATGAAGTGCCGGCATTTGTAGGGGTTTATTCAATAATTCCCCCCGGAAAACTTATCTACTGGGATCAGTTATATTCTCCCTCTTCAAAAGTGTTTAACACAGCATTTAATACTCTTGACCCTTATCTGGTTTCTGAATTAAATATTAAATGGATATTAATCGATAATGACTCTAAACAATTCTTATCAAAAGAAGTTCTGGAAATCCTTCAAAAACAAGATCTTTTAAAACTTGCTTATTCAAAACAAAATATCGAGATTTACAGAATAGAGGATTTAACAAAGTTAATTAATACGGCTCAAAGAAAAACTGCATGGCTACTCATAAATAGCGTAGGGCAAACTATTGAAACATCAGTATTAAATCAAAACAGAATTTCCTTATTCCCCACAAAAACATCTTCTCTTATTTACCTAAACAATTTATATTCCACTTATCCTGACTTAAAGAAACAACTAATTACCGCTCAGCCTGTATCAATTGAACAAATTGAAAATCAGATTAAATCAGCAAATCTGGCTATTGCGCTTGACAAGAAATTTTAGTGTTTAAGTTGATATAATACTTTGCTTGAGGGTCATTGTTGATTACATACCTAAAAAATCTGAAAGATAAAGTTGACAGACAAGTTGGCTCTGATGTATTTCAGCGAGTTATGCAACACCAGGGAGCTCAGGGGCTTATAAACCTGGTTCATGTTTCTCTCACTGCGTTACAGAAAGAACACCCGTCAAGGTTAAATTATCTACCACCATGTCTTTTTGTAGAAGTAACAAACAGGTGTAATCTGACCTGCCCTACGTGCCAGCTTGGAACAGACCAGGCATATAAGGGATATAACAAATCAGACATCACGTTTGAGCAGTTTAAAAAAGTAATTGATCAAATACCTTCATTGGTTTATGTAACCTTACAGGGTGTTGGTGAACCTTTACTGAATAAAGATATTATAAAAATGATCAAGCATTGCAGCGAAAAAGGAATTTCTACTTATATAAATACAAACGGAACAATTCTTACAGAAAACAAATCAAGAGAACTTGTAGAATCCGGGCTTTCAAATCTTTCGATTTCAGTAAACAGCTTTAATGAAAAGGTTTTCAGCGAAACAAGAAGCGGTGCTTCAATTCACAAAATTACAGAAAATGTCAAAAGATTTATTGAAATCAGAAAAGAATTAAATCTAAAAAGACCTATTGTTTCATTCAGAGCAATTCTTATGAAGGAAACAGAACCTTATATGGAAGAACTTATATTTAAGTCAAATGAGTTAGGAGTAGATGTTCTTTATATACAGCTTTTCATAAGCATGATTGCAGATAAAACTCTGTGTGACTCTTCCTTAAAAAAAGAAGAGATTGATGCATTCTCTGACAAACTTGAAAAATGGAAAAAACAAATTAAAATGCAAATCATTACTGAAAGTTTCGGTAAGTCTTCCAATAATCTGGGACAATGCAAACTGCCATGGTTTAGTCCAAATGTAACAGCAGAAGGTTTTGTAACACCATGCTGCACTATAAGCAACCCAAGCATTTTAAATATGGGAAATATTTTTGAAACCCCTTTTGAACAAATATGGAATTCAAAGAAATTTGCTACCTTCAGAGGAAATTTTTATAAAAAGCAGCCAAAAGAATGTATTGGCTGCCAGAATTATATTCGTAACTAAATGAAAAACATTTTGTTTATTCTAAAGTTATTTCTTCTTTGTCTGATTATTTTCTGGATATCTAGATCAGTTAATTTAAATCAGACACTAACGGTCTTAGGACATACTAATTTTTATTATTTTACATTTGCATTTTTACTGAATAATCTTTCAAGCATATTTCTTACCATAAAATGGCACAGACTTGCTACACCGCTCAAAATTAAAACTAACTTCTGGCAGCTCCTAAGATTAAACTATATTTCAGTTTTTTACAGCAGTTTTCTTCCCGGGCAAGCATCAGGGGAATTAATAAAAGGTATAAGAATGGCTCGCTCAGAGGAATCAAAGCAAACAGTATGGATTCCTATTTTTATTGACAAAATCACAAATGTTTTAATTGTGTTTATCATTGGTTTTGTCGCAGTATTGCTTGACAGTACTCTCAGGCAGGATAAATATGTTTTAAGTATTGTTTCACTATCAACTTTGTCACTTTCATTAATTACTATTATTTTATTCAGTGAAAACACAGGTAGAATTGTTGCATTTATAAGAGAAACAATGATCTCTGTCATGGAAAGATTTGGTTTAAAAACTGACTTAATAAAAAATCTTTCACTGAACTATTTTGAAAAGTATAAAAAATATGATTTATTAATGATTGAAACTATTTTATGGAGCTTATTAATTAAGCTACCCCATATTTTTGCACTTTATTTGCTTGCATTAAGCTTGAATATAGACTTAAATATTACTCAGTCAGCATGGTTATTTGCAATAATTTCAATTGCAACTATTATCCCTATAAGCTTTTCAGGGTTAGGAATCAGGGAAGGGGCATCAATATTAATCCTTTCAAAAGTAGGGATAAACAGTGCAAGCGCACTTAGTCTATCTCTTTTAATCTTCCTGAACGGACTTCTTGTTGCAATAATAGGAGGAACAATAGAACTATTTTATGGACATAACCCAGGGAAGAAATCTGCAAGTTAATTAAATAAATAAAGAAATGAATAAAGAAAACAAACTGATCAAATTTTTAAAAGAGAATTATTTATATATAATTCCCATATTAGTTACAATTGCTCTGTATTCAGTTTCACTAACATATGGTTTCAGAAATTTTGATGAAGATGTTCAGATAAAAGATTTTTATGTAAAAAAAACATTTCCTGAATATTGTGAGAGATTTTTGCTCCTAAATCAGTTTGGAGTTACGGAGGCACAAGGCTATGCATTTTCAAGCATTAAAAATGTACACTTCAGTATTATTGCATCAACCGTTAATTATTTTATTTCATACTTATTTCAGGCAAAACCTCTGCTATACCATAGCTGGAACCTAATCCTACATTGCCTTGCAGTGTTTTCATTAATTTTACTTATTAATAGTCTTTCAGGTAACAAATTAATCAGTTTATTTACCGGGCTAATCTGGGCAATTCATCCTACAAATGTTGAGTCTGTAATATGGGCTACCAACTGGCCACCAAACATGGGTGCTGCAATATATTTTTTCACATTATATTTTGTATCTAAAGCAACTAAAGTTAGAAACACACTGAATACAAAATTATTTATTTTCTTACTTACAATTTTTCAGGTATTTCTAACCGAATATAACATTATGATTTTTGTTTCAATATTTATTTTAAATTTTTATTTATTAAAATCGTTCAAAAGCTCTTTGGTCAAAAGCATTCCTGCTTTTCTTGCAATAGTTATTTATTTTATTGTCAGATTTACTGTAACAAAAAACGTTTCTGACGAAAAATCATTTTTTGATATTTTTGAAATAATTCAAAGAGTCATTTATCTGTCTCCTCAGGTATTTATACACCAGCTTAAGCTCATACTTATCCCGATAAACCTAAGCATTGACCAGCTTGATCTGCTACATCTGGACACAAAAGTCTTTGGAACCTACAATCTGTTTTGCATTGCAGTTCTGCTTCTTTGCATATATGTTTCATTTCTATTTAGGAAAAGATTTTCGTTTTTTTCTCTGGGTTGTATTTTATATATTATTTCTCTTTTGCCATTTTTACAAATAATACCGCTTTATTCTGTCGTAGCAGAAAGGTACAACTACTACGGTTCAGCATTTATAATTTTTGGATTAATTTCATTAATTTACAGTGGAATAAAATCCAAAAAGAACTTATTGGTTTCAATACTGGTCTTACTAAGTCTGGTTTCTTTTGGCAGATCTCTTTTTAGGACTCAGGACTGGAGAAATAGCTCTACTCTTTTTTACAGTACAATAAATACCAGCAAATCTTTAATAAAAAAAGGGATTTGGACTTATAATCTTGCAATCTGCCAGGAGAATGAAAAGAAAAAAGAAGAATTTTTAAGGCTTTCTATAAACTTATTAAAACTATACCTGGAGAACAATGAAGAGAAAAATTATCCAAAAACTATTTTGAAGTATGAACTTGATAATGAATCACTTCTTGGGAAAGCTTCCCTAAGAATTGCACAAATATATGAAATTTTAAACGAAAAGAACAATCAGCTTTTATATCTTGAAAAAACTCTTTCTTACTCAAAAAATAACCCACGGCTAAAAGGGTTGGCTTATAAGGGGCTTGGCACATACTATTTCCAAAATAAAAATTATGAAAAAGCTATAGACTATTACAAAGAAAGTAATCTGGTTTCATCTCAGCCAGATACAGATTATGCACTAGCTGTTTGTTATTTAAAATTAAATGATCTTGATAATTATGAAACCTATATAAAAAAATCAACCTCTGTTACTTCGACAGGAAATGGAAATGCATTTAAAACCTATGGACAATTCCTGGAAACATATAGAAACGATTATGAAGGTGCAATAAAAAATTACAGGATAGCCTCCCTTTTAATGAATAAGCCAAAACCATACACCCTACTGGCTACTTTATACCTTAAATCCGGAAAACCTGGAAAAGCTTCAAACATTATAAAAAATGGATTGTACAGTTTCCCTGCTAATCCTCCCCTCTTATATTTACGAGGTTCTATCTTAATCAGTAAAGGAAAACTAAAAGATGGTATAAATGATTTATCTAAAGCAGCAGCAATAAGAAAGTCTCCAAAAAACATTAAAACAGCATCATGCTTAATACTTGCAAATATTTACTTAAATCAAAATGACTTCTCAAATGCAAAAAAATATAATGACATAGTATTAATGATTGATCCCGATAATAAAGAAGCGTTAAGGCTAAACACAGCAATATCAAGGAACCCATCATCATAACTGGGTCCTGAAAAATGTAACAGATGGTAGACTGGGAGTACTTTGCAAAGCCCGACGAGCGAAGAATGAGCAAGAAGGGCGGTAGGCAGAAACATTTTAACTATGGAAGCTACAAAAGAAAAAATAGTTAACCAGAAAATTAATCTAAGGGAAAATGCTGTAAGACAGGGTTCCAGAATAAACCTTACAATATTTAATTATTGTTTTCTTGTTTATTATTATTTAATAAAAGAAATTAAGAAGAGTGCACATTATGCTTCCGGTGTTTTGCTGGATGTAGGTTGTGGGAATACTCCCTTTCGGGAATATTTTTTAAAATATATTAAAAAATATTTAAAGCATGAACATCCTGCAGCTGCTAAAAAAAACATTACCTATGACTATCTATCAGAGCTTCCTACATTAAATGTTCCTGATAGCTCAGTCAATACTATTGTTTCATTTGCAGTACTTGAGCATGTTTCAGAACCATTTGAAACAATTAAAGAATTTTACAGAATATTAAAAACCAATGGTATCTTCATGATTTATGTTCCCCAGTACTGGCATCTTCATGAAGAACCCCATGATTATTTAAGGTTCACCAGATATATTCTTCAGGAAAAAATCAGACAAAACAGTTTTGAAATACTCTACATAAAAGGTATTGGAAAATCTTTTGCAATTGCAGGTCAGGCCTTCTGCAACGCACTTGTACTGATGTTTGATTTAAAGCATGTTAAAAATATCTTTGCTCTATTAAAAGGTGAGAAAACGTCTGGTGTATTAAACAGCTTAATTTACACTATCTGTAAATCACCTTTAATCTTATTATCAGTTCTCCTAATTCCAGTTATCAACTTAACTTTTCTTGCACTTGATTTACTCCTGGGAAGTGAAAAAGATACTATTGGATATTTTGTAATTGCCAAGAAAACCAGCGGTTAAAATAGCAGAATTTGTTGTTAAAATGTCTTTCGTTGTATATTAGATGACTATGAAAGCAGTAATACTAAGCGGTGGATCTGGTGCAAGATTAGCTCCGCTTACAAACACAATAACCAAACAGCTTCTACCAGTAGCAAATAAGCCTACTTTGTTTCACATCCTGGAACTAATTAAAGAAGAAACACCTGTTACTTCTATATCAATAGTTGTTAGCGAAGACTATGGTCATCAGGTAAAAGAAAGGATTTTAAATTCTGAATATAAAAAGCATTTTGAGTTTGATTTTGTATTTCAGGACAAACCGCTGGGACTTGCACATGCAGTACAACTAACAAGCATGCACATGCAGAATGAATCTTTTTTAATGTTTCTCGGAGACATATTAATAAACAAAGGCGAAATTAAAAAAGCTTATGAACAATTTACAAAAAACAAACCAGAGACACTTGTCATTTTAAAAGAAGTAGAAGATCCAAGACCATATGGACTTGCAGAAGTTGAAAACGGACGGGTTACAAAGCTTGTTGAAAAACCACAGGATCCAAAATCAAATCTTTGTCTTGCTGGAATTTATATGTTTAACCCTTCAATATTCTATGCCATAGCAAACATAAAACCCAGTTACAGAAATGAGCTTGAAATAACAGATGCAGTGGATTTTCAAATTAGTCAGGGGAAAAAGGTCGAATATTATGTCATAAAAAGCTGGTGGTTTGACATCGGCACTCCTGAAAATATGATTAAAGCTAATGAAGTAGCACTTGAAATTAAAAAACCTGATTTACAATCTGAAATCAAACCCACAGTAAAAATTAAAGGAACAGTAACAGTTGAAAAAAATGTTTTAATTGAAAATTCAGAAATTACAGGTCCAGTTATTATTGCTAAAAACAGTGTAATTAAGGGGTGTAAAATCGGACCAAATGTAAGTATTGGTGAAAGTGTAACTCTTGAAAACATTAAAATTGAAAACTCAATAATAAGAGAAAACACAAGAATACATCATTTCCCGGAAACCATCTCAAACAGCATTTTTGGGAGAAACATAGAGCTTAATTTCTCAGGCAACCACAGCGTTAACTACAATGGAAATAAAAAAGTAAGATATATCTTGGGAGATGATACAAAATGCTCATTGCTGTAACAGGTGGACTAGGTTTTATTGGTTCAAACTTCATAAGATATATTCTTTCTGAAGAACCATCCATATCACTTATTAACATTGATGCACAGACCTATGCAGGCAATCCTGACAATTTAGCTGACATACAGTCAAAGAAAAATTACACCTATTTTAAAGGATTAATTCAGGACTATCATTTTATTGAAGATATTTTTAGAAATCATAAAATAGATGCTGTTATTAATTTTGCTGCAGAAACACATGTTGACAGAAGTATTGCATCAGCACAGCCTTTTATTGAAACAAATATAGTTGGAACACATGTCTTACTTGAGCTTGCACTTAAACACAAAATTAAAAAATACATTCAGATTAGTACCGATGAGGTTTATGGCTCAATTGAACCACCACAGAAATTTAACGAAAACAGTCCTATTAAGCCAAACAGCCCTTATTCAGCAAGCAAAGCCTCTGCAGATCACCTGGTTAGAGCATACTATAAAACATATGGACTGGATACAGTAACCATAAGGTGTTCAAATAATTTTGGACCATATCAGTATCCTGAAAAAATCATACCGTATTTTATTTCACTTGCACTTGAAAACAAAAAAGTACCTGTTTATGGTGATGGCATGAATATTCGTGACTGGGTTTATGTACTTGATTTTTGTTCAGCAATAAAACTAATCCTTGAAAAAGGAAAAACAAGTGAAGTCTATAATGTTGGCGGTGATTATGAAATAACAAACATTGATTTAACCAAAAAACTATTAAAATTGCTTGGAAAACCTGAAAGTTTAATGGATTTTGTAAAAGACAGACCGGGACATGACAGAAGATATGCAATGGATTCTACAAAAATAAAAACCGAACTTGGCTGGCAAAGAAAATATAATTTTGAACAGGCACTTGAGGAAACAATTGACTGGTACAAATCAAATAAAGCATGGATTGAAAAAAGAACAAAAGCACTCATCACATAACTTCTTCAGGCAGTAACTTTTTCTTTAGATCTTACACTAGATATTTTTTTATTATGTGGCATTTTCCTTACTATTAGTACCCAGAATGTAATTAAAAGTAAAATGATTAAAGAAGCTAAAGTTAAAGAAAGTCCAATAAAAAACAGTTTTGGATAATAATAAAATTCAATCGTGTAATCTCCCTCTTTAGGCAAATAAACTGCTCTTTGCACAAGATTTGCCTGATAATGATTTGACTCATTGTTGTTAATTGTTACTTTCCAGTTTTCATTTAAATTATGCCCAAGGATTAAATATCCCTTTTGATTTGTTTTAACATTTAATTTTATATTTTCAGCTTCATAGTTTAAAAATTTAATTTCGTATGCAGGCTTTACTTTATTCTCGGTCTTGCTATTTAACAAAGCGTCAGGCTCTTTAGTAAAAATCACCTCTTTCAAAGGATCAAACTCATTTTTATCAAGCTCAACAATTACATCTTTTGGTGAGATTATAACCCTGTAATCAGTTACAAAAAATGCTCTGGGAAGATATCGTTTGTTTTCATAGACTACTGCATCGCCAGAAAAAATTTTATTCACCTTTTCTGACTGTACAGTTAGAAAATTCGGAACTACAAAGTATTTAACATTTAATAAATCAAGTATTCTGCTGTGAAAATTTGAGATTGGGTAAGGAGTATTAATATTTGAAAACAAATCAAAGATTTTTCCTGAGTAAAGTTTGTTATAGTCCTTCGTCTGTATATAAACAAACATATAATAAATATCTTTTGGAATAAAAGAACTATAACCAGATGCATCTTCTATACCATAAGGCAAAAGGGTATTTGGTTCAGCAATATCAGGTTTTAAAAGAGCCCCTTCAACCTTATGACTACTGAAAGGTAAAATCCTAAAAGGTTCTTTTGATTTTTTTTGTTCATTTAATATAAACTGAAGCACTCCTTCTTCTGGTATAGGTTTGTAATCTTTCCTGTCAGACCAGGTAACAAAAAACGAAGAAAAGTACATTAAATCAATTGCTGAAATAATAATAATCAGATTAACTAAAGTCTTATACATATTCTGTAAATAAGGTTTAACAAGATCCTGAAATACCTGAAAACCCATACCAGCTAAAAATGGGACTGAGTAACTAAATATCTGAAGAAATCTATAATGCTGCATTTCCTTAAATCCGGGCATAAAAGATCTAAGCATGAAAAAAAGCGGTGTCCCTGTGCACATAAGTAAAGAAAATAAAATACACATAAAAAAGAAAATTGAGATTTTTTGTTTTCTAAACAGAGAAACAAAACTAAAAAGAGAAATTATAAAAGGTAAAAAACCAAAATAAACATAATTTCTCATAAAACCAAGCTTATAATCTTCAAATTCTTTTGTTCTGTTTATAAGTCCTGCAAGAGGCCAGTCTGGAATACCCAGATAGTAAGGATGAAGCAAGCCAATAAATGCTTTTAAAGGCACAGATGTGGCTTTTACAAGATCTAAGGGATTTTCAGTCCTGTGTGAAATTTTAAACATATTTAAAAACGGAAGGATTGTAATACTTCCAATAAGCAGTCCAAATACAAATACAAACAAAAAAGAAAAAACATGCATCATAGCACTTTTTCTGTCACTGAACATACAAACCAGAAAACGAAAGAATGCAAAGAGAAAAAAGAAAATAGCTGAGTAATAAATATACTGAAAATGTCCTGAAAGAAAAATTAATCCAAGTAATACTGCTGAAGCTATAAGGTTTTTATTTATGAGCCTGTTTTGTTTCAGTGCCTTCTCATAAAACAAAATTAAAAACGGCATGGCAGCACTGTTCATAATCATATGTTCATAGCTCATCCATGTAGCATTAAATGGCTGAAACATAAAAACAATGCCCGTAAGCACTGAAGAAGGATGATTCAAATTCCACTCCCTGCTTAAAAGATAAGCACCAAAGCCAGCGAATAAAATACACAGGAATGTCAGTATCTGATGTGCAGTAAAATGATCAAATAAAAAATATAAAATAAAATAAAAAGGATGGAAATAACCTACCTGAGGCTCAGCAATAAATTCTGCCCCGGAAAGAATATAGTTATTCCAGAAAGGAAGCCTGCCACTCTTTATAGAATTTGAAAAATATTCCCGAAAAGGAGTAAACATCTGAATTAAATCGTTATTAAAGTGATTATGAGCTTTAGTGATTTTCGAAAAATCCTCACAACCAATTTTTAAGTTTTTAATCTGAATTGATGCAGCGCTTGTTTTACTTTTATTATTTGCACTAATTCTTATGTCAAACTGATTAATGTTATTAACTGAAGACTGTTTTGAAAGAAAATTATTTAAAGGAAATTGTGCTTTATACCAGTTTGTACTCCCGTCTTCTGAAGATACTGGTACAACAGCAACACCAGGAGTATACTCTGCGCCTGTAGCTCTGTTTATAAGAGAAGGACCAAAGCTAAAAGCAACACTACTATCATATTCAGGCTTAAAGTCAAAGCTTATGAAATAGTTTGAGTCTTTAAAATCTGTAAGTTTTTTAAGTGATTCACTGCTAAGATTAATATTTAAATCAATGCTTGTAAAAGTATCTTTTGATGTTGTCCATTTAAAAATTTCACCATTAATTGACTGAAACTGAGGACTTTTAATTCTGGAGAAATCGCCTTCCCAAAGGGTTAGCATCTTTATCTTCTTATCAACCATGTAATATCGCCACGGATACATACGCATATCGCGTATATCACATGGAGTATCTACTTTCCCTAAAAAAGAGGGAAATAGATAAATCACACTAACTACAAAAAATATCAGTAGTGCATAATAATTTAGATTTTTAAATTTTTTAATCTCGGCAATCTTATTCATATTTTTGCTATTACCTTTAATTTACCATTTTTGGACTCTTCAGAGGCACTCAATGATAATTTATTTTTTGAACTAAGCTTTATATAAAGAGCTAAAAGAAGAATAATTATTATTGCTAAAAGACTAAATGAAGAGCCAATTAAAAACAATTTTGGATAATAATAAAATTCAATTTTATAATCTCCGACATCAGGAAGATACACAGTTCTCTGGACAAGATTTGCTTGATAATGCTTTGCCTCTTTATCATTAATCTTCACTTTCCAGTTAGTGTTTAAATTATTGCCAAGAACCAGAAATCCGGGGGAGAGAACCTTTGCATTTAAAATTATATTGTTTTGTTCGTATTTGAGAAACTTTATGTCATTCCCACGAAAGCGGGAATCCAGATCAGTATTGTTTGTAGCTTCCTCTGGATTCCCAGTCAAGCTGGGAATGACAGGAGGTTCCATCATCAAAATAACTTCTTTTCTTAAATTAAAATTATCACTTTCCAAAGCAAGAATTGTTCCTTTTGGAGATTCGATTACTTTGTATTCTGTGACAAAAAATGCTCTGGGAAAATAATTTTTATTTTCATAAATTGAACAATCACCACTAAAAACCTTTTCAGTGTCAGGCGAGTCCAATGTAAGAACATTTGGAACAAGAAAATACTTTACATTTAACAAATCAAGTATTTTACTCTTAAAATTAAATATTGGATATGGAATATTCGGATTTTTAAAAAAGTATGTGAGTTCTTTTGGATATAGTTTTGCCGGATCCAGACTCTGAATATAAACAAATAAATAATAAATATCCTTCGGAACAAAAGAGCTATAGCCGGAAACTTCTTCTAGTCCATAAGGAAGCAAGGTATTTGGCTGAGCTACATTAACTTTTAATGATGTTTCACCAACTTTATCTATAGCAAAAGGGAGTACTCTGAAAAGGTCTTTTGATTTATTTTTCTGGTTAATCAGAAACTCAAGCGATCCTCCCTTAGGAACAGGCTTATAATCCTGTCTATCAGACCAGGTTATAAAATAAGATGAGTAATAAATCAAATCTATTAATGAAATAATAAAAACCACAGAGAACAATATTGCCAATGTCTTCTTCTTGAAAAGAGATAACATGTCAAAAACAGCTTTTAGTCCAAATCCTGCAAGAAAAGGAACTGAATAACTAAAAAGCTGGAGAAATCTGAAATGCTGAAGTTGTTTAAACCCTGGAATAAATTCCCTGAGGAAAAGGAAAATTGGTGAGCCTGTACAAATAATTAATGATATTAAAATGGTCAGATAAAAAAATAAAACTATTTTATATGACTTCAAGAATTTAATACTAAATAAAGAGACTATAAAAGGTAAAAATCCAAAATAAATATAATTATTAAAAAATCCAATCCTGTAATCAGGATTAATGTTTGGATTTCCAGCCTGAAATGCTTCAGGTAAGCCGCCGTAATATGGGTAAATTAATCCCAATAATCCCCATAGGGGGAATGAGGTTTCTTTTATATAACTCACAGAGTTTGCAATTCTGTGAGAGTTCTGAAGAATTGGGAAAAACGGAATAATTACTGCCATCCCAATCATCAATCCAATAGAAGTCACAAAGAATATACCAAATAAATGTTTAAATATTCCAGCATCTTTTTCAAAGAAGCTAGATACTGCTTTAAAAGAAGCAAATAATAAAAAGAACACTGCACTGTAATAAACATACTGAAGATGCCCGGATATAAAAATTAATCCTAAAAGTAATGCAGAGAAGAGCAGGTATTTATTAATTAGTTTATTCTCAAGCAGATTTTTTTCATAAAAAAGGATTAAAAACGGCAAAGTAGCACTATTCATTATCATGTGTTCATAACTAAACCATGTAACATTAAACGGCTGAAACATATAAACAAGAGCTGTAAGCAGCGAAGGATAAAATCCTATATTCCAGAATCTTGCAAGTAAAAATGCTCCTATGCCACTTAGCAAAAAGCTCACAAACACCACAATTGCATGTGCTATAAAATGATCAAAAACTAAATAGCTTAAAAAATAAAATGGGTGAAAATAGCCTACCTGTGGCTCTCCCAGGAATTCAGCACCTCCAAGTATGAAATTATTCCAGAAAGGAAGCCTGCCACTTTTTATAGAATTTGAAAAATATTCCCGAAAAGGAGTAAACATCTGAACAAGATCATTAATAAAAAAATTGTGTACCTTAACAGTGCCAGAATAATCATCAAAACCAAAGTTTACATTTTTAAGCACTAATGAAGCTTCTTTTGAACCTTTATTTAAGGCTAATACCTGAATAAAAAATGAATCCAGATCATCTGGAGATTTAAGAGATTGTATAAAATTACTTAAATTAAAATAAGCCCTATGCCATGAACCATTCGCTGAAGAGAGTGGAGTTACTGCAACTCCAGGAGTAAAAGTGTAACCTGAAATTTTATTTATAAGTGACAATCCAAAATTAATTTTTTCACCTGAATCAGTTACAGGACTAAAATCAAATGTTATAAAATAATTTTGTTTCTTCATGACGTTAAAATTCTGAAGATATTTTTTATCAGTATTTAACTCAAGCAGAAGCTTGCTTGTATTATTTGGCTGAATTTTGAGAGTGTAAACACTGTTACTATCCTCTTTTGAGTGAGCATTCCACAAAATAACTGTCCGGACCTTTTTATCCACAGAATGATATCTCCAGGGATACATCAGGGAATCTCTTATATCAATAGGAGTATCAATCTTCCCCAGGAAAAATGGGTGTAGATAAATAACTGCTATAAACAAAATAAAAAGAAACGCAATTTTTTCTAATGTTTTCATTTGTCAGACACTAATCTTAATTTTATCCGGTTCTTTATAGGATTTTCCATCTTTATAAGCTATAGAAATTTTATTTTTATATTTTAAAATCAATGCTAAGCAAATCAAGATAAAAATTGCAAAACAACTTATTCCAAATCCTATGAAAAATAGGATCGGATAATAATAAAATTCAATGCTATATTCCCCTGCTTGAGGTATATAAACAGCCCTTTGAATCAAATTAGCCTGAAAATGTTTATTCTCTTTATGATTAATTTTTACTTTCCAATTATTGTTTAAGTTGTGCCCAAGCACAAGAAAACCACTCATGTCTACAGTCACTTTTAAAGTTATGTTTTCTGGTTCGTATTTGAGAAACTCTATGTCATTGCGAGAAGAGGCAAAGCCTCGACGTGGCAATCTCATAACGTTATCAGATTGCTCCGTCGCTACTCTCCTCGCAATGACAGGAGGCTCTACCATTAAAATCACTTCATTTCTAGGATTAAAACTCTCACTATCAAGTTCTACGATAGTCTCTTTAGAAGATTCAATCACTTTAAAAGTAGGTACAAAAAAAGCTCTTGGCAGATAGTTTTTATTCTCATATATTACACAGTCTCCACTAAATACTTTTTCTGTATCATTAGATTTAAGGGTTACTATATTTGGTACCAAAAAATATCTAATGTTTAATAAATCAAGTATCTTACTCTTAAAATTATAAATTGGATAAGGAATATTAGTATTGTTAAAAAGTTTAATTATTTCTTTTGTATAAAGATTATTTGGATCCTTGGTTTGAACATAAACAAATAAAGAATAAATATCTTTCGAAATTAATGAACTATAACCTGATGCTTCTTCTAGGTTATACGGCTGTAAGGTGTTGGGCTCTGCAACTTTATATCCTATGTTATGTACAGTAAATGGTAAGATTCTAAATAGCTTACTAGATTTCTTTTGTTGCCTGACTAAAAACTCTAATGCACTATCTTTATACAGAGGTTTATATTTCTTTTTGTCTGACCAGGTAACAAAATATGAAGAATAATACATAAGGTCAATTGTTGAAACTAAAACAACAATACTAACAATTAGCACTTTTATATTTTCTTTAAGAAAAGATACCAAATTTAAAAAAACTTGAAAGCCAATACCAGCTAAAAAAGGAACACAAAAACTATAAACCTCCAGGAACCTGTAATGCTGCAGTTGTTTAAAACCAGGCACAAAGTCTTTAATCATAAAAAACAGAGGAGAACCTACTGAAATTAACACAGAGAAAGTAATCGTTAGAAAGAAAAAAATTGTCAGTTTATTTTTAAAAAGTACTTTTATACTAAAGAGTGAAAGTAAAAAAGGTAAAAGTCCAAAATAGACATAGTTTTTAAAAAATCCCCAGTTGATTATGGATTCATCAAAATTTGGCCAAGCAGGATATCCTTTGTAATAAGGGAATAAGAGCCCCAAAAATGCTTCTATAGCTATTGAGCTATCTTTTATAGAGGCTTCAGAATAAGCTACTCTATGGGAGCCCTGGAACAAAGTTAAAAAAGGAACTAAAACTATTGCTCCAATCATAATCGCTATAGAAGAAATAAATAAGGTACTAAAAAAGTGTTTTAAATAGTTTCGTCTCCAGATAAAAGCATCTATTGAAAATCTAAAAGCAACAAATAAGAAAAAGAATATAACCGTATAATAAACAATCTGCAAGTGACCAGATATAAAAATAAGTCCAAGCAACAAAGCTGAGAGCAATAAATATTTATTTATAATTTTTGATTCTTTTATACTTTTTTCATAGGCAATCAGCACAAAGGGTAAAGTAGCACTATTCATTAACATATGTTCATAACTAAACCAAGTCACATTAAAAGGATGGAACATATAAACAATGCTTGTTAGTAATGAAGCTCCAAAACTTAATCCCCAAAATCTTGCTAACAAATATGCACCAATACCACATAACAAAAAACTAACAAAAGTTATAATTGAGTGTGCAGTAAAATGATCAAAAATTAAGTAGCATAGAAAATAAAAAGGATGAAAAAAACCTACTTGAGGTTCAGCAATGAATTCACCTCCCGTTAGGGTATGGTTGTTCCAAAAAGGTAATTTAGCCTTTTTAATAGATTCAGAAAAGTACTCTCTTGCTGGAGTAAACCATTGAATTAAATCATTTATAAAATAATTATGAACTTTAGGGATTTCTGAAAAATCTTCACATACAATTCGTAAATCTTTTAAATACAATGAGGCTGCCTTGTTCTTATTTTTATTCTTTGCAATAAGTTGAATATTATATAAATTTAAATCTTTTACAGAAATCACATTATTTAAAGGAATATAAGCGGTATGCCATGAGGTTATTTCGTCATTTTTTTCAACATTAGCTGGGTATACAACTATACTAGGATTTAAATATCCATTAGTAACTTTATTAACCAGTAAAATACCAATTTCAAAAGAAGGTGAATCATAACGAATAGGTTTAAAATTAAAGCTGAAGTAATAACTCAGATCTTTTAAATTGCCTTGTTTACTTAGAAGAAGTTCATCCAGAGCAGGTGTAAACAAGGAACTTACTGTGCTCAATGAAGGAACTTGGATCTTAAGAACCTGCTCATTTATTTCTCTATCATTAACAGTTTTATTTTTAAAGGAATTATGTTCCCATAAAACGATTTTTTTTACTTTTTTATCCACATTGTAATACTTCCAAGGGTACATTTGGATATTACGGATATCAATTGGTGTATCCACCATGCCAAAAAAAATTGGATGCATATAAATAGTTGTAACTAATAAAATAAATATGAAAGCAATTAGTTTGTCATTTAGAAGATTGAATTTTTTAATAAACAGCAAACTAAACATATTTTAAATATTCAGGATATACCCCCAAGTTTTTGTCAAATATATTTTGTTTATCTACAAATACTGAAAATTCAAAAGGCATATAATCATTTCTAAGTACAATCCTATTTGAATATTTATATGCTAGGTCCAACACTTTTAAAGGATCTGAGTAATAAATATCTTCTTTTGTAAAGTCAACTTTGTTTGAAATAAAGTTAATAGCAAAACCATGTGTTGAGTACCTGTCAAACAAATTAAAACTTTCTTTTATATAACTCCAGTTATCCTTTAACTTAAAGTTATGTACACCTGAAGAAAGAATATAATTAAACTCCTTGTCAATTTTTTCTGAAAAAATGTCCTTTACTTCAAGGAATGCACTCGGATATCTTTTCTTTCCCTCAATAATCAAATTTTTATTAATATCAATTCCATGGTAAACAAAATTTATTCCTTTTTCTTTTGCATAACCATACATGTCTCCAAAACCACAGCCATAATCAAGAACAGTTTTGCCATTTAAATCCCAGTGGCTAAGGAGAACATGATATCTCAGCCTATGTGTTTTTTTGTCCCAACCAAGGGTTTTTGGACTATAGCCAAAGGTTTTGTACCTTTCATTGTATGATTCAAGAATATTTGTTAAATCATTTTTTTTCATTTAATAAACCTTTCTTAATTCCTAAAAATTCTAAAAGGTTTTTATAAAAGATATTTTCAAGTTTAATTTGTGATATGCCTAAAGAAAGTTCTTTTACCCGTTCCACTAAATCTTTATGAGAATATGATGGGTGATCCGTACCAATACAAATACGCCTGTCAAATTGTTCGAATAAAAATTTAAGATCAAGATCAATAGAGCTTCCTTTGTATTTTAAAATAGTAAAAGACAAATCAAGCAAAAGATTCTGATTATGTCTTACAAACTCAGCATATTGCAATAATCTTACATCTCCTCCATGCAGTAAAACAACTTTAGCTTCAGGTGATGAACTTAAAAGGTTTACCAGTGAAATAAAAGGATCATTATAATTTCCATTTGTAATCTTTCTATGCATGTAGCTACAAAGTAAGATAACTAAACCTTTTTTTGAAGCCAGGTCTAATATAACTGGCAAAGTTTTATATCCCCAGTCAATCCCAGCCAAACGCGGATGAATCTTAATGCCCTTAAATCCTAATTCTTTAATGTGATCAATTTCTTTTTCCAGAGCTTTTTCATCTGTTTTTGGATCAATACCTGCAATTGGAATAAAACAGTCATGCTTTAAGCACTCTTTTATAAATAACTCATGATTATAACCATTTTCACCTGCAAGACCTACCGCCAGAGCCCATTTAAATCCGTAAGCTGACATTTGATTCTTAACAACATCAAAACTAGTATCGATGTCAGCAGAATGATTGTTTACTGTGGGGTGAGTAAGTGAATCAAAAAAGAGCATTACAGTTTAACCTTGCTAGTCCTAAGCCTTCTTTTCCAAAATCATTGCCATTATAAAACATATAGAGATAGTTCTTGTACTGTAACACATGAGCATAGCAAATAGACTTTGAATCCCAACCATGGTCAGACACATCAATACCTGCATTTTCATCTTTTCTTTCCCACTTTATGCCATCACTAGATGTTGCATATCCTATCCTGTACTGTTCACCTCTGTATGAATACCACATGTGATATTTATCCTTAATTTTTAAAACGCAGGGTTTTCCTATTGCATATTCATTTTGATTTTTAAAATCAATACAAATAATATTATTTCTAATCCAGTGAATACCATCTTTAGACTCTGCATATTTAATTACATAGTAATGTTTATGCTCACCTGAGCCTTTGCCCCACTTCAAAAGAGAGGTGTACCACATTTTCCAAGTATTTCCTTCGACTAAAACACAAGCTGAACCAATCCATAGATAGTCTTCATTATTTCTTTCTAAAATTGGTGCTTTCGACACACGTTCAAAAGTTCCATCACTTTTTAACACTGCTAACCCAAGATGATTTTGGAATGGTGTAAGTACAGTTGGCATCCACCCTACATAGTACATAAAAGTTTTTCCATTATGCTGTACAAGCCACGGATAAGATACTCCATTTTCATCAAATGCTCCTAGTTCTCCTAACTGGAAAATCGGCTTTGCAGTGATCTCTATTATTTCAGTAGGATTTTCTATATTAAGTTTTATCCTGCCGATAGTTGATCTATTCAATGAATCTCTACCTGTTACATAAACATCAAAGAAGGGTCCTTTAGTTTGAAGAGCAAAAGAAGCTCCAGTATAAGTACTTATCCAAGGAATACTTGCATCCGGCTTAAAAAGCCTTCCTAGTTTTTCCCATGTGCATAGTGTACTAATCATAATTTGTGGTTAATCCATTTCAGGCTAAGCAAAGACAGGTTCTTTGCTAGATTTATTAGAAGCCTTTCTTTCATGTTTAATAGGTAATTTAGAATAAGCATCAAGAAATTCTTCAATTTGCTTGCGGTTTTCCCAACAGGCATTTGCAAGCTTTTCAACGAATTCAAATGATGGTTGCTGGCAATTATCACCGGTTATGTAAATTGCAGTTGGTCCATCCAATTGTTCAAACTGAATATCATCAAGCGGCGCAGAAATATATTTAACAATACTTTCTTCTTTTTCGGTTTTCATTTTGTCTAGCAAGTCACTATCTGTCCAATCAAGAAGCAAGAGCATATTTTTTGCAAAATTGTACATATTAGAGCCCTCTTCATATGCTTCCTGCAAGAAGCTTCTCATAGCTTGAGTTTTAGTACTATAGCCTGCAAATTCAAGAAAAATATCCTTATTGAAACCTAATAGCTTTAGTACATAAGCAATTTCAACTATTGAAAGTGTTCCTGTATCCAGTCTGGATAAGAGGTAACCAGCCATTGCACTTGCACCAGCTGGTTCTGGCTTCCGTGCATGGCGCATCACTCCTCTAATTATGCTTTCAGTTGGCTTTTTTGTTTTGTCAAACCACCGGCTTAGATAGCGGAATATATCTTCACCAAAGATTAATGCCTGAGCAAAAGGGTTTACAGTATGGGTAGAAACGTGAAATGCTTCTTTGCCTACAAAAGCTCCTCCACTTGTTAAGCTGTCCTTTAATATTTCAAAACAGCGGTTTCCATTACCATAAGAGCTAGATCCCAACCCTACATATGCTGTTCCCCTGCCAGAAGAATGATTTTCTACTACCACTCCAAGCAACTGGGCTAGAGACTGTAAGTTAGAAAGATCAAATACTCCATGAATACGTGTTTTCAGGTCACGTCCCAGTTTGTTTGAATCCAAAAATTTACTAATTTCCGGGAACAGGCTATTCAACTCACTTCTTACACT
The DNA here is from genome assembly GCA_004769085.1 of Candidatus Melainabacteria bacterium SSGW_16. Classification (GTDB taxonomy): domain Bacteria; phylum Cyanobacteriota; class Vampirovibrionia; order 2-02-FULL-35-15; family 2-02-FULL-35-15; genus SSGW-16. Next base: position 112,774 of record DUDS01000015.1, read on the forward strand.
ATCCTCCAGCTTCATTGGTTCGCGCAAAATATCATCTGCCAAAGCAATAGCTGCAAGAGCTGCACCAATCGATGCCTGGTTCCAGGTGGAAAGAGTTTTTCCCATATTGTTTTTAAGGAATTCTTCAAGCAAAATAAGGTAAGGCACCATAAGACCATAGATTCCGCTTTCCACTCCATGCTCAATAATGACTTTTCCGTCTTTGACATATGCACCAATACTTTCAAGAGCATGATGTATATTTTCATCTGTCAGAATCTCTACCAGGGGTACTTTCTTTTCTTTTTCAATCATTTTTAAGGCTATAAAAATGAGATTCTGCATTTCATCTTTAGATTGTGGATTAGTTGGGAAAAAATATCCTCCAGTAAGAAGAGCATCAGACAATGCTCCTGGATCCCGCTGCTGACGGTTTATATATGTGCGGAGCTTGGTAATTTGAGGCTCTTCCTTTTCCAGTTCTCGTAAAAAGAAAGTTTTCTCCTTGTTCATAAAATCAGCCCGTTCATCCGGACACCAGATAACAAGACTTCCTTCATTTTGATTCATCAAAGTGAATTCTTTACCTTTAAATTCTAATTTCTTACCTTGCATAAGCCTGAGAACTTGATGACAAGAAATTCCCATATTTGAGGAAGTAGAACAATATATAGTTCTCTTACCAAAACATGACCAAATCGCAACAGCTTCATCGTTTATCTGAAGCAGCTCGGATGCTTCAATGTTTTTTAGCTCATTAGGGGTGAATATCTTCTCCCCTGTATTGGTTTCCCTTGATTTAAGGAAATCTAGTTTCAAGTTATTAAGGTCACTAGTCGAGAGCTTTTTCATTCTCTCTACTTCAAGTAAAATCTGCTCTGCCATTAAACCCAGAGCATTAAAGCCTTTCACACAACTTTCAAAGTGTTTCCAGCCTCGCAGGTAGATAATTTTTTTATTAACCAGAGCTGTGCTAAGTGGAGCTTTAAATGTTAGTGAATCGCTGCCAGTGCTGTATGGAAGTTCATCATCTTTAGTCTGACCTGGAAGCATAATACCTAACTGCATAGCCAGCCGTACTGTAGAAAGGCAAATTTGCATACTAGAGGAATTATTGTACTCTCCTCCTGGTGCAACCTTTACGGTTTCTTCTTCCAAAAAGTCTCCTGATAACTCTGGTATCTCCTTATGTAAATAGGTAAGTTTCATTAACTATGCTGACTGACAGCTAAACTCCTTTCAAAATATTCTACCTGAACAAAAGACTCTATCATTTTTTCTTTTCTCAATACATCATCCCGATCATTTCCGCATACGATGAAATATCCTGGTCTGTCACGGCTATCTTTTACAGGGTTTATATTGTCACCTTCTTTGAGATCAAGGTTAAAGACAAGCACATTGCTGGCAAGGTTCTTATCTATATATGTCTTCTTTACTTTTCCAGGTGGAAAGTTAAAAAATTTGAGTACTGCATATTTCTTTTTGTAATCTTGAATCTTCACTTCAAATGGTTGCCCGGTTAATGTTTTTAAAAGTGCTTTCAATGGATCAAATCCTGTAAGAAATGGAATAATATGACTGCTTATACTTCCTCCTGCACCCCTTGCTGCAATCTCCATTAGATAAATATTCCCATCTTTTACTTTGTATTCAGCATGTGTGTTACCAAAAGGTAGTCCCAAAGTTTTGATCACCTTTGTGTTAACATCAAAAATCTTTTTCTCAAGCAATAGATCGATATCTCCCAGAAAGGTGTTTCTCTCATCCAAACAAGGATTAGTATTGTAGTGGTACTTTTTAGTGAGGGTAATGTTGTAGACTTTTTCATCTTTCACAAAAGATTCAACAGAAAACTCAAATCCAGAAATGTACTTTTCAATAATAATTCCCCGGCCTATGCTCTCTCTGAATGCAGTTGCTAACATTTGTTTGTACCTGTGATCCAGAATAGTAACCCCTTTACTCCCCTGAGAATTAATAGGCTTTACAACATACTCTGAGAGTTCAGACAGTCCTTTGCAGAAATTTTCTGCTTCGCGCTCATTATCAAAATAATGGGATTCCGGGATATGCTCATCCAATTTACCTTTCAGTGCGCTGCGCATGACATACTTATTAGTAAATTTCAAGGCTGTATTGTAACCAATTCCTACTAAGTTTAGCTTTTCAGCTATGAATGCAACAGTAGGGACAGCAACATCTGTTTGATCCGTTGTAATGTAATCTATCTTATATTTTTCAGCACATGAAAGTGTTGCCTGTTTGTTAGTGGTATCAATTTGCTCATAATAGTCAGCATATTCCTTACAAGGAGGATTAACATTCATGTCAGTAACCAAAACGCAGTAGCCCATTTGCTTTGCTTTTTGAACTAGTGGTATTTGGTTAAAACCGCCACCCACAATGTGGATTAATTTTTTATGCTCAAGACAAGCTTGAGCTTCCGTATGTCGATCTTTTTCGACAGATCGGATTTGCCCATCTTTTATATAAAATTGGGGGACAAATCCTTTACTTGTGAACTGATCTTCTTCTGTCATTTTTTCTTAACTTGATAGTGTTGGCTGGAATTCGTAGTTATTATACTACTTTATATAAGGTATCCATTTCAAGATCAACTGCATCTCTTATTTGAGCATTATCAAAAAGTTTATTTATAGCAAAGAGTAATGTCCAGCGCCCTTCAAAAGATAGCCAATTTGGTTTACATTCGGGGTCAATAGTATCTACACCATGAGGTAACATTGCATTAAAATAAACAACATCCCCCACGTCTGCAAAGTCTTCAAGTAATATTTTCTTACCATCCTTAGTTTCTACAAATACTCCACCGTTTTTAAAATCGACCCCTTTTTTAGACATTTGTAGTATTGGAGCAGTAAGCTGATGATGATCTATTGGATCAGAATGTTTGTGCATACCTCCAATTCCTTTTGGATAAAATTGAAAGGCAATTCTTGCAATGCAATTATCCTCAGGCTCAATCCCTAGAAATTTATTTTTTTGATTACCACTAATAAGATTTCTAACCTGATAAACTTTTTTAAAAACCTCAAAAAAGTTAAATACATCCTGGTTCCATGGGAAAAAGACAAATTGATGAAAACAAGCTTGAACATATGAACGCTTATCCCAAAGATTTATCCTGTGAAAATTTAGACACCCTTCTTCAATTTTTTTGTAGTTTGGAAGCGAGTTTCTACCTATGTTTGTTAGATATAACTTGATCTGAACTATAAAGTCTTTTTCAGCTACATTTTTAATAATATAAATACCACCTGCTTCTATCCTCGTTCGCATTAGAGAAACAAGAGATGGATCGTTTAAAAGTTCATCATGGCTTTCTAGATAATAAATATTCTCTTGATTCATTTTTTTCTTCCTCACATTTTTCTTCTTCACAATTTAATGTCTCATCTATTATATATAAAGGCCTGCCTTTTGCTTGTTCAAGAATTTTCCCAATATAAATACCAAGGATACCAATTGAAACTAATATAATGCCAGTTGTAAAAAGAATTAAAACCATAAGAGAAGTCCAGCCTTCTTTAAAGCCTTTTATAAAATACATTACAACAAGCAATACTGAAAACAACATTGATAAAAATGAAAAGCTAAGCCCTACAGAAATTGATAGACGCAACAACTTATCAGATTGAGAAACAATGCCATCAATAGCATGCTCCCACAATTTTAAAAACGAATAAGAACTATTTCCGCTAAACCGGGGATTTTGAATTACATCTATATAACAATGCTTGAATCCAAGCCATCTTAAAAGTAAAAGATAGTGACGCTGAGTGTCTTTTATTTTACAAAAAGCATTAACAACTTTCCTGGATAAAATTGAAAAGCTTATTACGTTTTTACCTATATAATTACAATCACTAAACAAATTGAGAACTACCTTAAATAAATATGAGTAAAAGTTTCTTAAGAAGGAATGTGTCTTATTTTGTACTCTGGTATAAACAATTTCATAACCCTCTCTAATCTTTTCATATAATTTTGGTATATAACTAGGATCATCTTGAAGGTCACAATCAATTACAATTACATAATCTCCCTTTGAAGTTTCTAAACCAGCAGTTATTGCATGTTGCTGCCCGAAGTTATTACTTAATTTAATTCCTTTAATTCTCTTGTCCTTACCACAATTTTCTTTTATCTTAGTCCACGAACTATCAGGACTACAGTCATCAATTAATATAATTTCAAAATCTTCCGTTATTTGTGAAACTGCTTTAGTAATCCTACTTACAAGTTCATCAACTATATCTTCTGCTTTATAAACTGGACTTATTACACTAAGCTGCATAAAACCCTAACTCTTTAAACTGATTTGTATATAATAGAACCTGATTAATTTTGTCTTTATTATACATCTTTCAAAAATGAACTTCTGAGCAAGAGAAAATGACAACTATACGATTTGAAGAAATAATGGACGAGCTAAACATTGTCCTAGGTGATGTACTCTTTGTTCACAGTTCTTGGAATAGACTTAAATTCCTTGGCTTAAGCCCGCATGAAGTTATTGAAAAGTTAAAAGCAAGAGTTGGACAAAAAGGTTTACTATGTATGCCAACTTATCCGTGGATTCATCCAGATATACCATTTAATCCAAAGAAATCTTTCTCTATTATTAACACCCCATCAGAAGTAGGCTACCTAAGTGAAACCTTTAGAAATTATCCAGATGTTTATCGAAGTGCAAATCCTCTTTTCCCTGTAGCAGCTTGGGGAAACAAGGCTTGTGATTTGGTTTCTGGACAAGAAAACGCAAAGGATTTATTTGGCGACGAATCGGTCTTTGTCCAACTTATAAAGCTTAAAGTTAAGCAACTGGGACTTGGAGTAAGTGTTGGACTCTCAACTTTCATACATATGGCAGACTGGAGATTGCGTCACTTACTTGATTTTAGAGTTAGTGAAGAAGTAAAGGTCTCTATTAAATTGAAAGATCGTTTCTTAAGTGATGTGCCTTTTCTTGTTATTCCAGAAACTGTCTTTAAGGTTATTAATTCAGCACTACTATTTCACAAGAGAAAAGATCTCATGGATCGGGTTATTTTTAAAACCGTTGAAGGAAATTTTCTTTATTCTTATTGCATACAAGATATGCTTGAAGTGGCATTTGAAGAGGCTGAAAATGCTCTTCGTGCTAAGACTTTTCCTTGCTGGTATCACAAGCAACCAATTGATAAGCCTTAAGAAAGTCTTTTAAATCTAGTAAAAGTGCTGCAAGTTCAAGAGCATGAGTACAAGATGTTGAATGATAAGCCATGTGTTCTTACATTTGTAAAACCAACTTATACAAACTGTTTCCTAATAATTCATGAACCTTTTTACCGGGGTGTGCATCAAGTTTATTAATTGTAACTTCATTTTTACTCAAGTTTGAAACCAGATCAGAAACCTCTACAACCTTAACTCCACAGCCTTCAAAAACATTTTTGACTTTAGTAACAATAAATTTACTTCCATCAACATCCTGTAAGAACGGAAATATAACCACTATTAAATTTACTCCCATAGACTTACAAACCAGTGCAAGCTCTTCTTTATGCAAATTCCATACCTGGGGATCAGCATATTGTTTATTTACCCACTGTATATAATTGGTAGAAGCATTGTTTAATTTAAATCTAACTAAGAGCCAGTAAATATAGTCAAGAAAATAAGATTTAGAAGTTATATTTTTTACAATTCCAGCAGCTGGAGTCGGAAACTTAAATCCCTGGTTTAACCTACTAGCTGCTTCCTCAATGTCATTTGGGAAGTACGACCATATAACAATGTCTGCTTTGTGCGGATAATTCTTTAGCTGCATAAGCTCAGTTCTTGTACCCCAGCCATTTCCAGCAACTGTTATAACAGCATAAGCTGGTCCAAGATTCTGTGCTAGCACTCCAGAGAAGCGATCAGCTATGTTTTCAATGCCATGTCCTGCTACAAATGAATCACCAACTACTATTACCTTGGTTTTATTTTCTAAATTGTTTTTTGTCCACTCATTATCTCTATATCCAAACGAGTTTATAGGATACCAATATCTCTTAAACCATCGTTGAGAAGAAAGTGTTATGCCAAATCCATCAGACCGGATAAAAAAGAATCTAAAGTATATCTCCAAGCAAGAAAAACAAAGAAAGACAACCAAGAAACTTATTAACAAATTTATAGTTAAAGATTTATAATTTAACAATTTGCTTTCTTCTTCCCTATCTTCCAGGTAAAGCTTAGAAACAATAACATAGCACTGTTATCACCAAAAAGAAATATAATATAAAAGCCTAACAATCATCCTAAAAAAGCAAGAATATGGACATACAAAAATATCTTTTACTACTTATCTTTTTTTTCATTGTAACTAGCTTTGGCTACGCATTCACAAAAAGAATATTAAAGGAAAACAGAATAATTTGTTTGATTCCTCTTTCAATTTGTTTTGGATCGTCTTTTTTTGTAATCCTGTTACATTTACTTTCGCTTATTTTTGGTATTAAACTATCAACCTATATAAGTTTGTTTTTAATTTTTGTTGGGACATTATTTATTTTATTGAAGTATAAAACAACAACCAAGTTAGTGCTTAACTTGTCAGTCTTTCAATTTATTCTACTTTCTCTATTTTCATGCATTGTTGCAGCTTTAACTTTTTGGCACCTTATTATTTTTGGCACTTATGATCCCCTCTATCAAAGTATAGAAGTCATGATAAAAAACTCATATCCTCCTCATCACCCTTATAATTCAGAAATGATAGTTAGTTATCATTTTGGTGTCATTTTGTATGCTTGTGCATTAAGAGTATTTTCCAGTATAGATGTATGGAATAGTTTTATCCCTATCCAAACAATATTTGCATTTGTTACACCTTTTACTATTTTTTGTTTGCTTTTTTCCTCAACAAAAAACTACATACAGTCTTTTATTGGTTCAGTAATCGGTTGCTTTTGTGCAAACTTAACATCCTTTAAGCTATTAATGCTCCTTCCTCAAGTCAACAATTATGACTTTTTTAGTAATGCACACAAAACACTAGTAACAATGAATGAAAGTGGATTTGCTATAAGTACAAGCAAAGCTCTTGTTTCTCCTAATTTGTCTGTTGCAATACCACTTTCAATATTGTTATTTTATTTATGTACTAGAGAGAATGCAAATGGTAAAAGATACTGTTCTGTAATTCTATTTGTTACAGCTTTTTTGTTTTTTAGCTATGAGTCCTTTTACGTGCCAGTTTTAATTTCTGTTTTTCTATATTACTTTTTCTTTTTTATTCTAAGCAAAGATAAGCCAAAGCAACTAATTACATCAATTCTAATAATAGCTTCACTTCTTTTGGGTCCTTTTTTAGTTGGCAGTGTTTTTGTTAATAATGTTAGAGGCATATCAAATCTTTTATATTTCCATCCAAAACTTTATACTTACTCTTGGTCTGGCATACTGAATCAGTTTTATCCCAATGAGTGGTTTGGTAAAAATATGGTTTTATCTAACGGTGATGGGTGTCAGTTTTATAAGATTCCACTTCTATCAAAGTATTTTTTTGTTGAACTGGGGCTACCATTTATTATTTTACCTATTATAATGATCTGGCTTTTCTTTAAAAAGAATTTGATTCTGATTTTCTTTTTCTTAAGTGGATTAATTTCATTTATGTTCCCTTTTTTAATTAGCTACTTACCAAGAGAGATAGAAGTCTTGCGATTCTTCATTTATGCAAGGTATATTTTTTCTATTTTATTTGGGGCTTTTTTAGGCTGGTCGCTGACTGTTAAATTGCCTTATTTAGTTACAAATACTTACCGTTTGATTTTAATTATTGTTATTTTTCTCCAAATACTTCCAGGAATTGTTTGGTTTATACCTAGAAAAATAGCAGAATATGATTATAGGTATAGTCAAATACCCAACCTTGATAAAAAAGCCCTAAGCTGGCTGAGTAAAAAAGTTAAGCCTGGTGATAGAGGATTAGGCCCAACAAATATACCCCACGCACAGTTTGAATTAATTAATATTGCAAGTGTTTTTGGAATAACAGGAGATCCCAAAGTTTTATTTGCAAGTGAAACAAGAAAAACTGCTTTAACCACACTAAACCCATGCTTACTAAAAGAGCTAAAAGTCAGATGGATTTTTTTAAATAATGATTTGTTAACAGTAGTGCCAAAAGAAATGATTGAGAATCTAAAAAATGAAAAACTTTTGTTTCTTCGTTATAAGTGTAAAGATGATAAAGACACAAAAAAGATATATGAGTTTATTCCTAAAAATGTCGATAGGTACTGTACGAATAAAACATATGAGTGGGTTTTAGGAAGGATGTATGATGGTAAGTTTATACAGCTAATTGATTCTGACTCAATGTTAAAGATTGCATTTAATGATAAAGAGATTGCTCTAAATACATTAGAACAATTAAAAAAACGCTTAGATCCTAAAGAAGCATACTGGTATAGAGTAGAAGCAATAAAAATATAAAATGAAAAATAATCTAATCAAATATCTATGTTGCCTTAACTGCAGGGGAGATTTACGGTTAACTAACCATAGCAATGACAATGAAACCACAAATGGTAAATTGAATTGTATAAATTGCAACAAAACCTATGAAATATTGAATGGTGTACCAATTTTTACAAATTTTTATTCAGATCAAAACTATAAAGTAAAAATTACTGCGAAAAACTTTGCATATTCATGGCAAAAGTTTTCAAGAACAGATAAAAGTTTTTACAAGGGACAATTTTTTGACTGGATTAACCCAATAAATGAAGATTTTCTAAGAGGGAAATTTGTTTTAGATGCTGGCTGTGGTAAAGGGCACCACTTAATGACAATAAGTCCTTATGTAAAAGAAGCAATCGGTGTTGATATTAGTGATTCTGCTTTTATAGCATATGAAAACACCAAACATTTACAAAATATTCATATAATTCAAGCAGATTTAAATTGTCTCCCACTAAAGGATGAGATTTTTGATTATATATATTCAGTAGGGGTCGTACACCATACAGAATTCCCTAAAGTAACTACACAAAACCTTTACAAAAAAATAAAAAAAGACGGGGTAATGTCTATTTGGGTTTATGGAAAAGAAAATAATTGGTGGATTATATACCTTATTGATCCAATGAGAAAATTAATAACTTCAATACTGCCACCTCAAATAATCCACATATTATCTTTTTTTCTTGCACTATTCTTATTCCCAATTTTAAAATTAGTTTATTCCCCTGTTAATAAATTTAAGATTCTAAAACCTTTTAGTAAAATACTCTTCTACTATCCTTATTTATCATACATATGTAATTTTGATTTTATTGAAATAAATAATATTATTTTTGATCATCTAGCTGCACCTATTTCACACTACCTAAGTAAAAACGAAGTAAAAGATTTAATAAACTTTAATTCACATAAAGCAAAAATAGAATGGCACAATGAAAACAGTTGGAGAATTTTAATAACCAGATAGGGAGACTACCACTGGCTATTTCTACTAATTATGATAACTATGACAATTGTCACACTTGATAACTAAGTCTAAGCTGTACTGTTAAAATATAAAGCTAATTAAAAAGGGGTGATTATTATGAAAAAGCAAGATAGTTTATTTTTACTTATTGTTCTACTGGTTTCTTTTTCTCTACCACTTTGGGCCTATGCACATGAAGAAAAAGAAATTGAAGGCTTTACAAAAGACTGTAAGTTTTTATACATACTAAGAGAAGATTCAATAGATAAACATAGTTTGCCAAATCTTCAATTAGTAACTTCAGTAGATCTTCCTTCTCGCACAAAAGGAAAATCAATTGAAATTGCTGGACAGTGTGGTGACCCAACTGAAACAATATTAGTATCAGTTAAAAGAAAAGGCCGTAATGGCGGAGAAGCTGTACTTTCCTATAGTGAAGATTTACAACTTATAGGTGAGCTTAGCTTAGACGATGATGATGATGATGATGATGACGATGATGATGACGATGATGATGACGATGATGATTAAATGGAAACTCTCTCGGAACGTTTAAAGCAAAAATTGAATGGCATTAGGAGAACTGCTGTAGCAAACAGCCTTTAGCTTCTTCTTATATGAAGAATTAGGGGGGGGTAATAAATTTTACTTTTGAAGTGTATACTTAAATATAAGTATGAAAGTTCTTGCGATTTCTTGCGAACAAGATGCTGGTGCTGTAATAAACATAAATGGAAAAATTACTGCAGCAGCAAATGAAGAAAGATTTAACAGGAAAAAACTCTATATTGGTTTTCCTGAATTATCAATTTTAGCTATATGTAAAAAAGCAAATCTAGAACCAAAAGATTTTGATTTTATAGCAGTTTCAACTTATAACCACATTTCATCTTTAGACTATAGCAACCCGACTTTCCATCAAAAAATAGGAGAAAAACTTTCAAAAATAAAACTAATTCAGGCTGCTCTAAGGACTAATTTCTTTTCAACCATTGTGAAATATATACATAGGATTAGTCAAAGTCACTATAGAAGCTACATAAAAAAAAGGCTTAGAGAATTAGGTTTTAATCAAAAAGTTTATTTTATTGATCATCATTTATCCCATGCATGTTCATCATATTACACGTCAGGGTGGAATGATTGTTTAGTTGTTACCTTGGATGGTGCAGGAGATGGTGTTTGCTCAAAAGTATTCCTGGCAAAAGAGAATAAACTAGTTGAGGTACATAGTATTCCTTTTTACGGTTCTCCAGGATACTACTATTCTTATGCAACAAACATATGTGGTTTCAAATACGGAAGAGAAGGAAAGCTAACAGGTTTAGCAGCCTTTGGAAACCCTGAAACCACAAAGAACATTTTTGCATCAAGAATTAAATATGATTCAAAGCAATTAAGATTTATCAACCATGGTCATTATTTCAACAGTGAAATAAATTATTTAAGACTTGCACTTAACGGTAGCAAAAAAGAAGATATTGCAGCCGGAATTCAAATCCATCTTGAACAAATGTTAACTTCTTATATTTCTGACTTAATCAAAAAATTTAAAAATAACTCGCCAACAAAACTTGTTTTATCAGGAGGAGTCTTTGCAAATGTAAAATTAAATCAAAAAATTAGCGAACTAGAAAACATTTCAGAAATTTATGTTCACCCTCACATGGGCGATGGTGGATTAGCAGTAGGTGCTTCCTTTGCATTATTAATGAAAAAGAATTTTCCGTTAATACCAACTAAACTTGAAAATGTATATTTAGGTCCTGAATATAGCGATAAAGATATCCTTAATGCTCTTGAATTACATGAAGTGGATTATTATACTCCAACTAACTTAGCTCTAACTATTGCAAAAGCGCTTAGTAGAGGTAAGGTCGTTGCTTACTACAATGGTGCAATGGAATATGGACCAAGGGCTCTTGGACACAGATCAATTTTTGTTAGTGCAAAAGATCCATTAATAAACCATACCTTAAATCTAAGGCTGCAAAGATCAGAGTTTATGCCTTTTGCACCAATAGTTTTAAAAGAATATGAAAACGATTATTTTTTAAACCTGGATCCAAAACATAACTGCACAAAATTTATGACAATCACTATGAATGTAACAAATAAAGCTCTGAAAGACATCCCTGCAGCAGTTCATATTGATGGAACAGCAAGATTTCAATCAATAACAAAAGAGCAAAACCCTATTATTTATAATATGCTGACTAATTACCATTTAATAACCGGTGTTCCTGCAGTTATAAATACAAGCTTTAATATGCATGAAGAGCCAATAGTAGAATCTCCCCAGGAAGCTATTGAATGCTTTAAAAAAGGGCATTTAGATATGCTAGTCATTGGTAATTATGTGCTTGAAAAAGATGAAGCTAACACTAGCGATAAAAGTATTGCTGGGTCAGAAATAACTACTGTTAAGGTATAATTTATAGCTTAATTATGTTACCTGGCAGTCATAAAAAACTAAAAGTCTTAATGGTAAATTACGAATTCCCGCCAATAGGCGGCGGCGGCGGTACCACGACAAGGTTCCTGGCAAAGTACATGGTAAGACTTGGTGCAGATGTAAATGTAATCACTTCAAAGCCAGGAAAAGATGATTATATCGACCATCCTGAAGGATACAGAATTTATTATGTAGGTCCTACTAAAAACAAACTTTCAGGCACACATATACCTGAACTAGCCCGATTTGCACTGACAATGATTTACTACTCAAAATCAGTATTGAAGACTATTCAGCCTGATATTATTCATTGTTTTTTTACTTTGCCATCAGGAAGTTTTGGTTTATTCTGTAAAAAGTTTTGTAACATACCCTATGTGGTTTCCACTCTGGGAGCTGATGTACCAGGATTTAGTATTGGTGACTGGAGGCTTGATGTTTATCATACTTTTACAAAATTTATTTCAAAATCTATCTGGGACAATTCTTCTGCTGTAGTTGCAAACAGCAAATCACTTCATGACACATGTAAAATATTTGCACCTGAAGATGATATAGGCATAATTACCAATGGTGTGGACACAGATCTTTTTTATCCACCAGCAAATAAAAAAACTACAAACGAAGTAAATATTCTTTTTGTAAGCAGGCTAATGCTTCAAAAAGGTGTTGATACTCTTATTAAATCCTGCAATGCATTAAAAGAAAGAGGAATTACAAACTTTAGACTAACCATTGTTGGTGAAGGACATTTAAAAGAAATGATGTTTTCACTGATTGATAAATTTAACTTAGGGAAATACATTGATTTTCTTGGATGGAGAGATTTAGAACAGCTTCCTGAAATTTATAGAAATGCAGACATTTTTATCCTCCCTTCTGTAATGGAAGGGATGTCCAGTGTAACTCTACAGGCTATGGCTAGCGGGTTACCTATTGTGGCATCCAGGGTAAAAGGATTTGAAGAAATATTAGAGGAAAATGTAAATGGATTTATGGCAGATTACAAAAATGAGCAGCAGTTTGCAGATGCTCTTGAAAAGCTAATAAAATCGCCTGAGTTAAGGCAAAAAATGTCACAAAAAAGCATTGAAAAATCAAAACAATTTTCCTGGGAAAGAATCTCAAGGCAGTATATGGAATATTATGAGAAGGCTTTAAATATCAAAAAAACAGAAAAAGAGTTATTATATTTAAAGAAATAAATTCTATTTCTTCTTCTTTAAAGTCAGCACTATAGGTGTATGCATTCCAAAAAGATTTAAAATATTTGCTCCAATATTAGCCAAACCTAATTTTTGAACTAAAGAAACAAGTGGTCTTATTGACTTAAGAGAGGCCCAGTCTGAATAATTGCCCGACGCTAAGCGTTTTTTAAAAATATTCTTACCCCAATCAAGTATTTCAAAATTTTGGGAATTTATATTGTTTAGGATTTTTTTTAGAAATTGAGGACTTATAAGTTGCAAAGTATCAATATAATCAGGGTTTTGCCCTGTAAGTCTTGCATAAATTTTTCCAAGAAATTTATTAGTAATGCATGGCCAAAGTATCCCATAATGCCCTTCCCAGAAAGAAAAATAATTTGGAACAACAAACTGCAAATACCCGCCAGGTTTTAGTACTCTAATGGATTCACTTAAAACTTTTTCAGGATCCTGTACATGCTCAAGAACATTTGTAGAATAAATAAGATCAAATGTGTTGTCATTAAAATCTAGTTTTTCTGCTTTTCCACAGATAACCATATTATTTGGCAAATTGTATTCTTTAAGAAGAGAAAGTGATATCTGATTAAACGGAGAAAACTCATCCTTTGAAGGTTCTACACCATAAGCATCAATATCAAACCTTGTTCTTGCTACTATTAAAAAAGTACCTACTCCAGCTCCAACTTCAAGCAGCTTTCTTCCTTTCAATTCATATTTCTCAAATCTGTTTATTTCAGATTTTAATAACTCAATTTGTTCTATTGCTCTTTCAACAGTTAAAAACTCTTCTGCAATTAGTTTTGTGTCTCTTTTAAGCAAATCCGAAGTTGACTCATTTAAGGCAACAGCCAGTTTATTTAAAAGTTCAGGATCTTTTGAAATTAGTGTAGTCATTGGTTTATAAGAAATACAAGGATAATTCTATCCTGTTTAAGCATTACTGCAAAAAGCATCTTGCGCTCCGCATTTTTCTCCTCAACCCCTCCGCCCAAGAACTGACGGGTCCCCGTCGGGGCATTCGGAGAATAAATGCTACACCGTGCTTTTTGCCAGCTTATATTAAATCATTAACATTCTATACCTCACCTGTAATTACAAGGTAAAAGCCAAAAAATATATAAACCACAAAAAGCTATAATAATTTACGTCTCTGCACCAAAAACATAAAGCAATGAGAAGAAAAGCACTTAAATACTTAGCCTGTCCGGAATGTAATTCTGATCTGGATTTGGAAGGAAATATCTCTGAATCCAACTCACACATAATGTCAGGCAAACTACAATGCAAAGCTTGTTCAAAAGATTTCCCAATTATAAAAGGTGTGCCGTTTTTTTGTCTGGATCCAAACAACAAGATCGTTGAAAAAAATAAAAATAATTTTGCAGACGAATGGATTTATTTTACATCAGTTCTTGATGAAAAGAATGAAAAACTTGCTAAGCATGAACTGGATAGTTACTTTCAACCACTAATTAATTACGATGAGCTTGATAATAAAACCGTTCTTGATGCAGGTTGCGGGGGTGGAAGATTTACTTATGTAACCGGCAGAGAAACAAATGCAAAAGAAATATTTGGGGTTGACTTATCAAATGCTGTTTTAAGCGCATTTAAGAACACAAAAGATAATGAAAAAATTACCATAATACAGGCTGATATTACAAAGCTGCCATTTAAAAAAAAGAGCATTGATTTTATTTACTCAGTAGGAGTTTTACATCACCTACCTGATCCAAAACATGGTTTTTCTTCATTAGTTAAATTTCTTTCTGAAGAAGGTAAAATACTTTCCTGGGTTTATGGAAAAGAAGGTAACTCCCTTTACATTACATTTGCCGATCCTATAAGAAAACTTATCACTTCAAAACTTCCATTCTGGTTGAATCTATTTTTGTCGTTTGTAATATCTTTTATTGTTTGGATAATTATCTGGGCTATATATTTTCCTCTTAATATAATGCTTACAAGGAAGATTGCAAATAAAATTCTTCCATTTAATGAATATTTTGGATTTTTCATGGAAAGAGGATTTGGTGATTTCTGGAGAACTGTAATAGACAAAATGATTCCAACAATTTCTTACTATATAAGTGAAAAAGAATTTAAAGACTGGTTTACTTCAAATAATTTAAATCACAAAATCTTATTCAGAAACGGGCACAGCTGGCTTGGAATTGGAGACATAAAAGGAAACAAAAACCAGGTAAAAAGTAAATCCAACCTTGCTCAAAACAAAGTATAAATAAACGGTGCAAGTGCTGAGCCTTCAGTAAAAACAATTAGTGCTCCTAATAAAAGAAGAAATAAAATAATTGGTGTAAGCCACCATTTTTTTCTTGTCTTTAAAAAACCCCAAAGTTCAGAAAATATTGACAGACTAGCCATACGTTTATTTTACTAAATTGTTCTTAATAAGAAAATTACATATGTTAAAAGCTAACTCCTGTGATAACTCACTGTTGTAATGATCAATATCCACATATAATGCCTTTTGCTTGTCCTGTTGAATATCAGCCAGCCAGAGAAAATCACTACCTAGTTTATCTTTAATTTCAGCCATTTTTTTATAACCAAACTTAGAATATGTAAATCTACCAAACCCTTCTTTTGCAAACCTGTGATATTTCAAATCATAGTTATATGTAGGAGCAGGCTGCCAGACAAAAAGAGTTTTTACACCAAATGCTTTCCCGGCATTCTCCATTAGTTTTTTATTTGCCAAATAACGGTTAATCGTATCATTTATTAAATCAGGTTTATTATATTTTTCTTCATTCAAATCAAGCGCTAAGTCAGAATGTTTATTATTCCCTCTTAATTCTTCTAATAATTTAAGTAAAGGTATCCTGAACAAAATACCACCACCTGTTTCAACAAAACGTGCCAGCTTGTCCGTATACAAGGGTTCATCATTGTAATAATAAAAATCATTAATACCATCAATAAAAATTGCTAAATCCGACATGTAACCATTTGAAAGTAATTTCTCAAATAAAACTCTTTCCTGTGAAGAAAAATAATTACCTCTGCCAAAATTATAAACACAAACTCTTTTATTTCTTAAAGACAAACTTAAACATTGCTGAATTCGGGAGGCAATAGTATGGTCATCAGGAACACCATAATTAAATGTAGTTGAACCTCCAAAAAGAAAAATATTGAAATTATTAGTATCAGGCGGCCATGGACCCTGGTCTTTTACAATCCTAAAGCCATTTTCACTAACATTTACATATTTGCCTTTAAATGGTCTTTCTTTAAAAAGTGTATATGGTTCAAAAATAAAAGACCTAGACCATGTTTCCCAAAGCAGCTCATTTATTTCATCCGATTTCAGATAAGGATAGATTTTATCCAGAGGTTCGCTGTATTTCAAAAATATCTGATTCCTGTAAAAACCCAGATCCCTAATATTAAAATATAAAAACAGTCCGACATTTACTAAAATAAAAAGTATAAGGGTATTAAAAAGTATCATTGCAATATTTTTATACAGCTCAATACTATTTATAAAAAATTGTCTGTCAAATCTTGTAAAAATCAGAAACAGCCCTGAAACAATAAAAATTAAATCAGCAAGCCAGAATGGAAACCGGTTATTAAATTCTGACAAGGAATATGAGCTAAGAAAGTTTCTAAGGATAAACTCATTAAATAAAAACCCAAGTATTATAAGTAAAACACCCAGAACGTTTTTAAAGCAAAAAAATGAATTAGTATTGTTTTTCATAACTTTCTTTATTTATATTCTCATTATTTCTTTTTATCCAGTAACTATCAGATTTATTATTGAAATTAATATCTAATGTATCTTGTCCTGATATCTTAAGGATAAGTCCTAGAGGAGTTATAACAAAATAAAATAAAATACCTAAAATAACCCTTGTTACAAAAAAACCAATTACTATTGCAAAAGTCATCCATATTTTATGTATTGGAAGAAGTGCAACAGGAGCAATTAAACCAAACAAGACAAGAAATATTGAAATTGCATAAAAATATGGATAAAAGCTTTTGCTTCGTAAAAGAAATAAAGTAGCAAGCAATCCAAAAACTGCTCCTACGATGAGTCCAAACTCTCTGAGTTCTTTCCTGGTACTTTTTATTTTTCTTATTTCGTCTATAAGCATAGTCTAATCCAACTCAAACTCCCTAAGCCAGTCAATATCCTTATCAAGAGGTTTTTGTTCTTTTTTCTCAAGCAGAAAATTTTCCATAATTAAATAATCCATATTTGTTCTCATAAAACACAGATAAGCTTCTTCAGGAGAACATACTATAGGTTCACCTCTTACATTAAACGATGTGTTTATAATTACAGGACAACCATACTTTTCGTAAAATCGTGAGATAAGCTTGTGATACAAAGGATTATCATCCTTAGATACAGTCTGAACTCTTGCAGAGTAATCTACATGCGTTACTGCAGGAATTTTTGATCTTACAGAAAAGAGTTTATTTATGCCGTGTAGTTCTTTTTCGTTGCTAGTGACATTATTTCTAACACTTTCTTTAACAGGAGCTACAAGCAGCATATAAGGACTCTCCTGGTTTAAATCAAAATACTCATCTGATTTTTCTTCGAGCACCGAAGGTGCAAACGGTCTGAAACTTTCACGAAATTTTATTTTCAGGTTCATTTCTTCCTGCATTTTAGGAGACCTGGCATCACCAATTATTGACCTTGCACCAAGAGCTCTGGGACCAAATTCCATTCTTCCCTGAAACCAACCTATTACTTTCTCTTTTGCAATTAAATCAGCTATAACTTCTACAATTTCATTGTCAGCAAGTTCTCTATATAAAATATTTTTTGTTTTTAAGAAATCAAGTATGTATTTTTTGTCAAACGCAGGTCCAAGGTATGAACCTTTCTGAAGATCTTTTCTGCTATTTGTTAATCTTTTATTTCCAAGATACTGGTACCAGACAAAAAGTGCTGCACCCAGTGCACTGCCAGCATCACCACTAGCAGGTTGAACCCAAACCTCTTTAAACGGTCCTTCTCTAAGGATTCTTCCATTACCAACACAATTTAAAGCAACCCCACCAGAGAGGCATAAACTCTTCAACCCAGTTACTTTATAAGCATGTTTTGACATACAAAGCATGATTTCTTCAGTAACATCTTGTATAGACTTTGCTATATCCATATAATGTTGAGTTAATTTTGACTCTGATTTTCTGGGTTTGCTTTCGAAAAGTTTATTGAAATTTTCATTTGTCATTTTAAGTCCGGCACAATAATCAAAATATTTCATGTTCAATTTAAAAGAACCATCATCTTTTAAATCAATTAATTCTTTTAATATTAAATCTTTGTATTTTGGTTCGCCATAAGGAGCAAGCCCCATGAGTTTGTACTCACCGGAATTTACTTTAAAACCTGTATAGTAAGTAAAAGCAGAATAAAGAAGTCCAAGTGAATGCGGAAATCTCATTTCATAAAGAAGTTCAATATTATTATTTTTTCCAATTCCAATGCTTGATGTAGCCCATTCCCCAACACCATCCATGGTTAAAATTGCTGCTTCAGTAAAAGGAGAAGGGAAGTATGCACTTGCAGCATGAGATTCATGGTGCTCAGGGAAAATAATTTTCCCAGTATACCCAAGCTCTTTCCGGATTAAATTTTTCATCCAGAGTTTTTGTTTAATCCATAGAGGAATTGCTTTTATAAAAGACCTTATACCAAAAGGAGCATAAGCCACATACGTTTCTAGTATTCTTTCAAACTTAATAAAAGGCTTATCATAAAAAGCTACAAAATCAAGATCTTTTACTGATATTTTTCCTTCCTGGAGACAGTAACTAATTGCATTTTCAGGGAATGCAAAATCATGTTTTTTTCGAGTGAATCTTTCCTCCTGTGCTGCAGCAATAATATTTCCATCCTGCACCAGGCAGGCAGCACTATCATGATAAAAAGCTGATATTCCTAAAATGTTCATGAGGATCAATAGTTCTTACCACTAAATTTTTTGTCCTTGGGTTTTTCATACTTATAAACCACGATCTGAGCATCATTGTTAAATCCATAAAGCTTGTAACTGTCATTTAAAATTGGAGCACCCATTAAAACCATTTCTTTGTTGTTTTGAAACAGCCAGTCCGATGGTCTTAAGAACAGGTACTCAACAGGTTCCGGGAGGATTGAGTTAACTTTTAATAACTGCTCATTTGTAGCATCTTTCATAATCTGTCTTATAGGATATTGGGTAAATGTAGTATGAATACCATCATTAAAATAAATAAATGCAGGCTTTTCATCTTTTACAACCGATTTAATAAGCTCATCGTTAAACTTTGCTCTTTTGTGAAAATTATGTTCATAGTCTATATAATGCCTGATTGAAGAAAGAAATAAAGGAAAATATAAAAACACAAGAAATGAACCAGCAATTACTTTACTAGCGACAGGATGATCAAATGTAAAAGGCTCAAAATAAGAAACCTGGTGTCTTAAAAGTATCCATAATGCAGGAATTGAAAGCGGTAAATAATACATGTTATAACGCCATAAATTCTCATGATAGGTTTTCATTATTGAACATAAAATTAAATTAAAAACTACAACAGAAGATATTGCAGTAACAGTAAATAGTTTTTCAACAGCTGAAAGTTTCTTCCAGCTTATACTAGCGAGAATTGTCATAAATAAAATCATTAAAAAATAAATCCCGTTCAGCACATAGCAACAGGTAGTTCCAAGAACTGAATTCCTGAAAGATGCATAATCATCAGCTATGCGGGAAATAGCAGTAGGATAAACAAAGTAAGAACCAACAATAACTTTCAGAAAATAATGATAATTCGATAAAAAGTTGTTAGGGAAATCATTAAACACTCCCCCTAAAAACTCAGCATATGCCTGTTTCATTTCCTGCTGATGTGAAAAGTTCACCATTGGAGCGACAGGGTAAAACACAAATTGTTTAAAGACATAAAATAAGGCTGCAAAAATCAGCAATGCAATTCCTACAAATGCAGGAAAAGGAAGTACTGTTTGAATTTTTCTTCCTGTAATTTTCTGGTTATAAGCCAGAAATAAAAATACTACAGAACCAAAAAGGTATCCTATAAATATTGTTTTATAAAGCCATAAGACTGTAAATGATAATGCAAGCTTTAATAGAGTCAGATAACTAAATTTTCCTTTTTCATAATCTTTTAGTATTAAAAATACTGATCCTGAAAGCAAAAGACAGCCAAACTGTTCCATCATCCCCGAGTCACAGTTTTTCATTACTGTAGGGAAAAATAAATATGACATTGAAATTAAAAATGAAAGTTTATGATTTTTATTTGTAAGAATAAGCGAATTAAAATAAAGAAATAAACAAACCCCTAAAGCCGCAACCCAGGTAGAAAAATAACCTACAGTTAAAGTCGAACCAAAAAGTTTAAAAAACAAAGCAATATAAGTAGAAGATATTGGAAAGTTAATTAAATGATGAGGAAATCCATAATTTAAGAGTCCCATCACTGTATAAGATCTGGCACCAAAATGAAAATCCTCTGCAATACCACGAGCCACAGAAAGATAAGCCACTTCATCCCACCCAAGTCTGTGTGGCAATGCAAACTGACAGACAATATATGAAACAAGCCACACACCAAAAATCAGACTAAGATAAAAAATATTTCCTTTTGATTTTTTTAACTGTGAGTTTTTAATATTAGTATTTTTATCCAGAGTTTTAGTTGTCATTTAAAATCCTTTTTTTAAGTAAAAATCCAATCAACCCTAACGAGAGAGTAAAAAGCGCAATTCCCTGCAAAATCATAAAACCCATAATTCCAAGCGAACTATTAAGAAGATTTGAAAATACAGGTATTAAAAGAACAACAAAACCTAAAACACTTATCAAACCTGATGTAAGCATAAATATTTTAATAGGATTATATAGTGTAATGGTTTCTACAAGTATCTGTGCTGATCTTAAAATATCCCTCAGGTATTTTACTTTTGATTTACCTATTCTCTGTCTGTATTCAATAGGAAAATAATGTACAGAAAGCCCTTCCAGTATAAAAATCAACGTGGTTGAAAGTGAGAATGAAAATCCACTGGAGGTATTTGGCAGATATCTTAAAACGACATCCCTTTTAAAAACCCTGAGTCCTGAATTAACATCCTGAATTTTCTCACCTGCAACAAATTCTGCAATTTTCTTTAAAAGATATCTGGAGAGTTTTTTTATGGAAGGATCAAAAGATTTTAAATTACTTCTTTTACCAATTATCAAATCATATCCTTCCTCAAGTTTTCTCACCATAAGCAAAACAGATTCTATGGGATATGTAGTATCTGCATCAGTAACAACTATAATTTCCCCAGTTGCAGCTAGTATGCCTTTTTTAATTGAGTAGCCATAGCCTTTATTATATGGATTTCTTAAAAGTTTAATGTCCTTTCTGCTTTTTAAAATCTCATGTGTCCCGTCAAAGGAACCATCATCTACAACTATAATTTCATGAATAGCTTTTCCCAGATAAAAATTAATTTCATCTAATGTGCCTTCAATACCGCTTCTTTCATTAAAACAAGGAATTATTAGTGAGATTTTGTCCATAGCTTTGTAAAAATTATTCAAGTACCAATTATACTTTAAAGAAAGCCTAAAATAGACTGGATATAGACCCAATTACTTACTGTTATTTAGATAATTCCTTGTATATCTTGGAATTCCTGTATTGCTTCCTGAGTAACGATTTGATACTATATTTCTATAGCTTACACTTTTATGTAATATATAGAAATGAACTTTAAAGAAGTAAAAGATAAATTCAAAGACTATCTGATTATTGATAACCAATCGATTAATTTAACACAGAATCCATCTTATTTCAGGAGACAAATTTCAGAATGGAAAAAAAAAGATTGGTTGATAGAACTTAGAAGAGGAATGTACGTCATTAATGACCTATACTTTAAAGAAAAAATCTCACACCTCTATATAGCAAATAAAATATACACTCCATCATATATAAGTCTAGAGTATGCATTATACGAATATGAAATAATACCTGAGACAGTCAAAGTAGTTACTTCTATTACCACCAGAAAGACTGCAAGATTTAAAAACAAATTTGGGCAGTTTAATTACACAAAAATTAAAAATGAGTTGTTTTTTGGATATAACCTTATTAACCATCAAGGTCAAAATATTTTTTATGCTATCAGAGAAAAAGCTATATTAGATTTTATTTATATTAACCTGAGTTCATTTAAAGAGACAGAGGAAGATTTCCACCACTACAGATTTCAGAATCTGGAAAGTATTTCCTGGAAAAAATTAGAAGTATACTTAAAAAAATTTAAAAGTAATAAATTAAAAAGAGTAATAAAGCTACTTAAGGAATATCATAAAAAGGAGAAATATAGGAATCTGTAAAATGCTTGAAATAATAGAAAATAAAATCAAAAAAGGTAAAAATAAGGAAGAAAAGACAAATATCCTTAGAGAATTCCTTCAAATACTAACTTTAAAGATTCTAAGAGACAAGAATGCATTTTTAAATATTGCTTTTATTGGGGGAACTTGCCTAAGGATACTCTATGATTTGAAACGTTATTCTGAAGATCTGGATTTCTCATTGACTTCAAAAAAAGGATATAGTTTTTTAACTCTTCTGGAAAATCTGAAGAAAGAGCTTGAGTTATACAACATACAAACAGACTTTAAATATAAAACAGGAACAGTTAATAATTGTTTTATAAAGTTTAAGGATGTGCTTCAGAATTTTGATCTACATCACCATAGAGATGAAAAACTCTCAATTAAACTTGAAATTGATACTAATCCACCAAGCGGAGCAAATCTTGAAGAAAGGATAGTTAATAACGAGTTTATTTTAAATTTAATAACCTACGATTTACCTTCGCTAATGGCAGGAAAACTTCATGCCATAATGTGCAGAAAATATGCAAAGGGAAGAGATTTTTACGATCTACTTTGGTACCTGACAAAAAAAATAACTCCAAATATAAAGCTTTTAAATAATTCAATCGTTCAGACAGAAAAAGAGGACTCAAAAATTACAGAAGACAACTGGAGGGAGATCCTTTTAGGAAAAATTAAAACCATAGATTATAAAAAAGTTCGGAATGATGTCTCCACATTTCTAGAGACAAAAGAAGAAGCAGAATTGATCAAACTAAGTAGCTATGAGGGTTTACTCAGTAATTAAAAGATTACGAGTGAGATTTTATCAATAATCGCTCTAAATCTAATACTTTTTCTAGCAAAAGATTAACCAGTTTCGATACTACGCCAAAAGTCATCTGTTAGAAAATCAGTGTTAAATCTTAAAGCAGGTGAAAATAATAAAAAATTCTCATCCAATTTTAGTAATGAACTATTAGCATTGTTAATTATTTGTTGAATATCAGAAACGATATATAAAGAGTTCAATAAGTTAATGCAACCAGAACGAAAAACCATACTCATAATTTTCCTAACCAAAGATATATCACCGACAGGGAATACACATTGTGAGATTATTTTGCCATTATCAACTTCAATATCTACATAATGAGTAGTACTACCAACAAATTTACAACCTGCTTCAATAGCTTCATTCACAGTTTTATCTCCAATTAAAGCTCTAAACGAAGGTAGCAAAGAGTAATGTAAGTTTATTAATTTATTTCTATATGAACAAACTATATCCTTATGAATAATCTTATGAAAAGTAGTTATTATAAAATCTGGTTTTAACTTACTCAATAATGTTTGTAATTCGTGATAAGTATCTTTTGTATAAGAAACAATATAAGATGAAAAATTATTATTTTTGGCAATTTGCAATGCACCACACTCCCTATCTGCAATTACAGCCTCTATCTTAAATTCCTTAGATGAAATCTCTTTAATGTATTTAGCAATAAAATTTAAATTGCCACCACCACCTGATACTAAAAAAATTAATTTTTTCATAACTTAAACTAAGACTTCAAAGCAGTATTAAAGCTTTTCATGTAAGAAAGTGCATTTGGTCCTTCATTAAAAAGAAGATCAATTACGCTTACTTCATGAACAAAAGCTCCATGCAACTGATTATATTCAGGATAGTTAGAATAATCGATATATTCTATTTTTATCCCATTTAATGTAAACAGGGATTCATCCAAATAATTTTTAGCAGACGGACCTGTAACATAGCAAGAAGCTCTAAGCTCCTTACAAATGTTCACTAATCTTTCTGTCTTTTCCCCTATTAAATTAAAGCTGGAAGAGCAGCTAAGCTTTGTTTTTATACCTAACAGCTTACATATTTCTTGAATAAATTTATAATTTATCTCACATAATAATTTTACATCTAGATTCATATACAAACTTTCAAATCTCTCTTTATAATCGCTGAAATACTTTGCCTTTGAATAATTATTAGAAATCGCTGTCCAGTGCTTTCTGTTCCAATTGGAATTTGCAACTTGTGTGTCCATAATAGTTTGAGACAAGCTTTCAATCCTAACCGGTATAGTAAGCCATTGCACCCCCTGATTAGTTTTTATCCTGTTCCTATTTCTCCAGTCATTTTTAGTATATTGAACATTATCATAAAAAATAAATTCATCAACCATATTAATTAGATCAAAATAACCTTTCCAGGGAATATAATTTGACTGTAAAATTGCTATTTTTTTCTTCAAAGACATTTCAATTATAAATATTTCTAATTATTGTATTTGGTCTGTTTTTTACTTGTAAGTATGTTCTGCCAATATAAATACCAACAATACCTATAGAAAAAATTATTAATCCTCCAATTAAATACAAAGATACCATCATCGATGTCCATCCAAGTAAAACCTCTGAACTACCAAATAACCTCTTTAATATCAAATAAGCTGCACAGAGAAAAGAAATTATTGACATTATAAAACCCAAAACACAAATATACAAAAGCGGTTTATTACTAAAGGAAAATATTGCATCTGCTGCAAGTGAAAGTTTTTTCAAAAAAGTATAGGTACTTTTTCCTTTATCAGCCTTATGGACAGGAACAGCTACCTGTTTAAAGCCTGCTAACTGCATAAGCCCAAGAATAAAAACATCTTTCTCCTTAAACTGTAATAAATTGTTAACGTAAGATTTTTTCATCACTCTTACAAGGATAGTTCCTTCATGCATAAATATATCGCCAATAAAATTAAACAATTTATAAAATAGCTTACCAAAATATGTTCCTCTTCTGTCCTCCAAGTACCCATAAACTACGTCAGTATTTTTCAGATCTTTTTGCATAATCCCATAAAAAGTTAACAGTAAGTCAGGATCTTCTTCCAAATCAGAATCAACTAAAAAAACATAATCTCCTTTACAATGTTCAAGTCCAACAATAATTGCTTTGTGATGCCCAAAATTTCTTGACAACTCTACAAGACGAACCTTTTTATCTTTTTCAATAATTTTTTTGGCAATTCCACATGAATTATCAGTTGAACCGTCATCTACAAAAATTATTTCGTAATCATTAGAAATTTTAGAAGCTGCAGAAATAGTCCTTTGGTAAAACTCTTCAACATAATGCTCAGACTGATAAAGCGTTGTAACTATTGACAAAAACGGCATACTTAACAAAATACTACTTTGTCGCTATAAAACCAATGTATTTATACAAATTCTTAGATAAAGGCAATGCTTTTTGCAACAACTCATCAACTATTTCAGCATTTTTAAATCTTTCATCTTTGTCCTTAGTTGAATCATTAATTATGGCACCTTGACCAATATACCAATAATAGAAAAAATCAATTTTAGAAAATCCTATTTTTAAAAGCAGCTTTTTCATTTCTTCTTCCTTAAAACCACCTAAAACGTTTTTACCGTATTCAGCATAATCAACTATTTCTTTTGGAAGGCCAAAGTTCTTTTTAAAATCCTCATCTTTATATTTCACCATTTCAATTTCTCTCATTACAATAGGATCGTATCCTCCGTTTCTTTCTAAATTATTTATAATTTCCCATAAGTAGAAATTTGGTTCTAGATCCACATAAAACTTGCCGCCTTTTCTCAATGCTTTATAAGCAGTTTTCAAAGTAGGTTCAATATCATATAAATGGTGCAGAAATGAATAAGCAGTAGCTATATCATAAGTTCCACTTTCAACCGAAAATGATCCCGTATCATGTTTAAAAGTTTGAATTTTTGCACTGCCAGATTTGTCAACCTTATCTAACATCGCTTGCGTAACATCAATACCATGGATTTCTTGAACATATTTTTTTGCTATGTCAATAATAAATCCTGTTCCACAGCCTAAATCTAAAAGCCTCTTAGCATTTGTTTCTTTAACTAGCTTCAATAATTTGGCTTCCACTTTTTGAACATTTTCAGGTCTAAAATGTGGTTCACACATCTTATAATCATCCGCTAACGTCCCATGAAATGAGATATTGGCATCAATTACTTTCTGATACAAGTCTGTATTCACCATTGCTATTCAACCTTTTGTTTAAATTTTCTCTTTTCAAGCGGAACATAATACTCATCATATGATGCTGGTATTTGTGCATAGAAGCCAAGTTTTTGTAACGCTCTTTCAGAATAATTAGAAATATCAATTCCAGACATAGCTCTTGGTATATCAACTCTTTGCTTCATCCAAGGTCTACACATATTAAACGTTAAGGCATGTCTCCATTTATTGGTTTTATTATGACCACCTAGGTGCCAAGTCCTAGCATTGAAAAACCATACTGTTCCTGCTTTAGCAATCAGTCTTTTAGCATGACTAAAAAAATATTCCTCAGAAGGGGGTTCATAAGTATTCTGAGAACACGGCAAAAACCATGTTGCACCATTTTCTTCAGTAAAATCATCGAGTAAAATTGTCGCCCCCATATTGGTGATATACCCTGGAATTATTCTTGGAGAATCTACATGTATTCTGGAAGAATAATTACCACTACTTGGCGGCATTGATGAGGAAATATAAGCATAAACAATACAACCATCTCCTAAAATTAAATTAAATGGTTCCATCATTTTAGGATTGTCAAAGATTTCAATAAATGCTCCTCCATAAAGAGAACATAACATCACCATTCCATAATCACTATAATCTTTACCATTGTGGTAAGTTGCTTCACTTTGAATTGCATCCTTTAATTCATTCTTCATCTTATTAATAAAATCACGATCTAAAATATTTTCTACAATTGAATATCCTTGAGATTGAATATCATTTATGAATTGCTCTTTATTAAGGATGGTTTTTAACATTTGGTTCAACTAAAAATTATAGATCAATTTATTATAGTAGTTATAAAAATCATCCTTAAGGATTAACAAGAATTAATACATATTTCAAAGAGCCAATATTCATATTTTCTTTGCGATTAAAAGAAGCGAGCTACCAATCGGGCTTTTAAAGCCCAATTTAATCATGCAATATTCTATAAATAATATTTTTTCAAAGAAAAAATTCATTGATTTTCCAATTTTCAGCTCGGATAAAACATCGTATTGTTCCTTTTTAAATCTAGACATTAACCTAGACACAATTACCAACGGTAATAATAGAAAAACAAATGACGTCATGTAAATCACTTTAAAACCAGCATACTCAACTTTTGTTTTTAATTCCAAAGCAGTATACCTTCTCACATGATGCCCTTCTTCATCATATCTGCTCCACAAAAAAGGATGTTGTGGAACAGTTAAAATAATTCCCCCACCAGATTTTAAAGCTTTATTAATTTCACATAAAACTTTCTCATCCTGTTTTATATGTTCTAAAACATCAAAGGAACCAATTACATCAAATTCCTCTTTAAAAGGAATACTAGTAGCATCGATTTGAAATAACTTAGCTCTTGAAACTCTTTTTGAAGCAAACCTTAAACCTTCTTGATGAATTTCACTTCCATACAAATCTAAAGATGGGAATTCTTTTTCAATACCAGATAAAACAAAACCAGTCCCACAGCCTATTTCCAGAAATTTGTTTGTATTCTTAAAATACTTACCTAATACCCATAATATTAATTTATTCCTAATTCTAAACCAAAAATGTTTTTCTTCTGATGAAGCCAGTTTTTCAAAATGACTAACTTCAAACCCTGCATTCACTTTGTTAGATATTAATAAGAGCATATTTTACTTTTATCGTTATCAACTGAAACAGATTTAGAGACAAAATAGTTTTTTATTTTATCAATTACATACTCCTGCTCTTCTTCTGTAATTTCATTATAAAAAGGTAACCTTAACAGTCTTTGACTAACATCTTCTGTTACAGACAAATCACCTGTTCTATAACCTAGTTTACTTCCCATAGGAGATGTATGAAGCGGTATATAATGAAAAACACTTTTAATACCATTACTATCCAAATGTTTTATTAGATTATCTCTTTCTTTCTCATTTTTTAAAAGCATGTAAAACATATGATAGTTAGGGGTGCAACCATTTGATATCTTAGGAAGTTCAATTAAATCTTTTTTTTCTAGCTCATTTAAAGAATTAAAATAATTATCAAATATTCTTTTTCTTATCTTGTTAATCTCATCCATCTTTTCTAGTTGTGCAAAAAGAAAAGCCGCCAATATATCTGAAGGCAAATAAGAACTGCCAATATCTACCCATGTATATTTATCAACTTCTCCTCTAAAAAACTTACTTCTGTTAGTCCCTTTTTCTCTGATAATTTCAGCCCTTTCAATAAATTTTTCATCGTTAATTACAAGAGCTCCACCCTCACCACATATATAATTTTTTGTTTCATGAAAACTATAACAACCCAAAGTACCAATTGTACCCAAATACTTATTCTTATACTGTGCATTTACAGCCTGGGCTGCATCTTCTACTACATAAAGATTATATTTTTTTGCAATATCCATAATTCTATCCATATTGCACGAGATTCCTGCATAATGAACAGGAAATATTGCTTTTGTTTTTTTTGTTATTTTTTCTTCTATAAGATTTTCATCTATATTTTTAGTATCTTTCCTTATGTCCACAAAAACTGGTTTTGCACCTCTTAGCATAAAAGCATCTACAGTAGATACAAAGGTAAATGATGGAACAATAACCTCATCTCCTTCTTTTAAATCAAGTAAAATAGAAGCCAACTCAAGAGCATGAGTACAGGAAGTGGTAAGCAGAATTTTTTTTGCACAAAAGCACTTTTCTAATAATTCATGACATTTTTTTGTAAATTGCCCGTCACCAGAGATGTGCCAATTTGACATAGCCTCTTGAATATATTTAAGCTCATTTCCAGAAAAAGATGGTTTGTTAAAGGGTATTCTACAAATGCTTTTTTTCATAAATTATCTTTTCTAAATGATACCAAGATAGAACCTTTGCTATAAGAGTGATACAAATACTAATATTAATTAGTAGTCAAATCTGCAGAATTAATGCTATTTAAGAGATCTCTGGCTTCTTCATTAAATGGGTTATACGAAAGCAGGGAATTTAGGGATTTCACTGCATCACCATGGTACTTGTTCTGAATAAAATATTTTGCAGCTGTTATATACAAAAAATCTTCTCTAACACTAACCCTCCTATCGTCTTGGACAGCTTCTCTAAAATTGCTTAGTGCATCTTCAGTTCTCCCAAGCTGCATATAAAAATACCCTATAAACAAATGTGGATATGAATAGGCAGGATTCAGACTAATATAGTTTTTAATTATTCTTTCTGCTTCACTCACATTATTTGACTTAATAGCAATTTCAATAAATCTTAAATCATAAGAATGCTTAAAGCCGGGGGATTTCTTAATAGCTGTTTTCAAAGCATGCCATGAGTCTTTCCATTGATTAGAATCTTTTAAGAACTTAGCCACTTCATACCATCCCAGCCAGCCATCATTAACACCAACTGCTGTATTTAATGCTTTAGATAGTTTTTCATACTGACCAGAATAATATAAAAATTTAAAGATTCCTCTAAATGCATAAAAATTATAGGCCATCTGCATTGGACCATATTTAGTCGACAGGCTTGGCTTCAAATCCAGATATGCACTCAACCACTCACCAATTAACTTACCAAATGCATTTTCATTTAACCACTGCGGAAGTTCTTTTTCTCTATGTTCTGTCCATCCAATATCAAGTGCTCTTGCATAATAAGTAGGCTTATTCCATAACGGTGCTTCCTTTGCACAATATATCCACTGACTTAATAGATCCTTACTCGATGGTAAATAGTAAATAGTTCTTGTAAGCAAAAACAAAAAAATTGGAATAGATAAAACGATTAAACATTTTCTGAAACTTGTTCTAGAACAGCTAAAAATAAAGCTCAACAGTGCAAACATCAATCCTAAGCCTGGAGCATATAAATAACGAACTCCAACAATAGTAAACAACGGAAATATTTGAATAAAAAGCACAATTGAAATAAAAAACCAGGATATTCCAACTGAGTACAAAGGATTTTTTTTATACATAAAACCAACAGATAGAATTAAGCAAAGAACAAGAGTTTGACAAAACAAACTATACGGGCTAAACAATGAACCACCTACCATGTACCATTCAGCTTTTGAATCCATTAATCCAAAAGGCCAAAAAAATAATTTAAAATAATGAACTATAAGTTGTGGTGAAAGCCATATTGCCCTAAGTAACATACCTTTAATCCCACCAATATCAGTCCATGACATAAGCTCATTTGATACAGATGTATTAAAAATATTTCCATCAGAAGCTAAAAATCTTAAACTTAAATACAGTGGTATTGTGAAAAATATGGGTATACTTAGGTACCAATATTTTCTATTAAAAAGACCTGTTCCTTTTAAATAATAACTCATCAAATAAAGCAACACAGGAAAGAAAAAATAGCTTTCTACAGACATTAACGCTATTAAAAAAAATAAGTTGGCAAGTGTTATATAAATCCATTTATAAGTAAAAGTATCGTTCTCCACAACTTTTAAATTAAAATAAATAAAACATAGACAAAAGGCAAAGCCCATCACACCAGCACCAACAAGAACTCTAGTAGACATCTGGACATTTACCGGATGCATTATCCAAAAAGCTACTACCATTACAGAAAACAGTTTATTCTTAGTAATACTGTGAAAAACTAGAGTAGCAAAAATACATACTAATGATTGGACTAATAAATGATATAAATGAAATCCAAAAGGATAAGCACCTGCACCAAAGATTTTATTTACTAAAAAATATTGTAAATAGTACATTGGTAAATAATGAACCCCTGAATATTGACTGGTATCATAAAAACTTTTAAGCATTAAATGAAAGTCTTTTGCCTGTGGACTAATTACCATGGGATCATCACCCCATACAGCACCATAAAAAACTGACTGTGAGTAAATCAAAAGAAACATAATTGATGGAATTAGATAGTAATATCTCTTAAGTACATCCTTTAACATATGAACTATTATTATATAGGCTTTACTGAAAAACTTAGAGCTCAGACCTCCCCACCAGAGAGAACAGAAGAGAAGATATATCGTTTTTCTAAATAGTGTACTAATTACTGCTTAAATGATTAAATCTGATAGGATGGGCTAACAATTATGGATAGACAAGTGGAAATTAAGGTATTATAATAAGTATCTGAATTTCCGTATTGGTCAATTCAAATACTTATTGAAAACTATGAAAGAAAAAATTTTTCTAAGAGAAGTTTTACATTTTTGCTTTCTTGAGCACTTACTTAAAATATCTGATCCGAAAATATATATTCTTAAAGGGGGGGTCAATTTAAGATTCTTTTTTAACAGTCCAAGGTATTCAGAAGATATGGATATTGATGTAATAGCTGGCAATGTATCTACTTTGAAGAAAAATGGTTATAAGATATTAAACGACAACGGGTTTAAAAGAAAATTGCAGACATTTGGCATAGAAGAAATAAGTGTTAATGATCCTAACAAAGCAAAACATACGGAAACTACTCAAAGATTTAAACTAAAAATTATAACAAGTTCAGGCGAATCATTACCAACCAAAGTAGAGTTTTCCAGACGAAAAAGAGTACAAAATTTATATGAAAGTAGTTTTGATCGAATAAGCACAACTGTAGCAGAAAGACATAAAAGACTTTCATTTTTATGTCAACACTATTCTGGTTCTACTGCTATTATTCAAAAAATAGAAGCATTGTCTGGGAGATCACAGGTGCAAAGTAGAGATGTTTTTGACATTTTTATTTTATCTATTGGTGGATATGAGAAAGGATTGGATATAGGTAGATTAGATAATAAAATAATTACCAAATCCAAAGAAGCAGTATTGTCGCTTAACTACAAAGATTTTCAGGGACAGGTTCTGGAATATTTAGATGATGAAAATTTAAAACTTTATTCAGAATTACAAGTCTGGAAAGAAATGAAAGAGAAAGTTGTAGGAATGTTGTCTGTATGAATATTAAATATTTACAACAGGAAATTATTTTTACTACCAATAGTTATGCATGCTCTAATGACTTAGCATTGTCTGCTGCTTCTAAACAATTAAACAGGCTTTATAAGAAGCACATAATAGAAAAAGTTACTCGTGGTGTATGGGCAAATATTAATCATCCTTATTACAACCCTTTAGCTGCAGTACCTTATTTACTTGGAAAAGAACAAGGCTATATATCTTTTTTAACTGCCTTACATTCCTACGGCATTATTTCTCAAATTCCTTCAAAGGTTCAGATAGCTACTACTGGACATAAAAGAGAATTAAGAAGTTTAATTGGACGCTTTGAATTTATTCACTTGGCACCTTATATGATGAAGGAAGGTATTAAATTAAGTGACAATAAATCTAACTACTTCATTGCTTCTCCTGAAAAGGCTCTCCTTGATACTTTATATATTTCTACTCGTAAAGGTAAAAGATTTTCATTGCTACCCGAGCTAGATCTGGAAGATTTAAATATGAAGAAATTAAAAAATCTAATGAATAATAGTATTAAAAGTACAGCAATTAAAACTGCAATTGAAAAATATATGTCAAAAAATAAAGATTTTTAATTTTGTTTAACATTTAAATATGGTTTCTGTTAAAGGCTATAAGGATTAAAGCTCCATAAGTCCTGTGGAATGTAATAACCTTATGTTTAAGCAAATTTCAGGCAAATTTACACTGGAGCTACTACTAAGTCAAACTAATAAGCTCTTTGCTATCATATGAGTAAATATGACCCAAAGTAATACAAAACAAACAAAACAAAAAGTTTTACTTTTAAATCTGCCAGGTAAACAGCAATATCTGAAAGACTATTACTGTAATAACATCTCAAAAAGTAATTATCTTCATTACCCTATGGATCTTTTATTTCTAACTGGGAGGCTGGATGAAAATAATTTTGAAGTTAAAGTTATAGACGCACTTGCAAAAAAATATACCACTGAAGAAACGATAAATAAAATTAGTGACTTTAAGCCTGATTATATGGTGGGTCTTGTAGGTTCACTTTCCTGGGAAGAAGACAAAGAGTTTTTAAAAAAAGTAAAAAGCCAAAATCCAAAATTAAAAATCATTGGCACAGGAGATGTTTTTTTAGATGATGGTTTAAAAACGATTCAGGAAAATAGTTTCTTTGACGGTTGCATCCTGGATTTTTCAGACAATTCGATTTTAAATATTATAAAAAAACTCAGTGGCAGTTCTAATGGGAAAGAACCATTAGAAAACTGCATTTATAAAGAAAACGGAAGTGCTCCTATTCCAGGAAAAGTAACAAGAACCAAAGGAGAATTTTCATTACCCACTCCAAAACATGAATATTTTCCACTCAAAGAATACAAATATGCCTTTTCTAGAGAATTCCCTACAGCGCATCTTATGACTGATTTTGGCTGTGCATTTAACTGCTCCTTTTGCCCGATTAGAAACGATAACCTTGGGTTTAAGGTAAGGCCAGTGGATGAAGTCATAAAAGAGCTAAAATACATTAAATCACTTGGTGTAAAAGAGCTTTACTTCAGGGATCAGACATTCGGTGCAAATAAAAAACGTGCTATTGAGCTTTGCAACAAAATGACAGAAGAAGGATTTAAATTTTCCTGGCACTGTTTTTCACGGGTAGATGTAATTAATGAAGAGCTTCTTGATGCCATGAAAAAGTCAGGCTGCCATACAATAATTTTTGGTATTGAGAGTGCAAATGAAAAAGCACTTCAGGATGTTCAGAAAAGAATAGATACAGAGAAAATTAAAAATGCATTTGCTCTCTGTAAAAAACAGAAGATAAGACGCGCAGCTACTTTTATAATAGGTATACCTGGTGAAACAGAAGAAGACATAATGAGAACAGTTAATTTTGCTATTGATATAGACTGCACATTTGCATCATTTAATCTGGCTGATATAAGACCAGGCACTGACTGGAGTCACCACAGAGAACAGGTAAAATTCCTGCCTTATGATGAACTGGTTAGAATAAGAAATAAAGCAATAAAAAGATTTTATCTTAGACCTGGTTATATCTTTGGAAGAATAAAAGAAATTACTACCCTGTACGATATCAATGTTCTTGTTGAAGAGGGTGTAGGGATAGTAGTAAATCTGTTTAAATCAGCATTCGGGCTACAGCCTAAGATGGTGAAAGAATTTAAATAGATATCTTAATGAAATCCAGCAAGATATTCATTAATTTTTAATTCAGCATATTTATTTGCTTCTTCTTCTGAATCAAGAGATTTATTCCAAAACAAAGGAATTACTTTTTTTTCTCGTAAATCTTTTAGAAGTACTTTTGGGCACCACTGTTCAGAACTACCAAGCTTAAATGGAGTAAACTCAAGTATGTAATTAGATTTTATTCTCCAATTTTTCATATAAGTGTTTTACCCATACGCCTAAAGAGATCAACGTTTTTTAGGATTAAAATATTAGGGTAAAGCTGTTCATACATAAAGTAGGGATTAACAGGAAATATAAAGGGATAGCCTGGGGTTAGAATTCAGTGCTAATTCTTTCTAAAATTGATTTATTCTGATTACGCTATAATTTCCCCTATGTGCGGAATCATAGGAATTTATAATTTTACATCCAGGGAGCCTGTTAACAGAGCACCTTTTGAAAACGCTGCATCAGTTATTTATCACAGAGGACCAGACGAATTTGGATATTTTTATGATGATAATGAAGGTGTAAGTCTTGGCAGCAGAAGGCTTAGCATTATTGATTTAAGTACAGGAAAACAGCCCCTCTATAACGAAGATAATTCAATGGTCTTAGTTGGGAATGGTGAAATATATAATTTTCCTGAGCTTTACGATAAGCTGACTGCTAACGGACATAAATTTAAAACTAGATCTGATAATGAAGCAATAATTCACCTTTATGAAATGTATGGAACAAAGTGCGTCGATCATTTAAACGGAATGTTTGCATTTGCATTATGGGACAGGAAGAAAAAGCTTTTATTTTTAGCAAGGGACAGAATGGGGGTAAAGCCCCTATATTATGCACTTCAGAACAATTCAATTTATTTTTGTTCTGAGATAAAGGGACTGCTTGCATTACCATTTATTAAAAGAGAATTAAATTTAGAAGCGCTAAATAAATATCTGACATTTGAAAATATACCTTCCCCACATTCAATTATTAAAAATATTTTTAAACTTCCAGCAGGATACACACTTACAGTTAAAGATGGGAATATAAAAACAGAACAATACTGGGATATTCCTCTGGATTCACCAAAATTAGATATTACTGAAAAAGAAGCTGTAGAAGAACTGGAGAGACTTTTTAGAGGTGCAGTGAAAAGAAGACTTCTATCAGATGTCCCTTTAGGAGTGTTTTTAAGCGGTGGCATTGATTCAAGCCTCGTAGCAAAATTTATGGCTGAAGAATCAAGTGAAAAAATAAGGACTTTTTCAATAGGTTTTCATGAAAAATCCTTTGATGAATCAAAGGCTGCAATGCGATTTGCAAAAGAATTAAAAAGTGAACATAACCAGTTTATGTTTGACAGCAAGGAATGTCTGAAGTTAATTCCTAATATTGCAAACCTGGTTGATGAGCCTCTTTCAGATGCATCAATTCTTCCCACCTATTTTCTTTCAAACTTTGCATCTAAACAGGTAAAGGTCTGCCTTGGAGGAGATGGCGGGGATGAAATGTTTGCAGGTTATCAGATTTTTCCGGTTCATAAATTAATCGGACTCTATGATTTAATCCCCAGAGAGTTTAAAAAACTCCTTCTTTTTACAGCAAATACAATGCCTCCAAAAGAAACCTATCTAAGTTTTCCATTTGTTTTAAAGCAATTTTTAAGGGGTGTAGGGCTTTCAAATGAAATAAGAATGTTTATATGGATGGGCGCGTATCTTGACAGTGAAAAGAAACAATTGCTTAATCCAGAAATCCAAAAAACAATTCAAACAAATACATTTGACATTATAAGAAGTCATTTAAATAAAAAATTTATCTCTACTGATGTAGACAGAATGCTATATCTTATTTCAAAGATTTATCTGACTGACGACATTCTTGTAAAGGTTGACAGGGCAAGCATGGCAACAAGTCTTGAAGTAAGGGCACCATTTCTCGACTACACCATACAGGAGTTTGCAGCACAATTACCATATGACTTTAAATTAAATAGGCTGATCTCAAAATATATTTTAAAGAAAATGGCAAAAAGACATTTGCCTGATTACATTATAAATAAAAGAAAACAAGGCTTTGCAATCCCTGTTACCAAATGGCTTAAGCATGAACTAAAAGACACGCTTCTTAATTACACAAGTAAAGAATACATAGAAAACCAGGGATTGTTTAACCATGACTTTATTGAAAAACTTGTACAAAATCATTTGAGCGAAAAATGGGACAATAAAAAACTTTTGTGGAACCTGCTTGTTTTTCAGCTTTGGTATGAAAAATATAAGCCATCAATTCCATCCTTATCAGGAACAGAAAGCAATTCAGAAGTTCTTTTAAAGACCTAGTCCTTAAATCCCACTTGTCTTATCCTGAGAGGTTATAATTAAAAATTTTTCAAAGTCTACTGGTTCACCAAAAAGAAAATTAAGTCCAAACTGTGTCTGTTGGCGAAGAGCATCCCAGTTCACGAGCATTTTAAAATCTTTTGGTCCGACTTTTGCCCTGAACTGTCTTTCAATAAGCTCAGCAGCTTTAATATTATAAGTACCATAACCACCAAGTGTTACCCACTCATGAAGCTTTATATCCCCGTCAAGCAGCACGCTCTGCATGCCCTGAATATATTGATCATAAAAAAGTGGTGATTTTCCTTTAACAAAACCCTGATTATAACCAAGTTCAAATGAAAGAGGTCCAATTTTATTATCAAATAAAGGCCCACCGGTAAATATTCCCTGCAGGTCTCCTGTAGAATATGCCCTGAATGCATTCTGTGTTTTTAGCCTAAGTGCAGTGTTATATTTTTCATTTCCAAATTTAAATATTGGCTTGCTTATGGCTGAAATCTGTTCTTCAAATTTAAACGCACTGTTTTCAAAATCTTTTGGATTACCAGCATCTTTAAGAAAGTCTTTATACCTTGAGGGGAGAATTCCCTGATCACTTTGAGCCCAGCTACCTGCGGTTCTGAAATTTAAACCGGTTTCGGTAAAAGGTAATTTTATTTTTCTTCTATCAACAAGTTCTACATTTAATTTTGCTAATGTACTCCCTAAAAAACCATTATCAAGATATTTATTATAAGCAGCCCGAAATTCTGTTTTGTTTCCAAATTTCTGCCTGAACTGTCCAACAAATCTGTCCTTTAATGAACCGTATGCTCCTTCCAGTATTGTACTTGGACCGTAAAACCCAATCTTTTCACCAAATCCAAATTCACCTTCTGAACCAATCTGCCCAAAAGGTGACAAAGACAAAATATGATAATCAGTAAGATTAAAGTTAAATCTTGGACCAACAGCAAAACCACCCAAAGCACCCTGTGTACCAAGAATAGGGGCAAGAAGGGGGGCACTTCGCACATCAGGATCTGAACTCACAGTGGTCGTAAATTTGGGCGATGCTGGTATTGAAAAATTTTTAAAATGAACCCTAGCGCCATATATCGTAAGGTTATTAATCTTTTTTTCACTGTCATAGACTATCTTCTCTGCAGTAACCTTGTATCTTTGTTTTTGGGGAATCTCATTCCAAGAAGGTTTCTTTCTGGATGTTACAGAATTTTTAAAGCTATAAAAGGTTCGAGGCCGTCGTCTTACACCAAAACCCTGTGCTATGCGAATAGGTTCACTGAGTTTTAGCCTTCCCTTTTCATATTCAATCCGATCACCACTCGTGCTGCTTACGGTTCTGGCTTTTATAACTGCACCAGATAAAGTAGTATGAGGCCTTGTTAAAAGATATTTATTTGAAGTAACATCAAACTTAAATGACTCCCCAACAGTAACAATATTTTGCCTGGTAATTTTTATATTTCCGGTTGCTTCAATATGCTGATCATCTCCATAATAAATAATACTGTCAGCTTCAAGATGCGCATCCTGATCAACTATATGAGCTACCGACATACCATAGGTTATGTATAGGTTTTTTTCATGATCATACTCGACATTATCTCCTTCAAGTTCAAGATAGATAGCTTTTGCTTTCAGAGTATTGTCCTGGATTACTGATTCACTCTGGATTTTTGTCTGTTTTTGTTTCGACTGTTTGTTATTTGATTGTTTGCTAAAGGGATTTTTTAATATGGCTGCATAAGAAGAAGCAGAACAATAAGCCAGACTTAAAGCAAATATCAATAAAGTTAAATATAATTTTTTCATGTGAATATTGACAGGTTAATTATATAGCTTGTTTATTATAAGCATGGTCCACAGGAGCTGAAAAGCCCTTCATTGTTTCCAAAAGCAAAAAAATTTTACCTTAAATTAAGGATCTGCCATATAGGATAAGATACTTAACTATTGTGCTGTTAAAAAAGTTAAAACTTACTGATTTTCGTAATTATAGTGAATTTGAGGAAGATTTTAAAGAGCTAAAGATCATAATTATTGGCCAAAATGCACAAGGGAAAAGCAATATACTCGAAGCAATAAACCTGTTGGCTACAAGCAAATCTGAAAGAGCTGAAAGAGACAGCGATCTGATTCACTGGGGGAAAGATTTTGCACTAATTTTTGCAGATATTGAAAGAAAAGATGGTTCTTCAAAAATTGCGCTACAGATTAATTCATCGGGCAGAAGAAAATTAAAAATCAATGATGTTGCTAAAAAAGCTCCACAGGCTGATTTGCTTGGGAATTTTTTTGCGGTTATGTTTTCCTGTGATGATCTATACCTTATAAAGGGTTCTCCTTCAATACGACGGAGTTGGCTTGATTCTGTATTATTCCAGCTGGATTCAAAGTATCACAGAAGCCTTCATGATTATCAAAAATCAATATCACAAAAAAATGCACTTTTAAAAAGTGGCCGGGAAAATCCTATTGCAAGAAAAGAACTAAAAATTCAGACTGAAATCTGGAATGAACAAATTATTAATTCCGGAACAGAGATAATTTATACAAGACTGGAATTTCTTAAAGAAATAAGCCCTTACAGTTCTGAACTGCTGAAAAACATATCAATGAGAACAGAAGATCTTGGATTAAAATACCTATGTACTATCAATAAGAATGAAATGGAAATACCCAACGAAAAAACCAATATTAAGTCCCTGTTTAAAGCTTCTCTTGAAAATTCATTTGAAGAAGAGTGTGCCAGAGGACAATCAGTAATTGGTCCACACAGAGATGATTTACAGTTCCAGCTTAATGGAAGAGAAGCCAGGTCATTTGCCAGCCAGGGTCAGCAGAGATCAATAATACTTTCATTAAAGCTTGGGGAAGTCCAGGTAATTGAAAAAAGGAAAAACGAAATGCCTGTTCTGCTTCTGGACGATGTATTCGCAGAGCTGGATGAAAAAAGGCAGGATTTTCTATTACATAATCTTCCTGAAAACATTCAGATTTTTTTAACCACAACACACATAAGCGATGTACAGAAAGAATTTATAAAAGGTGCTCATATTATTGAAATTAAGACAGGTAAAATAGTTCATAAGGTTTCAGCATGACAAACAGCAACAAAATAAATTACAACAAGCCAAAGAAGCAAAGGCGTCCAAAAAGTAATCTGACAAAAATAAGTGAGGTTATTCCTGCAGTAAAAGAAAAGATGGGTATTAAAAAACTGTTAAAAATAAATGCAATAAAGGAAATCTGGCCTCTTATTACCGATTTTGAGATTGCAGAAAATAGTCAGCCTGCATATTTTGACAATAACAACAACCTTGTTATAAGAGTAAAATCAAGTGTACTTGTTACAGAGCTTTCTATGCAGAAAATAAGCATATTTCAGAGACTTAAGGATGCAATAAAAAATACTGATATTTCATTTAATGACATCAGATTTGTAAATAGACCATAAGTGTTTTTACTCCGGCGGCTCGCTCATAATTCGCTTCGCCACCTTTCCAGAGTGCACTAAATATCTGCTTCTTACCACGATGTCCAGGTTTTGCCGAGCAAGTCGGACAAAACCTTTCCTTTTATTAATTGTTGTTGTGGTCATTTTATAGCTGGTGAGTAGCTACCCTTAAGTTTATATATGTAATTTCAGTGTAAAACTTACCTGCTCAAAATTCCTTAAATACATCATATATATTGAATTTCAAGAGTGGCAATATTAACTCTAAAATGGTAAAATTAATGCTTTAATAGACAACGATATGGCAAAAACAGACACAGCAAAAGATAAATCCCTACAGGCTAACAGTTCATACACAGCATCTGACATAGAGGTTCTAGAAGGGCTAGATGCTGTCAGGATACGACCCGGTATGTATATTGGTGGGGTTGATCAGAAAGCCCTGCACCACTGTATATATGAAATTGTTGATAATTCTGTCGATGAAGCACTCGCAGGTTTTTGTAATGAAATAAAAGTATTTATTTATACTGATGGTTCAATTTCAGTTGAAGACAATGGTAGAGGTATTCCTGTTGAAAAAGTACAAAAGACAGGACTATCCGGAGTAGAAACAGTTTTTACAACTCTCCACTCAGGTGGAAAATTTGGTACAGGCACAAGCTATAAAGTTTCTGGAGGGCTTCATGGTGTAGGTGCATCATGTGTTAATGCTGTCTCAACAAAAATGCATGTTGAGGTTTACAGGGATAATAAAACATATTTTGTTGAATTCTTGGGAGACAATCCATCTGGAGTTGCAGGTAAAAACAAAGAACCTATACAAGTCACAGGTAAAGCAAATAAAACCGGCACCAAAGTCATATTTTGGCCTGATCCAAAAATCTTCAAGGATCAGGAAACAGGAAAGATGCCTGTCTGTAACCGTGAGACCATTGCAACAAGACTTCGTGAAATGGCTTTTTTAAATAAAGGGCTAAAAATTATTTTTACCGATGAACGTCTTCAGAAAACCGATCCTCACTTTGAAGAAATTTATTTTTATGAAGGAGGGATTAAAAGCTATGTAGAATTTCTAAATTCCACAAAAAATCGCCTTCACAAAGAAGTAATTTATCTCGAAGACACAAAAGAAGATGTTGCAGTTGAAATTGCAATGCAATACACAGACACATATAGTGATTCAATATTTGTTTTTGCTAATAATATTAATAATCCCGACGGTGGTACACACCTTACAGGTTTCAGAAATGCTCTGACACGTGTAATTAACGACTATGCCCGAAGCAGTGAATTTCTTAAAGAAAATGATGAAAATCTTCTTGGTGAAGATGCAAGAGAAGGTTTAACTGCAATTATTTCAGTAAAGGTAAAAGACCCACAATTTGAAAGCCAGACCAAGGTAAAACTTCTAAATAACGAAGTACAGACAGCCGTAATGACTGTTCTTGGTGAAAATCTCAAAGACTGGCTGGACAGAAACCCAAAAGAATCAAAACTAGTAATCCAGAAAGCTATTCAGGCAAGGGATGCCAGAGAGGCTGCAAGAAAAGCAAAAAATCTTATAAGGAGACAATCTGTGCTTGAATCAGCAGGTGGTCTACCTGGAAAACTTGCAGATTGTACAAGCAGAGATCCTGAAAAATGTGAATTGTTTATAGTTGAGGGAGACTCAGCAGGCGGTTCTGCAAAACAGGGACGCGACAGAATGTACCAGGCAATACTTCCACTTAGAGGGAAAATTTTAAATGTCGAAAGAGCAAGAATCGGGAAAATCTATGATAACACCGAAATTCAGGCTTTAATACAGGCTGTAGGGCTTTCAACAGTAGGAGATGATGTCTTAAGACCAAACATAGAAGAGCTTGATCTGGACAAAATAAGATATCACAAAATAGCAATAATGACTGATGCAGATGTTGATGGCGCACACATCAGAACTCTTTTACTTACATTTTTCTTCAGGTATGCAAGACCTGTGATTGAAAATGGTTATATGTATATTGCCCAGCCACCACTTTATAAGGTTGAGAAAAATAAAAAGATAATTTACTGCTATAACGAGCATCAGTTAGAACTGGCTCTTGCTGAAATTGGTGAAAAAGCCAATATCCAAAGATTTAAAGGACTTGGAGAAATGATGCCTCAGCAGCTCTGGGATACAACAATGGATCCAGCAAAAAGAACTTTAAAGCAGGTAACATCTGAAGATGCGGCAGAAGCAGATAGAATCTTTGATATTTTAATGGGTGATGCTGTAGGTCCAAGACGAGAATTTATAGAAGAACATGCTGGATTAGCTGTTTTAGATGTTTGATTTTTCTGTTACTACCTTTTTAAGACAATTTAATTAAAGGAATTAAAAGTAGAGCTATACTTTTACCAATTCATTTTTA
Organism: Candidatus Melainabacteria bacterium SSGW_16; assembly: GCA_004769085.1. GTDB lineage: Bacteria > Cyanobacteriota > Vampirovibrionia > 2-02-FULL-35-15 > 2-02-FULL-35-15 > SSGW-16. The sequence goes on from DUDS01000015.1 coordinate 155,684, forward strand.
AGACTAAAGAGAAAATATTATATGCCAAGAAGTGTAAGAGTTAGTGGATCAGTAGCACGATCAAAGATACATCGTGGCAAACGAAGAGTTATTGGGAAAATCCCACCTGGAAACAGAAAAAAAATTGTTCGTCCAGGTACAGTGATAATAAATGGAGTAAATGGTGCAAAACAAAATCACCCTTCGGCTGGGTTAAATGGTGCTCATACTTTCTCTACTTTAGACAATCCTTTAACTATTAGTACTGAACCCACATTTTTGCCAAGAGAAACAAAGGATTTTTTATTTGACATTCTTCAAAATAACAACAAATTTCCAATGAGAGATGTTGAACCAGGGAAAAAAGAAGAAAACCTTTTATTAAAAGGTGAAGCAGCACTTACACTATCTCTAAGTGGTTATACTACAAGCAGATTAACTGAAAGTATAAAAGGGATTTTAAATACTGTTGTAGAAAAGCCTATAAATGGTTCCGTTGTAGAACCTGAGCCACAGGTTAGTCAGTTTTCTTTTACATTTATCGTTTCACCAAATGCACCTCAGCCTTTAAAACAAGCAGAAAGCAGTCCTCCTCAATATTCAAAAGGAGTTAAATATTTAATTGCTGCACTTTATGTTGCTTATGAAAATTCAAACAATAGAAATGGAATTGCTGAAATATTAAAACAATATAGATTAAGCAAAGATGAGTTAGTTGTAACAGCAAGAACCTTTAAACCTTTTAAACTGGCTGAATTAGCCGATAAACTACCTGGCAACAAAAAGTAATATTTAAGACATTAGCCATTGCCAAATATTTCTGTATAGGTTATATTTTCAGACAAGTAAACATATTGCTTATCACCAAGCCGTTACAAAGCAGTAACAGTTTTTTATGATTGTAAATCTTGAAACAGATCCACGGACTAAATTACACCAGCTACAGTCATGGGGAACAACCTTTCGTCATTTAGACAGACATACTTTAATCGACCTTGCAACAAATCCTAATAGAAGAGTTAAAAACATTAACGTAAGACTTGATGCAATGTTGTTCCTCAGGGAAAGTGGTTGTGTTTCTTCAAAGGAGGTTGAACCATTATTCAGATTGGTAAAAGACGAAAAAGATTTCCCTATCTGGGTAGATGCAGATTCTATTGTTGTTCAGGAAGTTACACACGAAAAAAATCATGAAGATTTACCATATAAACAAAAACTAAAAAGAGATATTGAGGAAAATGTTGCTATATTAAGAAGTTGGGCTGCTCTTATGGTTGCTGAATTTGGTCAGAAAACTCAGATTTACAAAAGAATTAAACAAGAATTTATTACTGAATTAAAGGAAATACTTAATAAAATTGCAACTGATCCTGTTTTTGTAAATCAAAATACACATAAAACATCAACTTACTTTAATGGCTTCTTAAAAGCGCTTTATCTGGCTGATAAACAGTCTGCAATGCCATTTATTACTAAATATGGGATTGATCTTTCCGATCTGTTTCCACCATACCCAAGAAAAGCAGCGAAATAAGTATTTATTCCAAACAAACAATATTTTTATAATTCACTTGATCTTTTATGTGAATTTAGGAGAATAAAACTGTTAGCCTGGTTCTTACTATTTAAGAAAGGTTATAAGTTAAATGATAGAAACTTTATATAAAACAGAAACAAAACAGAATCCACTTCTTACAAACGTGAATGGTAAAAGAGCAGTAAAAATATTTTCAGGCCGGGCAAATAAACCTTTAGCCCAGGAAATCTGTAATTATCTTAATTTACCTTTAGGGAAAATAAATATAAATCCTTTTTCAGACGGAGAATTATATGTTCAGGTTGAAGAAAGTGTACGCGGTTGTGATGTATTTTTAATTCAGCCAACATCACCACCAGTAAATGAAAATGTAATGGAGTTGTTTATTGTTCTGGATGCATTAAAAAGAGCCAGCGCAGAAAAAATTACTGTCGTTATGCCTTACTATGGCTATGGTCGCCAGGACAGAAAAGCTGCAGGACGTGAGCCAATCACAGCAAAACTTATAGCTGATCTGTTAAGCCCTGCAGGTGCAAACAGGATACTTGCACTTGATCTGCATGCCACACAGATAATGGGATTCTTTGATATTCTTGTTGATCACTTATTTGCAACACCTGTACTTGTGGAACATATAAACACTCTTAAATTAAAGGATATTGTAGTTGTAAGTCCTGACGTAGGCGGAGTGACGAGAGCAAGGGCATTTGCAAAAAAATTAAACGACGCACCGATTGCAATTCTCGACAAAAGAAGACCTGTAGGAAAACACAATACTGTTGAAGTTATAAACATCATCGGTGAAATAAAAGGTAAAACCTGTGTAATAGTTGATGACATGATTGATACTGCAGGAACCATTACACAAGGCGCAATATTACTTGCAAAAGAAGGTGCCAAGGAGGTTATAGCATGTGCAACACATGGTGTTTTATCCGGTCAGGCAAAAGAAAGAATTGATAACTCTCCAATAACAAATTTAATAGTTACTAATTCAATCCAGGTACCCACTGAAAGAGCTCCTAAAAAACTTAAAGTTCTCAACGTAGCAGGACTTCTTGCAGAAGCCATCAAACGAATTCACCTTGATGATTCTGTCAGTGAAATGTTTAACTAATGTACAAACCACTGCTATTATTTTTTTTAATCTTGTCCGGATTTCAGTTAAAAGCTTATTCACAAACAGGATCTACTGAAAATCCAGGTGGTATCCAGATCATAGCCCCACAGCAAAATTTAAGAGACAGAGAGCTATCTAACCTAAAGGATGAAATTACCAGGCTTAGAAAAGAGATTGTGGGACAAAAAGAAACAACTTCAAATCTTGTTCAAAGATTCAATGAGCTTGTTACAAACCAGGGTTCATTTATAACAGAACTTAGAACTACAATCTTCACTAATCAGGATAATAAGTTCAAAGATGCTTTCATCCTGGGTAAAGATGGTAAACCATTTGCTTTTATAGATACAGGCTTAAAGATTTACGAATATGCAGGAGGGAATCTTCTCGGATGGATAACCTCAGATACAAATGAAGTAGTAAGAAACTTTGATAATTCAGTAGTTGCAATAATTGAAAGTGATTTTGTAATTGATGAATCAGGGCACCCAATCGGCTCTATAGAAAGATCTGAAACACTAAAATGGGACAGGGAAAAGCTTTATGGAAAAACACAAAAAACACCTGTTTCACATTTTTTTGAAAGACCTCAGACACCACGCAGATTTATCCTGAGCCCATACAGATCAAGCGAATGGTCAACACTAAGAATTGAAGATGTGCTTAGCTTCTCTGAAAAAAGCATTCAAAGAATTAAATAACAATATGTAATTCGTCTCTTAGAAAAGTCTCTTAAGTTATAATAAGTATGCTCTTTGGGCAGTTGGCGCAGCGGTAGCGCACCTCGTTTACACCGAGGGGGTCGGGGGTTCAAATCCCTCACTGCCCATGTCATTTCTTACGGCTCGTCACATCTTAGATTTTTATACTTTTCAAGCTACATCACCTAACATTGATCGGATTTGTCCGCCTAAGGCGGAACAAATCCTCTAAACTTAAAACAGTTTTAATTAAAAAATTTAATTCGAGGCTTACTTCCCCATGCCAAGTTTTTGGGCTTTCTGAAACATTTTCCCTTCAGTAAGAATTGATGGAGCAATTACAATTTCTACCTGCTGCATTTCTTTTATATTTTGTGCTCCAAGTGTTGACATAGATGTTTTAAGTGCGCCTATAAGGTTTTGAGAGCCATCATCAAAAGTTGCTGGACCCAGTAATATTTCTCTTAGTGTTCCAATTGAACTTACTTTTATTCTTGTTCCTCTGGGTAAAACAGGACTCGGCGTAGCCATCCCCCAGTGAAAACCATTTCCTGGTGCTTCTTTTGCTTTTGCCAGCGGGGAGCCAATCATTACAGCATCTGCACCACATGCAATTGCTTTGCATATATCACCACCGGTTGACATTCCACCATCACCAATAACATGCACATATCTTCCTGTTTTTACAAAATAATCGTCCCTTGCCGCTGCACAATCTGCTATTGATGTAGCCATTGGAACTCCAATTCCAAGCACACCACGGCTTGTACAGGCAGCACCAGGACCAATTCCAATAAGCACTGCACTTGCACCTGCTTTCATGTGTTCAAGAGCAACTTCATATGTTACACAATTTCCTACTATTACAGGAATTGACATCTTTTGTATGAAATCTCTCAGATTAAAACATGCAGATTTATCATTTGATTTATGTTCAACTGAAACTACTGTACTTTGAACCACAAAAATATCAGCACCTGCTTTTTCTGCTACTGGTCCATAAATATTTGCCACATTTGGAGTACAGGAAACAGCACAAATTGCTCCAGCAGATTTAATTTCTTTAATCCTTTTCTGAATAAGTTCTTCTTTAACTGGTTCAGAATAAAGTTTTTGCATAAGAGGTACTAAAGCTTGATTATCTGCTTCAGTTATTTCTTTTAAAGGATTTTCATAGTTTTCATATCTTGTATAAATTCCCTGCATGTTTAAAACACCAAGTCCTCCAAGTTTTGAAAGTGCAATAGCGGAAGCCGGGCTCATTACACTATCCATTGCAGAAGCTATTACAGGAAATTCAAATTTGTGCTTCCCTAAAATAAAGCTTGTGTCACAGAGTTCGATATCCAGTGTTATTTTCCCTGGTGCAAGCGAAATCTCATCAAAGCCAAATGTCTGTCTTGCTTGTCTCCTGCCACCTATAACAGTTTTTGCCTCAGAGAGTCTTTTTTCATCGACATTCACCATATTAGTGAAATATGGTAACTCTTTAAAAATAAAAATTCCAATAATATAGAATTAATTTATCTTTGCAGAAATAAAACTAAATACTAAATACAGAAGGGAAACTCGCTTTATGCTACTTGTTGTCGTTTCAGAAAAATATGATTCAGAATCTCATATACCTCACCGGTGGGATATGCATCATAAAATTTCTTATAAAGGAAATACACATAGTTAAAAGAAACCTCAGGTGCAATAGTCTCAAGCATCTTAAGGTCATCAGTACCAATCTTTTTTATAAAGTCATCGATTAGTTTTCGTACTGAATAATTCAAGTGAATTCTCCTTATTAATATGAAACTACACTATGCTAAAGATTTGGTTAAGATAATAAAATATCCCTTTAAAATTAACCAGCCATTGCAAAAAAAATGTTACACAAAAAAATATAAGGGGATAGGAAAACCCACCCCCTTACATTAATAAAACAATTTAAAGTTCTTAATGAGTTAAGTAACCTTCAAGTTTTGTACATCTGTCAGGTTGCCTAAGCTTTCTCATTGCTTTAAATTCAATCTGGCGCACTCGTTCCCGGGTAATTCCAAATAATTGCCCTACTTCCTCAAGAGTTCTTTCGCGACCATCATCAAGCCCATAACGAAGCCTAATAACCTCTTTTTCCCTTGGCAGTAATGAGCCCAAAACAAGTTCAATATCATTTCTAAGAAGCTCGTCAGTTGCTGAACTATCAGGCTGAGCAGATTCTGAATCTGCTATAAAGTCACCTAATCTGCTGTCTTCTTCTTTTCCAAGGGGAGTTTCCAAAGAAACAGGTGTTCTGTTGGCAGCAACAATTTCCTTAACTTTTTGGACTGAAACATCCATTGCTGCAGCCAGTTCATGTTCTGTAGGCCTTCTGTTTAACCCCTGAGACAGTTCACGGGTAATTTTCTTAAACTTATTTATTGTTTCTACCATATGGACAGGTACCCTTATGGTTCTTGATTTATCAGCAAGAGCCCTCGTTATACCTTGACGAATCCACCAGGTTGCATAGGTAGAAAACTTATACCCTCTGTCCGGGTCAAATTTTTCAGCAGCTCTGATTAAACCTAAGTTTCCTTCCTGTATCAAATCAAGAAAAGGAAGCCCTCTGTTTAAATATTTCTTTGCAATAGAAACTACCAGCCTTAAATTTGCCTGAACAAGCTGTCTTTTTGCCACAATTCCATCATAGCCACCACTGGCAATTCTTCTGGCTAAATCAATTTCTTCTTCAGCTTTTAAAAGCGGTATCCTTCCAATTTCACGTAAATAGAGACGGATCGAGTCATCAGTTCCAAGTTCAAGTCTTGGATCAAATAACTCCTCCTCAACAGGAGCATCAGTATCTATATCACTAAGCAGAGCATCACTAAATTCAGATTCAATCTGAGTAAGTTGTTCTGCATCAGGTAACTCAGCAGCATCAGCAAGTATTTCTGCCAATGAATTTTGACTAACTATTTCAGCCATAATATTTACAATTACTAATTCCTGAAAAATTCAAAAACTAGCTTTTTCACCTTTCTTTTAAAAATATAACTTACAACCACTTAAATGACCGATAACTCGGCCACCACAGACCTTAGCTTATTCATCCCAAAGCTTCTTTTAATCTAGATTATGCTAATTCAGCCGAATTTGAAGTTGCAAGATCTAAGTCAAGGTCGAATATCCATATACTAATATAACTGTCATAAGTTAAGTGGGAAAGTAAATTTTCTTAAATGATCATTAATTTTCTTAATTAAAGAATTTCCTCTTAATTTAGGTTAAGCAGAAAAGGATTACTTAGAAAATTATATTGAATTTAAAAAAAATAACAAAGAAAAAATAAAATTAATCTAGTTTATATCCTGCCCAGAAATGGGAGTAACAATCTGAAGCTTTATGTAAGATATTCCTTTATTTCTTAAATCAATCCTTTCAGCAGCTTCTTCAGATAAATCTATTATCCTGTTCTCAACAAAAGGTCCCCTGTCATTGATTCTTACAACTATTGATTTCTTATTTTGTAAGTTTGTTACCTTGACCTTGGTATTAAAAGGTAAATATCTGTGTGCTGCAGTTAGATCATTCTTATTATATTTTTCACCGTTTGAAGTCTTCTTACCGTGGAATTTCTTTCCATACCATGAAGCTGTACCGTACCATATTTCACCTCTGAGTTTTGGGAAATCATTATCATAAACTGAATCCTTTTCAATTGAGGCCGTAGCTACAGTCTCAAATAAATTAACTGAAGAGAAGAGAACAACAGGTAAAAGGTAAAAGAAAAGTTCTCTGATAGTTTTTAATGTCGGTGTCATATCTTAGTAATTATTACCCCATGAATATTGATGAATTACAAATACAATTATCAAAAATTAAGAATTTCGCCTTATTTTCATATTTGATATATAAATTAACAATGATTCTTAACATTACTTACAAAACTATTTAGGAAAATTCCTTATTGAAATTGTTTGGAATTAATTTCCTGAACAAGCTTCCCGATAAAATCCTCAATCTTAATTTTTCCAAGATCTCCTCTTTTTCTTGCACGAACTGAAATTAAATTTTCCTGAACCTCCTTATCCCCAAGAATAATCATATAAGGAATCTTATCCAGCTCAGCATCCCTGATTTTTGCATTTACCGACTCTGCCCTATCATCTACAAATACCCTGATATTTTTTTCTGTTAACAAACCAGCAATTTTATTTGCATATTCTATCTGCCTGTCAGTAATTGGAAGTACTGCAACCTGTTTGTAACACAACCAGAGAGGAAATGCCCCTGCAAAATGTTCAATTAATATTGCAGCAAATCTTTCAAGTGCACCATATATTGCCCTGTGAACCATTACAGGTTGTTTTTGTGAACCATCCTTATCGGTATACTTCAGTCCAAATCTCTCTGGCAGATTAAAATCAAGCTGTATAGTTGCACCCTGCCATATCCTGCCAATTGCATCTTTTAATTTAAAATCAATTTTAGGTCCATAAAATGCACCGTCACCTGGATTAAGCTTGTATTCAAGACCATATTCTTTAAGAGCCTGAGCCAGTCCTGATTCTGCAAAATCCCAGATTTCATTACCACCTATTGCATCCTTAGGTTTGGTGGAAAGTTCAGCAGTATAGTCAAGTCCAAATGTTTTATAAATTAAATTAACAAGTGCAATTACCCCCTTGATTTCATTTACATATTGTTCTCTTGTACAAAAAATATGAGCATCATCCTGCGTAAATCCTCTAACTCTTGCAAGTCCATGCATTACACCAGAACGTTCGTATCTATAAACAGTTCCAAGTTCAGCCATTCTTATTGGAAGTTCTCTGTAACTATGCCTAGTTGATTTAAAAATAAGAACATGAAACGGGCAATTCATCGGTTTTAGAACATAGTCCTGCTCATCTACAGTCATATAAAACATGTTTTCTTTATAAAAATCGTTATGTCCTGAAATATTCCATAAATCATTTTTAGCTATGTGGGGTGTATAAACAAGCTCATACCCTTTTTCCTGGTGAAGATTTTTCCAGAAATCCTCAAGCTGTGATCTCATAAAAGCAAGCCTGGGATGCCAGAGAATTAACCCAGGACCTGTTTCTTCCTGCATACTAAAAAAATCAAGCTGCCTGCCAAGCTTTCTGTGATCACGTTTTTCAGCTTCTTCAAGTCTGGCAAGATATGCATTGAGATCTTCTTTAGACCACCAGGAAGTTCCATAAATCCGCTGAAGGGATTCCTTTTTCTCATCAGCACGCCAGTATGCTCCTGAAATCGATAAAAGTTTAAATGCTTTTATTTGTCCTGAACTCATAACATGAGGACCTCGACATAGATCGTCCCATACTGGATTACCACTTTTATCCTGGAGTACATATAATGTAGGGTTTTCATTCCTGTGTTCCTGAAGAAGCTCAGTTTTAAATTTTTCACCCTTTGATTCAAATTCTTTTAGCTGTTTATCAACATCTTCTATGTTTACTCTGATAAATTTCTGATCCTCATTAACAATCCTCTGCATTTCCTGCTCAATCTTTAAAAGATCCTCAGGAGTTAATTTATGATCCGGTATTTCAAAATCATAATAAAAACCATGCTCAATTACAGGACCAATTGCAATTTTTGCGTTTTTAAAAAGGTTCTGTACCGCTTCTGCAAGTATATGTGCAGTGCTATGTCTAAGGAATTCGTAGCTTCGGGGATCTTCTTGTGTAATGAGTTCAACCTTATCCTCATTCTTCAGGGTCGTAATTAAGTCCTTTAATTCACCATTCAGCAAAATGCCTACGCATTTTCTAGCCAAACTGTTACTTATAGACTTTGCCAGATCAAGTCCATTACTACCAGCAGGAATTTCTTTTTTCGAGTTATCCTTTAAATAAACCGAGATTGAAGTCTGTGCTATCGTCATAAAAGTTATTTTTTATTTTTTGCCCCTTCAATTATCTCATTAATATCAAACAAAAAATTATACTCCAGATTAAGCTTTTTAAAAGCTTCTCTCCCGCCTTCATTTCTGTCTACTATTGCAAGTACCTGTTCTACTTTGCATCCAGCTTCTTTTATTTTTTCAATTGCTTTTACTGATGATCCCCCCGTAGTTACTACATCTTCAAGCACTGCTACATTCATCCCGTTCATTAAAGGTCCTTCAACCCATTTACTTGTTCCATATTTTTTCGGTTCTTTTCTTACATATAAAGCACTTATATTCTTCCCAAGCAAGTAACCAATTTGTGAAACACCACTTGCAAGAGGACAAACCCCTGTTATTAATCCCCCCACTGCATTAATATTTTTTTTAAGCAGACGAAAGAATAGTACAGAAATTATTGCCCCACCCTCACTATCTAACGAGGTTCGTTTCCCATCTATATAAAATGTGCTTTTTTTACCGCTTACCAGAGTAAAATCACCTTTTATATAACTCTTTTGTACAAGAATATTTAAAAGTCTTTCTTTTAATTCTGATGAGTCAGCCTTCCAAAGGGTATTAATTAATTGTTCAAGTGTAGCCATGGCTTAAATATTTTACTATGAAAGATTAATATATAGATAACCAAGTAGGGAAAGTGAAAACATATAAAAAAATATACAGTGTTGTAAGAAAAATTCCTAAAGGAAAAGTTGCAACTTATGGACAAATTGCCCAGATGCTTGACTTAAACCCCCGTGTTATAGGCTGGGCATTAAACCGGCTTGTATCAGTAAAAAATAACAGACATCCAGTCCCATGGCAAAGAGTAGTAAACAGCAAAGGCACCATCAGCACAAATAGAGCTCCTAACATACCGCTGGATTTGCAAAAGCACCTTCTGGAAAATGAAGGAATCAAATTTAATGATCATGGAAAAATTGATTTAAAAAAATATTTATTTTGATTTCATATAATTTACGAGTGTTCTTATCTGATCAAGGTAAGTGCTTATATATAAGGCTCTTTGATCTCTGTCTAGATATTTTTCCAGACTGAGCCAGTCTTTTACTTTTAGTTGTAAATTAATAAGTTTTTTTTCAATGTCCGCAATTTTTTCAGGAGTAAACGATTTAAAATCATTGTTCAATTCATTTGTCAGCAAATAAACTTCTTTCTGGATTTCACTATTGGACAGAACAGACAGGTTTTTCCCTGCAGCAAATTTATCTATAATCACAGAGAACTCATCAAGCAGTTTCTGTGAAGATACAAGAGGATGATTATATGGTATATATTCAGCTTTCTCCCTAAAAGGACCTATTTTTAAGAGATTCTTTTTTTCATTATTCAGGTGTTCAGCAGCAAACAGTGCAAATCCCAATACACCTGAATTTCTGCTCTGGGTTATCCTTTCAGCAAGCTCACCAATACTTAAAATTCTTAAGTTATAAGCAGGTATTATTATGCCTGAAAAGCTTACAGTTTCTTTTTCTGCATTTATTTTTGCCTGAATTTCACCTTTTGTAAATGAGTAATAAAATGGATATGCAACATCAATCCATTTATTTAAAAGCCAGCTTTCCCAATCCTGATTTATTGTTCTAAGTCTTAATGGTCTGTCAATCCCAAAAACAGCTGCTGAAATTTTAATTCCTGGTCTCTGCTTTTTGAGTTCTGCACTTATATCCCTAACAAAATCAGAGACTGTTTTAACTTTCCACTCAATCCATATTTTATTTACAATACCTTCTTCTGTAGGATTTTTACCGCTGGCTGTTTTAAATGCTGATTTTGTCGGTAAATCAAAACCTGCCTGCGTATATTTCTTCTGAAAAGGAAATCTTATATAATCAAGCTGCAAGCCATCAACCTCATATTTACTTATAATCTCGGAAAATATTGTTTTCAGAAAATTACAAGCTTCCGGATTTGCAGGACTTATCCATGTCTCAGGCTGCATTTCTATTCTCAAAGCCCCATTTTTATCTGTAAGAGCCCAGTTCTTCCCTTTTTCCGAAATTATTGGTCCGGTATAACCAACATCCTGTCCGAGCAGCAGATTATGACGTGAATTTCCAACAGCAAAAGTCCATACCCATGCATGAAGTTCAATACCGCTGGAATGTGCAGCCTCAACAGCAACCTTCAACGGATCCCACCCACTAATCAATGGATTTTGCTTAAGATACTCAGAGGGATACATTGAATATCCGGCATTTATTGTTTCAAAAAATATTATATTAAATCCTACTCGAGACAAATCTTTTATATAGCTTGATAGTTCTCCTGCATCTTTCATTCCCACAATGGTTCCACGATCAAGCCATATAGCTCTTATCTCTACATTTTTTAACGGTACACCAAGTGCATAAACAATAGAAAATTCGTTCTTTGCAGATTCTGCATTTTCCCGGGCAGGAAGATAATTACCAAACAGGTAATCAGAATTAAATTCATTTATAAAATCCTGTCCATTTTCATAGTGTCTTTTCAACTGGTATTTAGGAACTGATAAATCAAGCTGCTCAGATACATGAATAACTGAACTTGCTTCCTTCTGAATGATGTTTATATCCCTTAGTATTTTCTTATACTCTTGTTCAGTAATTTCCATTGCAAGTGATGTTGTAATATCTCTCCAGAAGAAATCAAGAGCACCAAGAAAAACTTTTATGTCATCATCTCTGTCAACATTCTGACCCCAGCTATAGCCTATGTATGCAATTTCATTACTGCCCCCAACTGCAACTTGATCGCTCTCTTTCCATCTGGCAAGTACTTTCTTATCCGAACTTTCAATATCAAAGGCTGAATAAAAATTTCCACTTGGTACATGAACATATGTTTTCCTGATTTTATGCTTGGAGTTTAAATTTGTTTTTGCAATCATGTTTTCCGCAACAATAATCCCATGAGAAGAAAGAAAATCCTTTAATGTTTGTGAAATAGGCCCAACGCCGGCTGTCACAATAACCTTTCCCCCTGAACTTAAAAACTTGTCGAGAAAGTTAACCTCTTCAGGGCTTATATCCAGCGCAAGAGGGAAAAATATTACATCCACACCTACATCTTCGATTCTGGTACTTTCAGAAAAATTACACAAAAACTGATAATTAAGATATGTTTTCTGAAATGTCTCACAAAAAGGTTTCCATACTTGATAAAAACTTAAAATATTATTTGCCCTGTAAAAATCAACATTCCCATAACTATAAAGAATCCCTATCTTACGGCTGCTTTTTGCATCTGATAAACTACAACTACAAATGAATAATATTAGTAAAAAAAATAGCAAAGAAAACCTTTTATATAAGGAATCTGCGGATCTGCTTTTAAAAAAATTTAAATTCATACCTGACATTGCAATAATTACCGGTTCAGGAGTTAAAATCTTCGAAGATTTTAGTTCGTCCTTTGAAATAAAATACAATGATCTCCCTGTCTGGTCAAATAAAAAGAAATATAAGGCAATCAAAGCATCAGGGCTGAAAGTTTGTTTATTAAATAACAATGTCAAAGGGCACGAAAGTCTTATAAAGCTTTATTCAGTCAATAACAAAAAAGTACTTGTTTTTTCAGGCAGACGACATTTATATGAAGGTTTACTTTTTAGTAATGTAATTACTAACGTAAGGCTCTGTCATGAAATTGGAATAAAAAGGCTAATAATTACAAATGCTGCAGGAGGAATTAACACAAAGCTAAATAAATCAGATTTAATGCTAATAACAGGATTTTTAAATTTAATGCAACCAACTGAAAGAGGATTACTGAATGGAATTATCCAGCAACCTGCAATAATTAAATCAGGACTGACAGATCTCATAAAAAGAATTTTTAGAAAAAATATAAAAACAGGAATCTATGCTGCATCAGCAGGTCCTACATACGAAACTTTTTCAGAAATTACTCTTTTAAAAAAGTTAGGAGCTTCAGCAGTAGGAATGTCAACAATTCCTGAAATTATTTGCGCAAAAAGTCTGGATATTGACTTTGCAGCTATATCTGTAATAAGCAACATGTGGAGTAAAAGTCATAAACCATCACACAAAGAAGTTCTTAAATCTGTCAGTAAAGCAAATGAAAAATTAAATGATTTGTTCATAAAAGTATTAAATAAATTGTAATCAGACAATTACTGATATTGAGATTATTGAGGTAAAATTAAAAACATGGAACAACTAACAATTAAAGATATCCCACAAAACAGCTTTGCTAATAAAAAGATATTAGTAAGGGTTGATTTTAACGTACCTATTGAAAAAAAAGACGATAAGACAATAATTACAAATGATCTAAGGATTAGATCCTCTGTACCAACAATCAAATATTTGATTGAATCAAAAGCCCGGATTGGACTGGTTTCACATCTAGGCAGGCCAAAAGGATTTGATACTGATTTAAAAATGGATCCAGTCGCAAAAAGGCTTTCTGAGATTTTAGGTGAAGAAATATTAAAACTAAATGATTCTGTAGGGGTTGAAGTGGAAAGAGCTATTGAAGGACTTAGTCCAGGTAAAGTATGTCTGCTTGAAAATATAAGATTCTACAAAGAAGAAGAAAAAAATGATCCTGATTTTGGAAGGAAGCTAGCTAAGCCTTTTGAAATATATGTAAATGATGCATTTGGAACAAGCCACAGGGCTCATGCAAGCACAGCAGGAGTAAGCGCATTCTTAAGTCCATGCCTTGCCGGATTTCTGCTTCAAAAAGAAGTTGACTCACTAAGCAAAATACTAACAAATCCAATCAGGCCTTTTACTACTATACTTGGTGGCAGTAAAATATCCACCAAAATTGAAGTCATAAAACAGTTAATCCCAAAGGTAGACACTCTTTTAATGGGTGGAGCTATGGCTTTTACTTTTATTTATGCAAAGGGAGGGGAAATCGGGGATTCATTATTTGAAGAAAAATTTATTCCTCTTGTTAAAGAAATAGACTCTTTAAAAGAAGAGCATGCTATTGCACTAATCCTGCCTGAAGATATGGTTTGTATTAAAAAAGAGGAAATAAACAATCCCAGGAAAGAACTACATATTTTCCCAATCAATAAAATTCCTAAGGGTTTTACAGGTCTTGATATTGGTCCGGAAACAATAAAAAAATTCACAAAAATGATTAGTCAGTCAAAAACACTTTTTTGGAACGGTCCTATGGGAATGTTTGAGGATAATAATTTTATTAAAGGAACGCAAAGCATAGCTGAAGCATTAGTTCTGGCAACAAAAAATAAATCTACTACTGTTGTAGGAGGCGGTGATTCAGTAACAGCACTGGAAAAATTAAATCTATCTTTTGAATCATTCACACATGTGAGTACTGGCGGAGGCGCATCAATAGAATTTATAGAAGGTAAAACGCTTCCCGGGATTGCATGCCTTGATAAAAAAATATCTGTAAAAAATTAAGAACTCTCAGACATTAAACTGCCTAATGCTGAATTAATTTGACTACCTATAATACTCATAAGCTCTTCATTTGCTGCTGCAAAAGATATTTCTGCTGCAACACTTTTTAATTCTGATCTAAGTTCAGAGGCTGTACTTGTGGAAGATTGAGATCCGCCAGATTCAGATGTACTTTGCTTCAACCTGGAAACAATTGAATTAACCTTAGCTAATTCTGTCTGAAGTTCAGCACTTAGATCCTCTTTTCTTGCTTCAAGCACTTCTTTTGACTGAAATGAAGCCAGCGCACCAAATAATCCCATGAGTTCATTTATCCTTCGTCTTAGATTTGCAGCCATAGCAATTGCTTCTGCATTCTGGAGGTCATTATTTTGATCGCCACCTACATCCTGATTATCTACACCTGTATTTGAATCAGATGTAGCAGTAGTACCACTTTGAGTCTGGTAAACTTTTGTCCAGAATTCAGCTGAAGCCTTAAGAAAATCTCTGTATGCAATAGCTACTTTCAATTCAGCTTGTATACTTGCAAGGTTGTTTGGGTCCACATTTGAGACTGATGTATTAGATGTGGTTCCGGTATTATATGCTTCCAGAAGCTTTTCCAGATCGCTAACTCTTGTATCAGTCATTTGCTGCATGGTTGTAATATCCTCAAGTCTTGCCTGTGCATCAGAGGAGTTAGAAAGTCCGTCATTTGTTACTGCTTCAAAAAGACTATCTCTTCGAACCTGAAGTTCAGCAGTTACAGCTTCAAAGTTAGTATTATCAACGCCTGTAACCCTGTAACCAAGATACTGGTTTAGAGTCAGTGAACCAAACAACGCTTCAAGGGCCATAAGTTTATGCTCTAGAATGTCTGTCTGGCTGTTAACATCTACCATAACAGCATTTGAATCGTAACTTAAAAAGGTTGGTACTATGGAAAGTATAAACATATAAATTAAATAACCTGTGGAACTGTCGGAAACCAGGATAAATTAATCAGAATTTTCATTAAGAAGAGGTAAATGCATTAGTTTTAATAAGATTAATTATGGTTAATTTACAGACAAGTGTTTAATGAATCACATTCTAGAACTAAATTTATGCAGCATTTCTTGCATTTGGATTAGAAACTTCCATTACTTCATTACCCATATCACTCATTGCATTTTGTAAAGCCCCAACGCTTACTGTAATTGGTTTATTAGTACCAGGATCAAATAATAATGCCATTCCATCTCTGATCCCCATAAGTACAACAGCATGACCACTAGAAGTTAAATCTTTTCCTAAAAACTCCTCATATTTTTCAGGATTAACTGCAAGCATATATTTTTTCCCACTATTCAATCCATTCATAAGATCACCAACGCTTGCTTCACCAACATTTGCATTTAATCCAAGTTTTCGTAATCCACCAGCAGCAGTACTTAATGTAGTTCCTTCACTTTCATCCATAGATGCACCTGATAGACCTCTCATCTGTTCAATCTGTGAATCAGCTTCGCCTGCACCACCACCCATTGCTCCAAAATAACGAGCCAACATTACACTTGATGCAAAAGCACAATTACCGTTATTAGGTCCGCCATCCTCATTTGGATTAGAAGAACCCCCTATCTGGCTTACAAACCATTCAGATGCTTTTCCAAGCATATTACCAAATGCGCTGAGTCCATCTTTTACTGCATTCCCTACAGTATCAACAGCATTGCCAAGAAAGTCTTTTACGGCATTATAACCCTGGTTTACAAACCCGCTCATTGAGTCATAAGCCTGATTAAAAGCACTATCGAATAAGCCTCCAAGTTCAGATCCACTATTTCCAGAATTCAATGATCCGAGTGAATTATTATCAGAGGAAGCTATTGAACTTACTGAGGAGGATGGAGATGTAGCAGAACCACCTGTATAACTGCCTAGTACTTGTTGAACTTCTGCAATTCTGCTTTGATAATAACCTTCAAGTACTTCATTTAATTTGTTCTGGGTTCCTACTGTATTATTTCCATTATTATTATCACTTCTTCCAGCCTGAAGACTTTCCTGAAGAATCTGATTATTATTCCTTACATCTTCTAGCTGCCTTTCAAGATAACTAAGGTTAGCAAGCAATCTGACCTTCTCAGTGGACTGGCCATTATTAGACTGCTGCTGTTTTTGTCCGTCAGCGGCTTTGGTATTTTGGTTTTGATTGACGTAAGGTGTCTGCATAAGTACCTTGACTTAGACAGTTAGTTAAACACCAACAGATTAAAGAAAGTTTAAAAGAAAAATTGGGCTATTGCCAAGAGGTATAACCCTGACAAATGTTATAAACATTCTGGTTTTAATTTCCTGTTAAGGAGATTGGGTTTGTTGTCTTTGATACATATCTTCTTCTTTTTTTCTTATAGCCTGTTTATCAAGGTCATATGTATTAGATCTTCGAGCAGGATCATATAAATTACCATCTTCTGGTTTTATGTCATCTCCTGTAACAGGATCAGGATTGTCTAAGTTCTTATCAGTGGAATATCCAGGATACTCTTGGTATCCTGGACTGCTAGGGCTGTTAGGACTTTCAGGATTTTTAGGATCTGATAATGAATCTTCTATTTTAATTGTGTTTTTAACAGGATCATAGTCTTTGGCTTCAATTGAAATCCAGTGTGAACTTTTTCCGGGACTATTTGAGTAAGATTGTGGATTCACAGCAACAATTGCATTTTTTCCACTTGAAAGTGTTTTCTTTAAATTATCTATCCCTCTTTGAGGAGGTTGATTAAGAATCTGTCCCATCCGTTGTGGAGAAGTTCCACCACCAGATAGATCTCCTGTAAAATTAGTTTTTCTATTCAGAGCATTTGATACTGCTTTCATCCCACAAGAATAATTATCGTTTTGACCATAAATAGTACCATTATCTTCTCCAGTTGGATTCACCCCAAAGAAAGTACCATTATATTTATCTGCTCCTCCAGGTAAGCTGTTCATTGCTTTATCTAATGTCCCTAAATCCATTCCAATATTTTTACCTAATCCCATAGAATCATCTTCACCATTGCCAGAAACTGGTTGCTGGCCTCCTTGAGGATTAGCAGTTAATGTATTTGTTTCTGAACCAGACCCAGGTTGTACTTCCTGAACATTATTGTCAGGAGCAATTGATTTGTTTTCATTTCCTGAATTAAGGGGAGGAGAGCCAGTAGAATCAATTCCTAACTGACCCGACACATACGTAAGCTGCTTCTTTATATCTTCTAATTGTGTGTCCCAAAACTCTCGTGCTTTTGCAGTCTGAATAACTGATGCAAATTTATTTCCGCCATCCTGAACATTAAGCTGCTTTGTAATTTCTTTTTCTTCACTGGACTGTGTACCACCAGGATTTGTAGTCTGAGGAGATTGCCCAGCTTCAGCTGCTTTCCCTCTTAAATTAGCAATCTCATTGTTTAATGATGTAAACTTTTGAATATACAGTGAAGTGTCAGAAGAAAACCCGCCTTTATCATTTTGGCCGTTATTTACATTAAGTTTTTGTTCTCTTGAACCTGCTACTGCAGCTACCATACTTTAATCCTCCGCAAGAATTGAAACATGGGAGGATTAAATCCTACTTAAAAAAATAGGCAAAAATATAATATAATCTTTTAGATCTAGTACACCTCTTTTTTTTAAAAATAAATTTTCCTGTAGTGAGTTTTACTCATCCTACATTTAACAGTCAAACGGTTAAATACAGGTAATCACTTTAATTAAATTCACCTAAGATTTTTGTACTAATTTTTGACGTTAATTTCATTCACCACTGAATATTCTCTTGGGTTTTTAAAATAAAGCCCTGCAAGTATAAGCGGACTGTTCCAATTATTTTGCCTCTCCGGTTTCCAAGCATTAAGTCCCATAGAATCAGACTTTTTTCTGTTACATTCAAAACAACATGCAAATAAATTTTCAGCATCATAATTAAACTGAGGGAATTTACTTGCAGGCAAAAAATGATCATAAGATGCTGAATGTTCTTTTAATACATGCACAGTTATTGTTTCTCCCTGGTTATTTATATAATCACTAAAAGCATTTTGAGAGTGAGGAATAGCTGTTTTTACTATCTTTGGATCCAGTAACTGTTTCCCGCAATAAACACATGTCCAGTTATCTCTTTCCCAGACGCTATAAAGTATTTTGTCTTCTGGTTTATTTCTTTGATTATTTGATTTATCTTCTTTATCCTCAAATTCTGGTGAAACTATTTTTCTCTGAATAACTGATTGTTCCATGGAATAATCAAGATAAATTTTTCTTCCCAATTCTGACAAATTATTAAAAAAGCTGGACTGGGATCTTTCATCACCTGTTATTTCACCACTAAAAACTACTTGAAAGCTGTCTTCAAATATACTGCCAATTTCAAACACGGTCTTAATCCCTGTTTTTATCATATTTGCTATTAATTTATCAGAAAAAACAATCCGGCACTTTAAATTACTCACAGAAAATAAATTTAAATCAGAACTATAAGATAATTGAGTCGGCTCAGCTTCTTTATAAAAATCAATTGCTGCCTGTGAATAATCAGAATGCGCCCGGATCAATCTAGACTGTTCTGTCTTATTATTTAAATCAATGAATTTGTTTTCAAAATCATTTTCTTTTATCTCAGGTAGGGAATAAACAGAATTCTCCTTATACTTTTCTTTATAGTGTTTTGATATTCCTTCCTGCAATATTCGAAAAATAAGATTATAAACCTCATTGGAACTGGTATAACGAACTTCTTTTTTTGAAGGGTGAACATTTACATCAACAAATCCAGGCTTAAAATTAAGATTTAGAACTATAACCGGATATTTCCCGCCTGGTAATAATCCCTCAAATGCATTTTGAATTGCTTTTGAAATTATCTGACATTTAACAGGTCTTTTATTTATAAAAATTAAAATGGACTTTCTGTCACTCCTTGAAATTTCAAGAGAGCTAATATAACCATGAATTGATAAAAAATTATTTTCCCCTATAATATTTATTAATTTTGATTTTAAATCATTTCCCAATAGTTCAACAATTACCTGCTGTAACTCAGAAGAACCTGAGGTTTCAAGCACAGTGCTTTTATTATTTATAAGCTTGAATGAAACTTCAGGATGAGACAGTGCATGAGAAAGAACTACATCATATATATGTCCAAGCTCAGTTGATTCTGACTTAAGGAATTTAAGTCTTGCAGGAACATTATAAAAAAGATCTTCAATTTCAAATGAGGTCCCACTGGACACAGCAGCACTTTTTTGTGTTATATTGTCTTCTTTTATTCTTAATTCAAAACCATTTTCTTCATCTTTGAACCTGGAAACACAAGTAACCTTGCTTATAGAAGAAACTGAAGCTAAAGCTTCTCCGCGAAAACCAAGTGTACTTATTCCCCAGAGATCATTAATATCATTAATTTTGCTGGTTGCATGTCTTGAAAATAACAGAGGAATATTCCTGGAATGTATTCCTTCCCCATTATCTGAAACCTTTATATATTTTCCTGATCTTTGAACTACTATTTCAATTTTTGAAGCATTGGCATCAATAGAATTTTCAATTAATTCTTTTACTACTGAAGCAGGTCGTTCAATAACTTCACCAGCCGCAATTTTCTTTATAAGCTCTTCTGAGAGTTGTTTGATATAAGTCATGGTTACATTTTAACTTATGTCAAAATGTTATACTTACCGCCCTCCTCGCTCATTCTTCGCTTGTCAGGCTTTGCAATGTGCTCCGGGTGTACCATTCATTACATCTACAGATTTTGCCGAATAAATCGTCAAAATCTTACTAGATAAATAGGTTGCTCGAAAATGTTACGTAAGCTAAGCAGTAACCATTAGGCTTTAACCTTCTCAAGCACTTTACTAAACACAAGCTTATCACCATCATAATCAATTCTTATAACATCACCTTCAGAGAAATTCCCACTTAATAATTCTGTTGCCAGCTCGTTTTCAAGTTCTTTCTGAATCAGTCTTTTCAATGGTCTTGCACCAAAAGTAGGATCATATCCTATGGTAACCAGATGATCTTTTGCATCATCTGTAAGTTCAAGTTTTATTTTCTTTTCTTCAAGTCTCTGCTTAACTCTGTTCAACTGGATTTCAACAATTTTCTTTAAATCATTTGCTTTAAGAGGATTAAATACAACTATTTCATCAACTCTGTTTAAAAACTCAGGCCTAAAATGTTCCTTTAAAAGTTCAAATGCCTTTTCTTTTATTTGATCATAGTATTGCTCCTGGTTACTGCCACTCACACTGAGTTTTAGCTGATGCTCTAAAATAATCTGACTCCCAATATTACTTGTCATTATTATAATTGTATTTTTAAAATCAACTACTCTGCCCTGTGAATCAGTAAGCCTGCCATCATCAAGAACCTGCAACAATACATTAAAGACATCAGCATGTGCTTTTTCAATTTCATCAAATAATATAACCGAATATGGTTTTCTTCTTACCTGTTCTGTCAGTTGTCCTCCCTCTCCATAACCAATATATCCGGGAGGCGCACCAATTAACCTGCTTACAGTATGTCTTTCCTGATATTCACTCATATCAATCCTGATGATATTTTGTTCATTATCAAACAAAACATATGCAAGTGTTTTAGCAAGCTCTGTTTTACCAACACCTGTAGGTCCAAGAAATATAAATGAACCAATTGGTTTCTGGGGATCACTAAGTCCTGAACGTGATCTTCGTATAGCATTTGAAACTGCTTTTACAGCTTCATCCTGACTGATTACTTTTTTATGTACTTCTTCTTCAAGTTTTATTAATTTTTGTTTTTCACCTTCAAGAAGTTTACTTACAGGAATGTGGGTCCATTTTGAAACTACATCAGCAATATCATCCTCATTTATTTCTTCTTTTAACAACCTGTTATTTTTCCCATCTCCCTGAAATCCGGAAGCACCGCGAAGTCTTTTTTCAAGCTCAGCAAGCTTTCCGTATTTTAATTCAGCAGCTCTCTGTAAATCTGTTTCCCTTTCAGCTTGCTCAATTTTTATTTTTGTATTTTCTATCTCTTCTTTTATCCGACGAACCGAAGAAATAGATTCTTTTTCTTTTACCCACTGAACCTTAAGAACATCTGCCTTTGACTGGAGTTCAGTAAGCTCTTTTTCAAGTTTTTCAAGCCTTTCTTTTGAAGCAGGGTCTGTTTCTTTCTTCAGTGCTTCTTTTTCAATGCTAAGCTGGATTCTTCTTCTTTCAAGCTCATCAAGTTCAACAGGCATTGAATCAATTTCTATTCTTAGCTTTGCAGCTGCTTCATCTACAAGGTCTATTGCCTTATCAGGTAAAAATCTGTCTGAAATATATCTATGGCTTAATACTGCAGCACTTACAAGTGCAGCATCTTTAATCCTCACACCATGATGAACTTCATATTTTTCACGAAGTCCTCTTAAAATGGAAATAGTCTCTTCAACTGTAGGTTCATCAACCAAAACAGTCTGAAATCTTCTTTCAAGAGCCGCATCCTTTTCTATATGTTTTCTATACTCATCTAATGTCGTAGCACCAATACAATGCAGTTCTCCTCTTGCAAGTGGCGGTTTTAATAAATTACCTGCATCCATTGAGCCTTCACCTGTAGTACCTGCTCCTACAACTGTATGTAATTCATCAATAAACAAAATAATCTCACCTTCATGAGACTGTACTTCCTTTAAAACTGCTTTTAATCTTTCTTCAAATTCCCCTCTAAATTTTGCACCTGCAATAAGTGCACCCATATCAAGAGCAACTACTTTTTTATTCTTAAGTCCTTCAGGCACATCTCCCCGCACAATTCTTTGTGCAAGTCCTTCAACAATTGCTGTTTTTCCTACACCAGGCTCTCCAATAAGCACAGGGTTGTTTTTTGTTCGTCTTGATAAAACCTGAATAACTCTTCTTATTTCTTCATCACGACCTATAACAGGATCAAGTTTCCCTTTTTGAGCAATTTCTGTAAGATCTCTGCCATATTTATTTAATGCATCAAATGTTGCTTCAGGGGTCGGGCTTGTAATCCTTTGGTTACCTCTGATTTTAGTAAGAACTTTTAAAATTTGTTCTTTTGTAACACCTTCTTCTTTTAAAATCTTTTGTGCTTCTCCTTTAGTTCCCTGAGGATCGCATAAAGAAAGTAAAATATGTTCAACACTAATATACTCATCCTTCATATTTTTTGCTTCTTCGAATGCTTTCTCAAGCAAAGAATTTGATCTGTTACTTAAATAAAGCTGCTCACCACTACTTGCAGATGCCCTGCCTTTGGGCTGTTTCGAAAGATAATCATGGAGTTTATCTAGTATTTGCTTTTTACTTACTCCAATACGATCAAATATCTGCGGGACTATCTCGTTAGGCTGCTCAACAAGTGAAATCAAAATATGTTCAGGCTCAAGAACACTATGCTCATACTTTTCAAGCAAAGTACGGCATGACGAGAGTGCAGACTGGGAATTTAAAGTTAACTTATTAAAATCCATAAACTAATTATATCTATCCACATAAACAATATGCCCACTTTAAGAGTTCTTATATTGATATAGTACAACAGCTAAAGATAATTGAAATTAATATTTTTTTAAGAATGCATGCAGTTTTTATTCAATTTTTCTACCAGGAAAGAAGCTTTGTAATTCATCAACATTTCTTGGCTCTAGTCCAGATATAGATGCACCTGCCAGGCGAAGGAGATAAGCATGTACACCAGGTTTTGTTCTTTTAGACTGAGATACTGCTGCACTCATTAAAGCATTCATTTCAACTTTGTATCTTAAGAACGCATAGTCCATTAGGTCAACAAGATTTATTTCATAATGGTTAATCTTAGCAATAGCCTGACTTCGTGAAGTCCCGCTTTGAACTACCTGATTTGCTTGTTCCCCAACTATTTTCTCAATCATAGGAATAATTCCTACCTTTTGAAAAACAGTCATTGGTGTTGCAGGGGGTAAATCACTGTCATGAGAAAAAGTTGTACCATTATCTTTATTTTTTTGAGCTCGTGCAATAAAAATATCAGAAATCCTATCAAAACCAGAACTTATACCTCTTGCAGCAGGAGTAAATTCACTATTAAGAAGTCTGAATAAAATATCCCCAAATGAATTTTCAAGATCAATATGTGAAACAACAAAAGCAAGCGGCAGTGAAGGTTCATTAACCCTGATTTTTTGTTTTATTGCATCAACTAATGTAACTTTTCCGTCTTCTTCACAAGAATTAGCAAGTTTATAAGTTGCATAATTTACAACAAGGGGGGTTTCACATTCAAGTACTACTCTTTTTAATCCAGCTACTGCTTCTTTTGCTCCTTTTTTTGTTACATAATCATCAATAGCCCAAAATCTTCTCACCCGTTCATAAGAATCATCTTTTTTACTTTCATCCAGTACAGACTCAAGCAAAAACAAGTCTGGATCTATTTCATCACAATCATTAATCAGAGCCATTGCCCTATCATTGATTTTTGTCTCATCGGATGATCTATATAACCTCTCTAAAGGTTCTTTCGGTACTTTTTTATTGTCCTTTTTTAGTTTTTCCATAATCAATAAAACTAAGGTTTGAATTCGTTCTTTATCTTCAACATGAATGTACGCTTCAACTCCTTCGATTTTTGCATTTTCGCCAACCGAAACGTCTACCAAAGCATTTAAAACTTTCTCTACAGGTCCATCATTCAATGATGCAATTGATTTAGCAAATTTATCATTGTCATTTATTCCATCAAATTTAACCAGAGCAAATATTTTACCAAGATACTCTCTTGGTAATTGTTCTAATAGCATTTTTACATATTTATTATTATTGTCAGCATTTTCAAAGTGCTTTCTTTTATCAAGAGAAGGAATTATAAAATCATTCACCACGATATCTGGGTTAATCACAAGTCCAATTGCAGTAAGGAATGCTTTAATCCTGAAGTTTGTTGAGCATTTAAGCTGTGCTAAAGCTTCTACTAAAAGATTTGATCCTGCATCATTGAACTCACCTGCTTTTTTATCAATAAGTCTCGAAAACTTAGAATCATCTTCAAAACCAACTTCAACAATCTCAACTACCTCGCCTTTTGTATTTGCTTTTAAATAATCCAGTAAGTCATCAAGCATGGTTGATGCTGCAATTACATTTCTCATTGGTGCAAGCAATTTTGGAAATGCTAGCGGGGGTACATGTTGTGGTGGTTCAAGCGGTTCATTAACAACCTGGTCAGGTGGTTTCTTATTATCTAGATCTTTTGCTCCTGATGTAGCTCCAGATGCATTGGCTGCAGGCAATGAGGCCGGAGTACTTCCTACTGGTCGTGGTTTTAAACTACCGTCAGACATATTTTATTTAATACTTAAAAACAATATTATACCTCTAATTAAATGAAAGTTCTGGTTTAATCCTGGCATTTTTATGCTAAATTACTGATTTTTAAATCTACATACTATTTTACAGCTTATGAAGCTTTAGCAAGCTCACTCATATCACCCAGTTTATAAAAAATTGAAAGCATATCCCCCCTGTCATTAACCGCTGCTTTCATAAGAATTTCCTTTATTCTTTGAAAATTTTTTCCACAGGCATAATTTAATAAATCCATTGCATTTCTTTTTACATTTTCTTTTTCCTGTTCGTTTTTGCCTTCACCATAAGCTGCCCAGTCCAAAAACTTTTCAATGCCTACATTTGAAATTAAATCAATTACAAGGTTTTCACCAGAACCTTCTGTTAACGAAAATATAATATCGCCTTCATCATCCATATAAAAATTTACAAATGAAGCTTCTGATAGATTTTTGTATGCCTGAACTAGATCATATTTTTCTTTGTAATTTCTTACCATGAGATCCCTGATTAGATCTTGATATGGTTCACCATATGCTGAAAGCTTTGTAACTGCAGCCAGAGGAAGTGAAAGCTGGTTTTCTCTGACATTGTTTACTATTGCACCTATTAATGCTCTTCTGCCGTCAACCCCACAGATCTTAGAAAGTCCATAACATGCATAAAATACAAGGAAGGAATCTTTCTCCTTTAAAATAAAATCTTTCATTACAGATGCACCATATTCACCAGTGGCTCTTACAAAATGATTTATTGCGTAAAATCTTCGTATCCTTGACTCTTCAGAATCGTCAGAATCATTCATCATGACCTCTCTAAGAATTCTTGAAGCATCCTGCCCAAAATTCGTAGTTAATATTTCCAGCAACTCCTCCCCCATTTCATTATCAGTGTTTGATTTATAGAGCTTTTCGGGAATATCTACAGAAAATTTCATCTGGTTATTAACAAGATTCTTCATAAGTGAAACCAATATCATTCTGAGCTTATGAATATTAACCTTATTTTCCTTACTATCATCATATTCAGCTTCTTTGGAATAAATAATTTCAGAAAAAATATTTAAAGCTGTTTCTGGATATGTTGTTTTTAAAACAGAGGCTGCAAAACTATTTATATCTGTTATTTCAGAGTAGTCGAGAGACTGAAAGAATTCTTTCTTGGCTGAGTCATCCAGGACACTAATAAAATTACAACAGAAGTTCTTATTAATTCCCAGATTTTTTAAATTTTTCCTGGATTCAAGAGCAGGTATAAAAAATTCACTCGTAACCTCATCTTCAAGTCCTATTGAAACAAGCATTTTTATAATCAATGCCTTATCTTCAAAATGTTCATTCTCAACAAGCATTTCTTTAAGTAATGAACCCAGATTAATTCCTTGTTTTGAATAATACCGAGCAAGATCATCTACAGCTTCTCCAAACGATTCATCACAAGAAAGTGATTGTCTTGCTTTGTATTGCCAATCCCCTTGAATTGTTTTTTTAGTCCAAGCAAAAAATCCTCTGAGTCCATCTATGTCAGTAACAGAACTTCTTATTCCTGCAAATAAACTTCTATGTAATGAAGGGTCTAGAGGAGCAACTTCTCCCTTATTCTCTTTTTTGGGCACCAAAACAAGAGCCCTACACTCAGAAGGAGGGCTTTTAGAAGCAACCTGTAAATGACTATTATTAGGGTAAAGCGGACTACTGCTCACCCCATCTATTACATCAGGCATAATTTATTCGGTAAGAGTATTATAGAATAGCTGTTCGATTTTATATCAACTATTTCCCATACAAAATGTAAGCTTTTCAATACAATTGATAAACTAATACTCATGGAAGTTAAGGATGAACAATATTAAAACTGAAAAAATTAAAACAGATTTATTAATTATAGGAGCCGGTGCCGCAGGCTGTTTTGCAGCTTATGAAGTTAAAAGGTTAAATCCTGATCTGGATGTTCTTATTATTGAAAAAGCACATATAGATAGAAGCGGTTGCCTGGCTGCAGGCGTGAATGCAATAAACGCTTATATTACACCTGGTAATACTCCGGAAACTTTTGTAGAGTATGTAAAAAAAGATTCAATGGGATTAATCAGGGAGGATCTTGTTTACACCATTGCAAAAGAATTAAATTTTGCAACAGAACTTCTTGAAAAATGGGGACTCCCTATACCAAAAGACGAAAATGGACAGCCATTTGTAAGAGGAAGAGGTTCAATAATTGTTCAGGGTGAAAGAATAAAACCAATTATTGCACAGGCTGCAAAAGCATCTAAAGCAAAAATACTTAACCGCACTGTTGTAACAAACTTAATCACTAACGAAAATCGCATATCCGGTGCATTTGCATTTGGAGTAAGAGATGGAAAATTTTATATTATCAATGCTAAAGCAGTCCTTGTTGCTACAGGGGGAGCAAGCGGAATCTATAAACCAAACAACGAAGGCAATGCAAGGCACAAAATATGGTACTCACCTTTTAATACAGGCGCAGGCTATGCAATAGGAATAAGAGCCGGCGCTGAAATGACTACTTTTGAAATGCGTTATGTAAGCATGAGAATTAAAGATCTCATGGCTCCAACAGGTGCAGTAGCACAGGGTGTTAAAGCACAGCAGGTAAATGCAACTGGTGAAAGATACCTGGAGGAAAGATATTTAAATCTTGGTGGAAGATCCATGCCTACCTCTTTAAGACTCTGGGCAACATTACAGGAAAATATTGAAGGAAGGGGTCCGTGTTTTCTCGATACCACACATCTTTCAAAAGAGCAGGCAGAAAGACTTCAGGCTTACTACCTGCACATGACACCTGGATTAACGCTTTACTGGGGAGCAAGAGGTACAAAACCAAATATTGACCCGCCTGAAATTACTGGAACAGAACCATATCTGGTGGGTGGACATGCACAGGCGGGTTACTGGATAAGCACAAACAGAATGACAACCATTGAAAATTTATACGCAGCAGGTGATGTAGCTGGAGGTGCACCAAAAAAATATCTTTCAGGAGCAGGAGTTGAGGGTTTAATAGCAGCAAGGGATATTGTTTCAAAGATTAAAAATATTAGTGAATCACAAATCTATGAAAAAGATATAAAAGATGAAATAAAGAGGGTTTTTGGATATTTACAGAAGGAAGGCAAAGATCAAATCCAGCCTGATGAGCTTGAATTAAGAATGCAAAAAGTAATGGACGACTATGCCGGTGGAATCTCAAACAATTATATTCTGAATGAGCAAAAACTTATAAAAGCTAGAAAATTAATGAGACAGCTAAAGGATGAAGCTCTAAATCTTTATGCACCAAATCTTCATGAATTAATGAAATGCCATGAGGTAATTGACAGAATTGATGTAGCGAGAGTACTTATTGAGCATCTTTTATACAGGAAAGAAACAAGATGGCCTGTTTACCAGACTAGGGCAGATTATCCTGAAAGAGATGATAAAAACTGGCTAAAGTTTGTAAATTCTGTTTATGATATAACAGCTAATGAAATAAAAATTGTAGAAAGGGAATATAAACCATTGGATAAAAAATTGATGGAGACTGTTAAATAGTATGGGCATTCATATAGATCATAATTTATGCGACGGGTGCGGACACCCTCAGTCTGAAACACCATGCAACATGGCATGTCCGGGGGATCTAATTTTCATGCAGTCAAATGGGAAAGCACAAATATGTTCTAATGCAGACTGTTGGGATTGTGCAGCATGTATAAAAATATGCCCCCAGCAGGCAATCGAACTAAAACTTCCATTTGAAATTGTAGGAAAAGAAGGAACTCTTAAAGCAAGAGCCTATAGGGAAAAAACTGTGTGGACATTAAGAGACGAAAAAGGCAATGAGCAGATTTTTGAAACACCAGCCAGAAATGAAGCAAGTTTAAGTATGCTTATAAATCCTGAAGAATTCACTGACAGTGTTGAATCTTATAAAGGCATTTCAAAGACATTTACTGATTTAGGTTCTGATATTTAGAATTTGATTGGTTGACTAACACCAGTCATTGTGATTTAATTAAGCCAATTAATCTAATTTTATAAAAAAGAGCTTTGATAAGGAGAGTTTATGAGTTCTATTTCAGTAAGTAATTTAAACAGAAAGCAACGATCGCTGGTCGCAAGAGAGCTGGGAATAAGTCCTAAACAGCTTCAATTAAGAGGCACTATAACAGAGCCATCCTCTAAAAGTGAGAGGTTTAATTTTAGAAGACTAGCTGAAAGAGTTGATGGCAGTAGAACAAGACGCTAATAATTCACACACATCACGCTATAGCAGGTTCACGTTCTTTCTTTCCACCTTCACATACAGAAAGTATGCCCAGGAACTTCCTGAAAGTACGATAACAAGCCAAGTCATAGTGTTCAGCAAAGTTTTTATGGAACGCTCCTGCAAGCGGTAAGAATGCCTTGCTTTGTTCCGGCAATTTTACATTATCAAACAATTTTTTCCCTAAACTAAATGGAATTATCTCGTCATCTGTTCCATGGCTTACAATTACTCTTTTTGCTTTCACAGTTTTTATTGCTTCTCCTGAATCAAACTCGCTTCTAGTAAGCATTCCAAGTAAAGCTTTTAAAATGCCAGGGACGCTTGCTGAAGATTTTTCTTTAACAGCTTCTTCAACTGTAGTAAATGAGGATTGAACAACCAGGGTATTAACTTCCCTTCTATTTGCAAGCTCAATAGCAACTGCGCCTCCAAGAGATACTCCAAAAAGAGAAATATCATTAGCCGTTAAACCCTTCTTTTCAACAAGATACTGATACATTGCTTCAGCATCTAATACAAGCCCTTCCTGTGTAATTTTCTCTCCTTTGTTTAATTTGCTTTTACCCATTCCACAATAATCAACCATTAAAACATTTACAGGAACTTCTTGTTGAAGTTTTGAAAATTCATCAAGACAAAGACTAGCATTATATCCTCTACCATTTAAAAATATTATTGTTTTCTTCGTGGGTACTGGAGCAGGTATATAATAACCATTTAATTCTCCACGATTAGTTTCAATAGAAACATTTTCACATTTAATTCCTTTTTCATCTGGTGTTGTTTCAACTTTTCCATTTGGACTAATTAAAAGATTATTATAAAGTCTACCTATTGAATCCCATTCAATACCACAAAAATTTCCAACAAGAGTTGCAAGTGCACCAATCCCTGCCAAAACTCCACCTATCCATTTTGCAATCTTGTTGTCTTTAAAAAAACCAACAGTAGCTGTAACTAAACCTAAAACTGTAGCTAGTGCACCAGCATATGTACCATATGAAACACGTTCTAAAGTGCTTGGATTTTTTTCTCTTAACCACTTTTCAACATATCGTTGAGATGGAGCCTCACCAGCAGGTGGTTTTGGGCATCCTACAGGCCAATGATATATTCCTATTTCTGGTGTTCTTAACATTGAAATAAATTTTTATAAAAATTTAACTGTTACTTTATCTTGATACTAGCTGATTAAAACTGCTTATAGCAAGAATCAACACTTAAAAATTAAATGGTTAAGAGGTTAAAGGAAAAAGATCTTAACCCAGGGAATCCAAGCTTACTAAAACTCCGCAATTATACCAAAACAAGCAATAATAATTAACCATACAAAAAAGTGCAGATAGAAGAAGGTTAAGTTAAAAAATATTTTTATTGGTGAATCATTTGCTACATTCATTATCACTTTTGCATCTTTTATATTTGCCATATATTCTCCTAAGCTCCTGCTTTAGCTGGTTCTTTTACAGTCTCTTTTTCAGGAAGATTGTTTAAATCTTCTTCAAATTTGTTAACCTTCTCAATAAATTTCTTATAGTCACACTTTGCCAGCCAATAACCTCTCAACCTGTTCCTGTCAATTGCTTTTTTAATATTCGGCGGTCTTAAACCCAGAAGCCTATCCTGACACCACCTATTCCCTTCTCGAAAATGACAGTCACCAATCTGACACCCCATTACAAAAACACCATCAGCACCAGCTTTTAAGCCTTCTTCTATCATTATTGGCTGAATCATTCCTGAACAAACCATTTCAAGTATTGAAACATTGTCTTTGTCTTTAAGTTTGTTGTTCTTAATGTGTTTTTTTAAATCCACACTACGTTCGCAAACTATACCTAATATTTTTTTCTTTTTGCCTGCCATTAGCCTACTCCTACTGGTTCTTTTAAAACATCACCAATCTTTGCAATAATTTCTTTTGAATGTTTTTGTGGCAAATCTATTGCTTTAAATGCACATGCCCCTACACAGAGTCCGCACTCAGCACAGCGGGCATCAATAACAATTGCAAGCTGTTTAAACTTCGGGTGATCTGTTCTTGGCACCATATAAATAGCTTCATATGGACAATCTTTTGCACACAAAGTACAACCAACACAATTATCCAACAAAACCTGTGCCGGTGATTTTGGTTCATCGATTATTAAAAATGGTACTGCTAAAAGTATTGTAGTAATGATAAATAAAACTGTCCAGACTATCATTGCAGGCATGGATGAAAACATCGGGAATAACCACAAGTAAAACCAGTCCGTTGGAAACTCAGCTGGTACCTGGATAAGGACTGCAGGTTTACCACTACTAACAGGAATTACTGCTGCAGGAATAATTATTGATGCCATTAAAAGAAGCCCAAGTCCTAATGGCACATCGGTCACGGGTCTGGAAATCCTGAGATAATGCAACCATAAAAGATATAAAAGTAAGAATGATATTCCCACATGGAGGAAAAAAGACATAGCCAATGTATAGTGAGTTATCATTTCACCATTTACAAAAAATTCAGCAAGTGGCGGACCAATAGCAGGTATTTGTTTTAATGCATCAGCCATCATTAAAACAATCATGTACGACCGTTCATCCCATACCAGAATATACCCTGTAATTCCGATAACAAGCATGCAGCCGATAAGAGCAACACCTGAATACCATGCAATCCATCTGTATTTTCTGTATCTGTCTGTGAAATAAACTCTTAAGGCATGAAGCAGCACTGCAATCATCATTGCATCAGCAGCATAACGGTGCATTCCTCTGACAATATTTCCAAAAGGAAGTTTATTCGAAATATAGTTTACTGAAATATATGCACTATCCAGTGTTGGCTGGTAATAAGCAAAAAGTAAAAGTCCTGTAACAAACAAAGTCCACATAAATAAATTCGGGACTGCGCCATGGTAATAAAAAGGATTATATTGCTGGCTGAAGACTTTATTAGTCCACTTCTCAAAGCTTATTGTTAGTATTTGCAGTTGATCAAGTATTTTTTTATACATAACTCTTTAAGATTCTATCTCCTCTTCTCTTCTGCAGGTTTTGTCTCTTCATTATCTTTGTTTCTGGTTAAAACAAAAAATGTCAAAGCTCCAATTGTTGAAAATATTCCAAAATATAATGCAAAAGTTAGATCCTGAAAGTTATATTCACTCAGAAGCATTAAAACCACCAGCACAGTACATGCTGCAGCACTTATGAGTCCAAAAATCAGTTGGAGCATTTCTCTCATTTTTGCGGTTTCCTTCCTGAGAGTCTGTTATATAACCACTCATACATGCCAAACTTTATTCTCAGATTATTTTTTTCTTTTTCATCTGAGTAAACCCAAAATCCAAGGATAAAAAGAGTAGAAACAAAAATAAATAATGAAATGATTGATGATCCAATATGCCTAAAAGTCATGTCAGAAGAAATCAACCTGCCTGCCTCAAAGAAATTTGCAAGTGCAACCGTTGCAATAAGAAAAATTATAAGTCTGTGAGGTTTAAAGTTTTTCACTGTGCTGTCTCCTTTACCCCAACAAGTTTTTTCCTTATAAATAAGTGCCATATATATCCAATTGCTGTTGGAACCATACAGATGCCAACACCTACCAACTGCTGCTTTAAAGTAATCCAGCCATTTAACAAGGTAGGAAACGACCAATATAAAACAAAAAGTGGACAAGCAACATATGCAATAAGATCCCCTATTGCAATATTTAGTTTTTCAGGTCTGTCAATTTTATGAACAATATACTGCCATACAACTCCAATTGCAATAATTACCCAGGTACCCATCCTCCAGATTGGTGGATCCCTATGAATATTTGCAATATTGAAAATAATTAGGAATGAAAATATTAAAAACTCAAGAAATCCCATAATAGTAACCATTAAAAATATAGGTCTTCTTGAAAGTCTTTTTTCAGAACCAAGATCAAAAAACGGAAGAACTATAACAGTAAGAGGAACAAGTACAGTAAGTCCTGTAGCCCAGACTGGCTCCATATATTTTAAAAACTGATAAAGTGCAAGAAAATACCAGTCAGAAAGAATTGGAAGCGGAGTAACATTAGGATCTGCTCTGTGACCTAGCTGAGCAGGCAGCATAATTGCAGTAACAAATACCATCAGGATAGAAATACTTGCCATTTTCCATGAAATATTTAATCTCTTATGTCCTGTTTTATAGATATATAGTTCATATGCAATAAGAGCAAGAAGCGTAAACGCTACATGGAATGAATAGAATCTGGTCATTGTAGCCTGACCAATTGAACTTCCACCAAGCAGAATCTGAGAGGTATTTATACCTACATGAGTAGGTCCAAGTAAATAAAATGATTCTACGTATGTAGGGAAAGTAGCAAAGACTTTGGTAGCCCAGAAAGCTCTTTGATTCCAGATCAGAAGGTAACCAGTTAAACCAGAGTACATTCCAAGTAATAAAGTTATAAGAGCAATAGCAACATTAAATTCTCTGTTTGGCTTGTAATCACAACAAATGAAAATCCTATACAGCCTTATTGTTGCAGCAATAATAAGTGCATCAGCACCATATTTATGCATCCCTCTCATTATATTTCCAAAAGGAATTTGATACTGAATTTTCAGTATTGAATCATATGCTTCGTCAATCGAAGGAATATAAATAGCCATCAGTAAACAGCCAGTAACAATAGTAATCATCCAGAATAACCATACCAATGAACCAAGGGTATACCAGGGATTTGTTTTTGCTTTATCTATATAATGCTCATCAAAAATATCAATTCCATCAATGTGATCATTAACCCATTTTTTACCGGCTTCAAAAAATTGCATCCCTTTTTGTGTTAAAGCAGTAAGCATGATCAAATCTAAGCAATTCCTCCTGTTTCAAGATCAGTAACAACCAGCTTGTTATTTTCTACTTTATAAACAAATTTTCTTGGTGGTCTTGGAGCAGGACCTGAAACAACTTTGCCTTCTTTTTGAATGTCAAAAACACTTAGATGGCAGGGGCAGGCAAAAACAGGTCCATCAGGTCTGAAGTTATATCCTTTTGCTACATCATCCGGGTTTAGCACAAAGTTAAACACACAACCAAGATGTGGACACACACGGCTGTAAACTGCAAAATCACCACTGGGTAACTTAACAGCAAATCCTGGTATATCCCTCAATTGAGTACCAAGTGCAGTATATTCTTTATTTATTTGTGTAAAATTAAATGCCTGACAGTCAAATGGCTTTTGAAATAATGAAAGATCAAACTCTACCGGCTTTAAAGATTCAGGCAAATCAGGTCCTTGCATATAATTTAATGGTTTAATTGTTGGTTTTAAAAATCTCATAAAAGGAGAAAGGGCAGCAAGTAATGTCCCAAGAATAGGGATTCCAAGCATACATTTCAAGAGGTTTCGCCTTGTTGTTTCAAAATCTAGCATCTTAAGATCTCCTGTACTATTTTTCCCTCTTACCTTTGAACAGTTCTTCGGATCGTAAAACATCCTTTTCAGTTGTATAACCAAAATGTCTTACATACTTTACTAGTTCCCATATAAATTTTTCATCAAATTCAAAGTGCTTGTCTTTATCAATCTTGCCTGCCCATGGTGGCATTGCTGTCCAGGGAATGCCATGTGTTATCTCATCAAATAATTTCTCATCTGTTTTTTCATAGAGCCTGTCAAACTGATTAAAGTTTGCTGGTGGAGGATTTAAGAAGTAATGAATATCTCCATCTGCAAAGCCTCTAGTACCATGACATACAGCACAGTTACTACCAAACTTTATTTTTATATCTTCATATTTTTCTGGTAATCCAAATAGTGTATGACGGAGATACATTACTACATCCCATCGTTCTTTAACTGTAAGAGCACCTTTAAACGATGGGTGTTTTGGATTATTTGTAAACGATTTAAAAAGATGAGAGGGTGTAACACTATTAATATATTTGAGCGTAAAGTTATGTTTCCCGGGTTCATTTTTAAATCCGTGACAGCTTGCACAATTCTGTGTAAAGAACTTTTTCCCTTCTTCAACAGATGGATCTTTTGTCGGGTATGCAAAATCTTCTTCAGCAGCTTGTTTAGTTATAAGTGGTTTATTTTCAGAAGGCACTGAAACTTTACTAAGCTGAATATTTGACTGACAGGCAGAAATTAAAAGTCCAACCAATACTACACACAAAACAAATGTCATTGTGTTTAATACTGCTCTTAGTTTTTCTTTTTGTTTCATCCTATCCCTCTATTAATAACCAAAAAACGGAACCCAAGAAATTAAAGCCCACACAAAAACCAGAAAAAAAAGAAAAACTAAAAACAAAGGGGGCTTATGTTCACCCATCCTATACTCTTCAGGAGCTGTTACTTTTGGAATCTGACAAAGTGGTTCATAATCTGTTTTAGACTTATCTGCCATTTATAACCTCCTTGTCTTTTTTTTGATTATCATCTAGCATATCAAACTTTACATCTTCAATATTATCCATCTGACCCGACTTAAGCGCCCATAGAAATATCAAAAAAGCAAACACAAAAAAGACAACACACACCCAGGCAAACATTCCAAGTCCAGGTCTGCTTACTAAATCATTTATTACTTCCTGAAAAGTTACTTTCATTGGAATTAGTGTCCTCCCTCGGTACTTGGTGGTGGTCCTTTTGTTTCAATAATCATTGCTGGTTTCTGGGAATTTAATTCATCAGCAGAAATCTTATACTGCTGAACCCATTTTTCAGGATCAAGTGTTTCATACTCCTTCGGATAGACCTCATTTTCCCTGGGTAAAGTTTTTAAGTATGCAACAAGATACCAGATTTGTTTTGATGTAAGAAGTCGTCCCCACTGAGGCATTCTGGTACCAGGCACTCCCTCAGATACTCTCCAGTACCAGGTCACATCATCATAATCTTTAAAGAATGGACGTGAGAAGTTGGCAGGCTTTTTAGCAATTTGAATTGCATTTGGACCGTTTCCAAGCCCGTGTGTACCATGGCAGGTAGCACAGTTTTGCTGAAAAATACCTCTGCCTGCATTAGCTTCAGCTGAACCATTAGTGTTAACATTTCTTTTTTCAAGCAGCTTTTCAAGTTCATCAGGGTGATAAATTCTCTTATATTTAACAAGTCTTTTTTTACCAAGTGACTGCACATATGCTACAAGGGCTTTCATTTCATCATCTTTAAGATAACTAAAAGGGGGCATGATAGAACCAGGTGTTGTAGTTCTTGGATTTTTAAAGTGAGCAATGTGCCATGCATCAGGATGCTTCCCGCCCTCATTTGATAAATCCGGACCTGTTCTAATTGTGCCCAGAAGGTTTGGGGTTTCATATACATAGTCACCTGCCTGAACATGAACACCAAAATCCCTGTCCTGAGGTCTTACAAACTGACTATGACAGTTAACACAACCTTCTCTAATATATATTTTCCTACCACTTGCTTCAAGAGGAGAATACTTAACAGCAAATTCAGATGGTGAAGGTTTAAAAATAAAATTAGGGAGAAGTACAGTACTAAAAATGATTAGTGAAAATGACGTCAGGATAACTAAAGCTGGGAGTATATAATTTTTATTCATTTATTTATTACCTAACTCTCAACTCCTAATTTTTTGGTACTGGTACCATAGCAGGCTCTACATCAGGTGAATCAAGAGGTTTTACACCTCTATTGGTCTGGAAAATATTTACAAAGAACAAAACATTACCAAACCACATCATGCCACCGCCTAGTGCCCTTATAATCCAATATGGCTGAAGTTCAACTACCCAGGTACTTACTGGTACTCCTGCATGCCAGCCTGCTGACTGAACAAGACCTGCAATTGTAAATGCTGTATAAAAAATAAAGAAACCTATCAAGGTAAACCAGTAATGCATACGAGCTAAGCTGACACTGTACATTTGTTTCCCGGTAACTCTTGGAAAGATATAGTAAATTGCACCAAAATTAAAAAAGGTAAATGCACCCAATAGTGCAGCATGAGCATGTCCTGGCACCCACTGGGTAAAGTGAAGGTACCAGTTTATTGATCTTGTAGCCTGAAATGGTCCTTGAAGACATGTAACTAAATAAAAGAAAGCACCGGTTAAAACAAAACGCAAAGGCAGATTATTTGCAAGCTGCCACCAGTTGCCTTTCATTGTCATAAAGAAATTTGTAAGCACTGTAATAACCGGTATAACAAGAGCAACACTAAAAACAACCGCAAGAGCTTTTAGCCATTCCGGAACAGGTGACTGAAGAATGTGATGTGTTCCTGTAGGTGCATAGAAAAATGCAATTGTCCAGAAACCAAGCATTGACAGACTGTGACTCCACAGTGGCCTACCGGTAAGTTTTGGGATCATATAATATGCAATTCCAACTCCAAGTGTTGTAAACCACATCCCCAATATATTGTGTCCATAAAACCAGTTCACAATACCATCGTTTAAACCATCAAGTCTTATAAAAGTCCTGTTACCAATAAAATAAACAATAGGCATCCAGAAAAATGCCCCAAGAATATACCACAGACTTACATAAAGTTTTTTCACAGTTCTGTTTACAGCTGTCATGTAAACCACAAATGAAAGAGAGAGCAAGCATATTAGCACTCCAACATCAATCGGGACAGGTAGTTCTGCATATTCACGTCCCTCGGTATAGCCATTCGTAAGGCAAAGAATACCACCAAGAATTGCCAGGTTCCAAACCACGCAAATAAAATTAGCAAACTTATCACTAAAAAGTTTTGATCGTGTAAGTGTAGGAATAATATAAAGTGCAATTCCAATATTTGCCATTGAAAGCCAGCCAAATGCAACAGTATTTATGTGGGTAGGTCTTAATCTTGAAAAAGTAATCTGAGGAATTCCTGAGCTCATATCAGGAGCAGTAAATTCTATAGCTCCTGTAAGTCCCATTGTCATTCCAATAACAAGCCAAAAAACTGCACTGAGTATAAAAAATCTGCTTGCTGAATTTTCTTCGTTTGAAAAAATCATTTTAAAAATTTGCCTTAAGTACAAGATAATTGTATTAAATTCTAAAAAAAATCAAATACTTAAGTCCTGTTTCTTTATAAATACAAAAAGCGGTTTCCATCTCTCTCAAGATGAATACAAAATTTATTTAGTCATCACTACTGTGATAGATAAAAAATGCCTATTTTTACACATTTGGAGCAAAATACCTGAAATTGCTAAATATATAAATTTGCTGTTACTTTGCGTATGTATAAGATTTGTCTCAACATCATCTATATACAACTCAAATAAAAACTTAAAAAAATTTGATTTAAATTTACCTTCTGATTTAAATTCTGCAGGCCTAAATTTTATTTTGGAGACACATTATTAATAGATTTTTTTATGGGAACATGCTTGGAACTTTTTATTATCAAAATCAGTTATCACAAACAAAAAAAATAATTTTTCTATTATCGATAATCTCTTTTGATAATCCGCTTAGAAAAAGGGTTTCAGCAGGAACCAACAATATTTTTTTTCGACAAGTACATAAGGTATCAAAAGTACAGATCTAAAAAGCTAATATCCTAAGATAATCTGTACGAAAAGCACAATAAAAAAAAGATGCTCAAAGCAAAAACAGATGAGCATAGGGATAGTATTCCCCTGCTTAAAAGCGAAATATTTAAAATAACTGACTTAAAATACACTGTCAGTGAGGAATCTTGTTTTACAATCAGCAGTTATTACCTGAAAGACACCTGGAGACAAAATATAAAAACAAAAAACTGGGGGCATCCAATGCACAGCATGGCATCCCGTTCTGGTTCTTTTCCCCCGGCACTTGCAGATTATTTCATAACCAATTTCTCAAAAGTAGGGGATTTAGTTCTTGATCCATATTCCGGTAAAGGTACTGCTCCATACCAGGCATGTCTTTTGGACAGAGTTGGATTTGGGGTGGATGTTACACCTGAAGCATATGTTTTAACAGGAGCCAAAGTACATGCCATAAAGCATGAAGAAGCACTGGATTATTTAAAATCAATCAGGTTTGGCATATCCAAAATAAACATAAAAGAAACTCCTGAAGAAGTAAAAATATTCTTTTCAACAAAAACACTTTCACAAATACTAACAATAAGAGAAAAACTTCTGGAAGATCTTGAGTTAAGCACTGATAGTATTGATTATTTAAATGGTAATGTTTCCCATCATGCAAAAACAAAGAAAGAACAGTTTGCACAATACTGGCTGGGAATACTTGTAGGAATATTACACGGATCATCAAGTTACAGCTTAAGTCTGCCATGTTCACATTCATTTTCAATGGCACCAAACTATACTAAGAATTATGCAAAAAAACATAGCCTTAAAAAACCAGACAGAAATGTCATTCAGTGCATGATTGAAAAATCACGTTATTTGCAAAGTGCTGGAATAGCTAGAATAAGCGGAAAGGCATATCTTGGAAAAGCCCAGGATCTTCCAAAAAGCTGGGAAGAAAAATTTGATTTGATTGTTACCTCTCCACCATATTTCACTGCACAAAGTTATGCCTGGGACAACTGGCTCAGAGAATGGCTTCTAGGTTTTAACTTTAAAGAGGTCAGGAAACAAACCACACAAACAGCAAGCTATGAAAAATACTCAATAGAAATGTACAAATTTTTAAAGGAAACTTATAGGGTTTTAAAACCAAATAAAAGAGCATTCATAGTGGTAGGTGATGTAACAAAAAAATCAAAAGAAGGAAAAACAATAATAAATACAAGCAAAATTATCGCTGAAGAAGGGAAAAAAGCAGGATTTGGAGTTGAACTAATTATTAATGACGACATTCCACCAACAAAAAGATATAACTCTTCATTCTTAACTGCTAACCAGGGATTGCAAATTGACAGGATTGTTTGTTTAAAAAAATAGTCTTCTTTATAATTTATTTATAAATAAATTAGATAAGATTAAATTATTCTAATGAATTTTGTTTATCAACTTTGTTTTGCTAATTTTAAACCAGCAACCTTTATTATATGATTTCACGACTTACAGCAACAACAACAGCTATATCAGACAGATCAGGGCTAGTAATAGCAGGTCTTAGGGCAAAAACCGATCATGCTTGCAGGGCACTAAGTAACTTTTCTACACCTATTAAGTTAGCAAACAGAGACATTGCAAACCAGTTCAAAGAGCTAATAGTCGAGGCTGAAAAAATTGCTCTTGAAAATATCTCCGGAAAGATATTTATAAACGTAACCTATGTAGGCGGAGGATCTGATACCTATGCATATTCACCTGGTGACAGACTAGCAAAAAAAGGAGTAACTGTTATACCGAAGGATACAGACTATTTTATTGTAAGCACCGGAAGCCTTGGAAGAAAAGATGATTTTGTCATAGATTCAGATGCTGATTTTGTTGTATTTCCTGCTAATGAAGATTCAATCCACTTTGCACAGGCACTCCAAAAAGAAATTACAGCTGTTTTACATGAATTACTCGGACAGAATTCTCTTCCTTATAAAACGGACGAGATTATGACAGGCACTTACAATTATCATATACCGCCAGAAAGAGTACCATCTGAACTTTTAACTCCATATGTAGATGAATTTGATTGCGAGTTTGGAATGACTATTAAAAGAAAATCAATTGCACCTGATACATTCAGAGATATGGAATTTATAAGCGGTAACAAACAAGCTTATAACAGGCTGGTTGAGTTGACCACGCCAGTTTTATATCCTTATGACCAAGCCGGAAATATAACAAACCAGCAGGGAGATGAGCTTGTAAGAAACAGTCTCGATGAAGTTAGATGCTATAAATCAGATAAATTTAATATAAGAAGAGGCATTCCAGACTTTAAAGGAAATACTTTAAGACCATTTCAATATTTCACATGGATAGTTCGTGCAAGAGAAGGGATAAAAACAGGAAGTGTTTTTGAAACTCTTGAAACAAGAGCGCAAAGAGGAAAGATGGGGGATTCAGAAGCAGAAAGTCTGGCAAGTGATTATGATTTTTTACTGAGAGCAAAATCTGCACTTGCAATTGTAAGACAAAAAGTTATTCCATTAAGAAGAGAAGAAAAACCATCATTAGGTTTAGACATACAACCTCAAATTGCTGAAAGTATGGGGCTTAATCTGGAAGGATTTCAAACAGCATGCCAGGCTCATATTCATGATAGTATAAAAATAATAGCTAGTGGATTAGAATTTAAATAATGAAGGTCCTAACAGCGACTGAAACTACTCCCAAATTCAACAGGAGTTACAAAGCCTCTACTGGATTTGATTTGGTTTCATATATGCAGGGCCGTTCCTTTTTTATCCCTGAAAGCATATATAACGGTGTGATTTTTCAAGGGAAAGTGATTTATAAGGGTGTTAAAGATTTCCTGGATCTCGGTCCATTTACAGTTGAAAGAAGTAACAGGATTTTAATTAATTCTACGAAAAGATTACTTGGAGAAAATATTGAACTTAGATATTTTGATTCTTCAGGCGCTATTGCTGTTTTAACTCCTAAGGAAATGGAAGATTTAATTAAAAGACTATATGATCTTGATCCGGAACTAGCAAGCAGATTTGAAGGTGAGCTTACATATCAAGCTTTTTATGGAATAGAGAAGAGAAAGTCTTACTGAATTTTATTTGTAAAATTATGTTAATACCATGTATTACAAATGTAATTTAAGTGTTAATATATATTATTAACGAAACAAATTAAAAAGAAAAAAGGAGGAATCTATGAATACCACTTCTTCTGTTACCCCTTTGCACTCTTCAGCTGCTACAGGGAGCAGGTTTGGGAGAGCACTACGGACACTTGCATTAGGCACTGCTATTACACTTGGTTCTCTTAGAGGTGGACCAGCATTAGCCCAGGATGCAAACCCAGCACCTCCACAGGATCAGCCTGTGCCAGCACAACAGGATGAACAACCAGCCCCTCAAGAACAACCCGCACATAAGCATGGTTGCGGAACCGGAACCAGTGTACTGCTTGGTTATGGTGCTGGTGTATTAATGGAGAAATTACTTCAGAAGATGAGAAACCGGGAAGTAAAAGGAACCTAAGACAATCCTAAGTAAGGACTACTCTTCTTCCTGAGTTCTAAGTTTTTCAAGAACACCTGCATCTTCAAGAGTAGTAGTATCACCTACAGTTTGTTTCCCACTTGCTATATCACGGAGAAGTCTTCGCATGATTTTTCCTGATCTTGTTTTAGGCAGTGACTCAGTA
This sequence comes from Candidatus Melainabacteria bacterium SSGW_16, assembly GCA_004769085.1. GTDB lineage: Bacteria > Cyanobacteriota > Vampirovibrionia > 2-02-FULL-35-15 > 2-02-FULL-35-15 > SSGW-16. The sequence continues at coordinate 198,131 of DUDS01000015.1, forward strand.
AATTTGATTTGATCAGGTTTTGCTACAGGTCCTATTTCTTTTGCTACATGTTTTTTTAACTCTTCAGAAAGCAAATGATGATCTTTATTTACCGAGTCCTGTTTTAAAACTACAAATGCACAAAGTGCCTCACCTTTTATCTCATGCGGGTAACCTACCACTGCTGCTTCAGCTACAGCAGTATGATTTACAAGCGATGACTCAACTTCCATTGTGCTTAACAAATGTCCTGAAACTTTGATTACATCATCTACTCTCCCTAACAACCAAAAGTAACCATCTTTGTCTTTTTTTGCACCATCGCCTGTAAAGTAAGCACCCTTTATCCTTTTCCAATAGGTTTCTTTATATCTTTCATCATCACCGTAAATAGTTCTTATCATTGAAGGCCATGGTTTTTTAACTACTAAATATCCTCCCTGATCCCCATGAATATTTTTACCATTTTGATCTACTACATCAGCAAATATTCCAGGCAATGGAAAAGTAGCTGAACCAGGTTTTGTAGAAGTAATACCAGGAATAGGGGTAATAAGAATACCACCCGTTTCTGTCTGCCACCAGGTATCAACAACAGGACATTTTTCATTACCAATATTTTTTTGATACCACATCCATGCTGCAGGGTTAATAGGTTCCCCTACTGTTCCAAGAAGGCGCAGGCTTGAAAGATTATATTTTTTTACCCATTCCAGACCTGCTTTCATAAAAGCACGGATAGCAGTCGGAGCAGTATAAAAAATAGTAATTTTATTTTCCTGGATTGTTTTCCAGAATCTTCCCCAATCAGGATAATTTGGGGCACCTTCATAAATAACAACAGTTGCTCCACAACTTAAAGGACCATAAACAACATAACTGTGCCCTGTTATCCATCCTATATCAGCAGTGCACCAGTAAACATCGCTGTCTTTAATATCAAAAACCCATTTTGTTGTTAAGGTAGTCCACAAAATATACCCGGCAGTGGTATGCAAAATCCCTTTTGGTTTGCCTGTTGTACCAGATGTATAAAGTGTAAACAAAGGTTGTTCAGAATCCAGTTCTTTAGCTTTAAAATCTCCAGAGGCTTTCGAAATAACTTCATGATACCAGTAGTCCCTACCTGATTTCATCTCAATATTATTTTTTGATCTCTGAGTTACAATTACTTTTTCAACAGCAGCACATTTTTTTAATGCTTCATCTACATTTAACTTCAGAGGAACAATTTGTCCGCGTCTGTAGCTACCATCGGCAGTAATAACCATTCTTGCCTTAGAGTCATTAATTCTGTCAGCTAGTGCTTCAGTGCTGAATCCACCAAAAACCACACTATGAACTGCACCAATTCTTGTACAGGCAAGCATTGCAACTACAGCTTCTATAACCATAGGCATGTAGATCACAATGCGATCTTTTTCTTTTATGCCAAGCTGAACAAGTACATTACTAAATTTACAGACTTCTTCATAAAGCTCAGAGTAAGTAACAGATCTTTTCTCTTCATTTTCACCAATCCATATAATGGCGGTTTTATTTGATTTTTTTTCAAGATGCCTATCCAGACAATTATAAGAAACATTGACTTTTCCACCAGTAAACCATTTACTGAATGGTTCATTCCACTCCAGAACCTTATCCCATTTTTTAAACCAGTGTAGATTTTCTAGTGCCAGATCTGACCAGAAACCTTCAAAATTAGTATTTGCTTTAAGTAAAAGCCTTTCATACTCTTCTTTTTTCAGGTTTGCCTGTTTAATAAAACTATCAAGTGGACTAAATGTCCTTTTTTCTGTTAAAACAGATGTTATATTTTCTTCAGGCATGATTTTTTACTCAGGTGACTCGCTCATAATGAGACTCGCCACCTTTCCATTGTGCACTTAATATATTTAAGTCTAACATTATCAAGGTTTTGTCGAGTAAATCGATCAAAACCTTTCTTTGTGAAATTCCTATTTTGGTCATGTTACACTTGCCCAGGTAATCACTAGGCATGACTACCTCTCAAAAAATTAAAGACTTCACTGATTTTACTTCAATCTGCAATTATTTTGGCATTGAAGTTAATAATAATCAATTAAATCTCTTTAAAAAATATTACGAAATACTACTTGATTGGAATACAAAGATTAACTTAATAAGCAGAGCCTCATTAAAACGTACAGATGATGAAAATGACACTATTTTAGAAAAACATTTTCTGGATTCAATTATATTTCTCCCTGAAATTGAGGGTTTGATAAATGAAACCCCTGCGGTATTTGATATTGGATCAGGTGGTGGTTTTCCTGCTATACCACTTGCCATAATGAAACTAAATTGGCATTTCATATTATGTGAATCGACTACAAAAAAGGCAGATTTTTTAAATCTTCTCATAAATGAATTAAATCTAAATGAGAGAGTAAAAGTAATTAATTCAAGGGTAGAAAAAATAAATAAAAAAAATGAATATAAAGATAAATTTGATATTGTAACTGCTCGTGCAGTAGCAAAACTTGATGAATTAATTAAATATTCTCTTCCATTATTAAAACAGAGGGGTTATTTGCTGGCATTTAAAGCCAGAGAAACTGAAGAGGAAATCTTAAATGCAAAAAAAGTTATGGAGAATAATAAATTAGATTTTAAAATATTTTCAAAAGAAATAAACGGGATTGAGAGAAAGCTCATTGTATTATCCCATTCGGGTATTCTTTAATTCCTTAGCATTGTTGTGGTTTAAAAGTAGTATTTTTAGACTATAAATTAATTTTATCTAATCTTCTTATTTAATCCCTTTAACTATTTGTATACCTTATTTTAGTTTAATCCGGCACATGAACAATACTCAAGCAGGTTATCAATTATATTTATTACAAAACCATGTTTCAAAGAACTATAATCCAAATGTAAATCCTTATTTTGGATCAGGATCTTCCGACCCTAACTCTATCCCTGAAGCAAGGTTTACAGAAAGATCGCCCTATCATCATGGTTGGGGAACCGGGGGAATGTATGATTCTTATGAACGGCAAGTTGATCAATTAGAACATTACTTCAATCCTTTACACAGATGGAATGGACATGTACCAGAAGGGTTAGAACGATTAGATTTAAAGTCATTAATGAGAGTCGCTGGTAGAGGCTCATTTTTAAACCAGCAAAGATTAAGTCCAGGACAATTTTTAGCTTCTGATATAAATAATGATGGGAAGGTTAGTCCTAGAGATGTAGATGCACTTATGGTTTTGCGTGGCATGCGAGTAGGTGGAACAGGAGATAGAACAGGAATTGGAGGATATGCTGAGCATAGAATAGCTTTAGACAACTCCATGAAAAACGAAGCTATACAAAGGAGGGCATTTCTTAGTATGCAAAGAGGACCTTTTCAGTTTAACAATAGGATGTACTCATCTTATGAGGATTTGAGAAAAGAAGATCAACAGTATTATTCTCAGTATCAGAATGGAAGAGAATGGAATCCAATTGAAAAAGACATGTTTACAAGGCTTCAAAATCTAAGACAAAATGACCCTCATAATTCCAATCCAAACTACATGACATCAAACTACTCTGATCTTAAGAGTATTATTAATGAAATCAGAAGGCAATCAGGAAGCAACACTTACACTACCTATGCAAATGGTTTCAATCCAACTTATTCTTTCAATCCAAGCTACTGAGACTATAAGAAGGTAAGTCCGCGTAGATATTAACCCATTCGGGTATTCTTTAATTTCTTAATCATTTCAACAGCTTCAAGCATTACAAGAAGTCTTGATAGTTCCATTTCAGCTTTCTGTACATCTACTTTATCTTTCTTTTGCGCAATCCTTGCCTGAGCCAGTTCTTTTTCCTTTTCTGCAATAACAGCATCAATATCCTCAGCCAGTGCAGCATGATCAGATATAACCGTTACACCTTCTTTTGAAACTTCCATCATCCCACCCAATACTGCAGCAACTTTTCTTTCACCACTTTGCCAATACTGAAAAGGAGCAGCAGTAAGCGGTGTAATTAACGGAATATGCTCGGGCAATATTCCTACTTCACCATCAATTGTTCTGGCAATAATCTGTTCTACATCAGTATCAAGCACAGATGCATTTGGGGTAAGGACTTTTAAATGGAATGTTTTTGGCATAAAGTTTATTTTAACATTTAAGATTAGACCAAAATGTTTTAGTCTCTCATTATTTTGTGTATTTCTGCATGATCCATCTGCCATTTAACTGTGTCTTTTTCTCTTTGTGGAGATAAATTACCCGATCTTGTTTTAAGCCAGTCAACACATGTTTTCCATATAGTATCTTTTGCTTTTTCACTTCCCATAATTGATATATGTCCAAAAGGTAATTCAACATATTGAAAATCCTTTGATGAAATATGTTTCTGAATTGCCCTAACAGAATCAGCAGGAATAAAAGTATCTCTGGAACCTGCGAAGACAAGTAGACTTGCCCTGCAATTTGACAAATCAACTGATACCGTCTGATCCATAAGTTTTAGTTTCCCTGCAACAAGCGCATTTGAACAAATAATTTCATAAGCCTGTTTAAATACAGCAGCAGGAAGTTGCTGGAAATTACGGAAAAAGTTGCTGAGTACCTGATATTTGACCAGAGAATCCCTGTCCCATGCTTTATTTAAAAGATGTAATGGTCTTCTAAAATAGCCGACAGGATCCGATATTTTAAAAATAAAAGTTAACAGTTCTTTCGGAATACCACCGTGTTTATTAACAAGATTGAACCACTCTTTCATGAAATATTTAAAAATTATATTAAAAAAAGGTAATGAGCCTACGTCCACTGGTCCAGCAATATTAATAACATTTTTAACATCGTTTCTTGCATCAAGGGAAACGCTTGAATAAAGAATACTAAAAGTTCCGCCTAGACAGTAACCTAAAAGGGAAACCTTATCGGAAGAAGAGTGCTTTTTTGTCATGTTTACAGCTCTGTAAAGAAAATTCAGCACATAATCATCAATCTTTAAGTGAGAATCATTTTTATCAGGTTTTCCAAAATCAAGCATGTAGACATTAAAACCACTTTCAGCAAGTTCATTTGCAAGACTATGCTGAGGTAATAAATCAAAAATATCGGTTGTAATCATAAGCGGAGGCACAAGCAAAATGGGAATATTGAATACCTCACTTGTTATAGGTTCAAAATGATAAAGTATAAGATGCTTTTCTTGATATAAGATTTTCTTTCTACTTGCCTGCTGTGGTCTTATGTCACCTTTAATCGCAACTTCAAGGCCATTAATAAGCCTGAGCAGATTTTTTTCAATTTCTGCCTCTACTACTGATTCAAAATCTTTTGGTATTTCAAGATTCAACAGATTTTTAAGGTTAATAGCCATAAGACAATATAATCTAGCATTTTTCAAATGTATTACTAAAAACTATTGGGTTACATTCTAATACATACCCATAAAGGTGGTTTTTTTCACAAGATCTCTTCTTCTAAAATAAGATCATACACTGATTAAAAGCTTAGAAGATTCTTAGATACTTTGCTTCTTCCCAGGTACTTACCTGAATTCTATATTCATCCCACTCTGCCCATTTCAGTGATAAAAACTGTTCATAAATATGATCACCTAGGGCAAGCTTTGCAATCTGACTTTTTTCTAATTCTCTAAGAGCTTCCTCAAGCGATCCAGGCAGACTATCAACCTTTAACTGTGCCTTTTCAGCTGGATTTAAATGGTAAATGTTTCTGTTTACTGGTGCAGGTGGTTCAATTTTATTTTTTATGCCATCAATACCAGCAAGAAGCATACACGCAACTGCTAAGTAAGGATTACTAGTAGGATCAGGAGATCTTAGTTCTACTCTTGTAGAACTTCCTCTTTTATCAGGAACTCTGCACAGTGCAGATCTATTCCCCGGTGACCAGGCTATATAAACAGGTGCCTCATATCCCGGGACAAGTCTTTTGTAGCTGTTTACAAGAGGGTTGGTTATAGCACAAATTCCTCTTATATGCTTCAAGAGTCCACCAATATACCATTTCATTTCCTTGCTTAGCTTATCCGGGGTCCCGGAATCAAAAAAAATATTTTTCCCGTCTTTGCAAAGAGACTGATTACAATGCATTCCTGATCCATTCTGCCCAAAGATTGGTTTTGGCATGAAAGTTGCATGCATTCCATGTTTTGCAGCAACTGCCTTAGTAACCCATCTAAAAGTAGCTATATTATCAGCTGCAGTTAGTGCATCTTCATATTTAAAATCAATTTCATGCTGCCCAATTGCAACTTCATGATGGGAGGCTTCTATTTCAAATCCCATTTTTTCCAAAGCATAAATAATTTCTCTTCTTACCGGCTGTCCTATATCCAGGGGTTCAACATCAAAGTAACAGGCAACATCGCTTGGATCAATTGCAGGATTTCCATTTTCATCTTTATTAAAGAGGAAAAACTCGCACTCAGGACCAACATTCATGGTATAGCTCAGTTCTTTTTCAACCTGTGCAAGTACTCGCTTTAAATTATTTCTGGGACATCCTTGAAATGGCTTTCCATCCGGATCATAAATATCACAAACAAGCCTTGCTACTCTTCCTTCATCAGGCCTCCATGGCAATACTCTAAAGGTACTTTTGTCAGGATAAAAATAAAGATCTGATCTTTCAATTCTCTGGAATCCTTTTATAGAACTCCCGTCAAGCATTGCCTCATTATTAAGAGCCTTTTCAAGCTGCTCAACAGGGATTGCCAGATTTTTAACTATGCCATAAATGTCAATAAATTGCAGACGAACAAATTTTACATCATTTGCTTTTGCTGCTTTTAAAATATCTTCATTTGTGAGATTTTTTGATTTATCCATAGGTAATGCACTCGCTACTGGACTCATTGAATTCTCCTTATCAAAGCCGGTGGCCCGACTTTAGTTTTTTGCTTAAAAATGCTGCTGTCATAGGAGCTTTTTATCCAGGTATCTAAACCCTATAAGTTACTATTATGCCTTATACCTCCACATAATATTTGATTTTGTAAATGAATAAGAAGATTAAAGATAGATTTGCAAATTAAAAAGTGGTATATAAAATACATGTTCAAGATTAGAACTCCAAACATAAATGATTTAAACAAACTTGAAAAGTTTGCATTAACTATTCCAAATGTAACTACACTAAATCTTATTCTTAAAAACAAAACATTTTGTTTGTTACAATTTCTAGTTCCGCAGAATTTTCGTTTCCTTCCAAGTATTCATGTTGCAGCAGAAGAAGAAAATGTCCTTGGCTTCATAGACTTAAAGTGTACTTCAAAAACCAATAACTGCTGGCAAATTGACGAGCTATATGTAACGGATGAATTCAGAAACAAAGGCATTGGTGAAGAACTTTTAAGATATGTTCTTTCAGTATATGGAGGTCATGGTGTTGAACATTTTCTTGCAGAAATAGACTCGCAGAACTTTCCAGCTCTTTCACTTTTTCACAGATGTGGCTTTAGAAGATATTCAAAGATATTTTTATATGAAAAAGAAATAAACAATACGGATGGATTATGCTTATTAGACAAAGATTTCATCTTAAGAACTGTAAATAACAATGATTTGAATGAAATTGAAAAAATTGAACTTTCATCAATACCTCCGGACTTTCGCCCCGCTATAGGAAGACCAAAAGAGTATTTTAAAAATAAAAATATGGTTTGCCTGATTGATAGAAACAGAAATCTGTTAATTGGATGGGCACAGGTTGAAAGAAAATCAGATGATTACACTCAAATAGAACTACTTCTAAGCCCAGGATGGAGTCATCTGTATGAATACTTTTTCAACAGTCTGCTCTCAACCCTGGAATACAAAGGAGAATCATTCAGGGTAGCAGTAAGAGTTCATGACTATCTGACAGAATTAACAGAAATACTTACAAAATCAGGTTTTCTTTCACGGGAAGTAAAAGAACTCCTAATCAGGACAATTTGGCAAAAAGTGAAAGAAAGAAAACCAAAAGCAGCTAAAGTAGGTTTACCAAGAACAGCTCCAACATAAATCCTTCACTCTTAAAATGACATGTTGCTTAAAATCCTGAAATAATATAATTCTATTTATGACTTTCTTATGGCCACAGTTTCTGACATTATATATTTTAGTTCCTCTATATATCTTTCTATATTTTTATTTTGAGAAGAAAAAGAAAAAAGATATTATCCCTTTTGGGAATCTTGAGGTGTTGGTTGAAGCGATTGAAAAAATTAGGAAAATTGATTTATTTAAGTATCTTCCATTTATTCTAAAAACATCTATTCTATGTCTGTTAATTTTTGCAATTTCAAGACCTGTTTGCACCACATATGTACCATTAAGAGATACAAAAATAATGCTTCTTATGGATATTTCAATCAGTATGGAAGCAGGTGACATGCATCCTGACAGGATCACTGCAGCAAAAGAAGCAGCAAAACAGTTTGTAAGAGATTTGCCAAATGGGATTCAGATTGGGATTGCGTTATTCAGCGGAAATGTAAGAGTACTGGTAAATCCAACAACGGACAAATTAAAAACAATTAATGTTTTAAACAAACTAAACAGAAAATTACTTGAACCAGGGACTGCAATAGGAGACGCAATCCTTGCAGGAACAGAATCTATAAGTTTTGAGGATGAATCAAAAAGAAAAAATAAAAATGACAGAGTTTTGGTGCTTATTACTGATGGAGAAGCAAACATTGGGAGTGATCCATTATTTGCAGCAGCACATGCAAAAGTAAACAGGATTATTATTGACTCAGTCGGAATAGGAAGTCCTCTTGGAACAATAATCAGGGGTGGAATCCTCACCAGGCTTGATGAATACACACTAAAAGAAGTAGCATCTCTTACAGGAGGGGAATACTTCAATGCTCAAAATTTAAATGAAATGAAATCAATCTACAAACAAATTAGAAAATCTATACGACTCGTACAACAGGAATCTGAAATCACATATATACCATTGGCAATTATTTTTGTCTTATTATTTTTTTATCAGCTCCTGAGATGGACCAAGTTTAGATTTGCTTAGTAATTACTCACCGCCCTCCTCGCTCATTCTTCGCTTGCCCGCCAGAGGCGGGTCCGTCCTCTGGCGGATCGGGCTTTGCATAGATTTATGCTATGCCATCTCTCACTAAGCCCAGATTTTGCCGAGTAAATCGGACAAAATCTTTCTTAATTAGTTGTTTTATTTTCATCATAATGGAGGAGCTGAGTAGTTACTTTGCCTAGATTACTTTAAAGATTGTAAAATTTTCAGTTTTATCCTGCCATTCAATTTTCAAATTATCAACCCTCGCATGCGATGGGCCTTTTCTACACCATTCAATTAATTTTTCAATATTTTCTTTTTCTCCCTGAGCAAGAACCTCTACTTCACCAGAAGAAAGGTTTCTTACCCAACCTTTTAAATTTAGTTTTATTGCTTCTTCTTTACAGTCAGCTCTATAACAAACACCCTGAACTAATCCTGAAACAATTAAATGAACCTGGTACATTAAATTTATTCTACTGTTATTTTCTTCAACTGCCAGCTATCCTCAAACTCATTAATAAGACTGTCTATTACTGCATTCCAGTTACCATCTGACTCTTTAAAAATTTTTCTTTGCCTTTTACTGCTTGTTCCTCTGCTGAATACCTGCATGAGATTTTTTAGTTCTTTATCTGCCTTTAATTCAACTGCTGTAGGTTCAAGTTCATTTATTAATTTCTGAACTGCATCTTTCATTTTAATTGTCGTTCCTATAGAATCCATTATCAAATTAGCATCAGCGCCATATCTTGCAGCACGCCATTTATTTTCTCTTATAAGGAAAGAAGGCAGATGTCCAATTTCATCCCTTCTTCTATACATTTTTGCAAGATGAGCCACAAGAGACTGGATAAAAGCAGTTACTGAAATTACGTCCTCAAGTAATGGCATTGCATCACAAACCCGCACTTCAATTGTTCCAAAATCAGGATGTGGTCTGACATCCCACCATATTTCACGGATAGATTTAATAGTCCCTGCCTTCTTTAATACATTAACCAGATCAATATATTCTTCATAACTATGCAGATTAAAGGGCAGCCCAGTAGTAGGAAGTGTTTCCATTATTTTTACCCTATAAGACTCCATACCAGAATCACGTCTTGCCCAGTAAGGTGAACTACAAGAAACAGCAAGCAGATGAGGAATATAATCCATGAGAGCATTGTTAATTACAATTGCTTCATCACCGCTGCCAACACCCACATGTACATGAAATCCAAAAATAAGCATCCTTTTTACAGGCATCTGAATCCTGTCAATTATCTCCTGATATCTTTTTATAGGAGAGATTTCCTGGAATGCCCAGTTACTTGTCGGGTGAGTGCCAGCCATAGTGATCTGAAAACCAAGCTTTGAAGCACAATTATGGAGAGATTTAACATGCTTCAGAAGATCGTCTCTTAGTTCTGAAACATTGGCACATGGAGAGCTGTTTATTTCAATTACTGACTCAAAAAGTTCATGTTTTACATTAGGTGGGTTATTCAGCGCTTTTATAATTTTAGTTGTACCAGTTGCAAGTTCTTTTGTATTCTTGTCTATAATCTGCAGTTCAAGCTCAACCCCTACAGTATGATGCTTGTTTGATTTAAACACTGATGGCATGATCTAATTTTAACATCAATAAATCCTGTAATTTGTTCCGCTACAAAAAGAATTTTTATCAAACTTCACTATGCTAGTTTCAGCTAATGATCATTGTTTCAGGGCTATATTCAAACTGTATGCCCGAAATATATATTGAATCGCCTTCTTTTGCACCTTTTTTTTCAAGTTCTGAAAATATACCCATGCTTTTAAATACTTTCATTAAATGAGCTACTGACTGATAATCTTTAAGGTTTGTAACTGAAACAAGCCCTTCAACCTTTTTCCCCTCAATATAAAACTTTTTCTTTTCCTTATAAACAAAATATTCATCTAGTTTGTGATCAGTTGCTATTGGATCATAAAAAGACTGGATTTCATAAATCTCCTTAGGCAATTTTGACAATTCAGAAAAGATTATTTTAAGTAAAATATTAATATTTTCCTTTGTAGCAGCTGAGATTAAAATGGGATTTAATTTATTTTTTTTAAATTCTTTTTCTATCTTTTTTCTTTGTTCAGGAGCTAACAAATCAACCTTATTAAGTACTATAAACTGTTTTCTTTTTAAAAGTATTTTATTATATTCTTTAAGCTCATTCTGGATAATTTCATAAGCTTCAAGTGGTTCAAAGCTATTAGCAGAAGCAGAATCTATCACATGAATAAGTAGTTTTGTTCTTTCAATGTGTCTCATAAAGTCGTGTCCAAGGCCACTTCCTTGAGAAGCACCTTTGATTAAACCAGGAATATCAGCTACCACAATACCTCCACCGTCAGGTTTTTTTACTACACCGAGATTTGGTATTAAAGTAGTAAATGGGTAATCTGCGATTTTAGGTTTAGCAGAGCTAATAACACTAATTAACGTGGATTTTCCTGCATTAGGTAATCCAATAATCCCTACTTCCGCAATAAGTTTTAATTCAAGCTCAAGTTCTCTTTCTATCACTGGTTCACCCGGTTCGCAAAAATGCGGTGCCTGCCTTGAACTTGTTTTAAAATGTGTGTTTCCCCTGCCACCTCTGCCACCATGAGCAATTAAAACTCTTTGCTTATCCACTACCAAATCAGCAATTATTTCTTTTGTTCCTGAATCTCTCACCACCGTACCACATGGAACTTTTATTATAAGATCATTTCCTGCTTTTCCTGTTTTATTCTTTGGTCCACCTTTACTGCCATCTTCGGCTTTAAAAATTGATTGGTATTTAAAATCCAAAAGTGTTCCAAGGTTCCTGTCTGCTTCAAGACAAACATCCCCGCCTTTGCCACCATCACCACCAGCAGGTCCACCAAAAGCCTCGTACTTTTCGCGCCTCCAGGCAACAATGCCGTTTCCACCTTTACCAGAGCATACTTTAATTTTTGCTGTGTCTATAAATTTCATACCGATGAATATTGTAACGCCTTCTTAAAAATATGTTTAAACATTTTTTTTGTTAATCTCCCAGTTTGTGTATTTTGCCTGCTTGGATGATAGCTAGCTATTAATACATGTGGTAATTCTTTTGACTTATATGTTGCACCATGGGAGAATTTAAAATCTTTTTTTTGTAAAATACCATTGAAATGGCGTATAAGCCATTTCAAATATCCATCAAAGGCTATTTTTCCTAATGCAACAACAACTCTTATATTTTTCAATAACTTAATCTCTTCTACAAAATATGGAAAACAATTTTCAAGCTCTTCTGGAGTAGGCTTGTTTTGTGGTGGTGCACACCGACCTACTGAAGTAATGTAACAGTTTTTTAAAACAAGTCTATCGTTTAAATTTATTGCTTCTGGTTTATTGCATAATCCAACCTCATATAATATTTTGTACATAAAATTCCCGGAAGAATCACCAGTAAACATTCTCCCTGTTCTGTTTGATCCAAATCTCCCTGGTGCAAGACCTAGAATTAAAATTTCTGCATTTGAATTTCCAAAGCTTGGTACCGGTTTACACCAGTAAGCAGGATATTTTTCTTTTATTTGTTTTAAATATTTAGCTAACCGAGGGCATTTTTTACATTTTATGATCTTGGTTTGTAGTTTGTTGAGACGCCCCGACGGGGCGTCTTTACGAAAAATCATCTTCTGTCTATCGGTACAAATTCTTTCTGGGGTGGACCCTGGTAAAGTCCTCGTGGTCTGATTAATCTGTTATCAGATAATTGTTCAAGTATGTGTGCTGACCATCCGCTTGTTCTGCTCAAAACAAATATCGGCGTATATAAAGGAATCGGGATCCCTAATAAATAATAAGCAACAGCAGAATAAAAATCTGCATTTGGGAATAAACCTTTTTGCTCTCTCACTATTTTTTCAATTTTTTCTGCAATATCAAAATACTTTGTATTTCCTTTTCTGGAAGAAAGCTCCTGGACATATTTTTTCATCACTTGTGATCTGCCATCACTTTTTTTATAAACTCTGTGCCCAAATCCCATTATTTTTTCTTTTCTGTTCAGGATATCCATTATGCCTTTTTCAGCATCTGAAGGACTTGAAAATTTTAAAATAAGCTCCATGGCTGCTTCATTTGCACCACCATGAAGAGGTCCTTTTAGCGCACATATTCCAGAAGTAATCGCAGAATAAATATCTGAAAGCGTGGATGCTGTAACCCTGGCACAAAAAGTCGAAGCATTAAACTCATGTTCTGCATAAAGAATAAGGCTTGCATTCATTACTCTTTCTTCAAAAGGATCTGGCTCATTACCTGTAACTAGTTGTAAAAATCTACCTGCAAAAGACAATGTCTTTGTAACTTTCGGGAGTGGCTGGTTTTTTGAAAGATGAAACCATGTCATTAAGGCAAAAGGAAGTTTTGCAATTAATGAGTATGCAATTTGTTTTGTATCTTCGATTGAGAATTGTCTGTTTTGATCAATTGCACCCATAAAAGAAACAGATGTTCTAAGAACATCCATAGGGTTTGCACTTGGTGGAATTTGTTTAAGAATTTTAATTAACAATTTTTGCAGTTTTCTTTCCTGAACAAGAAGTTTGGTAACTCTTTTAAGCTCTCTTTTCTTTGGAAGTCTTCCTTCAATTAAAAGGTGTATAATTTCTTCAAAATTTGCTTTTTCAGCCATATCCGTTGCACTATATCCCCTATACAGCAGATTTTCATTTTCAGGATTAATTGTGCAAATAGTAGTTGTACCTGCAACTACATCCTCTAAGCCTTTTGAAAATTGTTCAGCAACCATTGTTGTCATTTCTTTCTCCTGTTAAATAATAGCCTAATCCTGGGAAATTGTATGTTCGTAATAATAATCCATTTATTATTTTTTATCAATTGCCTTTTCTAATTCATAATAATTTAAGAGCCTGTACAGCTCTTCTCTGGTCTGCATATGATTCAACATACCCTTCTGTGTACCTTCCCTTTTTATAATTTGATATACCTCTTCCACTGCCTTCATCATTCTTCTAAATGCAGTTAAAGGGAAAATAACCATACGAACCCCTATAGACTCAAACTCATACACTGAAATGTAAGGTGTTCTGCCAAACTCAGTCATATTGGCTAATACAGGAACTTTAAGAGTATCAACAAAAACCTTGTACTCATCTTTGCTTTCCATAGCCTCAGCAAAAATAGCATCTGCACCTGCCTCCTGATAAAGTCTTGCTCTCTGTAAAGCATCATCAAAACTATAAACATTTCTGGAGTCTACACGAGCAATTATAAAAAAATCTGGATTGGCCCGAGCTTTAACTGCATTTCTTATTCTGGTTGACATCTCTTCAGCCGTTATAACTTCTTTACCTGGTCTGTGACCACATCTTTTTGGAAAAACCTGATCCTCAAGGTGAATACCCATTGCACCTGCTTTTTCCAGTTCTCTGACCGCAGTACTTTCATCACCAAATCCTGTATCAGCATCAACAAGGATAGGAAGATTAACTGCCTTTGCAATCCTTTGTGTTTCACATACTACATCAGACAAAGTAGTAATTCCCAGATCAGGAATCCCAAAACACCCTGTAGCAATACCTGAACCAGAAATATAAACAGCATCAAAACCTGCAGCTTTTGCAAGAAGGGCAGAAGCTGCATTAAATGCACCTGGAGTCACAAGGGTTTTATGCTCTTTAAGTAATTGGTGGAATGATTTCATAAATCAACTAAGGATAAAAGTTTTCAATACCAGATGACTTATCAAGCTCCATTACTTTTTTAATCTGTTTTTCAATATCATCCTGACCTAAGCATGGTTTTGCAAGCTGTCTCCATTTATTAAATATTTGTTCATCGGTCATCCTGTTTTTCGGATGTCCTAACGAGTGCAATGCTTCTTTAACAGTCTTTGAGCCATCCATTAAAGTTACTTCCAGCCTGTTACCAAAACTACTTGGATAATCATTTGAATATCCCTGATCTTCAACCACCCTTATTTTTCTCAGAAATCTTAACATGTTTGGATCCCTGTAATTTTTTCTCTCAAAGCTTTCATTGGTAACATTTCCGTCCCGCAAAGCAATTGCAGTACAGTAAGGAAGGCTATGATCGGCAGTCTCTTTTGATGTTGGTTTCCATTTCTCAGGTTCTGAACCAATTATCTGGTAAGCAGCACTATGAGTATGAATTACAATGTTCTGAATGTCGTTTAGACTAAGACCCTCTTTATGAAGTGAGATTGCTGCCTCAACTGCGCTCTGTGCATGGTACTCAACAGGATATGGTTTTATATATGTTTCAAGAATCTTTTTTGGCGCTTCACCAGTGTCAGGAAGTTTTAGATTTATAGGACCTGAAACAAGGATTTCAAAACCTTTTGTCCCCTCAAATATTGGTGCAGGGCCTGTCATCCCTTCTTTTGCAAGCCTGCAAGCAAAAAGAGCCTGTTTTGCAGCATTACTGAAAGCACATGCTTTCCACATAGACATTTCACCTACACGAGTCTGTCTGGTAGCAATATTACAAACACCAGCAATGCTTAATGCATTTTCAAGCTGTTTTTCATTTAGATCCATAAGAATTGCTGCTCCACATGCAGTGGAAAAAGCACCATAAGTCACATGATCAATCCCCTTTGCACGGAGGCTTGCAGCATCACATAGTCTGCATTGAATTTCATATGCAACTGCTATTGCAAGTATTAAATCCATGCCTGATTTTCCATATGCCTCTGCAACTGCTATTAATGGAGCAATATTATCAGACGGGTGAGCAGGTTCAAGCGATAAATAGGTATCATTAAAATCCAGGTACCTGACCAGAGCCCCGTTTACAAATGCTGCTTCTTCATAAAATACAGGCTTCTTTTTACCCAGGACAAATGCTTTATATTTGCTTTTTACTTTTGAACAGGCTTTGATAAGTATTTTTGCAACTTTTGAATCAAGCGCACCATATGCACAGGCTATACTATCCAGTATTCTTCTTTTCACCTCATGAACAACATCACTCGATAATCTATCAGTTTTCAGGGACAAAACATAATTTGAGATGTGTGCTGCTTTATTTTCATGTTTAACCAGTAATTCCTGCATATTTTTAATAGCTAGTATAGTTCAGTGTTTGAAATAATACAACAAATAGTAATTATTTTTTTGCAGTAAGAACTATCTGGTTCAAAACTGCTATATGCTTCATAATATCAGCTTTAACTTTGTCAAAATCCCCGACAAATATTGAATCAGCATTAAATATTCCGCTTCCTGGACATACACCATATGCCTGAAATTTAGCAATAACTTCCTGCATGTTCTTTTCATTTACACCACCAACAGCATATGTTCTTATCCCGTTTGGTGAAGCAAGATCTGAAAATTCCATAAGTCGTTCAAACCCTGTCTTTCCCTTCGGAAACCTGATTTTAATTTTTCCGACAGAGGTTTTATTTCTTATTTCAAGATATATGCTAAAAAACTCTGTGGGACTTTCAATTATATAATCACTCACACTACCGGAATCAGAAAACGATTTAATCTCCCATCCTTTATGAATCAATTCATCAAACTCATCACGAAACGGCTCTCTGATTGCTTTAAACAGTTCTTCATCTGACTTTGCACTAGCGGGAAAAAACTTTATGTCTGCTATATCTAAGTTAATTGCCTGTTTTAAATCTGATTCCTTATATACCCCAGGTAAAACCTGTACTTTATATTTATTTGCAACTCCTATTACTTCAGGAAACAGGCCAGGGCTAACAAAAAATTTTGCACCGCAGTTAATGGCCTCAAGTGCAGTAGTTTTATCTTTTATCGAACCAACACCAATGTTAAATTTCTTCCTTGAACATACATCAACCACATTTTCCCAATGGTTTGAATTGGATGTAATTTCTACAGCCTGTAGTCCACAGTTAAAAGCAATTTCTATTGCATTCAAAGTATTGAAAAGAGATGTACCAGGCTTTGTCCGCAAAATACCAACAAGCTTAGTGTTTAAGTAATTCTTCTGCATATGTCAATCTCTTGATTGTTAATAACAAATTTTTAAGAGGAAATATAAAACAAATACTGTTAAAACATTAGTAATATTGTAATATATTCCAGAAGTTTTTTCTTATACGAGTGTTTTACTGATTAGGACTTTTAAACAAAGGAGCAATCCCGTGCAGGAGCTAAAAAACAAAACTCTTGGACAGCTTCTTGACAGCACAGCATTAAAATATGCTGATAAGGATGCCATTGTTTTTACTGACTTAAATTATAGGATAACCTACAAAGAATTTAAAAAAATAACTGATGAAGTTGCCAAAGGACTTCTTGCACTCCACATTAAAAAAGGAGAACATATTGGAATTTTTGCAGTGAACTGCCCTGAGTGGGTAATTTTACAGTTTGCAAGCGCAAAAATTGGCGCTGTTCTTGTAAACATAAACCCTGCATTAAAAAGTTATGAACTTAAATACATTCTTCAACAGGGTGATATAACAACATTGTTTCTGACTGAGTATTTTAAAAACCAGAACATGATTGATGTCCTGAAAGATTTACGGCATGAAAACAAACCGCAGAATAATTCAAATAAAATTGAAGATTTTCCGGAATTGCCTACCTTAAAAAGGATTATCACCATCAGAACAGACAAGCATTCCGAGTATATGAAATGGGATGATTTACTAAAGCTTTCAAAAAACATATCTGATGAAAGTCTTTCTGAAAGGGAAGATTCTTTGCATCATTTGGATCCCATAAACATTCAATACACTTCAGGCACAACGGGATTTCCTAAAGGAGCACAATTAAGTCACTATGGCATATTAAACAATTCATATTTTTGTGGAATAAATATGAACTTAACAGAAAAAGATTCTATCTGTATCCCTGTTCCTCTTTATCACTGTTTCGGCTGTGTACTTGGAACACTTGTTTGTGTAAACTTCGGGATAAAAATGGTTTTCCCTTCTGATGTTTTTGACCCAAAGAAAACACTTGAAGCAGTACATAAGGAAAAATGCACTGCAATTTATGGTGTTCCAACAATGTTCATTGCTGAATTGCAGCTACCTGAATTTAATAACTATAATCTAAGCTCTCTGAGAACCGGCGTAATAGCAGGTGCACCATGCCCAATGGAATTAATGAAACAGTTAATTGAAAAAATGAATCTTAATGAAATAACAATCGGATATGGGTTCACAGAAGCTTCGCCATTAATTACACAAACAAGATATAACGATCCTTTAGAAGTAAAGGTAGGAACAGTAGGGAATCCGCATCAGCATGTCCAAGTAAAAATTATTGATCCGGAAACAAAAAAAGAGGTGCCACCTGGTACAGCAGGAGAGCTTTGTGCAAAAGGATACAATGCAATGATCAGCTATTATAATATCCCTGACAAAACGAAAGAAGTAATTGACTCAGAGGACTGGATGCATACTGGTGATCTTGGCACTATAGATAAAAACGGTGTATGCAGGATCGTAGGAAGAATCAAGGATATGATTATCCGCGGTGGTGAAAATATTTATCCGGCTGAAATTGAAGATTTCTTTATGACAAATCCAAAAGTGGAAATAGTACAGATCATAGGTATCTCTGATGAAAAATTTGGTGAACAGGTTGCAGCAGTAATTAAATTAAAAGAAGGAGATAAGTGGACAGATGAAGAAGCAAAAGAATGGTGCAAAGGTAAAATTGCAAATTACAAGATTCCTTACTATATAAAATTTGTAAATGATTTTCCTATGACAGCAAATGGGAAGATACAAAAATACCGGCTTCGTGAAATTCTCCAGCAGGAACTCAAAATTCTTTTGCCAAAATAAGTTTGGCAAGCCGAGCGTTTTATGCAAAGCCGGCAAATCTTTGCTTTGCAAAGTTTGACGGCGGGTATAAAAAATCTGGTTTGGAATTTACTGCAATAATCTCTTTATCTCTTCATCTGTAACGGGAGTAAAATCTTCATAATGTACTCCAACAGCAACAAAATCTCTTGGAACCTTTAAAGTAACAATTTTTACACCAAGGGATGAAATCTCTTCATGTGCCTGTGAACTAATTACAGGTATTGCTAATGTTATACTCTTTGGTTCCTGTTTCTTAACAGACTTAACTGCTGCCATTGCAGTCATTCCTGTTGCAGTCCCATCGTCCACAAGAATTATATCTTTATAAGAATATTCAATATCTTTCCCCTGCTTATACTTTTTTTCTCTTTCTCTGCAATCATTTATTAAATAAACTATTTGCTTCTGGAGATAATCCCATTTTGATTCTTTTTGAGAAGAGGTTTCGTAAAAGATTTCCTGAGAAAGAGAAGACACAACATAGTCCCCAAGCGAAGTAACAGCACCTATTGCCAGTTCAGGATTATTTGGCGCACCAATTTTTTTTGAAACTATAATGTCAAGTTCTGAATGAAGTGCATCAGCAATTGGTTTTGCAACTGCAACTCCACCCCTTGGAAGCGCTATAACAACTGGATTAGTTAATCCTAAATCTAAAAGCTTTGTAACCAGTTGTCCTCCGGCATCTGCACGGTTTTTAAAAATTAAATCTTTATTTAGATACCTTGCCATTTTGATTATATTGTATTATGAATTTGCATAAGTACATAAAATATGTAAAAGACGTGGTTAATTCCCGGCAATTGTTATTTTTTGATCTCTGGCAAGGGTTAAATCCACAGTAATAGGATCATGATCAGATATTCTGCTCAAATAAGATTCATTTACAAGTTTTAATGTTTGTCCATTAAATGGTTCAAATCTTTTATTTTTTGGTTTTACAAAAAACCAGTCCAGCTTATAATATGCAATAATTCTTGGTTCTACAAACTTAAAAGTACTTTCAAAGCCTTTCAAATGTCTTTCATTTGAATTTGCCAGCAGTCCTCTTTTACCATTAAAGCTGCGATCAGAGTCTCCTCTTACATCAAAAGTTTCTCCATCAGCAAATTGAAAATCCTTAATATATTTAAAAAGTTTTCTTTCATGATTTGGAAAAAACACAGGGATATTAGGAAATGCCGGATCTTTATATTGAAAAGCCTTGCTTAAAGCAACAGATGCAAGGTTTGTTAGTCCAGGTATAGGAATTCCTACAGGAATAAGAAACAGGGCAATTTGTCTTGCAACAAAATCACGATCCATAAGTCTTTTTTTAACCTCTTTTTTAAGAGAAGTAGGCGCCGAATCAGTTGTAGAAGTATTTAAGTCTCCTGCAATCACTAAAGGTGTCTGATAATTTTTTAATTTCTCAAACAAATAATTAATCTGGTTATACCTACAGTCCGGGTAACATCTGTCTTCAAGATGAGTTGATACAACAGTTATTATTTCATTTCCCGGAAGGTTGATATTAGCTACTAAAGCACATCTTCCACCGCGTCTCACTTCATTTTGAATCTCCTGATTAAATATTGTTTTAGCACCATATCTTCTTGCACTTTCTACCGGTGACTGCTTACCTATCTCACTTTCAAACCATTTGTAGCACTGCGGGAGCCTGATCACATAAGCATTTTTAATTGGATACTTTGACAGTATTGCACTGCCATGCAAACCAAGATAACGTTTAGGATCCAGAGAATGCATGTTAATGATGGGACTCAATTCTATAAACTCAGTTGCAAATGCAAAATTATAATTCAAAGTTTTCGCAAGTTCAGAAATAATATTTCTGTATTGAGTTCTTGACATTCCAATATCTGATTCATTAATGGCAATAATATCGCTATTTGATATTGTTTCCAGTTCTTTTTTAAAACTTCCATGCTTTGCATCTTCCAGATTTCCTCTATATGAATAATAATAGTTACGAGAATTATTAAACACGTTCTTAATTGCATTTAAATTTATACCTCTCTCAATATTCCAGTGAGATAATCTTAGGTAAGATTTGTTATATTTATAATTTTCAACAAAGGGGTTTCTGTTAAAAATATATGGCACAGATAATTGCTTATCCAGTTTTAACAACAAATCCTGACTATGCTGGACAGGTTTGCTTAAAGTAACCAGATCAGCATAAGACAAAACACTGAATGGACTAAACTTCTTTATAAAATGTTCACGAAATTCCTTACTCAGGAGGAAAATAATAAAAACAATTACCAATGGCAGAAAAATAAATAATATAAACTTTGCGCTTTTTTTATTACTAATCACTTATTAATCTTTTCTGTTATCATATGCTTAAACCCAGATCTCTCAAGTACTCCAATTATACTTCCATGATAAAAAAAATTGTAATTTTAATATTAATGATTTGCAGCTTGTACTGTTCACATGCTTCTGGAAGTATTATTGGACTTAATTGTGAAAAAAGCAAAATTACTTACTCTCTTTCCAAATTTGGTATACCTTTTAAAATAAAATCACTTCCTGCAACAGGACAAATTGAATTGGATCAAATAGAATCATCTGTTAATAAGGAGCATAAAACATTCCTTTTAAGGAAGCTTGACTTAAAAGCAAATTTTACTTCCAAACTGGAATTATTCAGAAGGGTAATTAATTATGATAAATACCCTTACTTCTCTTTTTCATCTGATATAAAGGAACCAATATTAGTTGATGATAATAAAGAGATCTTTGTAGATGGCTATATCAGTTTTCATGGAGTATCGAGGAAAGTCTCAGTAAAACTTATATGCACAATTGACAAAGAGTTAATAAATTTCAAAGGTAATATAAATATCAAAATGACAGACTTTGATCTTATACCCCCAAGAATTTTATTTATTACAATGGACAACTTAATTAAAACAAAAATAGAATTATGCTCAAATAATTTTCAAAACAGCACGGACTTACAATAATCATTCCATCTAAGCTGGACCTCTGTATATTCACCTGAAAAGATTTTTGAATACCATTCATCCGTATTTTTAACAATTTTCTCTATTAGTTTTTCTTTTGAAAACCTACTGAAGTTCTCTTTTTCCATAAGCTCCTCAAGAGAAACCGGCTGAACAGTATTCCTGTCAAGCAAATATTCTGATTTATAGACATTAATACCTATACCAGTTATAAGTACAGATATTTTGTTTTTTGTTAATTTGCTTTCCACAAGAATACCACCGAGTTTTTTGTTTCCTGCGTATATATCATTTAAAGGTTTAATAGAAGTTTTAAGGTTACAAAATTCATTAATAGATTCTACACAGGCAACAGCACATGCTTTTGTATAGAGGGTTGAGATAGTAATAGGTTTATCAATCAAAGAAAGGTGAATAATTGAAAGATATATTCCTGCACCTTTTGGTGAGTCCCATTTTCTGCCATAGTTACCCCTGCCAGCAGTTTGATAGTCTGCAACCACAAATGCAGTATTACTTACCTGCCCTGATTCAACAAGTCTTTTTGCTTTATCCATTGTTGAATCAAGCTCCTCATACCAGAATCTTTTAATATCTAATTTTGTATCAGGAGTATTCACTTATTAACTAAATATTTAAAATTTGTCCTACTACACCAAGTCTTTGCAACTGCTTGCAGGGAAGTGTACGACCAATAATATTTTGCATATATAAGGATGCCTGGACAAGCTTATTAATATCAACATCTGTTTTAATTTTCATTTTATTTAACATATAAACAAGATCTTCTGTTGCCAGATTCCCTGAAGCTCCAGGCGCAAATGGGCAACCACCAAGACCACCTGAAGAAGAGTCATATGTTGAAATTCCAAGCTCAAGCCCGCTCATTACATTTGCAAGCGCAGTACCATATGTATCGTGAAAATGAAGTCCAATTTTTTCTTTTGGAATTTGATTAATTACATAGCTAATAGTCTCATATACATCTGTAGGAACAGCAGCTCCAATAGTGTCACCTATTGAAACTTCATATATCCCCAGATCAATTAATGCTTTTGTGACATAAAGAACTTTTTCTTTTTTTATTTCACCTTCATAAGGACAGACAAAACAGGTGGAAACATATCCTCTTACAGAAATTTTGTTTTCCAGTGCAACTTTTGTAACCTCCTTAAAAGTTTTCAGCGACTCATCAACAGACATATTTATATTCATTTTTGTAAATGTTTCACTGCAGGCAGTAAAAACTGCAATCTTTTTTATACCAGAATCAATTGCCCTCTGAAGTCCTTTTAAATTAGGCACAAGGGCAGAATATGTTACATTTTCAAATTGTCTAAGTCCTTTAAGTACATCTTCTGCATCAGAAAGCTGGGGTACCACTTTTGGATGAACAAATGAAGTTGTCTCAATATCTTTTAGTCCACTTGCAGCAAGAAGCTCAATAAAGACAATTTTGTTCTTTGTGGAAACATTGACAGATTCATTCTGAAGTCCATCACGGGGACCAACTTCTACAATCTTTACCCTTTTTGGTAAATTGTTTTTTGTTACCATTTTGGGTTTCTCTTTTCAAGAAAAGCAAGCATTCCTTCCTGACCCTCCTGACTTACTCGTCTTTCAGCAATTTGTTTTGAAGTGATTTCAAGTGCTTTATCAAGCTCCATAAAAGAAATTTCATCTGTCATTTTCTTGCATATTTTTATTGCTTCCGGTCCACCGCTTAGGATAGAATCAATCCATCCTTGTATTTTCAAGTCCATTTCCTCAATAGTTTTTGTAACTTCAGAAATAAGCCCGATTCTTCTGGCTTCATTTGCATCAAATCTTTCAGAAGTTAAAAAATATCTCCTGGCTTCACCTGGAATAATTTTTCTCAAAACAAATGGGGATATAACTGCGGGAAGAAGCCCAATTCTAACTTCACTAAGAGCAAATTTGGCTGATTCTAATGCACAAGCCATATCACATACACTAACTAAACCAACTCCACCGCCAATAGCTGTACCCTGAATCCGCCCAATGACAGGAACTGGACATTCATATATAGCTTTAAACATGATTGCAAGCTGTTTTGCATCACTTATATTCTCTTCATAAGAAAATTTAAGTGTTGACTTCATCCAGTTAAGATCACCGCCAGCACAGAATGATTTTCCCTCTGCAGAAAGAATTACAATTCTTAGTTTTTTATCTTTGCTAAACTCTTGGAAAATATTTGTAAGTTCACTAACCATCTCAGCATTAAATGCATTATGAATTTCAGGTCTGCTAAGAGTAACCTTAGCAACTTGATCTTTAATTTCTGTTTTTACTGACATTTCAATAATTACATCCTAAAAACAGGGGTTTCTTTAGAGGGGAAAGGTCCGTTTAACGATGCAGAGATACATCTGGCTAGAACAGTCCTTGTATCTGCAGGATCAATTATTCCATCATCCCATAGCCTACTGGTACTAAAATAAGCACTGCTTTCCTGGGCGTATTTTTCAAGAGTAGGTCGCTTAAATTCTTCTTCTTCTTCTTTTGTCATTGGAGATTCACCTTTAAAGACCAATTGATCTTTTTTTACAGTAAGCAAAACATTACTAGCCTGTTCTCCACCCATTACTGAAATCCTGGCATTAGGCCACATCCACAACATTCGTGGTTCATAAGCCCTCCCACACATTGCATAGTTTCCTGCACCGTGTGATCCCCCTATAATAACTGTAAATTTCGGCACTGCTGCACATGAAACTGCCTGCACCATTTTTGCTCCATCTTTTGCAATACCACCTGCTTCAAACTGCTTCCCAACCATAAAACCAACTATATTCTGAAGGAAAACAAGTGGAATACCTCTCTGACTACAAAGTTGTATAAAATGAGTTGCTTTAAGAGCACTTTCTGAAAAAAGGATCCCGTTATTAGCTACAATTCCTACAGGATATCCAAAAATTCTGGCAAAGCCACAGACAATTGTCTTACCATAAAGAGCTTTAAACTCCTGGAATTCACTGCCATCCACAAGACATGCAATAACTTTCCTGACATCATATGTTCTTCTGGGATCTTTTGGAATAATGCCATATATTTCTTTTGGATCGTAGAGTGGATCTTTTGATTCTTTAATATCAAGAAAGGTTTTAGGTTTAAAATTTAAATTCCCTACAATTCTACGGGTTATATTCAGAGCATCTTCATCATTTTGTGCATAATGATCTGTAACACCAGAGATCTTACAGTGTAAATCTGCTCCTCCAAGATCTTCAGCACTCACCTCTTCACCGGTTGCAGCTTTTACAAGCGGAGGACCACCAAGGAAAATAGTACCCTGATTCCTGACTATTACTGCTTCATCACTCATTGCAGGAACATATGCACCACCAGCAGTACAGGATCCCATAACTACTGCTATCTGAGGAATCCCTGATGCTGACATTCTAGCCTGATTATAAAAAATACGACCGAAATGATCCCTGTCAGGAAACACTTCTGACTGGAGTGGCAAAAAGGCACCTCCGGAATCCACAAGATAAATACAAGGCAAATGATTTTCCATTGCAATTTCCTGGGCACGTAGATGTTTTTTCACAGTAATCGGGTAGTATGTCCCACCTTTTACCGTAGCGTCATTTGCAATAATTACTATTTCTCTTCCATGAACAATTCCAATTCCTGTAATTATTCCGGCAGACGGAGCATCATTGTTATAAAGATCTATTGCTGCCAGTGTGCTGAACTCAAGGAACTTTGTGTTTTCATCTATAAGCTTCTCAATTCTTTCTCTAGCTAAAAGTTTTTCTCTGTCTTTGTGCTTTTTTACTGCTTCAGGCCCACCACCCTGTTTTACTATTTCTGTTTTTGCTTTTAACTCAGAAATCTGTTCTTCAAGAGAAGCATAGTTTTCCTTAAACGAAGGGGCCTTTGTATCAATTTCAACAGCTAGAGTTTCCATATTTGTTATAAACAATTTCCCTTAAGATTATATGACACTATAAGGATGTATCAGAAGTTATTTAATTTTACCAACTATATAAAGTATCACAGATGATAATATTATTATCAATTTCATGAGTACCACTACTGAAATAAAACAAGACAAAATGAATTTCTCTCTTAATGAGGATCAGTTTCTGCTTCAACAGACTATTCGGGACTTTGTAATAAAAGAGGTGGTTCCTAAAGCAAAAGACTGGGACGAAAGTGAAGAAGTCCCTATCGACACTATAAAAAAATTAGCCAGTCTCGGCATCTTAGGTATGGCTGTTGAAAATAAATATGGAGGATCCGAACTGGATCCTGTTTCAATTGCAGTAGTAATAGAAGAACTTGCAAGAGGTGACGGTTCTCTTGCTCTTACTGTAGCTGCGCATAATGGACTTGGTTGTGGTCATATTTCAAGATTTGGCAGTGAAGAGCAAAAGAAAAAATATCTTGGTGATCTTGCCAGTGGAAAAAAACTTGGCGGATGGGGACTGACAGAGCCAGGATCAGGATCAGATGCCGCAGGGATGAAAACTAAAGCAATTAAAAAAGGAAATAACTGGATTTTAAACGGTACAAAAATGTTTATTACAAATGCTTCTGTGGGCGAAACTTTTGTGATATTAGCCGTAACAGATCCTGGAAGAAAACAAAAAGGCATTACAGCATTTATCCTTGAAAAAGGAGACAAAGGTTTTAAAGCAGGAAAAAAACTTGAAAAAATGGGGATGAGATCTTCAGACACCAGCGAACTAATTCTTGAAGATGTGGAAATCCCGGATTCAAGAAGGCTTGGAGAATTAAACCAGGGGTTTATTAACACATTAATGATTCTTGACAGAGGAAGAATTGGGATCGGCGCTCTTTCAATAGGACTTGCACAGGCAGCACTGGATGAAACGATAAAATATATAAACCAGAGAGAAACGTTTGGGAAACTCCTAAAAGATCATGAGGTAATAAGATTTATGCTTGCTGATATGAAAGTGGATATAGATGCGGCAAGATTACTAATCTACAGAGCAGCAACGCTTGCATCTGAAGGAAAACCATATACATTAGAAGCATCAATTGCAAAACTTTTTTCATCAGAAATGGCAATGAGAGTATGTAACAAAGCTATTCAGATACATGGTGGGTATGGCTATATAAGAGAATTCCCTGTTGAAAGATTTTTAAGAGATGCAAAACTTTGTGAAATTGGTGAAGGAACCAGTGAAATACAGAGAATGGTTATTGCAAGAGAATTATTAAAAAACTAAGCTTTTACTTACTACTTGCGATCAAAAAGCTGATTATTAAAGTAACATTGTGAATAAAGTGGACTACTATTGGCGGGATAAGTGAGTTAGTTTTATATCTTATAAAAGTTAAAACAAATCCGTAAAAGACAAACAATAATAAAAGCACAAAAGCATTTCCAATATTCATAAAGTGCGATAACCCAAAAAATAAAGACGTGAGAACAATCCCCCAAAAACTGTTTATTTTACTCTGCAAAAATGGAAACATAAAACCTCTGTGAAAGATTTCCTCAAAAACGGGCGCAAACAGTGCACATGTAAAAAGATAAATCATTCCTTCTTTTGTTTTTGCAATATCCATTGCATAGAACTCCTTAGGCGCAAATTTAAAAATTACAGGCAAAGATACTAAAGATATAACAATCCCGACAACAAAACAAATTAAATATGTTTTTTGGTTTACAGGATGTAAAAACAATCCTTCTTTTAACGTTTTATTTTTTCTCTTACATGAAAAATAATAAATTATAAAAAATATCAGAAATGAAGAAATAAAAAATACGAAGATCCCAAAATAGTGCGAATTAAAAAATGCAACCTTGGAAGATAGTAATTTACTCAAGTAAAAGGGTACAGCTATAAATGAAAATAATGTTGTAATAAACATCAGAAACAAAGCCAGGAAAAATTCCCCTGTTGAGACATAATCAAAGTGGCTTAATTTATCTTTTTTAAAAATCATAAGCTGCATGCGTCATTGACAGTGTACCGCAATTATATGCTTTAAGATAAAATGATAACTATGTCTGAAAAGAAAATATCGATAAATACAAAAGAGATTCCGTTTCAGGACAGATACAAACTTCTTATAGGTTCAATTGTCCCGCGACCAATTGGTTTTATTTCCACAATAAGTACCAGTGGAGCAAAGAACCTTGCTCCTTTTAGTTTTTTTAATGGTGTATGTTCAGATCCAATGGCAGTACTTTTTTGTCCGGTAATCAGAAGTTCTGATGGACAGGAAAAAGATACATTAAAAAATATAAAAGCTACAAAGGAATTTGTAGTTAATATTGTTTCTGAAGAATTTGCAGATAAAATGAATCAGTGTTCAGCAGAATACCCTCCTGAAATAGATGAGTTTAAAGAGTCCGGTCTTACTCCGGTTCCAAGCACAATAGTAAAACCATATTTAGTAAAAGAGGCAAAAGTAAACATGGAGTGCAAGCTAATTCAAATTGTTGAGTTAGGTAAAAACCCAGGCGCAGGAAGTATTGTAATTGGCGAGGTGGTTTATTTTCATGCAAGAGAAGATGTTTATAAGGATGGTAAAATTATTTTAAGTAATTTAAAACCAGTTGGAAGACTTGGCGGAACAGAATACTGCAGAGTTACAGATATATTTAGTCTGCCAAGACCAGCCTTAAAATATCCTGTTCCAACAGGCGAAAATCCAAACAACAAATGACATTAGGTACAACAAAACAAGTCCGCGAGCTTCTGGGATTTATAACACCAGATGAGTTCAGACAAATTAATCTGAAAAAATCCAGAGCCATGACTAATAAAATCATGGATATAAAATCAGCCATAAATAAATTTATAAAAGATGGCGATTATCTTGGCATAGGTGGTTTTGGAATGGACAGGATTCCATCATGTGCACTTCATGAAATTGTCAGACAAAAGAAAAAGCATCTTACATTAGCCGGTCATACTGCTACGCATGACGGACAGATTTTATTTGCCGGGGAATGCATAGATAAAATCGATGCAGCATACGTTGTTGGGGTTGAACTGCTCGGACTATCACCAAATTACAGAAGAGCTTTTCAGGAAGGAAAGGTTCAGGTAACTGAATGGACAAATGCTACATTAGCATGGAGATACAAAGCAGCCAGCATGGGTATTCCATTCCTGCCGGTAAGAACAATGCTTGGGACTGAAACAATTAAACACAGCAGAGCAATTGAATACAGCTGCCCATTCACAGGAGGAACATATGCACTTGTACCTGCCTGCTACCCTGATATTTCAATAATTCATGTTCCAAGATCTGACGAATACGGTAACTGCCAGATAGACGGGATTACAGTTTCGGATAGCGATCTTGCAAGAGCTTCAAGAAAATTAATTATCACCACAGAAGAAATAATTCCCACAGAGCAAATAAGAGCAACCCCTGAAAGGACAATAATCCCTTACTACTATGTTGATGCAGTAGTACAAATCCCTTACGGTTCTTATCCTGGGAATATGCCTGGGAAATACTATCTGGATATTGAGCATTTAAATGAATGGAATGAAGCAGAAAAAGATCCTGCACAGCTTGAAAAGTTTATGGATAAATACATCTATGGTGTAAAAGACTGGAATGAATATATTGAACGATGTGGTGGAAAGAAAAGGCTTGCAGAATTAAAATCAATAGAGCTTGTTGAAAAAAAAGAAGTAAAAGAATCATCTCAGACTAACACCTCACCACCTAATATGATTGAATTTATGATCTGTGCTGCAAGCAGAGTGCTTGAAGACAATAAAACTGCTGTTGTAGGCACTGGACTCCCAATGCTTGCAGCAATGCTTGCACAAAAAACACATGCCACAAATCTTTTATTAATGTTTGAAGCTGGTGGAATTGCACCACTTCTTCCGGCACTACCAATGTCTGTAGGAGATTCCAGGACTCATCATAAAAGCCTGGTTGCAACAAGTATGCCGGAAATTATGGAAACCTGTGCGAGAGGAATGGTAGATTATGCATTTCTTGGTGGTGCACAAATAGACAAATATGGTAATTTAAACTCTACAATAATAGGAAATTATGACAAACCAAAAGTAAGGCTGCCAGGCAGCGGAGGTGCAAATGACCTTGCCTCACTTTGCTGGAACACAATAATCATAATGAAAATGGACAAGCACAAATTTGTTGAGAAGCTGGATTTTCTCACAACACCAGGATACTTAACAGGAGCAGGGGCCAGGGAAAAGGCCGGACTCCCGCCTAATGCAGGTCCATTTAAAGTAATCACTGACTTTTGTATTTTAGGCTTTGATAAAGAAACTAAAGAAATGCAAGTGGAAAGCCTTCATCCAGGAGTAACTTTTGAAGATGTTCAAAACAGATGCTCTTTTAAACTAAAAATTGTAGATAGCAAATTTCCTGTAACAAAAGAACCAACACAAAAAGAATTAGAAATCCTAAGAAAAGAAATTGATCCGAGAAAACAAGTGATTGGAAAATAAATATAAGTGCAAAAAGCATCTTGCGCTCCGCATTTTTCTCCTCAGCCCCTCCGCCCAAGAACTAACGGGTCCCCGTCAGGGCATTCGGAGAATAAATGCTATGCCGTGCTTTTTGCAAAATTAATTATCTATAATTAGTTAGCATGTACTGGAATAATGCTAGGATTTAATCGTTTGTATGACTAGAAAAATTAAAAAGTTATCAACTGTTATTTTATTCACATTAAAAGAAATTTTCATCCACGTAAGATCAAATAATACAGAAAAAAACTGCGGTGAAGATGAGTGCGGCGGCGACGGTTTGAATATAAAGAATAAATTATGAGAAGAATCTTCCCAAAAATGATAAAAAAACTTCCATACTTCGGAGTAGGACTTGGACTTAGAAGAGAACTTTACAAAGATATCATTAAACACAGAGATAAAATTGACTGGCTTGAAATTGCTCCTGAAAATTATATGTGTCGCGGAGGACAAATATTTGAAAGGCTTTTAAATGTAAAAAAGTTTTTCCCTGTAATCCCACACGGACTTAATTTATCGATTGGAGGTACTGATCCATTTGATCCATTCCTTATAGAGAATGTTAAAAAACTTTTCAAAATCATTAATCCACCATGGTACAGCGATCATTTGTGTTTTAACTATGTGGACAAAACCTATATTCATGACTTAATTCCTCTGCCATTTAATAAACCCACTGCAAAGCATGTAGCAGACAGGATTAAAAAAATTCAGGATATTTTTCAGATACCTTTTTTAATTGAAAACCCTTCATATTACATGCTTCTTGAAAAACAAAGCATGAATGAAGCTGATTTTATAACAGAAGTCCTTGAACTTGCTGATTGTGGCTTTCTCCTTGATATTAATAACGTTTATGTAAACAGTAGAAACCACAAATATGATGCGGTAAAGTTCCTGGATAGCTTACCACTGGATCGGGTAGTTCAGGTTCATATTGCAGGGCATTTAAATACAGGAAAAATAATAATTGATACTCATGGAGAATCTATAGTTAAAAATGTTTATAATTTGTTCAGAGAACTGCTTAAAAGGTGTTCACCAAAAGCAATACTCCTGGAGAGGGACTTTAATTTCCCACATTTTAAAGAACTCCTGGATGAAATTAAAATGATTAGATCAATAACCAAATCCACAAAAAAAAGGGCAGCTTAATGCATTACTACTTACTTAACAGTTATAATTTTATAGTTAACTTACTTGTAATGAAAGGTTTTGGTCCGCCCAAGGCGGAGCAAAACCTGTAGAATGTTAGGAATAGCAGACTGTAAGCACCTTGCAAAGCCCGACAAGCGAAGAATGAGCAAGGAGGGCGGTAGGTAGAAACCTTAATGTCAGTTAAAAAATTAAAAGAAAAAGAAAAGATCATAAAAGATTTGATTTTATTTAACTCAGTATGGAACAAGAGAAATAAAATCAGAGCAGCAAAAGAACTACCAAAAGAAGCAATAAAAAGAATCAGTGTTTACCGGGGTTTGGTCAAAACATCATTTACAGATGTTATATCAAGAATTTATCCACTGACTAAAAAACTAATTGGAAATAAATGGAAATCTCTTTTATCAGAATATGTACAGGCACACCCACCTGATTCCCCACTGCTTCATATGGTGGGAGAAAAACTACCTGAATATCTCCAAAAACAAAAACCTATTATAAAAAAATATCCTTTTATATCTGAGCTTACCAGATATGAGTGGGTTGAACTTGAGGTATCTGAAATGGAAACAAATTTAAATGGTAAAAGAGAAAAAGGCGTCTTGCATCTCAATCCTGCAAGTAAAATATGTTCTTTTAACTACCCAATACCACTTATTACAGAAATGCTAGAAAACAATCAGTCCCTGAAAAAAATACAAAAATCTTCTACAAATGTAATTCTTTACAGGGATACAAAAGATCTAACCGTAAGAGTTTTTGAACTGTCACAAAGCACTTTAGATTTCCTGGATCTTTGCAAGGAGGGGTACTCTTATGAGTTATCACTATTTAGCCTTACATTTTTATACCAGATTCCGGAAGAAAATCAGAAAGAATTTAAATACCAGCTTGATGAACTAATTAAAAATCTGAAGAAAAACAGAATACTAATCTAGTTAATAAACCAATTAATTCCTAAATATAAATAAAAGGCACCAAGCAATGCCATTATAATACTGCTCACTACAGTCACAATTTTTGTATGCTTCTTGAAGAAATCAAGCTGCTTAGCAAGTCCGGCAAACACACTGGTCAGAAAAATAACTCCTGTGTAACCTACTGAATAAGCAAACATAATAAGCGCTCCACCAATTGCTGAGCCTGCTGCACTAGCCATTGCCAGTATGGCAAATAATATCGGGCTTGCGCAGGGAGAACTTACAAGCGAAAATGCAATTCCTACAAAAAACGGACTACCATGAGGAATATTTTTTACAAACTGGGGCAAGGGTAAATGCACAATTTCAAGTACAAGCAGGCACATAAATAAAATAAAAATACCAATGACAATATTCACATATCCTTTATATTCAATCATTACAAAACTTGTAAATGAGGCAAAAAGACCCAAGGCAGAAAAAACAACTGCAGACCCAAGACAGAACATTAAAGACTTTCCGATTGCATCCCTTTTGGAAGTTATTTTTGTCGCACCTATATAACTTAAATAAAGCGGAATCATTGGAACTACACAAGGAGTTAAGCTAGCCGACAATCCTCCTCCAAAAGCAAATAAAATCAGTAAAGGTAACGGTAGCCCCTGGTTTACTTTTAGAAATTCTGAAACTGAGTGCTCAAAATTTGAAATAATTGTACTTAATTCATTTAGCATTATTTACATTGTATGTTATGAGACAAATTTTGATATATTTTATTTCAGTATAAAATTGCATCCAAATAGCATCTAAATATCATATAAAATGCCTTTACTAATGAAATAAGTTAAAATATTCCTTCGTTATCTTCATTAAAGAGGCATATATCATGAAAAGAATATTATTTTTAATTTCAGTTTTTATTTTATCAATGTCACTCTCTGGATGTTCTATTATTGGTTTTAAAAAAATCTCTGAAGAAGAAATTCAAAACATCGTAAAGAGAGTTCAAACATCAAAAATTATCATTCTTGATGTTTACCACAAACATTGCGAGAGCTGTAAACATATTGAACCTGTAATAAAAAAACTTGAGTCTGATTATTCTCAAAATCCGGATGTTGTTTTCCTTAAACATGATCTGTCAAACCCTTTTACATCCAGGAATTCCAGAGCTGTTGGAAAAGCACTTGGGATTGAAAATATTTATAAATCCCAGAGATTCAGTGGTATTGTACTTGTTATAAATACCCAGTCTAAAAAAGTACTGGATACTCTAGTAGCAGAGTATAATATTGACACTTACATAAAAGTAATAGAAAAAAGATTAAAAGATAATGAATCATAACATTCCATTTAAAAAACATATTCTCGTATGTATAAATGAAACCTGTAAAAATCAGGGCAGTGACAAAATATTTGAGGCTCTGAAAATAAAGATAAAAGAATTAAACTTAAAAAAGACCTATAGACCCTCCAGGGTGGTTTGTCTGGGTCTTTGTGGAAAAGGACCTAATGTAGTAGTTTGGCCTGAAGGTACAGTGTACTGTGGTTTTAAAGAGGAAAATATTGATGATTTAATACAAAAACATCTTCTTCGTGGAGAAGAGTTAACAAACCTCTTGTACAAGCCTGATATACCAAGTTAAAATACCTAACATGATAAAAAATTGTGTATTAGTTTTTATAATTTTGTTTTTAACAGTATTTAGTACAGGCTGTTCCTTTATAAAGGAACAAATCCTGGACAAATTTATCCAGGATTCCGGAAGTACAGATGAACCGGCAGACCAGGACAAAGAAAAGCAAAGACAGGAATCAGGACCTATTCCTATAAATCCACAGCACTCGTAAACTACTTATTCTTAGTTGTATCCTTAACTTTAATCTTAACTGTATTTGATTCAGATCCATCAGGATTTTGAACCTTAATTTCATGTATTCCCGCTGCATTAAAAACAAAATTCACTATAAGTAAAATGTTTGATTTAAATGTGGTGAGTGTTTCATTATTATCAATTAAAGCTTTTGCACCTTCAATAAAATTTTTTCCCTGAATCTTTAATGCAATCATTGAACCTATTTTTACTTTAGGAGGTTTTATCCGTGTAATACTTGGACTTAGTGGTTCTTCAGTACCAGGACTATTTTGTGAGTTATCTTCAGGCTGTTTAAAAAATTCAGGAAACTGTTTTACAAGTTGATCAGTAATTTTAAAACCAGCTCCTTTAAAGGCTCTGCCAAATTCATTTTGTGGTCCAGCTCCATTTGGGCTAAAATGGCAGACATTACACATGCCTCTTAACTCCGGCAGTGATCTTTTATCACTATCATATTTAAACTGGCAGTTTGAAAATGCATAACCAGCATTTATTGTTAATAGAAATATGAGAAAAAATAATAATAGTTTTATTTTCTGCATATCCATATAATATTACACATATCCTTTTTTTAAAATGATTTTTTATGATGAATACGGCTACTAGTTTTAAACAAAGAACATATTTAGATCCAATACATGGGCCTATTCAGCTAAATCTTAAAGATGAGGCTGAAAATCTCATTGCTCAGCTCATTGATACTGAGGAATTTCAGAGATTAAGAAGAATACGTCAAATGGGTACAGCATCTTACACTTTTCACGGTGCTGAACATACCCGTTTTGGTCATAGCCTCGGGGCATTTTTTGTGGCACGAAAAATGATAGCTCATCTGATTAATTATTACCCACAAATAGAAAATTACAAGTCAGAAATCATGGTCTCAGCATTATTACATGATGTAGGACATGGACCATTCAGTCATACCTCTGAAAAAATTACTAATTTTACTCATGAAGACATTACAAAAAAAATAATTCAGGGTGAAACTAACATAAATAGGATCTTAAAAAACCAAAATAAAGACCTGCCAAGCTCTATTTCACAAATACTTGAATATAAGACAAATCCAAAATTTATCTGTCAGCTTATTTCAAGCTACATAGACTGTGACAGACTGGATTATCTGCACAGAGATTCATATTATGTCGGTGTTCCTTATGGTCTTACTGGTTCTGAAAGAATAATTTCTTCACTTGATATTGATTCAGATTGTCTTGTACTCAGGGAAAGTGTTGGACTTGATCCAGTTATTCATTATTTACAGGCCAGGTACTCCATGTATCAGCAGATCTATCAGCATAAAAAAAATCTGGCTTGTGATTTTATGCTGAGAAAGATTTTTCAAAGAATTAAAGAGACAAAACCAAACAATATTTTCCAGCCTGTTAATAACTGGCTTTCACTGGATAAAAATGACTTAAAAAACTTTGATATTGATTTATATTTGCAAGTTGATGATTATTCAGTTATTTCAAATTTTCATATCCTTGCATCAGATCAGAAAACTGATAAAATTCTCAAGGATCTTTCCAGAAGTTATATTTATAGGAAATTGTTTAAATCCCTTGAATTTCGTCCGGATATAAACTCTGAACAGGTAAAAGAGATAGAAGAAAAAATAAAACAAATTGCAATCCATAAAGGATTTGAAGCCAAGTATTATGTTGGTATAGAACAGTCTTCATCAAAGCCATATGAACCTTATCAAATTAAAAATGGTAAAACAAGTAAAGCAATTTTCATAAAACAAAAAAATGGGAAAGTAAAGGAATTATCTGAGATATCCGATTTAGTAAAGGCTTTAAGTGAAAAGAACGTTGTAAAAACATGTCTTGTGTTTTCTCCTGTTATTGAAGAAGATATTTACAGCATAAAAGGCTTTCACGAGCTATTTATCTAAATCAGTTATAATTGATTTGATTCTTTTGTTACTGGTTTCTTTAGTAAAGCCGTTCTAGTAAAATACAAGCGAAGGTTTTTCCTTATGCGAAAAACCGTAGCGTCAAATAAAGGAGGCATATAAGAGCGAAGCGATTTCTTGAAATCGCGGAGCGATAATACAGAAAGATACGGGCTCATAGCTCAGTTGGTAGAGCGCCTGGTTTGCATCCAGGAGGTCAGGAGTTCGAGTCTCCTTGGGTCCAAATCCATCCCATATTTTTTCATTTCCAAAATATATAAATAAGCAGTCCAGCCATTTGCTGTTTCTTCTCTCCTGTCAATTAATTTATAATTATTTTCTTCTATAAGTTCATCAAGCAGCTCAGTATCAGACCAGTCAGAAAATCCTAAAATAACCTGACCATTTTTTCTCAGATATTGCGGAGATTCTTTCATAAGCCTTCGAAGTGTTTTGTAATTATGATCTGAGATACCATGCTCCAGAATATCTTTTGGTTCTGTTCCATAATATGGCAGGGCAAAAGTAATGGTATCGAATGTCTCTTTTACATTACTGAAAAGATCTGAATAAAAAACCTTTACATTTTTAATATTGAATTTTTTAAAATTTTCTTTTGTATTTTCAAGCGCATAAGCATTAATATCAACAGCAGTTATTTTTTTTGCCTTCTGGAATGCAGCAAAAAGTCCTATTACGCCACATCCACAGCCAATTTCTAAAACACTTTTACCTTTTTGATCAGGCATATTTAATATGTGAAATCTGGAAGATCTGTCATATCTTGGAGACATTACATTTGGATAAACAATTATCTCTTTTCCAAAAACATCAGCACAATAAGGTTCTTTATGACTCCGTACACATTTTAGATATATGTCAGTAAGTGGATGGTTTGTATAAGTCTTGCTCATAAATTTAACAATAAAATATACTAAGCTATAGAGTTTTTACCTACCGCCTGCTCGCTCATAATTCGCTTCGCAGGCTTTCCAACATCCATCTATTAGAAAACTCATGCAATGATATTAAGATTTTACCGAATAAATCGGATAAAATCTTACCTTGTAGATCATTGATTTAGAAGTATTACATTAGCTAAGCAATGACACTATAAAATTAGCGTAGACAAGATTTGAAACTATATGGATTTATTTTTTTCACTGTTTTTAAGAATTATTCCTTTATATGCGTTAATTGCATTAGGCTATTTTGCAGGAAAAAAATTAAATGCAAAAAAAGAAACAGTTGCTCCAATATTAATTTATATAATTGCTCCTTTTGTGATTTTTAACAGTATTGTCACTATGGAAATTAAGCCAGGGCTTCTTCTCCTTCCTGTAATATTTTTCATTATATGTTCTCTTATGTGCCTGATTTTTTATTTTATCGGCGGAAGACTGTTTAAAGATTCGACCAGAAATATTCTGGCATTTACGGCAGGTTCTGCAAATACCGGGTATTTTGGTATCCCTGTGGCAATTGAGCTTTTCGGAGAAGAATTTCTTGGAATAGTTGTATTATGCATACTTGGTTTTACATTATATGAAAATTCATTGGGCTATTTTATTGTTGCAAAAGGAAATCACACAATAAAAGAAGCATTTTACAAACTGCTAAAACTCCCGACAATTTATGCTTTTTTTATTGCTGTTTTTATAAATTTTGCAGACATAAAACTGAGTAAATGCTTGATATGTTTTGGCGGAAATTTTGTAGGAGCTTATTCTGTTCTTGGAATGATGCTGATTGGACTTGGGCTTGCAGATATGAAAAGCTACAGATTTGATCTGAAATTTTTAGCCAGTACTTTTATTTCAAAATTTATTGCATGGCCTTTAATCACACTACTTGTAATTTTTACTGATAATTCATGGCTGCATTTATTTAATTTCGACGTGTATAAAATAATGATTCTAATTTCAATAGTCCCGCTTGCAGCAAATACAGTTGCATTTGCAACAGATCTAAAGGCCCAACCTGAAAAAGCTTCACTTGCAGTTTTTTTAAGTACACTGTTTGGACTTTTTTATATTCCTCTAATTGCGAAATTTCTACTTGATTAACATTAAAAAACTTATTAATCAGATAAGGTATAAAAACTGCAAAAACTGGCTTAATGTTTGTATGAAGATTAAAAGATATTGTCAGTAACTGTTAACAATTCAAAAATCTTACATTTCATAATGGGCAAATATCTAAGGAACAAATTTTCAAAATTCAACCTGAGTCAAGCTTTAGTGAATGAAAATCAAGGTTAACTTCAAAATTGAAAACTTACTTAAAGACAAAACAAAATTTTACATTCACACCCTTCTTACTAATGCTTGAACTTTCATAAAACTGTAGTACAATGAAAGGCAAGTAATAAGCTATGGAAAAAACTATACTTATCGTTGATGAGGACGATTCGGTACATGCACAGATGCATGGAACCTTATTAAGAAACGGATATAATCTAATATCTGCAAAGACCGGCAAAGAAGGTCTTGATGTTGCCTTAAAGGAAACGCCTGATCTTATAGTTCTTGAGGCCAACTTACCAGAACTGGATGGTTTCTCAGTATGTAAGTCACTTAGAGCAGAAGGATTTAAGAGTCCTATCATTTTTTTAACCAATAGGACTTCAGAAATTGACGCAGTTATCGGATTAGAGCTAGGAGCCCAAGATTATATTAGAAAACCACTTCAAACCAAAGAACTTCTAGTAAGAATTGAGGTACAACTTAAGAAAAATCAGACAGAGCTTGCAAATAAAAAAATAATGATACGAGATTTGGAAATTGATCTTGAAAGAAGAAAAGTTAGACACAAAGGGGAAACAAAAGAATTAACACATAAAGAATTCCAGCTGCTTTATGCATTAGCGCAATGCCCAAATAAAGTTTTTTCAAGAAATGAACTGTTAAATGATGTATGGGGCTGGTCACAATATGGTCAGACAAGAACTGTAGATATTCACATTGGTTACTTAAGGAAAAAATTTGAAGAAAATCCCAGAAAACCAAGACTCCTGCAAACAAT